>CAVXRP010000008.1:0-486363 GCA_963764105.1 Bryobacterales bacterium
GGCATTTAGGCCTTCTTGGAACCGGATACCGTCAATACCAGGAAGCAGAGTGACGTTCATAGCGGCGCATGTGCCGGTAGACGAACCGGCGCCACTGAAGCTGGTACCGCAGTTGAAGTTGCTGAATGTGAGTGCCCCATCGGCTGTGGTGATGGGAGCGATGTTTAACGGAGTGGCCTGCATCGCAAGCGGAGCGATCAACGCCACGGCGGCAAACATAATTGATTTTGAGAATTGCATTCGAATATTTCTCCTAAAATAAGGCCGAAGAGGTAAATGTTCCGCGGCTACTGAATGCAGTGTCCTCTTAAATTGCATGGCGGCGCAAGGAATAGGCGCGCTAGAGGTATCAGAGTAAACTCCTTTATTTTAATGGCTTAGGGTGCATGTTCCGGTCCATTTATCCGAACTGAATAGAGCGAAGAAAGCACTGCTTAAATCATAGAAAGTCCCTTTGTTTGAGCGAAATCGACCAAATTTTCGCGCCATAATGGAAATGTAATTGGACAACCCATTCCAGTACGCGGCGGAACAAACTGCTAGTACGGGAACGAAAGCCGCCAAAACGCGTCTTCTCATTTGTTGAGGAAAAACATACCGTGACCCCTGACGAACAACGCCTCTTAGCCGATCTGGCAGCCAAGATCGCCCAAACCCCCGCGCCGCCGCGCGACCCTGAAGCCGAAGAATTCATCCGTAAGAACATCGGCTCCCGCCCGGACGCGCTGTACCTGATGACACAGACTGTGCTCATCCAGAATATGGCGCTGCAGCAGGCCCAGCAGCAGATTCGCGATTTGCAACAGCGCGCCCCTCAGCCAGGGTATCCCGCGGCGTCAAGCGGAAGCTTCCTTGGTGGCGGCTATCAAACTCAGCCGCAGCAGCCGCAATATGCCCCAGCTGCCCCTGCGGCGTCGCCTTCCTTCATGCAGGGTTCCGGAGGTGGCTTTCTTCGCGGGGCTGCGCAGACCGCCGCCGGTGTTGCTGCTGGCGCGTTAGCGTTCGAGGGGATCCGCTCGCTCTTTGAACACCCGGGTTACGGGAGTGGCTTTGGCGGTGGCTTAGGTCAAGCCGGATTCACGGGTGGCGCACCTGTCGAAGAGACTGTAGTAAATAACTATTACGATTCTCCCGACCAAGCGAACAACAGCGACGATACCCAAACCCAAGACGCCGATTACGACGATTCAAACGATTCCGATACCAGTTACGACGATTCGTCCAACTCCGACGATATCGCCTAAGCCTGCGAAAGGTGGGTGTCAAGTGAGCGGCAGGTTCGCGGCAATCTTGCCTAGTTGGCATTCCTCATGTACTGCTCTCACGGCCCGATCCAACATATCGAGCCGCACAATAATGCCGATCGTTAGCTCGCTCGAACCTTGGGCGATTGCGATGATGTTGGTGTTTTCACGCGAAATTGCCGTGAATACCCGACCCGCTAATCCCGGCGTGCCGCGCATACCTTCGCCCACTACAGCCAGCAGGCCAACGTTCTCATCCACTTCGATCGGTTTCAGATACCCATGCGCCAGCTCAATCGAAAGATTCGCTTCCAGCGCCTCCATGGCAGGGGTTACGTCATGCCTACGGATCAGAAAGCAGAACGTCTGCCGGTAACTTGAACTCGTCAACACTAAAATCTCCACGTTGGCGAGCGCCAGCGCATCCAATGCCCGCGCCATCAAGCGCGTTCCGCTCAGCACCGCATTAGCGGGTTCCATCGATACCAGCGCCACATCCGACATCGACGTCACCGCACGGGCGCCCTTGGGCTCATCGAAATGCGAAACAATCTTCGTCCCTGGTTTGTGCAGCGCAAAGCTATTCTTGCTCCACACCGGAATCTGCTTTTCTACCAGCGGCGCCAACGTTCGCGGATGGAGGACTTTTGCGCCGTTATAGGCCAGTTCCGCCGCCTCCGCATACGTCACTTCTTCGAGCACAGCAACATCCTTTACCAGTCGCGGGTCGGCGGTCATAATCCCATCTACGTCCGTCCAGATCCACAATTCCTGCGCATCCAGCACGGCTGCCAGGATCGAGGCCGAGAAATCAGATCCTCCGCGCCCTAGCGTGGTCGGCCTGCCATCCGCCGTGGCGCCATTAAAGCCAGTCACCACTGGCACGACTCCCCGTTCGATAAGCGGCGCCAGCTTCACCTCGCACTTCTCTCGCGTGGCCGCCATCTGTGGCGAAGCATTCCCAAAGACCGCGTCGGTCACGATCACATCCCCGCCATTCACCGCCAATGCTTTGGTGCCGGAAGCTTCCAAAAACCTTGCCAAGAGCGTCGCCGACAGTCTTTCGCCAATCGCGATCGCCTCGTCCACCGACCGCGGCGGCCGTTCTCCCAGCATCAAAATGCCATTTGCGATTCGTTGGAATTCACTCACCAGGTTGGCAATGTCTTCTTCGGCCGCGGCATCCTGCCCCAACAACTCCTCAGCCGCTTCAAAGTGCCGTACGCGCAACGTCTCCACGCCGGCACCCACCGACGTTGTGTCCCCCACCTCGGCGCGCCGCAGCGTCTCAAGCAATAAATCCGTCACCTTCGACATTGCCGACACCACCACCGCCAGCGGCCGTAGCTTCCGCTGCTCCGCGATGATCTTCGCCGCTACCCGCATTCGTTCAGCGCTACCCATACTGGTGCCGCCGAACTTCATGACTAGTAAATTCTGCAAATCAGGCCTGCCGAGCCATTTTCCCAAATGGGCCAAGGCACTCTCTATGGCTGAAACTGGTTCTCCGAACCAGCGTATAAGTACGAAACTCGCACCAACAACGTGCGGTAGATCGCTTTCCCCGGGCGCTCAGTCGTCATCAATTCGTCGGCCGCCAACAAATGCGAAGCTGCCACATGCATCGCATCGAAAGCGCTCAGACCGTGAGCGAGGGCCTCCCGCTAAGCGATCTCCTCCATCTTTTCCCAAGCCCAGCACCACTCGACGGTCGGGGCTCGCGAAAAACTCCTGGTAGAACGCAAACTCTTCCGACCGGCCCATGTAGGAGGCCTTCGGCTCTGTTTCCAAGCGTATTAAGGGGCTAGTTAGAAAGACCCGGCTCGAGTCGTCAAGATCGTTAAATGCAATCAGATCAAACGGGGGACGGCTTCGCGCCGCACTGATCAAAACCCCGCTGTCGGGAAAAGAGCGGACCATCATCGCCCGCAACTGGGCTCGTTTCCTCGCCGCTCCGACCGTTCCTGCGCTATCTGCTCCGCGTTGAGCAATGGCGCCCCTGACCGCTCTATTCCGCGGCGTGCCTCCAACAGCCGACGGCCCAGGGACGTAGGCCTACGCTGGCTGCGAGCGACCTGCTCATCAACCACTTCCACCACGGTCCGCCCCATATCGGGGTCGCGTTGGTAAAGCGCTTCAGCCATTACGTCCCCATGATACCGAAGGATCTCGACTGCTAGGCGATCTTACGCCCCCATAGCCGCCTTCGCCATCCCCAACTTCTCCGATGCCATCTGTGCTCCCTTCACCCGCGCCGCAATCTTCTGGAATGCGATGTCGCGCGCCACATCCGGCGATCCGTGCTTCGGCTTCACGTCGATGCTAAAAGGCGAAAAACCGCAATCGTCGGTCGCGCCCAATCTCTGCTTGGGAATATGTTTCGCTGCCAGGAGCAAATCCGCGCATACCTCTTCTGGCGTCTCAACACGCGGACTCAATGGATTGATCACGCCGATAAACGCCACCTGCTGCACGCCGTTCGCGTCTTCCCGGCTGTGTTCTCCAATCAGCTTGTATACCCGCTCTTTGTCGCTTTCGCTCGCCAGCTGAATTAGGAAGTAGCCCGCATTCATCTTGAACATACTGGGCAGAAGATCCGCGTAATCCACGTCCGCGCTGTGCGTGGCATCGCAATCTCCACCTGGACACGTATGAACGCCGATATTCTTCCGCTCCTTTGCCGTGAAGCGATCAATCACCCGATTGTTCAATTCGATAAAGTGGCTTAGCATTTTACGCCCAGTCCACGGATTCCGCGGATCGTTCTTGCAAGCCAGCCGCCCCTCCGTGAAGTCGATGGATACGCGCGCCGCGCCGGCGTCAAAGCATCGCCGTATGTCTTTTTCACACTCATTGCATAGGTCGGCGAGAAATTGCTCGCGAGAATAGCCGGCAATTTCGCCATCCAGCGGATACAACAACGCCAGCATGGAGGGCGCAATCACCGCCTGCTTCAAGGGCCTGGTCGCGATTTTCATCGCCTCTTTCACATACTCCGCCGCATATGTCTTGTAGCGGAACGGCCCGCCAATCAACCTTGGCAGTTGCCGGTGATGCCCATCCGTAAAGATGGCGAAATACTGGCCATCCCCGGCCAGGTTCTCCGCCAGCCCGGTTCCGGCCAGCGTGTCGGTCAGCGGATACGTCGCAAAGCTGGACGCCCGCTGTTCCCCGTCGGAGACAATCGGCGAGCCCGTTGCCTCCATCCGTAAAATCGAATCGCGGCAGGCGGCATCCTGTTCCGCCTTGAGCTCTTCCTTCGAAATTTTGTGTGCGTCATAGTTGGCAAGTGCGGCCTGCAGCTTGGCAGGGCGTGGCAACGAGCCGACGGGTTCGGTAGGAATTGACATGGCCCTACACTATCGCAAAAAATCGAACTAGGCGGGCGGCGCACAAGCCAACGCAATCCTGGCAATCTGCAGGTCTTCTTGCGCTGGTAAAACGCGGGTCTCAAACGGACTCATCCATTGCAGAAGTCCGCCAATCTCGCGGCGCAGTTCTGCCGCATGTTCTCCGATGCCACCGGTAAACACGAGCAGATCCAGACCGCCCAGCGCACCAGCCATGGCGGCGATGGTCTTGCGCACCTGATAGCAGAACATGCGCAGCGCCAAGTCCGCAGCCGCGCTGTCTCGCGACTCGAGCAATTGCCGCACGTCGCTGCTTTTTCCGGATACGCCGAGCAACCCTGATTTTCGATTCACCAGATCTTCCAATTCGTCCGGCTGGGCAAACCCATGCCGCGCCAGGAAGATCATTACGCCCGGGTCCAGATCGCCAGTGCGCGTTCCCATCATGACGCCGCCGGTGGGCGTCAATCCCATACTTGTATCGATTGACTTGCCGTTGCGTATGGCCGTGATGCTGGCGCCGTTGCCTAAATGAGCCACCACCAACTTATCGGGTACCTGTTCCAACTGCGCGAGAATCGATTCCAAAGACAGCCCGTGAAACCCGTAACGCTCCACCCCTTTTTGGCGTACTTCCGCAGGCAGCGCGAACGTCTTCGCCACATCCGGCATGCTGCGATGAAAAGCCGTATCGAGACAAATTACTTGCGGCAAGTCCGGCATCTTGCCCGAAATCGCCGTTATCACCCGGAGCGAAGCCGGCAGGTGCAAGGGCGCGAATGGCACCGCCGCGTGCAATTTTTCAAGCACCTCGGGCGTCAGCGCCTGATGCTCCCGCACTTCCGGTCCCCCATGCACCACCCTGTGCCCAGCCTTCCAGAACTGCTTGATCGCCTGCTGCTCGAGTAGCTTCAGGGCGTGCGTCAAAGCTTCGCCATGATCGGCGTATACACGCTGCTGCTGATCCTTCACGTCACCGTGCTTGAACCAAAAGCTGCCATTAGGCCGCCCGATCTCCTCCGCCTCGCCTTGACACACCAACTCGGGATCTTTCGCGGTTACTCGATACACGCCAAACTTCAGCGATGACGATCCGCAATTCAGCGAAAGGATCAGCCGTTCATTCGCCAACGGCTCAGGCCTTCCACTTCCAGTCGCGCACTTCAGGCATATCCTCGCCGTTTTGCATCACGAATGCCTTATGCCGCTGATGGCTGTCTTGGAGCCGGTCTGATTCACGGCCTACAATCGATCGCAGCCGCGCCACGCGCCGGATAGCATCAAACGCCAGTTGGAAGCGGTCCATGTTATTCAACACGGTCATATCAAAAGGAGTCGTTGTCGTGCCTTCTTCTTTGTAACCGCGCACGTGGATGTTCTCCTGCCCATGCCGGCGGTAGATCAAACGGTGGATCAGCCAGGGATAGCCATGAAACGCAAAGATGATGGGCTTGTCTGCCGTAAAAATCGCGTCGAACTCCTCGTCTGAAAGGCCGTGCGGATGTTCGCTCGGCGGCTGCAGCGCCATCAAGTCTACAACGTTCACGACTCGTATTTTCATATCCGGAACATATTGGCGCAGCAAAGTCACCGCCGCCAGCGTTTCAAGCGTCGGCACATCTCCGGCGCAAGCCATCACCACATCCGGCTCGCCCGCATCGCTGGCCCAGTCCCACGTTCCCAGCCCGCGCGTGCAATGCCGGACTGCGGAATCCATGTCAAGCCACACCGGCGCCGGCTGCTTGCCTGCGATGATCAAGTTCACGTAATTCCTGCTGCGCAGGCAATGATCGGCTACTGACAGCAGCGTGTTCGCATCCGGCGGCAAATAGACGCGCACGACATCGGCCTTTTTGTTTACCACATGGTCGATAAAGCCCGGGTCTTGGTGCGAGAAGCCATTGTGATCCTGCCGCCAGACGTGCGAAGAAAGCAGATAGTTCAGCGACGCAATGGGCTCGCGCCAAGGCAAATGGCGCGTCACCTTCAACCATTTCGCATGTTGATTGAACATGGAATCGATGATGTGGATGAAGGCTTCATAGCAGGAAAAGAAGCCATGCCGGCCAGTGAGCAGATAACCTTCCAACCAGCCTTGGCACAGGTGCTCGCTCAACACTTCCAGCACGCGACCATCGGTCGCCAGATGCTCGTCCACCGGCAGAATCTGCGCCATCCACTCTTTGCCGGTCACTTCCATTACCGCATCCAAGCGGTTTGAGGCGGTTTCATCGGGCCCGAATATCCGGAAGTTCTTGGCTTTCAGATTGGCTTTCATCACGTCCCGCAGAAATTGGCCCAAGGCGCGCGTGGCTGACGCCTCCTGCTCGCCCGGACCGCTAAACTTAGTCGCATAATTCCGGAAATCCGGCATTACCAGCGGGTGCATCAACTTCCCACCATTGGCGTGCGGATTCATGCCCATGCGTTTTTCACCGGTAGGCGCCATCGCCGCCAGGTCTGGCCGGAAATGCCCATGCTTATCGAACAGCTCGTGCGGCTTGTAGCTCTTGAGCCAATCTTCCAAAATTTTCAAATGTTCCGGATTTTCGCGCACGTCCGATACCGGCACCTGATGCGCCCGCCAAGTGCCTTCCACCGGTTTGCCATCCACTACTTTCGGACCGGTCCAACCCTTGGGCGTTTTCAGTATGAGAAGAGGCCAGCGCGGACGGGTGGTTTTTTGCTCCTTGCGCGCATGGGTTTGAATCGTCTTGATCTCGGCGATCATTTCTTCAAGAACGTCGGCCATGCCCTGATGCATCTTGGCCGGATCGTCCCCTTCGAGCACGCGCGGCGCATAGCCGTAGCCGACGAAAAGATCGCGCAGTTCTTCATCGCTAATACGGGCTAGCAAGGTTGGATTCGCGATCTTATAGCCGTTCAAATGGAGAATCGGGAGCACGGCGCCATCTTTGGCCGGATTCAGGAACTTATTCGAATGCCAGCTGGCGGCGCACGCGCCTGTCTCCGCTTCGCCATCGCCCACAATGCAAGTCGCAATCAAATCCGGGTTGTCGAACACTGCTCCAAACGCATGCAGCAGCGAATAACCCAGTTCTCCACCTTCGTGGATCGACCCCGGCGTCTCAGGCGCCACGTGACTCGGAATGCCATAGGGCCAAGAAAACTGCCGGAACAAACGCTTAATACCATCGCGGTTGCATTCAATGTTCGGGTAAATCTCGGTGTAAGAGCCTTCCAAGTAGGTATGCGCTACTATGCCTGGACCGCCATGCCCTGGACCAATGATGTAAATCATATTCAGGTCATGCAGCTTGATCATCCGGTTCAGATGCGTGTAGATGAAATTCAACCCAGCGGTTGTTCCCCAATGCCCCAGTAGACGGGGCTTGATATCGTCTGTTGTCAATGGACGATCCAGCATCGGATTATCCAACAAATAAATTTGCCCAACCGTCAGATAATTTGCGGCAAACCAATAATCGTTCAGTTTCTTCGTTTCTTCAGCGCTTAAGGTTACAGGCATCCGTAAGTCCTTTGACCATTATGCGAAGAAACTGTAAATCGCGGGTGAATTTCTTTGTATTAAAGAATGTGCCGTTAGGGGCCGGCAATCTTGGTCGCCTTATGCTTCGGCCCCGCGCTTGCCCTCGGCCAGCAACCCGTCAATCATCTTTTTCAGTTGGGGCAGATCGTCTTTGACGGTACTCCAAACGATCTTCAAATCCAGAAAGAAGTATTCGTGGATTACCAGATTACGCATCGCGCGCATTTGCGCCCAGGGAAGTTCACCATGGCCAGCGACGAAGTCTGGAGCCAATTTCTGAATCTTAGTCGCTGCTTCGCCGATAATTTCAATGTTCCGAACGACTGCGTCCTGGCTGCGCTGATCCTCCTGAAAGGTGGCGAAAGTATCGATCTCCTGAAGGTAGCGTGTAGCGCGCGCGATGGCTTCGGCGATATGTTCCAAAAGTTTTCCACGCGATCCGGGCGCCTCATAGAGGTTCGGCCTGTTGCAACACCCGGTCACGGAACTTGGGCGGCAGGCCGTTCGGAGTCAGCACGGAAACAGTCACCCCCAACAACTTCTCAGCGTCAATTTGTAAACCTACAATCGTAAACAACGTGGTGGACTCCGCCGGATCGACCAGTAAGTCAAGGTCGCTCTCCTCGGTGTCAGTGCCTGTCAAGACCGATCCGAAGACGCGCGGACGGGATAATCCATAGCGGCTAACGATTTGCCGCAAAGCTGCGCGGTGGGTTGTGAGGGCTTCGGAGGGCTTCATACGGCGGCCATCGGGCACCTCTTCTCAGGATCGCGAACGGTGGCCGGTTTCCATGAGACGATTGTCTCGCATGGAAATCTAGCCCGCTACCGCTGGCTCTTCTCGCCCGCCTGCACGGCGCGATTGAACTCCGCCGACCGGTTGCGCGGCACGCTCAAAGATTTCCACTCACCACCGGCAAAATGTTTTGCCAGCAAAACGATCTGCCCGCAATGCATGGAATAGTGGGCCATTTGGCGGTTGATGGCCTGCATGACGGAGTGCGCTTCAGCGCGAATCAACACCGTGCGCCCGAGGTCCGCATCCGATAACGGTTCCAGCGCTCCGAATACCTGTTGCCAACCGTCTTCCCAGGTTGCCAGCAGTGCCGCGCGTGTCGGCGGAGCATCCACAAACTCGCTATCGCGGTGGCGGTCGGGCTTTTCGCCATCGGTAGTGAGAAAATCGCGCCAGCGCGAGCGCATGTTGCCCGCCATGTGCTTCACAATTTGCGCGATCGAGTTCATTTCCGGATCGAGCGTTGCCGTCAACTGCTCATCGGTAACTTGCTCCAGCGCCCCTTCCACCAGCTTTTTGTAGTGACGGAAAAGCGACAGCGAATCGGCTATATAGGAGGTGGTGAATTGGTGGGGCATTTCTCTAAAAATCGTATTGCGGCGGCGTGATTCCTTTCGCCCGCAAATACATCTCCGCCGACGCGCGGTGGTGGGTAGTGTGATCGAGCATGCCGAGCAACAAGTCCAAACCAGTCTGCGAACCCTCGTCCGTCTTGAAGGTGGTCGTCAACTGGCCCGGCTTGATGGCTTCTACGCGTGCAATGGCCTTATCGAAGGAAACCTTGACGAAGGCGATTACATCCGCCTTCGAGTTCGAAGCGGGCTTGGCGTCGCCCGGTTTCTCTCCTGAAAAAGGGCTTAGGAAGAAATCCAGACCTTGCGAAAGATGGGTAATCTGGCCACCGAAACTCATCTGCGGCGGCGTCAGCTTGAAATCGTAAGAGTCGGCGGGCATGGCTTCGGCGACCTTGAGGGTGAATTCTTTGGAAACTTTCAGGTGTTTTAGGACTGCGCCCTTGACATCCTGAGCGCAAGCAGGAAGAGCGGAGACAAGCAGCAGCGCGGCGGCAACAATTCGCATGGGTTCAGTGTACCCAACGTATTACATATTGCTGCGCGAAAAGTCCTCGGCCATCTCCGAACCCACCCCGCCGAAGGAGGCATAAATCTGTCTGGCGCGTTCGAGCGCCGCCTCAACATGAAGGCACAGATTATCGCGCCCGAGTTCGTCCAAGAAATCGCCGCTGTGCAGCATGTTTAAGGGCTGATCGCGGGCGCCGCACAACAGCAGCGTGCGGCCCGATTTGCGCAAACGTCCGGCTAAAACCTCCAGGGCGTGCAAGCCGGTGCCATCCAGCGCCGTCATGTTGCGCAGCCGCACGATGACCACTTGGCCATAGCCTTGCAGATCGGCGGTCGCGTCTTCCAGTTTCTCAGTGGTGCCAAACAGAAATGGCCCGTGGATGCGCAAGATGGTCACATAGGGCGGCACTTGCTTATCTTGCAGGATGTGCGGCCGGCTCTCTTCGATGTATTCTCCCGTCACCGGAACAACTGTCGTTGTTTGCGAGATACGGTAAATGTAAAGCAGCGCGGCCAGCATCATACCCACCTCTACGGCAACCGTAAGATCGGCCAGCACGGTCAAAGAAAACGTGGCCGCCCATACCGCGATATCCTGCCGGGATAGGCGCACGATAGTACCGATCTCGCGCCACTCGCCCATGTTGTACGCCACCACAAAGAGAATAGCGGCCAGCGCGGCCAGCGGTACGAAACGCGCTAGCGGCGCAGCTACCAGCAGAATGGCCAGCAGCGTCAACGCATGAATCATTCCAGCCACGGGCGTGCGCGCGCCCGAACGGATGTTGGTCGCCGTGCGTGCGATGGCGCCGGTAGCGGGAATTCCGCCAAACAGCGGCGAAACCATGTTCGCCAGTCCCTGTGCTACGAGTTCTACATTCGAGTTGTGCCGGTCACCGCTCATGCTATCCGCTACCACGGCGGATAAGAGGCTCTCCACCGCCGCCAGCAGCGCCACCGTGAAGGCAGGCGAGATCAACGGCAGAATGTGTTCCGAATGGAACTCGGGGAACCGAAAATGCGGGAAGCCGCTGGGTATGCCGCCGAACTTGCTGCCGATTGTTTCGACAGGCAGTTTCAACACGGCCACGGCGAAGGTCGCCAGCAGCAGCGCGATAATCGAGCCGGGAATTCGTCTCGTCACGCGCGGCCAAAGAATGATGAATGCCAGCGAAAAGGCACCGATCGCCAAAGCCTGCCAGCTCAACGTTGCGAAGCTTTCCGCCAACACTTTTAGGCGTGGGATGAAAACGCTGGGTACCGGGCCGGTCGTCAATCCGAAGAAGTCTTTAATTTGGGTGGAAGCGATGAGCAGCGCGATGCCGTTCGTGAATCCAATGGTGACGGGGCGCGGAATGAATTTGACCGCTGCCCCCAATCCCGTCACACCCATGATCACGAGCATGATGCCTGCCATCAACGTCACCAGGCTCAGGCCGGCGATGCCGAACTTGGCGACGATACCCGCCACGATCACTACGAAAGCGCCCGTCGGCCCGCCAATTTGCATGCGCGAGCCGCCGAAGGCGGAAATCATGAAACCAGCGATGACCGCTGTATAAATGCCGGCTTGCGGAGCAACGCCCGAAGAGATGCCAAAGGCCATGGAAAGCGGTAGCGCCACTAAGCCGACGGTCAACCCCGCTAGCAGATCGGCACTGAAATCGTGCCTGGAATAGTTGCGCAGTGCGAGAAACGACTTTGGCCACCAGCGCTCGGCTATGGCCATGCGATGCTCATTTTGAAATCACCTGTATGTCGAGACGGCTAGCTTCAATTTTAGCGCTCCTATCGGATATCATCGTTGCTGAGAATGCCCACTTTGAAAGAGCGCAAGCGCCGCGGTGAAGAAATCGCTAAGAAATATCGCGCCTTGACGGGCAACAATGCCTATACCGGCGCCGTTGATGCCATCGCGGATATCCTGCTCGCCGTCGCACAAAGCGAACGCGAGGCAATGCAACTTCTGCATTCGGCCGAGATAGAATTCCGCAACCAGTTTGAGTCGGAACAGATTATTTCCGAGGGCTAATAACTACAGCACGGTCACGGGAATCGTCACGGTGTTCACAATTCCCCCGCTCGTCGCAGTCACCGTAACAGTGCCCGACTGGGGAGACGGAGGAGCCACATTCAGCCCTATCATTTCGGTCGCATTTTGCGAATTGCTGCTCGCCACATTGATGGTGAACATGTTGCCGCCGGCAGCCGTCGGCGTACCGGTAATCTCGCCACCGGATGCGTTCAGGCTCAAGCCCGGCGGCAGTGTGCCGGCGCTAACCGTATAGGTATAGGGCGTTTGGCCACCGCTGGCCACGCAACTACCGACATACGGGATGCCGACTTGGGCGTTTTGCGGAATGGTGCACTGTATGGCCAAGGTTCCCGCGCCGGTGGCGGCGCTGTTACCGCAACTCACCGCGCCAAAAGTAAGAATCAGCAATGCCGCAGCGCCCCAGATGTAAATCGATCGGCGATCGAGGAAACGCCAGCGACATAGAGTATAGGTCGCCATAGAAAGCGCCAATAGAAACACTAACCACCCGGGATTCAACGGAGGCATCTGGCGAAACATTCGCAGCGGAGGTGTTTGTGACAGGCTCGCGGCGGTCACGGTGAGGGTTGTGCTGCCGGAAGTATTGACCGTGGTATTGGGAAGCGAGCAGGTCAACACATTCGTCAACGTGCTCGAAACCGAACAAGCGAACGACACTGTTCCGCTGAAGTTGTTAACCGGGGAGATGCCAATGGTGGCGGTTGCGGTGCTGCCTGGTTGCACGGATAGCGAAGTGGGGTTTGCGGTGACAACGATATCGCCCGACCATTGCTCAACGAAATTGTGCGCGTCGATCGAGCCCCAGCCTGTGGTCTGGTCATAGCCAATGCCGGCGGAATATCCAATGAGCCCTGTCTGGCTGGAACTCGTGGCCGGACAACCGGTGGAACCGCCTTGGCACGTGACCTGATTGTTGCCCTGGGTGACGTCGTGGAAAACAGTGGACGAAATCGCGGCCAGCGAGTACAGATTTGGATTCAGCAGCCCCAGCGGTGTTCCCGTTTTTTGCACCAGCAGCGCCAACACTCCCGAAAAAACCGGTGGTCCGGCCGAAGTGCCGCCACCTATGGTCG
Source organism: Bryobacterales bacterium (assembly GCA_963764105.1). Classification (GTDB taxonomy): domain Bacteria; phylum Acidobacteriota; class Terriglobia; order Bryobacterales; family Bryobacteraceae; genus Bog-105. The sequence goes on from CAVXRP010000008.1 coordinate 13,113, forward strand.
GCGTGGAACTGGAATTGAGAAAGCCGCTGGTGCATGAACCGGCGCTGCAGAACAGCAGTCCGTCTACAATCTTCGATGCGGTGAAAGTGATGTCGGGAACATCGCGGTATCCGTCGTTCGGAACCCCGGTTCCGGTTTGCCAACTCGGTTTGGTGACCAGAGTGCTGACGCCGCCGCCGGTAGCGGCCTGGTTTGAATCGTTCCACACAATCTCCGGTATGTAGGACAAGGCCGAACCACCCGCGTTGTTGTTTGTCGAAGCGAAGTAGGTTGCGCCGTTCGCATTAAACTCGGTGCCGCCGATGCCGGTAACATACTGAGACGAAGCGGGGAAATCGACCGCTAAGCCATGGGTGGCAATACTTCCTGTGTCGCAATCGGCCGCTCCCGCGTTTCCGGCTGCCGCGAGGATTGTCATACCCATGCTGGCGGCTTGCGCGAAAAGATTATTTTCGGTGCTGAACTCGCTGGCCATCAGATCGGGCTCGCACGAGCCATAAGATGTGCTGAGGATGGGCGCGACATCGTTGTCAATCGCGTAAGCAACGGCAATTTCGGCGCTACTAGCAGTGACGAACAAGATATTGGCATTCTTCGCAATCGCGCCGGCCCACTCTAAATCCAGATCGGATTCCGACTCATCGTTATTGCCGTTGGCTGGGGCGGGACCGCTATCGCCCGGCGGCACGAGCACGGTGGGATCCTTCACGGCCAGGCCGGCGGCGGCCCGAAACGCGTCGATGTCGCTCAGTTGCACAGCGCTTTGGCCCACGACGACAATCGAGTATGTTTGGCCGCTGATCGGACTTCCATCCAAGCCCGCACCGTAAAGCGGCTTGACGTTGTAGATGGTCTCCCAATCGTCGGGGACTAAATAGGTCGTTCCACTGCCGGCGGTAAAGTGCGGTTTCAGACGGAAATCGTGCAGACCGGCAATACTCTCCACCACCGGCTCTAACGCCTTTGGCAATTGCGGGCTATCGACATTTGCGACATGCGTCTCACCGTTGAGCGCGAACTTATGAATGGATGTATGAAAGGCCGCTTGCGCTTGCGCGGCCGTTCCAGAGAAGCTCACCCAGGCCCGGCTGCGCGCCGCTTGCACGTTTGAAAAGCCATTGTTCTCAAGCCAAAGCGTGACCTTCGAGATATCGGCAGTATTGAGGCCAAAGCGGTTGGCATACTCTTCCGGCGTCAGGAACTTGCGGTATTGCGGAGAACGGCGGTTTTGCTGCGCCGCAAGCAATTGCTTCAAATCCGCCTGCTGCGCGGCCGTTAATGAGAAATGTAACGACATGCGCGGCATCGCTTGCGAACCGGGCGTCGCCCCTTGATCCCGGGCCAAAGCTAACGCAACGACCGGGCGAACATTGCCGTTTAACGCGAATGTCCGGCTTTCGTCTATCTCTGAATGTATGCGCTTGGCGGCTTGCGATGCGCCGAATGCCGCCGACGGCTCCAGGAAAAGAAAGAAGGATAGTAGAACGCTATTCAGTAGTACAACTTTGCTTAGGATCAACTTCTAGTGTATTCCCTCCTTACTGTTACGCGGTCCCGCGAGTGGCGGTTACCAGGAATGTGGTACTGGTCAGATTTAGGGACGCGCAAGGTCCATGGCACTCCCCAAAGCGCTAAATTAGTACCGAGGTTCAACATGTACCACTACCAACCTTCCACCGCGCTGGAAGAGTTGCGGGAGGAAGCGCTGCTGCCTAATCCCGTCCACATTCGCGACATGATTATCCGTTCCCGGCTGTCCCCAGAAGCGGCGCTTGAATTGAATCACAAATTCCAGGAGTATCTAAATTCCTTCGGTGAGACGCAAGGGCTGGCGCGCCGCATCCTTGAGCAATTACAGTCTGAACCACGCAAAGCGCACTCATAGATTCACGGCATTCGTATTGCCGCCGCAAAGAAGAACGCCGATTTGTTCGCCGGGCTGTGGAGCGTAGCGGCCCGCCAGAAGAGCGGCGAAAGCAGCGGCTCCGCCGGGCTCAGTGGCGATGCGCAGTGTTTGCCAGAGGCGACGCTGGGCAGCTTGAATTTCATCGTCTGAAACCAGCACGACTTGATCGACAAACTTTTGGGCAAAAGGAAACATCAGTTCACCGACGCGGCGCGGAGCAAGCGAATCCACCGCGATGCCGCCCGCTTCCGCATCGACTGGCCTGCCCGCTTGCATGGCCTTGTGGAGCGTGGGAGCGGCGGCTGGTTCAACGGCGACGATCTTGACGTGCTCGCGATACCAAGCGGCGATTCCCCCAATGAGACCGCCCCCACCGACAGCGATTAAGAGAGTATCGAGGCGCGGCGCCTGCGCGGCCCATTCCAAACCGACCGTCCCTTGGCCTAGCAAAGTTTCAAACTGGTCATAGGCGTGGATTTCGAGCGCCCCCGATTCGGCAGCCCACTGACGGCTGGCCTGTAGAGCGTCGTCATAACGATCACCGACGATTTCGAGCGCTGCTCCGCATTCGCGCAGGCGTGCGATCTTGGTATCCGGTGTGACAGTCGGGACGAAAATCTTAGCTGGAATGCCGAGTTTGTGAGCGGCATAAGCAACAGCCACGCCGTGATTGCCCCCCGAAGCTGCCACAACACCCGAGGGCGGAATTTGCCTCGTCAGAAGATTTGCGAAAGCGCCGCGGGTTTTGAAGGAGCCGGCATGCTGCAAGAGCTCTAATTTGAAACTGAGAGAACACGCCGTCAAGCCGAAATCCGTGGAATCGATTTCTACCACAGGCGTGCGGCGAATATAACGGCGAATAATGGAATAGGTTTGAGCGATCGCTTCTGGATTCAAAGAGCAAAGCATAAGAGATTGGGCCCTCCCGCCACGACTACGTATTGCTTGCCATTGACCGTAAAGGTGATGGGCGGTGCTTTCATGCGGACGTTGGTCGGGAAATGCCAGAGGGTTTCGCCGGTGCGTTGATCGACTGCGTCAAAGCCACCGTTGGGCTTGCCATAGAACACAAGTCCACCGGCGGTTGCGAGAACGCCGGTCCAGGTCTTGGCGCGCGCCGGTCCAGGTTGCGCGACCTCCCAGACAATTTCGCCCGTTTCTATATTGATGGCGCGCAGGAAGCGTTGGCCGGTTTCATCGGGATAACCCACCGGTTTGCCGACACACTCTTCGAGAGCGAGAAAGTAGTAGAGGTGGGTGAGAGGGCTGAAGGCGGTGGAATCCCAATTGGCGGCATCAGAGGGGCAACCGTTTGGATCTATGACGACGGGCCGGCCGTCGGAGCCGATGGAATGAGCCCAATCGACTCTACGGAGAAAAGGCTTGGCGAGCAGAAGTTCGCCATTGGTCCGATCGAGAACGTAGAAGAAGCCGTTCCGATCGGAATGGAGTAGGAGATGACGGAGAGTCCCTCGGTAGGTTGTATCAACAAGTACGGGCGGCTCTGTGGCGTCACGGTCAAGCAGGTCGTGCGGAGTGAACTGATAATGCCACTTCAATTCACCCGTTTTGGCATTGAGAGCGAGAATCGAATCGGTATAGAGATTATCGCCGGGGCGGCCGCGATCGTCAGAATCGGGAAACGGATTGCCAGTGGGCCAGTAAAGAGTGGCGCTGATGGGATCGTAGGAGCCGGTGAGCCAGGTTGAGCCTCCTCCCAATAGAGGCTCATCTCCCTGCCAAGTTTCGGCGCCTTTTTCTCCGTGAAGCGGAATGGTCCAGCGACGCCACACGAGAGCGCCCGTGCTGGCCTTAAATGCAGCTACAAAGCCGCGAATTCCTTCGTCCGCTCCGGCAACTCCCGCGATGACATTGTCATCGACAATCAGCGGTGCTAGGGTGCCTCCGTATTCCTGGCGCTCGTCAGCCATCGGTACCTCCCAAAGAAGATCTCCGCTGGAGCGACTGAGTGCAAGGAGGTGAGCATTGTCGGTAACGAAGAAGACTTTGTCATTGAGCAGTGCGACGCCGCGGTTGGTGCCGAGCTTGGCATCGCCGGTGAGGCCGGTCGTTGGTGGACGCGCATAGGTCCACAACGGAGCGCCGCTAAGAGCGTCAATCGCGAAGACTTGATTTGGCGCGGTGAAATACAACACACCATCGGCGGCCAGTGGGGTGGTTTCGAGGCCGAAATAGTGAGTGGGAAAGATCCACTGCAGTTTCAGATTCGCGACATTGGCGGTAGTGATCTGCTGAAGTTCGCTATAGCGATTGGCGGAGAGATTGCCGTTGTAGGTGAGCCAGTCACCAGGCTGAGGCGGGCGCCAAGAAAGTTTAGGTAAACTCGCGCTACCTACGGGAGGGGTGTTGAGGTTGAGAGAACGGAGGTAATTGACGAGAGATATGAGATCGGCGGGAGGAAGATCATTGAAGGCGGGCATTCCTGACCCAGGGTTGCCATGCTGCAGAAATGACTGAAGCTGTTCGGCACTTTGCGCGGCAATATGAGGATTTCCAACCAGGCCGGGACCTTTCGCCGTGCCGCGAGCATCGCCACCGTGACAGGAGGCACACTGCTGGTGGAACAGTTCAGGACTGAGGAATAGGGCGAGCGCGAACGCGATCATACCGCTCCCAGACCGAAACCGGTGAGGGTTTCGGTAGCCATGCGGCCATTGGCAATTTTGAAGATTCCCGGAAAGCGTTCCTGCCAAGGCTGGTTAGCGGCAGGGACGTATTCGCGGGCATTCGCTTCAATACCCGCGACACCGGGTACATGAGCGGCCAGGCCGGCGGATTGGATGAGCGAAGCGCCGGGGCAGGTGAGATCTTGCACGCACAAAAACATTTTGTGGATTTGACCGGCAGCAGCCATAAGAACGGCTTGCGACTGACCCTTGCATGCTTTTAGCGCGACGCCGGTGTAACCCATTTCGCGCGCCAGCAGCAGCATGTCCAGACCGGTAAGAGATTCGTCAATGACAACCGGAACAAGTTTGGCGGCTTGGTGCATGACGTTGTGCCGGTCGGCGGCAAGGTCACGCGCGGTGGGCTGTTCGATGTATTGAATGCGCGCAAAAGCAGCGGGATTGCGTTCTTTCAGTGTGTGAATAAATTGCAGGAGGTACTCGACATTGCGGCAGCGTTCATTGAAATCGAGCGAATAAAGCCATGGGATGTTGGGACGGGCTTGAACGGCGACCGCATTGACTCGGAGAACGCGATCGAGGTCCCAGGCAAGATCGTCGCCGTTGAGTTTGATTTTGATGTGATCAAGGCCGGAGTAAGGAATCCAATCGGCAAGAGTTTCGGGAAGGCCGTCATGGATCGGTTGAGAGAGATCGGCGGAAGTGAGGGCATCCAAGGCTCCGACAGAATGATAGACCGGCATGGAGGGAGTGGGGCGCGTGAGAAGGAATCGAGAAAGCCATTGACCGGCGTAATCACGGCCGAGATAGGTTGCGAGATCGTGAGGGAACAGATCTGCACCATAACAGTGATAAACATTGCGGGCGTGAATTTTTCCAAAGGCATCATGGAGGGCTGCGTCAAACGGGCTGGCAGTGACGAGTGTGCAAAGTTTGGGGATCGGCTCGGCTAGATGCAGGTCTTTAGAGACTTCGGCTGAGGCGCGCAGGTACTCAGGCTCGAGCGCGCAGTTGATGTCAATCGGGTGACACCATTGACGAAGAGCGGCTGTGACTCCGTTGATCTTTTCAGCCAGCGACTTCATAGCACCGAGCGTCTGATCGTAAGAGAGAACATGCGAGGGAAACGACCACACGTTGCCCATGGTCATGGAACCGAACCCTTTGGCCGAGCGCCCATTCGGGAGACTGACAACGCATTCGACATTCAAGAGAGTGACACGGTCGACTGCGAAGCCGCCGAATTTGTATGGGGCGCGATAGTGAAAGTCTTGGTAAGAGTGGGAGATTTCATCAATGCGAATGGCGGAGGGGTTTGCTTTCACGATAGCGGGCGCGGCAAAGGCGGCGCAGCCTTTGAGGAGGTCGCGCCTAAGCATTTACGAGACCCGCGTCTTTCAAATAGAGGCGGAGTTGCTGGAGGTCGCGGCGCATAGCGGAGAAGACTTCGGTTGGAGGAGCGGTGAGTTGACGTTTGCCGGCGTCCGCGCCCGCCAGCGGATATTCGAAGTGAAGCTGCAAGGGTCCATCGAACGCGGATTGCGCAAGCAGCGCAAAGAAGGCAGGAAAACGCACCATGCCTTGACCCAGCGGCACCCAGGCAGGTTGATAGTCCTTGGCCGTCTTTTGCCAAAGAAAGTCTTTGACTGCAACCCCGCGAATATAGGGCTGGGCCACGCGGAAGCTATCGATCCAGCCGCCTAAGCCGCCCTCGACGGTGGCGTGGCCGATGTCGTAGTTGATACCAACGGCGGCGGGATCGAGCGATTTAAGAATTTCGAAGATGTCCCACACGGGGGCACCGACCAGGTCGACGCCGGAATGGGTGTGATACATGGCGCAGACCTTATATTCGGCATTCAGGGCGGCAAGCGCGGCTGAGCGTTGCTGAAACGCGGCCATTTGTTCAGCGAGTGGCTGATCGTTCGTGTATTTGAAACCGCCCCAGCGATAGTAGCGGATGCCGAGGCCTGCCAAAGTCTGGAGCACGGCACGGGCGTGAGGAGTGGATGCATCGACGATGTCGGTCGTGACCATCGGCACCTCAAGGCCGTGTTGGCGTATGACTGCAACGAGTGGGGGAAGATCGGCAGCGACCCGCGCTGGTTCGACATGGCCGCCGGAGCGAACGGTGATATCGATGCCATCGAAGCCCATGTCAGCAGCGGCGCGGGCGAGCTCGGCGCCGGCGAGGAAATGCAGATGTTTCGAAAAAATAGCGACTTTGAGATGGCGCGCGGAGGCGGCGCATACAGGCAAGACGCCGAGGCTGGCGAGCAACGCGGCGCGGCGGGTGAACGTTGCGGACATGGGATTGGCGATAAGGGATATCGTATCGTGCTGATTATTTCCGGGCGTGCCGATAGTGATTCGACTTCATCGAGCGGGCTGCCCGACAATGTGGCCGGGTGACTCGACAGCCTTTTTGCGATACGAACCCAATCTGCGACTTTTCCCTTTCGTTTGTTGAGTTTTGCGGTTGGGCTGAGAGCAAACAATCGCAGGCGGAAGCGCCGGCGCCACCAGCGCGAGTCAGAAAGGACAGACTCGGCGGCTCAATAGCGGCATTTTTGCGATGCGAATTCGATACGAACCCAATTCGGTGCTTGAGGAAGCGCGCTGAAAAAACGAACCCAACTTGGCGATCGTCTATATTCGGTTAAACTTCATTGACCCGCTGGGCCATCTCTGCGGATGAAAATGGGTGGCCCAAGAAACGCGCCGGTCGAAGTTCCAGAGGACTTGTAAGATCAAATTTTCAAATAACTGTGGGCCGACGCTTCGAACGCCTTGCGGCGAGAAAGAATCGGCGCTTGCCACAAGGTCAGGGCCTAAAGACCTCCGGGTTTGCCGGGAAGGCGCCGGATGACAACCGCCTCGCGCTGATTTGAATTTAGCGCGGGGTGAGGTTCATCTGAAAAGAGATGGAACGGACAAAAGGAGACAAAGCGTCTGCTTTCAGTTGGTTAGTGGCCAGAAAATAAAGGGTCGCTGGTTGTGACCCGTTTTTGAGGTTCCTTTCTTCGTAATCGTCACGCCCGACAGTATTCGGGAATTGAGGCGTCTGACACCGAATTGGGTGACACCGAATTGGGTGGCAAAGTGGGCCGCGCGTGGCGCCGCCCCACAAGCAAGTGGTTCTTAGTGAATCCAATGCTCGTGATGAGCCCGATAGTCCCGGAGGCGGTTCAAATCGTCGTTCAAGATGCCTCGATCCCGAGGTCCCATGCGATTATCAGCCACGACTCTGTTAAGAGACCCGATCACTGAATTTAATTCACGTCCGTCGAAGAAGCCATGGTCAAGCTTGCCTTGCAGTTCGTCCAGCTCATGCCTGGTTCGATCGAGACGGTATCTGTCTCGGCCGCCCGGCCAAGTAACGCTCTGGACATGGTCTAAATCCATTCTGACGTGGGAGAACAGGTGGCGGCGCCACTGCTCATCGCGAAACCGTGCATCGCGATCGTGGTACCAGTCTTGCGCGGCGGCGGTAAACCCGAAGCACGCGAGCAGGATTAAACTTGCTTTAAAAATGTGTTTCATGCGGCAAATCCCCTTTTCACGTTGGGAGACGTATCACGGAGCCGTTCCGCAACAGATCGGCGCAATTATTTGTTATTAATCCGCTGCTGTTGGGATACGCTAGTTTGCGATGCAGCCTTCTCGTCGAACATTTCTTGGAACGGCAGCCGTGGCGGCCGCTTCGGTGAAGATGCCGGTGGTCCAGCCGGGAGGTGGTGGATACGGGCGCACGTTCAGCGGGCGGCAATTGAAGATGATCGCGTTCCCGCTAGGAGGCGTGGCGGCCGGGTCGGTTTCACTCGGCGGGCGCGGGCAGTTGCGCGATTGGGAGATTTTCAATCGGCCGGATAAAGGCAACAATCTGGCGTATGCGCTGCCATCGATTTGGGTCCAGGTGGGCGATGCCAAGAGGGTGGCGCATGTGTTGGAAGCGCGCTATCAGCCGCCCTATGAAGGCCAGGACGGGCTCGGTTCACAAAATGCGCCAGGACTGTCACGGTTGGCCGGGGCGCGATTCACCGGCGAGTTTCCGCTGGCGCGCATCGAGTTTAGCGATGATTCCCTGCCGGTGGAAGTGAACCTGGAAGCGTTCTCGCCATTTATCCCGCACGAGCCGGACGACTCGGGTTTGCCGGTGGCGATTTTGCGCTATCGGGTGAAAAATCCGCATGCGCGGGCGGCGAAAGTGGCGATCGCGTGGTCGATTGACAATCCGGTAGGCAAGCCGGATGGCAAGGATGACAAGCGCGTGAATGAGTTTCGCAGCGGCGGCGAACTGGCCGGTTTGCTGATGACGAACCCGTCGCTGGCCGAAAGTGACGTCTTGCGCGGCAGTTTTGCTTTGGGCGTGATGAACGCGGGAACCGGCAGTTTGAGCTATCTGAAAGGATGGCCAGCGGGGCGCTGGTGGAATTCACCGCTGTTGTTTTGGGATGATTTCTCGGCCGACGGCGAATTAGGGCCCGAACCGGAACACAGCAACGGGGTGGGCGCAGTCTGTTTGAAGCGCACGATTGCGGCGGGTCAATCGGCTGAGTATGAGTTCCTACTGGCTTGGCATTTTCCGAATCGCACGCCGGCGCGTTGCGGTTGGCGCGCGCCCAAGGGTGAAGAGAACACCATCATCGGGAATTGGTATGCCACAAAATTTCCCGATGCGTGGGCCGCGGCGGCATACGCGGCGCAAAATCTGCCGCAGCTGGAAAAACGCACGAAGATGTTTGTTGACGCGATGCGCGAGAGCACGCTGCCGCCCGTGCTGAGGGAAGCGGCGATGGCGAATTTGTCTACGCTGCGCTCCACAACTTCTTTCCGCACCGCCGATGGGGAGTTCCATGGCTTTGAAGGGGTGGACGACAAGCTCGGCTGTTGCTTTGGTAATTGCACGCATGTTTGGAATTACGAAACCAGCACAGCGCACATTTTCCCGACGTTTGCCAGATCTTTGCGTAAAGCCTCGTTTGGTTATTCGCAGGATGAGCAGGGCGCCATGCACTTCCGGCAACTACTGCCGGATGGAAAAGAGCGTAGCGGCTATGCGGCCGCAGATGGCCAGATGGGGCAGATTGTGCATGCCTATTTGGATTGGTCGTTGACGGGCGATCGCGAATGGCTCAGCGGAATTTGGCCAAGGGTGAAAAAGGGCATCGAATTTGCCTGGGTGCCGGGCGGCTGGGATGCCAATCGCGACGGCGTGATGGAGGGCGTGCAGCACAACACCTACGATGTCGAGTTTTATGGGCCGAATCCGCTGTGCGGCGTTTACTATCTGGCGGCGTTGCGCGCCGGTGAAGAGATGGCTCGGGTAGTAGGCGAGACGGAGTTTGCCGATGAGTGCCACCGGCTCTTCGCGAGCGGCAGCGCGTGGCTGGATGCGCATCTTTTCAACGGCGAATATTACGAACAGCAGATTCGTTCCTTTCATAACGATGAGATAGCGAAATCGCTGCGCAGCGATATGGGCGCGGACGATCCCGAGCATCCGGAATATCAGGTCGGCAAGGGTTGTTTGGTAGATCAGTTACTGGGGCAGTCGCTGGCCGATGTGTGCGGGTTGGGTCCGCTGTTGAAACCGGAGAATATCCGAAAGACGCTCGAATCGATTTACAAATACAACTTTAAGAGATCGTTCGCGCAGCATGACAATGTCCAGCGCACGTTTGTGTTGAATGACGAGGCGGCGCTGGTGGTTTGCGATTACGCCAGAACGGTGCGGCCGCGGATTCCGTTTCCTTACTTCGCGGAAGTTTTCACGGGGCTGGAATACGCCACGGCCTCTCACATGTTGTTTGCGGGCTTGCAGGATGAGGGCGTGGAGTGCATTGCGGCGCTGCGGCGGCGATACGATGGCGAACGGCGAAATCCTTGGGACGAAGCGGAGTGCGGCCATCACTATGCGCGGGCGATGGCAGCGTGGTCGGCCGTGGTGGCGGCAAGCGGGTTCCATTACAACGCTGGGCAGTTATCGATCGAGCCGCCGAGCAAGCTGGCGGAGTTCCGGTCCTTCTGGGCGACGGGAACGGGATGGGGCGTTTTTACCAGGCGGGCAGGCAAGATGGAGGTGCGCGTGTTGAGCGGGCATTTGCCGATTGAGAAGGCTGGCGCGCGGACCGTGAAGGCCGACGTGCAGGAGGGGGAGACGTTTACACTGTGATTCTGGAAGGCGTCGAAGGGGGACAGTCTCGTCCGTCCCCACTTTTGGGAAAAGAGGGACAGTCTCGTCCGTCCCTTCTTTGGGTGATTCCGGTGGGTGGGTTTTTGGGCGCGGGCAAGACCACACTCATTCTGGCGGCGGCGCGTATTTTGGCGGAACGCGGCGTGAAGTGCGCGGCGATTTTGAACGATCAGGCGGGCGACCTGGTGGATTCGGCTTTCGTCGAAGCGCAAGGCGTAGCCACCGGCGAAGTGACCGGCGGCTGCTTCTGTTGCCGCTTCAGCGATCTCATGGATTCGCTGGACCAAGTACGCGCCATCGCGCCCGGTGTCATCTTTATCGAGCCGGTGGGGAGTTGCACGGATTTATCGGCAACGATTCTGCAGCCCCTGAAGGGCGAGTTTGGGCAGCAGTATCGTTTAGCGCCACTTACGGTAATGGTCGATCCGGCGCGCGCCGCGGATTTGGGCGATCCGCACATCCGCTTTCTTTTTGAACAGCAGCTAGCGGAAGCGGATCTGGTTTTCGTGAATAAGGCAGATAAGGGACCAGCCTCTTTTCAGCTACCTGCGACGGAGGTGAGATACGGCAGCGCCCTCAGGGGCGAGGGAGTGGCCGCTTGGCTGGATGAGATTTTGGGAGGAGCGCTGCCGGTAGGAAGTAAACTGCTGGAGATTGATTACGAGCAATACGCGCGCGCGGAAGCAGCATTAGGATGGCTGAACTGGAGTGCGACTCTGCGGCTTTCGTCAGCGCTTTCGCCGGCGGCGCTGGTGGGTCCTTGGCTCGACGGTTTGCAATCGGCATTGACGAATGCAGGCGCCCGCATCTCGCATCTGAAGGTGTTGGATAAAACCCCCGGCAGTTATTTGAAGGCGGCTTTGACGAGTAACACAGGAGATCCAGCAGTTGAAGGCGACTTGACCGCATCGCCAGAAGTGGAACATGCCTTGCGCTTGAATGTGCGGGCGGTCATGGACGCGGCTGCGTTACGCGGAATGTTTTTGACGGAGCTCAAACAACTGCCGGGCGAACGGATCGACGAGCGCTTCGCGTGCTTTAGCCCGTCGCCTCCGCAACCGGAGCACCGCTATGCGGAAATTGTAAGTTGAGTAGAATTTCAGCGCGCTGGGCGATTGGTTTATATGCGCTGCTGCTGTGCGCGTTGGCGCCGTTGCGGCCACTGTGGCTGGATGAACTGCTGCAACTTTCCGACACCTGGCACCGTTCGCTCACCCAAACCCTGAATAGCGTCGCGCATAATCCCGGCGGCGTGCCGCTGGCGTATTTAGCGGAGAACCTGTTTGTGAACGGAACCGGAGCGCCGTTTTATATGGCGCACGCGTTTTCCATTGTTTGCGCGGTGGGCGGCCTGACGAGTTTGATTTGGCTCGTTCGGCTGTTACGCGCAAGCGGCGGTTGGCGGCAAGTGGCGTTGGTGTACGCGCTCTTGCCTATCTCGCTGCGTTACGCCGTGGAAGCAAGGCAGTATGGGCCGGCGCTCGCTTTGAGCATCGCGGCGACCGCATTGCTCGTTTGGCTCGACCAGCGGCCGAGTTGGGCCAAGGCATTCCTCTATGCGGTGGTCTTAGGGCTGGGGATGTACACGCAACCGTACATCGCCTTTGTGGCGGTGGCCCATTTGTTGTGGGCATTGCGCCAGAAGTGCTTCCGGTTTGCCTTTGCCGGCGCGGCAGTGAGCGCGCTTTTGTTCTTGCCGTGGTATTTGTATGCGCGCGGATTTTGGGCGCAGGCGGTGCAGGAAGCCGGTTATCGATCGTCGCTCACCTGGACGACGCCGCTCATGGTGGCGCGGGAGCTGTCGGGCGCGGGTTATCTTTTGACGGCCACCTTGTTCGTGTTGGCGGTGCGTGGTTACTTGCGGACGGAAATGCCGACTGCCGCTAAACGACTGCTGCTGCTGTGGATCGTTGTGCCGGTACCGCTTGTAATGCTGGCCAACACGCTGTTTCACTATTTTTTCGCAATTCGCCAACTGCTGTTCATTGTGCCACCGCTTTGTGTGTTGGCGGGCGAAGGACTCGAAGCGCTGCAGCGGGGTTGGCGGCCACTTGTGGCGGTAGCATTGTTGGCGGCGGCCTGCGTTTACGACGTGCGCTGGTTCGGCCATTCCAAAGAAGATTGGCAATTGCCGGCTGCGGCGGCACGCCGGTTGGTTGTGCCCGGGACTTGTGTACTCGCGGCGCCCCGCTCGGCAGCGGACTTGTACCGGCTCTATGAACCGTCCTTACCGTTTTGCGCGGCAGACTCGCCAGGGAAGGCTTCGGTGCTGCTGGTGAGTCCCTATGCGACGGAAGAGGACCGGGAAGCCGTAACGAACGCGGGACCGTTCCAGCCGCCTATTGAATTAGGCGGCAGCGAAGTACGGCAAATGGCGCGCTGACTCGGTCGACAGGCTGTCGCTACGCGTCTTGCCGGCGGTTCCGGCTTTGGAGATCGTGTGCGATTCGTCTTAGGCTTAAGTTAATGCCTTTAAGCGATTGGGCAATTGTCCATACAAGCCAGATGACAAAAATTCAAAAAGCACCCAGGAAAAGCAGGGGTATCAAATTCACCGCCGCATCTTTCATGCTGCCTATCTCATCGGAAGGGCTTTCGAATTACTAAACTTTACACCAGCCCGTTCTAAAAACTCCAAACTGTCATTCACCGTGCTTGAACGAACCCTCTCCGATTTGCGAATTTCCCCTGTTAATTTCAGCTTTCCAGTCACGGTAACCGTGAGCGCATCGCCAGCTACAATTCCGGAGAAGTCAAACCTCGGAACATCCCGCGCCCCGCTCTTGATGGAAAACGAAATCGCGTTCCCATTAATAGTCCCATCGAGAATTTCAACCACCTGTCCGTCCGTAGTTATAGTTCCGGTCAGTTTGGAACCATTCACGGCTAGAGCCAGGGTAGTTTCGCTGTGCATCTCGCCGCGGGCCCCTGTCATCGTAAGTTGGCCGTGCCACACTCCCCCGGCGTCGGAGGCCGAAAGATTCAACGTGTTCGCGCATGCCATTAGTAACAGGAACTGACAAAAAGCCTTCATCGTTAACTCCCTATTGCAGCTTTCTAATGTTCCTTTCGCCTCATCGCACGAGTCGAAAGAACCCGGCCGATAAAGCATACTCAAAAACCAGATTGTCGCCGTCAGCGCCCAGCAAGCGGGGCGTGAACGGATAGCCTCCGAGCGCCGGCACATCGAGCGGGAATCCATTGCGAAGTTGCACGGTCGAACAGAAATACCAGTCGGCCCTTGCGACCGCCGCCTTCCACCGACACCATCACGTCTCCACCTACTGTCGCGGCGACCCCATCGATATGGCCGTCCCAGAACCTCACCGATGCCGATTTGGGCAATCCGGGAAAAACGTGCTGCGCAATGGTGTCTGTGGGTATTTCCACATACCGGCTTTCCCCGCCGACCGCTGAATACCAACCTAAACGATCCCGAACGGCGAACAGCTTCCCTAAAGAGATGCGCGCTTCTTCCCGAGACTCCCTGAAATTGCTTTGCGGCAAGGCCGAAGCCATCGCCGCTCCGGAACGGCTAAATTGCCGCAAGATGCCGGCATTCGGATCAAGCGCGGGGTCTTTCGAATTGCCTTCGATCATCTCGTGACCAAGAGTCCAAACCGTGCCATCGCTCGCGACGACGACTTGATACGGAAAATAGACACCCATTCTAACGATGTGTTTCGTCTTGCCGTCGGGCGAAAGGAACGCCAGAAACGGGCTGACATCGGTGTAGGGCGATGGCAAAGCAGCCGCCACAATGGAGCCATCGCTGAAAAGATCAAAGTCCGAAATATGGTATTCCGCGTCCTCCGGGAATTCCAGCTTGGCGGAGGCAACCAAATCGCCGTTACGGTTCAAGTTGAAGAAACGCCCGGACGACCGATCTGCGCAGATGAAGGCTCCGTGGGTAAACTTTAACCCCTCTGCTAAATGAGCTATCGGATAAAGTTCGTTTGCGTCCCCTTCTTGCATCACCTTCGGAAGCGAATCAGCGGCGAGCGCCGCCATAGAAATCGCTGTAATGCAGGTCAAGAAGGGCAAGGGTAGCATAGTACCTTTTTTGACGGTAAACGACGGAGAATCGTTTAGTCGAGGCCTCCCCAGAAAATCGCGCTTCGTTCCCACTTTGGACACCAAAAGCTGCTGTAATGGCAAAGGATATGGGTAGACTCACAGTTGCGGCGATGGTTTTGCCTTTCATGATAAACGCCCAGGAAAACAGCAAAATCCGCTTTGTCCGCGCCACCGGCGAGGCGACCGTTAGCGTTCGGCCGGATCGCGCTCAGATTTCCATTGGCGTGATCACCCAAACACCGACGGCGCAAGCGGCCGCCGCTGCTAACGCCACCCAAACAACCCAAGTGATTGAGGCGATCAAGCGAACTCTCGGCGAGGGTGGCGAACTCAAAACTACCGGCTATTCCATCTCGCCGCAGTTCCAATACACCGCCGGCCGCGCGCCCAAAACCACCGGCTTTCAAGCTAGCAATACCGTGCTTGTCATCGTGAACGATTTAAGTCTGCTGGGCAAAGTGATTGATGCGGCGAGCGAGTCGGGCGCCAACAACATTAACGGAGTTTCCTTCAGCCTCAAGGATGAGACCGCCGCCCGGACGCAGGCCCTCACGGAAGCGGCCGCCAAAGCGCGCACCGCGGCCGAGGCCATTGCCAACGCGCTCCACACGCATGTTATCGGAGTTTTGCAAGCGGAAACCGCCGAAGCGCCGACCGTACGCCCGATGATGCGCTCCTTTAGCGCTCTGGCCGTCAGCGCTGGCGCCGCACCCACGCCTATCGAAGCGGGCGACCTGGATCTGCACGCCAGTGTGACGGTGACGCTCGAAATTCAATAAACTCTCGCCAAATCTCGCCAGTGCCGTTACAATTGAAATTTGATAGTTAGCGCTTAAATGGAAGATTTGGCCCCCAAAGCGTTGCTAGAGCCGGAGATCCCGAATAAGCTCTACTTCCGCATCGGCGAAGTGGCGAAACTCGCGGGGATCAAGCCCTACGTGTTGCGTTTTTGGGAGTCGGAATTCGCGGGCTTAGGGCCGAAAAAATCGGGCACCGGCCATCGTCTCTATCGCCGTAAAGATGTCGAACTGGTGCTGGAAATCAAGCGGCTGCTTTATGAGAAGCGCTTTACGATTGAGGGCGCCCGCAAGGTTCTGGAGACCAAACCGAAACGCAGCGAAGCGCTAGCCAAACCGGCCACAACCGGCTCGCGGCGGCAGCAAGGGGAACTGTTCTCGGGTACGTCTTCCTTCTATCAGGAAATGCGCAAAGAACTGGCGGAACTGTTGACAATATTGAAAGACTAGTGGGGCGGACCTCCTGGCCTGCGGCTGAGCTCCCGGTCAGCCCTTTGCAGGTAACCCACTAAAATCATCATCTAGTGTTTTCAAGCGCCCAATCAGAATCTCGGCGGCGTGCTGGCTCGCGGCCTTTTTCGATGATCCGGTAGCGCGCTCGCTCAACACGTCTCCCACGCGCGCTTCCACGGTAAACACCTTGGCGTGTTCCGGCCCAGCGGTGGCAACCGTAAAATAGCGCGGCATCGGAAGCCCCATGGCTTGCGTGCGTTCCTGCAGCACGCTTTTGTGATTGAGAAGCTCAATCGCGCCGTCAGCCATCTGATCGATTTCCCCCAGCACCTTTGCTTTCACAAAAGCCGTAGCCACTTCAACACCGCCATCCAGATGCATGGCCGCGATGACGGCTTCAAACGCATTCGCCAAAACGGTGCGGCGCGCGCGGCCGCCATTGCGTTCCTCGCCTTTGCCGAGCCGCAAGTAGTCACCTAAGTCGATGCTCAGCGCGCAACGATACAGATACGTGGCGCTGACCAGATGCGACTTCCATTGCGATAACTCGCCTTCGAGCGCCGCCGGATAGCGCGCCACCAGCGCCTCACTGACGACAAAACCAAGCACAGCATCGCCGAGGAACTCAAGCTGTTCGTTATCGGCGCACTGGTCCGGTGGAAACTCCGAAGCGCAAGAGCGGTGCGTGAGAGCGCGCAAGAGAAGCTCCCTATCTCGAAACCGATAGCCGAGCTTCTCTTCCAATCTCTCGATTGGAGGGATCATAAAAGGTGGGCCTTGTTATTTTGCTCCTTTAAGCTTAGTGGCCAGATCTTTTTGCGCCTGCGCGTAATTCTTAACCTGCTGCGAGGCGTCCGGCATGGCTAGGGCTTTGTCGGCCGTGGCAATAGCGTCGTCATATTGCTTAGCGTCGACATAGACTTTGGACATGCGCGCCGTGACGATGGCGTTCGGGAAGACTTGCAGAGCGTTCTTGTAATCGGTGATCGCATCGGCGTATTTTTTATCGATTGTGGACGCTTGCGCCATAGCGCTCCAGGCACGCCCGGCTAACTCCTTTTTGTAATCGTCCAACTTGTCCGCTGGTATGCCGGCGGGCGGCGTGCCACCCGATTGAATGAGATCCAAGGCTTTGTGCGCCAGATCGTCCACCTTCTTGATGTTGTCGGCTTTATCCAGATCGTTCTCGCGCATGTGCGCGGCAGTTGTTTCCGCAAGCGTCACGCGCGCCACAATATCGTTCGGATCGGCAGCCACCGCCCGCTCGGCCCAAGTGGCTACTTGCGCTGGGTCGCCGGTCCGTTGCGCCGCGTCCATCGCCATGTTCAGCAACTGCCCCTTGAATTCCGTGTCGGCGAAGTTCTCAAGCACGTTGCTGATGGCAGTCAATTCCGCCTGCGCGTTGCCAGCTTGCGCCGCGGTCTGCACCTGCATCAAGGCTTCTTGTTCTTTCTTCGACTTTACTTTCGGCTGCTTGGCGGCTTGGTAAGCCACCAGCGGCATGACTGCAAACAAAACCGCCAGTCCCAATCGACGCATCTTCATTTTTGTTTGTCTCCTGTTTGTGAAGTACTTTCTAAGCCTTTCTCAGCGGCATCGCGCGCCTGCGCGGAAATGCCTTCGGTTGCCAGTGCAATGGTGAATTGCTCTTTGGCTTTTTTATCGTCCTTTTCATGCAGCGCGATGCGTCCCAAATAGACGTGCGCCCAACTGCTAATCACCGGCCCCGGATTGTTCTCCACCGTCCGCTCAAATAATTGTTTCGCCTCGCCCAACTGGTTTTCGCGGATAGCGATGCGCGCCAGCCCATAATAGGCTCGCCCGTGCAGGACCGAATTGGCCGTTTGTTGGAACACTTGTTTGAAGGTCCTCTGGGCATTTTCCAAATCGCTTTGCTCGTAGAGGCCTTCAGCCGTCTCAAGCGATTCTTCGGCCGGCTCAATCTGCATCTTGGCCGCCGGCGCAATGACTTTCGGAGCAATCGACGCCACGAACTGTACGCCTTCTAGGCGCTTTCTTTCCTTCTTGACATCGATAGCCGCAATGATTTGTGGATAATAGAGCCGGAATGCGTCTGGCTGTTTCTCATAGCGCGCCAGCGATTCAGCGAAAGCCGCGGTCAAAATGAAGCCCTCGCTCATCGCCTGATTCACAAAGGCTTCGCGCTTTTCCCCGCCGCCGTGCAGCATCCTGCTATCGATCGCCTTAATCAGGCACTTAGTCACCAGCAATTGGAAATCGTCTTTGTAGGCGAGGTCCAGAGCCGGCGCGGCCTGGGCGAATTTGTCCAAAACCTGTTTTTCTTTGATCGCGGCGGCATATTTAAAACTGAGCGGGTCCACCAGATAAGCTAGATAAGCGTCGCGGATTTCATCTACCAACGGCGTATTACTGGGCGTAATCACCACAAAATAGCTGTCTCGGTAGTTGCGCACCTGCGCTTGATTGGGCTCGCCCAGCAAATCGAGGTAGATCTGAAAACGCCGGGCCTGGGCGCCGGAAGGATTGCGCAAATAGCCATTCGCTTCAAACAGGGCGTTGATGACCTGGTCTTGATATTCGGAAATGGCTGTGACATACGCATTTGCCGACTGCCGCCATAACTCTGCAAGATTCGCTTCTTTATAGAAGCGCGCCAGAAGTTCGCTAAAACCACGCAGCGGCTCAACATCCGGCGGCAATTCGCCGTCAGGTAATGCGAATTTGGGCGCGTCGCCGGCCACCAACGCGAACGATATGTATTGGCCGAGATCGGCGCCGCCGGTGGGCTTGCGGTGCGCCCGGTAGAAGTCTTTGATCTCGGGCAGACTGGCTATCTTCCGCTTGGCCAGTTCCTGCCTGACTTGCGTGCGCAGCGGATAACGATCGTTGAGGGCGGAGTCGATTCCCGTATCATATCCGGCGGCGTTGATGGCCGCGAGAGTGGCGAATAGAGTTGGACTAACGCTGAATTGATTTTCGCTATTGCCGGGGCGTTGCGCTAACGCGAGCGGCGCGGTCGTCAGGACAAGAGCGAACGTCAGCAAAGCAGGCAAGCTGGAACAGCGCAGACTCAACAAACACCTTTTTGATCAGCGGATTTCTTTATGCCAACAGTTTAACCTGAGGGTGTTGCAGCCGCCATTTGTGGGCGGGTCCCTGCGGCTGTTCGCCCGGTTAGCCTACGCGTTATCCTTCCAATCTAGTAGCCTTCCGGCGTATGATGGGATTGAATCGAATGTAGCCGTCTAGACATCAATTAAAACGGAGATTGAAATGGCAGGTAACAACACGCTAACGTTTACAGACGCTGGCTTTGACAAAGAGGTTTTGGGTTCCGACGTTCCAGTGCTGGTTGATTTTTGGGCCGAATGGTGCGGGCCGTGTCGCATGATGAGCCCCACCGTCGACCAAGTGGCCTCGGATTACGCCGGCAAAGTGAAGGTGGGCAAGCTGGACGTGGATTCGAACCAGCAGACCGCCTTCCGCTACGGCATACGAGGCATTCCCACGCTCTTACTTTTCAAGGGCGGCCAGATCTTAGAGCAGCGCACGGGAGCCATCGGCAAGCCGGAATTCCAGAAGATGTTAGACAAGCACCTGGTGGACGCTGTCCAGCCGGCGCCCGCGAGTGTCGATAAGGCTTAAGAGCCGCTTATTCATATCGGTTTCGGATTAGAGGCCAAGGGTCGGCGCCCTTGGCCTTTCGTTTGAGTGCCAACACCTCCTCTTCCAGGGTGGTACCTTTATGGACGTGTTCGGCACTGCCGCAGCGCTGGCGTTGCTGGTTTTGTCTGCCAGCCAGGATTTGATCCAATCTGGCCACACCCCGCCGCCCAAAGTACCGCAAAGCGCTGGCGAAGCGCTCCATGCCGCTGTTCGCGCCGGGAATCTGTCTGAAGTGCAAAGGCTGGTAGCCGAGGGTGCGCCGGTCGATGCCCGCGACGATTTGGGCGGCACACCGCTGCTCGACGCCGCTTGGGCCGGAAACACCGCCATTGCGGAGTTTCTCATTCAGCATGCGGCCGATGTAAATGCCCACCACCGAGAGGCGGGTTCCACGCCGCTGCAATACGCCGTGCTGACAAACAGAGCCGATATGGTGCGTCTGCTGCTCAAGGCCGGCGCGCTCACGGCCGGCAGCTACCGGGAAGGCCAAAGCGTATTGCATATGGCAGCCGCCCGTGGCAGCGCGCCTATTATCGAGTTGCTGCTGGACGCGAAAGCGGATTTGCAAGCACTCGATTCTAACGGCAACACGCCGCTCGATAGTGCCGTTCTTCACGGTCAGACAAAAGCGGTCGAGGCATTGCTGCGTCATCATGCCAACGTGAGATACGTACATCCGGTGGATGGTCGCGGCGCCCTACATGAGGCTTGCATGCGCGGATTTCCGGATTTGATTCGGCCCTTGCTGGACGCCGGCGCCGATATCACTGCGCGCGACCGCTTCGGCCAGACTCCGTTGGATATCGCTTTGGACTATAAGAACGCCAGTACGGTAGCCACTTTGCTGCGCCTGGGCCAGAAGCTAAAGGATTCCCAACGAATTGCCGAAGAAGCTATGGAATCGGCAACACTGCGCGGGCAGACCGAAATCGCCCGCATTTTGTTGGAAAACGGCTTACAGGTAAATCAGCCTTCCGCAAACGGCTCGAGCTATTTAAATGATGCCGCGCTGAAGGGACAGACAAAGATGGTGCAACTCTTGTTGGACCACGGCGCGCTAGTAACGGCGCAAAACCAGAACGGCGGCACGCCGCTGCATGACGCTGCGTTAGGCGGCAGCGCCGGCGTAGTGGCTCTGCTGCTCGATCACGGGTCGGGCATAGATGAACGGGAACTGGATTCGGGGGCCACACCCCTGATGATGGCTGCTTCCATGGGCCGCCTTGAGGTGGTAAAGCTTCTGCTGCAGCGTGGAGCCAACCGCCAGCTTAGGGATAAGGCCGGGCATACGGCGCTGGATCGCGCGCGCGACAGCGAAAACGAAGAGATTGTCAAACTTCTGGCAGAATAACCTCTAACCGTTTACTTATTCGCTCTAGTTTTTTTTACTAAGCCGCGTGTTAGTGCCGATGAGAGAAGTACAAGAAAGGAAGATTGCCTTGACACGTGCAAAGCGCATTCATAAAATTATCCTGGCCGACGGCCACACCCTATTCCGCCGAGGTCTACGGACCCTTCTGGCGACCGAGGCCGATCTGGACGTTGTGGCAGAAATGGGCACGCTCGACGAGGCGCTGGCAGTCAGCCGGTTGTTGACGCCCGATGCCCTGGTGATGGATCTGGAACTACTTGACGGTGCTGACGATCAAACTTCGCTGGCATTACGTCAACTGGCTTCCAGTACGACGGGTCTTCTGTTCTTGACGATCATGGATTCGGCCGAGCACCTGGAGAAAGCGATTGGTGCCGGCGCACGAGGTTACATGTTGAAAAGTAGCGCACCTCCCCAATTAGTGGCGGGCATCCGGCAGGTTGCGCAGGAAGATGAACAAAACCCTGCGGGTATCTCTCTTCTGACGCCCGATTTAAAGGCTTTGGCGTCCTCAAATAATTACGCCCGTGCTTCTGTGCTCACGCTGCGCGAACAGGAAGTGATGCGGCTGCTGGCCGAAGGGCGCACCGTGCGCGAAGTCGCAGCCGAACTTTCGCTCAGCATTAAGACTATCGAGGCGCATAAGTTGAACCTGATGCGCAAGCTGGATATTCACAACCGCACCAGCCTGATAGAAAGCGCCGTCCGCATGGGCCTGCTGGTCCCGCAAGGCGAAGCCGTTTCATAGCTATCTAGACTTTCCACATTTCCCGGCCTTCGCTGTGCCGTCGGTGCGTAGGGCGGGCATTCTTGCCAGCAAGCCACCTTTCAGGTGGCCCGCCGCGTGGTCGCAGATACCTCTCCGTTGAACTTGCTACGCTGCCATTATGGCGAAGTTCTTCCTCGGGATCTTCATTGGCATCATTATCGCTGTTTTTGGATCACTGATTATTCTGTTCGCAATCGGCAAGGCTTTTTCCAGCAAGCAGCCCACGGTTGCCGATCATTCCGTCTTGGTGCTGGCCCTGGAAGGCAGCGTTCCAGAAGCTGCGCCGGTGGATTTGCCTTTTCCCATCGGCCATGAACAAGCCACGCCCACCGTCCGCGATCTTTGGACTTCGCTACGTGCCGCCGCCAAAGATCCGCGCGTGAAAGCGGTCCTGCTTAAACCACGCGGTGTCGGCGCAGGCTGGGCCAAACTGCAAGAGATCCGCCAAGACATCCTGGACTTCAAGAAATCAGCCAAGCCCGTGTATGCCTATTTAGAAGGTCCCGGCTCGCGCGAATATTATCTGGCCTCCGCTGCCGACAAAATCTACCTTTCTCCTGACGACAATCTCGACGTGAAAGGCTTTCTGCTGGAAGAAATGTTCTTCAAGAACACGCTCGACAAGTTGGGCGTACAGGTTGAAGTCGATCACATCGGCAAGTACAAAGACGCCGGCGATCTTTTCACCAAGACGAATATGTCGCCCGAAACGCGCGACGTGCTCAATCAGGTTCTCGACCAGATTTATAACGATTTCTGCACAACCGTCGGCCAATCCCGCCGCATGACCGGCGACCAGATAAAGGCGCTCATCGATTCCGGACCGTTCATGGGCGAGCAGGCAAAAGCCAACGGCTTGATCGACGAACTCGGCTACGAAGATCAGGTCTATGGCGATCTCAACGGCAAAACCGGCGATCGCGATTTGGCGAAAACCAGCATTAAATCCTACTTTCGCGCCGTCCCTGGCAAGGGCGATCGCATCGCGGTGTTAGTAGGCGAAGGGGATATCGTGCGCGGCGATCCGCAGGAATCCTTCGGTGACACCAATGAAATTTCCTCGGGCGGCTTCGCGCGCATTGTCCGGCAGGTCAAGAATGATTCTTCGATCAAGGGGGTCATCGTGCGGGTGGATTCGCCAGGTGGCGATGCCGTAGCTTCCGACGAAATCTTACATGAGCTCAAAATGCTGAGCGCCGCCAAACCGCTGGCTATTTCTATGTCGGACTATGCGGCTTCCGGCGGTTACTTCATGTCCATGACCGGCGACCCGATTGTCTCCTACCCCGACACCCTCACCGGTTCCATCGGCGTACTGTACGTCCGCCCGAACCTGCATGGCTTGTTCGACAAACTGGGCATTGGCGAAGATCAGGTCAGCCGCGGCAAATACGCGAATCTGGATGACACCACCCAGCCGCTCAGCGACGCCGGCCGTCAAAAACTGCACCAATCGATTGAGGCGACCTATAAATCGTTCGTCGGCAAAGTGGCCAGCGCGCGCAAAAAGACTTACGACCAAATCGATGCCATCGCGCAAGGCCACGTCTGGATGGGTGCGCAAGCCAGACAGAACGGTTTGATCGATCAACTGGGCGGTTTGAATGAAGCCGTTGAGATCGTACGCAAGAAAGCCGGCCTTTCCGCCACCGGCGACACCAATCTGATCATGTACCCGCCGCGCCGCAGCTTGTTTGAACTTCTTTCCAATACCACGCCCGAAACGCTGGAAGATGCCGCAGCCGAAAGCAAATTACGCACGATGGTCCCGAATCTTCCCAGCCGAGTCTTCTTCGAAGGCGGCTTGCTCCAGGTGTTGCCCTATCGCCTGAGCGTTCACTAAGTTAGTACGCGAGTGGTTGGGAGAATTGACGCCTATCGGGCGAGAAGTGCGACGGCAAGGGTTGCCAACAACAGCGCGGGCGGCATAACTAGAAATCCTATTCTTAAGAATTGCCAACTGCTCATCTGCTCACCCTCGCGCCGCAAGGCTATGAGCCACAGTACCGTCGCGAGTGACCCGGTGACCGAGAGGTTCGGGCCAAGATCGACACCAATGAGAACGGCATCGCGTATGTGGGTGGAGACGGGGTACGCTTGGAGCGCTCCCCCAGCCAGCAGCCCCGATGGCAAATTGTTTATCAAATTCGAGAGCGCAGCGATGCCAAACGATGCCACAAACGCGCCAAGACGGGGCGTATCCGCGCACCAACGCAAAAGCCTACCCACGTCACTGAGCGCTCCTGCGCGGTTCACGGCTTCGACCAGTACAAACAGACCCGCTACTAAGGGCAGCACGCTCCATGAGACACCTCTGGCAATCTCCCGTATGGATTGACTTCTGGCGCGAGTGACGAGGAGCACTGCGATGACAGCGGAAATACACGTAGGCAGGCCGAGATCTAAAGCAAAACCAGACGCAGCCATCAGAACAACACCAGTGCCGGCAATGCCCCAGGCTGCGAAATGGCCTGCTTTCGACAGGGTGACCGGCTCGCTCTTTCCCTCCAGTTTTCCCCCGATATCTTTGCGGACGATAAAGCGCAACATTGCATAGGTGGCGAAGATAGAACAGATGGAAGGAAGAAGGAAAGTGCGCAGCCATGGAATGAGGGGCGGAAGAGTTTTGCCGTAGACAACGAGATTGGCAGGATTGGAGATGGGTAATACAAAGCTTGCCGCATTAGCGATGAACGCACAGATAAAGAGATAAGGGAGCGCTTTGGTGCGTGCTTTTTGCACGGCTGCATAGACGGCGGGCGTAAGAACTACCGCAGTGGCGTCATTTGAGAGGAACACCGTGACAGCGGTCCCAACCACGTAGACCAGCAGAAACAGCCGTGCCCGCGATCCTTTGGCGGCCGCCACGGCTAGCGAAGCCAGCCAGTCGAACACTCCTTCTTTCCTGGCTAATTCCGCGAGCAGCATCATGCCAGTTAGAAACAAATAAACATCTGTTCCCTTGACGATGGCGCCGGCCGCCTGGGCCAGCGGAAGCAGGCCGCACACAACCATCAGTACAGCTCCCAAGCAAGCCCATACTGCTTCAGGCCAATCCTTTGGGCGAAATAAGACGCCCGCAATGGCCCCTATGGCAATCGACCAAACAAGCGCGCTGTTCACTGCGCCGCGCGCTCCCGTTGCCGCCAGGAGGGCCGGTGACGGCCGTTGATGGGAAGATCGCCGAAGTGAATGTATGAAATCATCGTGTTCACTAAGGCGGCCGTGGCGGTTATGCCGACAAACGGGCCCGCTCCCACCTTGTGCACCAGCGTAAGACAGGCATAAACTTGAACCGCCCCCACCAAACCTCCGAGAGCAGCCCACCAGCTTGCGTTCATATCTTCTCCCTTGAGGACTTCGTATATAAGATGGCTCGGACGGCCCAATTGAAATCCGAGAGATTACGAGTTCCAGAAAAGGTGCCCGCTGTTCGCCTAACGTTGCGGCGGCGGTGGATCTCGAGGAGCATGGAAGCCGTGAACACTCAGCGCTCCAAAAAGCGTAGAATTGACTTCGGAGAACAATCTTGGTCAAACACCTCGCTGTATTACTATTTCTTCCGCTCATGGGCTCGCTGCAACTAACAGCACAGGCCGTGAGCTGTGAGTCTTCTCCAGCAGTTGCCAACGCCAATTGGACCTTAGGTGAAAAACTGGAGACCGCCACTTTCGAGCAAGGAATCCTGCTGAGGGAACAGGCATACCGACAGATGTCGCAGCTTGATCCGCTCGATTTTCGGCCGCTGCGCCGCTATCTGCAGAGCGTTCATTATGAAGCGCCGGAAAAGTGGGACACGTTAGGTAAGCAGGCGCTGGCCGATGTTGCCGCACATCCCAACGATCCGGTTCGACTGAGCGCCGCGGCGCTGCTGCTCACCGGCAAAGACACACCGCGGGCGTTTCGACTGATGGATCAGGTGATCGCCGCAAATCCAAATTACGCGCCCGCTTATGCCGAACTCGCCGGGATGTATAAGAATCTGGGAAAGTTTGAAGATAAGGACAAGGCTGCCAGTGAGCTCGGCAAGTTTTATGAACTTTGCCCGTCCAGTTTCGAAAACCGCGCCCTGTCACTACTGAAGGTGCTCGGATCCAAAGCACTAAAGGAGCAAGTGGCGCAAAATCTGCGCCGACGGCTGGCCACTTCTACCGATCCGCATTTTCTGCAGACTTATTCGGACGTTTGGGCGATTGAATTTTCGACCCTGGCGACTAACGAGTATGCAAAAGAGCGGCAGCGCGTCACTGAGGATCTCAAGCGCTTGGAGCAGCTTCCGGTGGAGACAACTTCCGACTGGCTCGGATTTCTGCGCGACGGTTATAAGCAAAGTAGTGTGGCGGACGCTCATGTTGATGCGCTCGAAAGCCGCATTCTGAAAGACTTCCCTCATTCGAATGAGGCTTTCGGAATTAAGTATGAAAAGTGGAAGGACCAGTTCCCGGAGCCCGCCGGCGAAGCGGCAGTGGCCGAATGGCAGCAGTATATGCGCCTGGCGATTGGCCATTACCATGAGCTGATCACGGCATTCCCGCAAGAGCACGGCCTCGGATATCCTCTTGTTGAATACAGCGCAAATCTCGATGGCGCGTCCAACGAAGAAATCATGCGCAATGGCGAAGATTTCATCAAGGATACCGATCTCTATCAAGGACCGTCATCGTGGGTCCGCCAATATTTTGCCGGGGTCTTGCTTCGTCGTAGTCTGCAACCGGCCCGCGCGCTGGCGCTGCTTCGGGAAGCGCGAACCTTAAAAAATTCGCCGCGCGAAACCGTCTATTCAGAAGCCAAAGACTACTCGAAACCGAAAGATATCGAAGACTTGGCCAAAGACAAGGCATCGGACCAAGCTTCCTACAACGTGCTGTATCTGCTCGCCTGCCGCGCGACCGGCGACAAAGCGGCGGCGCAAGAATTGAAGGCCAGCGTGGACGCGGCACCACCTAGCGACTCAAAACTCTTGGCGGACTATTGGCAGGCGCGGGCCATTTCGGCGCAAATCGAGGGGCGGAATACAGATTCGCTGGCGTTCTATCAAAAAGCTCTTTTCGTGCGTGAAGCGCCCACGAAACAATACGGCAAACTCGACGACCTTTTACTGGCCGACGCGCACAGCCTATGGACCGCCACTCAAGGTTCGGAAGCCGCCTTCGCTGTCTGGAGTCAACCCGATAAAACCGCAAATGCTGCGCTGGCAGATGGCCACTGGGAGAAGCCGGACAAGGAACTGCCCGCCTTCGAACTAGCTGACCTGCAAGGCAAAACATGGAAGCTTGCATCGCTTGAAGGAAAGAAAGTCTTGATCAACATCTGGGCCACTTGGTGCGGACCATGCCAAGCGGAACTACCGCATCTGGAAAAGCTCTACGAACAAACTAAAGACCGCGCGGATATTGCGATCCTTACTCTGAACTTCGACGATGAACCTGGCTTGATTGAGCCGTTCGTCAAGAAGAAGGGATACACTTTCCCCGTGCTCCCCGCCTACGCGTTTCTGGTGAATAAGATTGATGTGAATTCGATTCCGCGAAACTGGGTGGTCAATCCTAACGGTAAGTGGCAGTGGGAGGAGATTGGGTTTTACTCCGGTGAAGCGGATTGGGAGAAGAGCATGCTGGCGCGGCTGGAAGCTATGAAGTGATCTAACGAGCTGGCGTTGCGGGCTCATCAATGCTGAATATTTGATCCGCTTTCAAGTTGTGCACTTGTTGTACGATTCCGCTGGGCCAGTGGATTTCTATGGTTTCGATCGCGCTGGCCTTTCCCAAACCGAAGTGCAAGCGTTTGTCACTCGAAGAGAGATAGCTGCTGGCCGTAGACACCGTGCCCCATTGCGCGCCTTGCGCGGTCATAACCTTCACCACCGCTCCGATCGCGTCGCGGTTGCTTTTGTGACCAGTGAGTTTCAAAATGATCCAGTGATTTCCGGTGTTTGTCTCGTTTCGTAGAACGTGCGCGGCGCCATCGTTGGTGGTCACGACGGCGTCTACGCCACCGTCATTGTCTAAATCGCCGGTGGCCAGTCCGCGCCCCGCCCATGCTTCGTGGAAGACGCTGCCGGAGGTCGCCGAGACATCCACAAAGCCCTTGCCGGTATTACGCGCCAAAAGCATTGGCTCCTTGTAGTGCAGCTGAGGGTTGGTCAGTTCAATGGTGTCCAAGTCGTGCCCTTGCGCGACCAGTAGATCTTTCCAGCCATCGTTGTCGTAATCAATCAGCCGTAAGCCCCAGCCCGAGTGCAGTAGGGTCATACGGCCCACACCCCAACTTTTAGTCGCGTAGGTGAAGCTGCCATCGCGATTGTTTTTATAGATGGCATACATCTGATTGGCCAGATCGTCTACTACAATGTCGGGCCACCCATCGTTATCGATATCCGCGAAGTCAGTGCCCATACCTGCAAAGGTGCGCCCGTCTTCATCCACGGCTACTTGAGAGAAGAGCCCCTTTTCTTCAAAGGTTCCATCTCCTTTATTGTGATAGAGGAACTCAGGCATGGAGTCATTGGCGACAAAGAGATCGATGTGTCCGTCGCGATCATAGTCGGCAATGGCGATGCCTAGCCCTTTGCCGGGCACATTGAGGCCGAGCTTCGCCGCCACCTCCGTGAAGTGGCCGTTGCCGTCGTTGTGATAGACGAGCGGGGCAATGGCTTTGAAGGTGTCAGGATGGCAATAGGCGCGCAGCCCTTCTTTGTGTTCGCCGCACCAGATATCGTCGAAATCCCATTCGACATAGCGCAGGACGACTAAGTCAAGTAACCCGTCGTTGTCCAAATCAACCCAAGCCGCGCTGGTTGACCAACCGCTGCCGGCGGTTCCGGACTTATCGGTCACGTCGCTGAAGGTGCCATCTCCGTTGTTGTGATAGAGGCGGTTGCCGCCATAGGCTGTAACATACAGATCTTCAAAGCCGTCGTTATCGTAATCTCCCACAGCCACACCCATGCCGTAGCCGATGCCGGCTAAGCCGGCCCTTTCGGTGGTGTCCTCAAAGGTTCCATCGGCTTTCTGATGATAGAGACGGTTTGCCTGCTCGGGGCCGGTTTTGCGCGGAATGGTTCCCTTCGGAGTGGGATCGGTCAAAGACGCGCCGTTCACCAGAAAGATGTCCAGGCGGCCGTCGTTGTCGTAATCGAAGAGCGCCACGCCAGAACCCATGCTCTCGAGCAAGTACTTCTTTGTGGTGTGAGAGGCGACATGCTGGAATCGAACGCCGCTGGCGGCGGTGATATCGACAAAATCGTCGGCAGCCATGTGCGCGGCGAGCGCTAACAGCAGGATGGCTGACCGGGAGGTCAGCCGCAGACCAGGAGGTCTGCCCCACACTGCGCTGCTAAGGTTCTGTTTCTTCAATGGTGTGATACCCGTTTACGCCAATGCTGGTGACGATCTGCGTTCCGCCACGCGGCCACTTGACTGTTACCCGATCTACCTTGCTACACGCGCCGAGACCGAAATGGAGACGCGGATCGTTGCGGGACAAGTAACTGCCGCCATTGCGGACGGTGTCGAACTGAGTCGTACCACAGTAGGCGATTTCGACGCTCGCGCCGATGGCGTCGCGGTTACTTTTCTTGCCGCGCAAGCGCAGTCCTATCCATGAGCTGGAGTTGGTTGTCTCGTTATGCAGGAGCAGAGGACTACCCGCGATGGGCAGAACCGCCACGTCCATTCGACCGTCATTATCGAAATCGCCGGCACATCCGCCGCGGTAGGAGTTGTTCGGCACTGGCGGATATTGAAAGGCGGGCGCGAAACGACCGCCTTGATTTCGCAGAACAACAAAGGGCTGATTGTAATTCGGCGACAAAGGATAGACATGGCCGTTGGCCAGCCAAAGATCCTTTTGTCCATCGTTATCAAAATCGGCAAAGCCGCAGGCCCAACCGAGATAATCTTTGGTGGCCGCAGCCACGCCAGCGGAAGCCGCTACTTCGTCGAAGAAGCCGCCCGCATCTTGCTGGAACAGGGGAAAGTAGTCGTGAAAGAAGGTGGTGGTGAGGACGCCGATGCGTCCGCGGTGATCGAAATCGCCAATCGCCACGCCCATATTTGATTGGGCGCGCCCATCGGCATTCATGGCCACGCCGCGCTCGAGGCCAGCCTCTTTGAACGTTCCATCGCCTTGATTGATGAACAGAAAGTTGGGGTCGGAGTCGTTCGCTACGAATAAATCGATCTTGCCATCATGGTTGAAATCGTCGAAGACCGGGGTGAACCCATGCGCCGGGCGCACTTCGCCGAGGCCTGCTTTCCTGGTTACGTCGGTGAAGGTACCGTCGCCATTGTTGTGGTAAAGAACGCCGCGGCTTCCCGGCAAACCGATGGGGCCACAGAATGCATTGAAGCCCATATACGGGCATACGGGCGCTGGTTCCTTCAACGAGAGCGAGTGAAGGTCCAGGTAGCTGGCTATATAGAGGTCCAGAAATCCATCGCCATCGAAATCGCCAAATGCACTGCCGGTATGCCATGCGACGCCGCGGCTCAAGCCGGCCGCCGCCGACACTTCGGTGAAGGTTCCATCGCCATTGTTTTTGTAGAGCAGATCGACGCCGATGTTGGTGATGAGAATGTCAGTAAAGCCATCGTTGTTGTAATCGGCCGCGTTCGCACCGGTGCCCCAATAGGCGTTCGACAAACCGGAGCGGCGCGTGACATCTTCGAATTTGCCTTTGCCGAGATTGTGGAACAAGTACACGCCAGTGCTGGATGGGTCGGGCGTGCCACCGCCTATGACTTTGCGCAGCTGCTGCATGGTAGAGCCGTTGACGATCAAGAGATCCATGAGCCCGTCATTATCGTAATCGAGCCAAGCCGCCCCGCTGCCGTTCGCCTCGGGAATCCACTTTTTATCGGGACCACCGCAGCGCATCTCGGCATGGACGCCGGCCTCAGAGGCGACGTCGCTGAATTGAAACGCGGCTGGAGCGCCGGCCAGTGCGAGCAGCGCCGCCAGCAAGGCAACTCCGCCAGCCATGTAGCCCTTCCTCATTCGATACGGCTCTAGTGTAATGCAACATAATAAGAGCGTGAAGCTTTGCCTCTTGCTGCCACTGCTCTTGTGTCTACGGTTCGCGACCGCCCAATCGAGCGCCACAGTCGATGAACTCTATGACCAGGCGAGAGACGCACAGGCGCATAACGACCTTGCCACCGCGATCGCCAAATATCAAGAGATTGTACGAATCGCGCCGAAGCTTGGTCCGGCGTATAACAATTTGGGCACGCTATATTTCCGGCAGCGGGAGTTCGGTAAGGCGGCGGAGATCCTGGAGCGAGGGCTGAAGGTGGACCCTTCAATGTCTTCCGCCAGCGCGCTGCTTGGCATTTCTCTTTACGAATCAGGCGACTACGCGAGTGCCCGGCCGCGACTCGAAAGCGCTGTGCGAGCAAACCCCGCCGACAACAACGCGCAACTTTTTCTGGCCAAAGATTTGAACCAGCTGGGAGACTTCGACGGAGCCGCCGCAGCTCTACGGCAACTCGCTAAACGGCAACCTAACAATCAAGAAGTTTGGTATTTGCTCTCGCGCGTCTATATGAAGCTTTCCGAGGACGCCTTGGGGAGGATCAACGCCATTGATCCTAACTCGGTTCTAGCGCATCAGCTTTCCGGCGAAATGATGGAAGCGATGAACAATTACGATGGCGCGCTGGTGGAGTTGAAAAAGGCGGTGGATATGGCACCGCAGCGACCAGGTTCTCATTTCAAGCTCGGCGGCGCGTATGAAGGACTGTCGCAGTGGGACGCCGCCGCGGATGAATATAAAGCGGAGCTGGCCCTTGATCCGGTGAATTGCCGCGCGCAATGGAAACTGGGAAGCATTGTGATTCTGAAAGGCGGCGACGCGCAGGAGGCGTTGCGTTTAATCGATAAGTCACTTGCCGCATGTCCGACGTTGACCGATGCCCGTGCCGACCGCGCCCGCGCGCTGCTGACCCTGGGTCGAAATGCCGAGGCGATTCCCGACCTACAGGCGGTGATCAAAGCCGACCCCTCCGATCCCCGCAACCACTTTCTGCTGGCGAAAGCCTATCGTGCTCTGGGCCGTTCGCAGGAGGCCCAAAGTGAGATGCAAACCTTCAGCAAATTAGAAGAAAGCGCCCGCGCTGCCACGGCTGAACGCGCGCAAGAAGTGATTAAGAACAAAGAAGCACCGCGCTGAATGGCCACAGATGAACACGGATAAGAAAAAGACAACATGCACGTCAAGCTATGCTGTCATCGGTGGACGGTAACTTTGACCCGATAGCCGAGCGCTCCCAGCAGTCTGATGAGGAGGTCGCTCGACACGTTATCCAGATTTCCGTTCAAAATCGCGGTGACTCTGGTGCGTGACGAGGCCGCGCGGCGCGCCACCTCGGCATGAGTCAGCCCATTCTGTTGGACGATTCTCTGCAGACGCTTCAGCAGCGCGTGCTGCACCCGCCATTCGGTGGAGTCGGCTCCCGATAATCCGATCGCTTTGGCTAGTGCTTCCGGGGTTCGAACCACAATCCGCTTAGTTTTATTCGCGGATCTCGCGAGGAAAGAAGCGAATCGCATCGCGAGCTTTGGGATGAAAGGCCACTGGCCTCAAAAGGGTAGCGTATCAGAATTGGGACATTCCCTTCTGCGTGCTTGGCCTCACGGTCGATCTTGGCGTCGCCTTAGCCCTCCGCTTGCTGATATACTCTGGCGCAGATTGAGACGTTTCAAAACGCTATGACCACGACTCACAAACTGCCCGCCGT
The DNA here is from genome assembly GCA_963764105.1 of Bryobacterales bacterium. Taxonomy (GTDB): domain Bacteria; phylum Acidobacteriota; class Terriglobia; order Bryobacterales; family Bryobacteraceae; genus Bog-105. The sequence continues at coordinate 45,718 of CAVXRP010000008.1, forward strand.
GCATAATGCCATGTGGCCTGGACTGGTGGGCAAAGGGCCCGATTCTGAACCGCCGATTGATCTTGACACCATGCTCGACCTGACGGCCGCGGCGGAGATTGATGGCGCGCGGTTTGAAGGTGTCGATTTGTTTCTCTCGTTGCCGCATACGGATATAGATTCGAGCGATGACGATCTAAAACGGCTGGCGGATAAGTTGACGAGCCGGAAGCTGGTGGCTGGGTCGCTGGTGGCGCCGGTTTGGGCCGGTACCGGCGGCGGGTCGGCGATGGGTAACAAGGAAGAACGCGGGCGGTTTCTGGAACAGGTTCGCAAGGCTTGCGTGGTCGGCGGGAAGCTGCGCGCTTTGGGTGTGCGCCCGTATGGGGTGATTCGCATCGATTCGGCGGCGAGTCCGGCGGACTGGGTGAAGGATCCGGACGCCAACACAAAGCGCATTGCGCAAACCTTTCGCGATGCGGGCACGATCGCGTCGGGTTTTGGCGAAAGGCTGGCGGCCGAGGGTGAGATTTGCTGGGCCGGGATGCATAGCTGGCGGCTGAATGTGCAGCTGCTGGAAATGGTGGGGATGCCGCAGATCGTTGGTTTTCAAGCGGACATGGCGCATACCATGCTGTTCACCATGGGGTACAACGCGCCGGAAGACCGGCTGCTACCGGACAATTTCGATTGGGCGCAAGGGACATTGCTGGCCGAGGCTTACAAAGTGATGGCGCGCGCGCTGCGGCCGTGGACGATTGATTTTCACGTCGCGCAGAATGACGGCACAGTTAAGGGCTCGGGCTCGCACGATAAGACGGGGCGGCATTGCCTGCCGAACGATCCGAACGGGAAGCTTGATATTGTGCGGGATGCGGGAGCGTGGATGCGGGACGACGACGGAAATCCAACGCATGCCTTTGCGCATATCTGTTGGGATGGCTGCATGTTTCCGAACGCAGTGATGATGAACCCGCAAACGTGGAATGATGTGTTGCGCGTGATGTTAGAGGTGAGGGACGCGCATGGCTGGGATTAGGGAACGAGCGTTCTGTGATCGTGGAACGCAAAAGGGACGGACAGCTCTGTCCACTGGCGGGCTATTCCGGACGGTTGAGATGTACCGGCTTGGGACAGAGAAGTCCGTCCCCTTTGGCTCGGAGGTGAGGGACGCGCATGGGTGGGATTAGGTTATGAAGAAACTGAATATCGCCGTTGTGGGTTGCGGGTTTATGGGCCGCACGCACTCGAACGCCTTCCACCAAGTCACGAATTTTTTCGATACGCCGTTCCGGCCGGTTTTAAAAACGATTTGCGCGCGCAATGGTGAGAAGGCACAAACGTTCGCGGCGCGCTGGGGATTCGAAGGAATCGAGACCGATTGGCGCAAGCTAATGGACGATCGGGAGATCGATCTGATCGATATTGCCAGTCCGAACGACACACATCAGGAAATCGCGCTGGCCGCGGCCAAAGCCGGCAAGATGGTGCTGTGTGAGAAGCCACTGGGGCGGAATCCAAGCGAGTCGGAGGCTATGGTGCACGCGGTGGAAGAAGCCAAGGTGCCGAACATGGTTTGGTACAACTATCGCCGGGTGCCCGCTGTCATGCTCGCGAAGCAGTTGATTGACGAAGGACGGTTGGGCCGGATCTTCCACTACCGCACGATCTTTCTGCAGGACTGGACGATTTCGAGCGATCTGCCGCAGGGCGGCGAGGGTCTGTGGCGGTTGGATGCGAGTGTGGCGGGCAGCGGCGTGACGGGCGATTTGCTGGCGCACAACATTGACACGGCGTTGTGGCTGAATGGCGGCATAGACGAAGTCACAGCTATGACGGAGACGTTCATCAAGACGCGCAAGCACAATCTCACCGGCAAGGATGAGCCGGTAAAGATTGACGACGCCAGCGCGTTTCTGGCGCGCTTTCAAAACGGGTCGTTAGCAACGTTCGAAGCCACACGCTATGCCCGCGGGCACAAAGCGCTATATACGTTTGAGATTAACGGCGAGAAGGCATCCATCATCTGGGACTTGCACGATCTGCACCGCTTGCAGTATTTTGATCATGGCGATGTTAGTAAGTTGCGCGGTTGGCGAAGCATTCACGTTACCGATACCGAGCATCCATATATGAAGCAATGGTGGGTGCCGGGATTGCAGATTGGGTATGAGCACACCTTCATTCATCAGGTGGCCGATTTCCTGATTGGCTTGGGAGATGGAAAGGCGGCTTCGCCCACGTTCCGGGAGGCGCTTGCGACAGATTATGTAACTGCGGCGGTGCTGGCATCGGCCGCTAGTAAGAGTTGGGTGAAAGTTCGTTGAAAGGAAAGATTGAAATGACGATAGGACGATGGCGCGCTTTGCTGCTAGCGGTCGGGGTGGGTTTCGCGATGCAGCCAGCGCGGGCGCAGCGTGATCTTGCCAAGATTATTCCACCGCTGGAGGAGACGGGGTTTACGCAGATTTTCGACGGCCAGTCTCTGACCGGTTGGGATTGCGACCCGGATTTCTGGCGCGCGGAGGGCGGCGAAATTGTAGGTGAAACACGGCCCGACCACCAGCCAAAGCAGAATATCTTCTGCATTTGGCGGGGCGGTAAACCGGCGGATTTTGAACTACGCCTGCAATATAAGTTGACCGGCCAGACGGGCAATAGCGGAATTCAATATCGCAGCGTGGAACTGCCGCAAGTGGCCAAGTGGGTGATGAAAGGCTATCAGGCCGATATCGACGGCATGGAAATGTTCACCGGGCAGGTGTATGAAGAGCGCAACCGCGGCTTTTTGGCGTTGCGCGGGCAAATCTGCTACGTGCCTGACGGCAAGAAGGTGGGCTGGATTGGCACGCTGGGCAGCAGCGATGAACTGAAGGGTCTGATCAAGAGTGGCGATTGGAACGATCTCACAGTGATTGCGCGCGGCAACACGCTGATTCAGATGATCAATGGCCGGGTGATGAGCATTCTGGTGGATGACGACAAGGCGAATCGCAAGATGGAGGGCGAAATCGGGATTCAGTTGCACGTCACGAAAGCTGCCATGAAAATTGAGACTCGCAATATACGGATTAAGAATTTCTGATTCTTAGCGGTAGATGCCAACCATCAAGGAAGTTGCGGATCTTGCCGGCGTGTCGGTGGGAACCGTCTCCCATGTAGTATCCGGTTCGGTTCCAGTGAGTGAGGCGTTGCGGCTGAAAGTGGAAGCGGCCATACGTCAGTTGGATTACCATCCGAACCACGTAGCGCGCAGCTTGAAAACGAGCCGCACGCGGACGTTGGGCATTATTGTGCCAGATATGACAATTCCGTTTTACCCGCTGGTTATTCGGGGAGCTGAAACGGCGGCATGGGACCACGGCTACTCGCTCATTGCGGTGGACTCCACGGATGAAGCCGACCGGCAGAAAGAATTGTTGACGCTGTTGCGCTCGCAACGGGTGGAAGGCATCCTGCTCGTGGTGGCGGCGGCGTCTGCGCCCATGTTGCAGATGGCGAGATTGTTAGAGGCTGGCATCCCGATTGTCTGCCTGGATCGCATTCCTGAAAAACTGCCGGTGGATTCGGTTTCGGTGGAAGATAAGTCGGCCGCCGCCATGGGCGCGGACCATTTAATTGCTAGAGGCTACCGCAGAATCGCCCTGGTGACCGGGCCGGTGGCGCTTACGAACGAGACGCGGCGGCTGCATGGTTATGAGGAAAGCTTGCGAGACGCGGGCATTGCGATTGAGCGGGAGCTGATTTGGCACGGCAATGTACGGCCGGAAGACGTGGCCGCTCTGTGCCGGGAGAAGTTTCGCGCGAGCGCGCTGCCGGATGCGGTTTTCTGCACGAATGGACCCACTGCGCTGGGGTGCTTGCGCGCGCTATGCGATTGCGGTTTCAACACACCGGACGATATCGGCTTCTTGACGTTTGACGAATTGACGGTGGACGACCTTTTTAGGCCGGCGATTACGACGGTGGTGCAGCCGGCCTATGAGATTGGGTTTCAGGCGGCCGAGATTCTGTTTGAGCGCATTCGGGGAAAGAATGAAGAGGCGACCGAGCCCCGTACGATTCGCCTACCTGCGAGTCTTAAGGTGAGAGAATCGACGCGGGGTGCGATGCGAGCGCAATAGGGCCGGGAGAAGGCTCACCAGGAGGTCAGCCCCACAAGTAGGGTAAGGACCTTTGTACTGGAACTAAGGATCGTAAATAGATCGGTTTCGGATGGGGGAGTTGCCAATTTTACTGTGTACGGTAGTAAAATATACCTATCGGTGTTTAGATACTAGGGTAGACGCAACTTCACAGTCGAGCGAAGTAGCTACGCCAAGTTGCAGCTTCGTTACGTGATGCTTAAGCAGATTGGCAAGTTCACCATCAGTGAGCGCATTGGGCGCGGGACGTACAGTCGCGTCTATCGGGCGGTAGATCCGCAGGGGCGTCCGGTTGCAATCAAGCTTTCCACCACCGCAACGGAGCAGGAGCATCTCAGTGACTTCCAAAGAGATCTGGTAGCTGCCGCTAGCGTTCTGCACCCCAATTTAGTATCCGTTCACGACTTGGCGTTCGAAGATGAATTCCCATACGTGGTGATGGAACTAGTTGAAGGGAGAGATCTAGGCAAGCTCATCCAAACGAAGGCCAACATTTCACTGGGCGAACGTATGCGCGTGATGCTGCAGGTGGGCGAGGCCCTCAAAAGCGCGCATGAGCGTGGGGTTTTCCACTTGGACGTGCGCCCTTCGAAAATCATGTTGGCGGATGATGGCGCGGCTAAGTTGCTGGATCTTGGATTGGGCCGCCTTTCGTATGACGAATCGCGGGTCACGGACCGGGGCTATTTGATCGGTTCGCCCTTCTATATGAGCCCGGAGCGGCTGATGGCGGTCGATACAGCCAACGCGCAATGTGACATTTGGTCGTTTGGCGTCACTTTTTATGAATGGATCGCCGGCCGGCACCCGTTCTACGACGACGATGGCGACCGGATGATCGGCAACATCATGGATAACTCGCCGGGGGAGTTGGCGGGTGTGACCGGATCGTTGAATTGGCTGATTCGACAGACTCTTGAGAAGGATCCGGATAGCCGCTACCGTAATTTCAGCGAAGTGATCGCCGATCTCAAACCGATGCTGGGTGAGTTGCAGCGCCAGGAGAGCGACTCGATGTTGGCGGAGGCGCTGAAACAAAGCGACAGCGGACAATGGCATGAAGCACGCCGCATTGCCCGAGAAATGGGCGAGCGGGGAGCGGAAAAGCGAAGCTCGCAATTTTTTGGGATCTCTGAAGCGGTGGCAGAAGGCGAAGCGCCTGCTCCCGTGGAGGAACGAATTGCCGATCCGATGCCGGTGGAAGCAGCAGTAGCGGCGGAACCCGTAAGCGTTCCGCTGGCCCGAGCTGCCGCGGCTGCCGCCCCAGCTGCTGCGACACCCTTTGAAAGGCGCACGGTTGTGGAAGCGCCACCTGCCCCCACGCCGGTTGTCGCACCGCCAAAGCCACCACAACCTCAACCGAGGCAAACTGACAATGGCGCGTCCGGACTCCCGGTGTTGGCTCCGCGGCCGGCTGTGCGTATTCTCGCAGTTGAGGAACCGAATGGCTTTCCCTGGGGGAAAATCGCGGCGTTTGCGGTTGCCGCCCTGTTAGTGGCGGGAGTGCTCTTCTTTCTATGGGGACCCTATTCCGGCGTGGTGGGGAAAGGCGAGATTTCAGCCGAGGCAAAAGCAATCACGCCGGGAATCCGGGTGATCAAGACGGGCCAGGATAATCCATCCGGGGTCACGCCGGCACCGGGCGACGGTAGCGCTACAACCTCAGCGAGCGATGAGTCGCTGGAGCCAAAGCCGTTTGATGCAAAATCTCTCACGCTGCCCGTAACGATCTCGGCCGTGCCAGTGCACCGGCGTTCCCCGCCCTCGTTGAAGCCACCGCCCGTAGGCGAAAATAGCGTGGACGAAGATTTGGCCGGCGTGCCCATGGCGTTCAACGCTCCACCCGCACCTAGCGCTCCGGCCATTAAGGAGCCGAATCTACCGAAACCGGTACCACAAACAGTGGAGGCCGCTCGAGCCGCCGCCGTTCGGGTGGGCGGTTCGTTTAGCGCTCCGGTGCTGGTTCACTCCGTGCCGCCAGCTTATCCGAAAGACGCGGTGCAGAGGGGCGCGCAGGGCGTGGTTCGCTTTGAAGCGACCATTGCGAAAGACGGCTCAGTGAAGAGTTTGCAAGTGATTAGCGGCGATCCGGTGCTGGACATTGCCGCTAGGGAAGCCGTGCTGAAATGGAAGTACCAGCCAGCGCTGCTGAATGGCGAAGCACTGGAAGTGACGCAGGCGATCGTCGTCAAGTTCAATCTCAGCCAATAGCCAAGCTGGACGACTTCTATACTTGGACTCGGAAGGTGCCAACTTGCCCACATCGGTTGATGAATACGTTGATCGGAATGAAGCCCGTTTTCTTAACGAATTACTGGCGTTTCTGAGGATACCCAGCATCAGCACCCTGCCAGACCATAAGCAGGATGTGGTGCGCGCGGCCGAGTTCGTGGCGCATGCGCTGACCGATGCGGGGCTGGAGCATGTGGAGGTGATTGCCACCGCCCATCATCCGCTGGTTTATGCCGATTGGCTGCATGCACCGGGAAAGCCCACGGTATTGTGTTACGGCCACTATGACGTGCAGCCGCCCGACCCGCTGGAACTCTGGAAGTCGCCGCCCTTTGAACCGCAGATTCGCGAGGGCAACATCTACGCGCGCGGCGCCTGCGACGACAAAGGGCAAATGTACATGCACATCAAAGCCATTGAGGCTTTGAACCACGTGCAAGGGAAGCTGCCGCTGAACGTGAAGTTCCTGATAGAAGGCGAGGAGGAGATCGGCGGCGAATCCATTGCTAAATATGTTCCGCAACACAAAGACAAGCTGAAAGCCGATGTAGCGCTTGTTTCGGATACCGAGTTGTTTGCCGACGGCTTGCCCACGCTTTGTATTGGACTGCGGGGCCTCATCTATTTGGAAGTGGAGGCGCGTGGCCCGGCGCGCGATCTGCATTCCGGCATGTTTGGCGGCGCGGCGCCGAACGCCGTCTTTGGATTGATTGAACTGCTGGCGCAGGCGAAGGACGCCGACGGGCGCATCCTGATTCCCGGCATTTACGACGATGTGGTGGCGCCGGATGCGGCGGAAGTGGAGAGTTGGCGGCATTTGCCGTTTTCTGAAAAAGAGTTTCTGGAAAGCGCCGTTGGCGCGAGTGCGTTGATCGGTGAGCCGGATCAAACGGTGCTGGCGCGTTTGTGGGCTCGCCCAACGATGGAGGTTCACGGAATCGCCGGCGGATTCAGCGGCGCGGGCGCCAAAACGGTGATTCCAGCGACCGCCGTGGCCAAAGTTAGTTTCCGATTGGTACCGGAACAAAAGTATGAAAAGGTACTACAAACATTTCGCGATTGGGTAGCGGCACATACTCCGAAAGGTATTCAAATGGAAGTGCGGATGTTAAGTGGCGGGCCGGCGACGCTCGTCAACCCGCACCACCCCGCCATCCGAGTGGCCGCTAAAGCATTCAGCGATAAGCTCGGAAAGCCTACCGTATTCACGCGCAGCGGCGGCTCTATTCCTATTGTGGGCGATTTTGCGCGGGAATTGGGTATCCCCAGCGTGCTAATGGGTTTTGGATTGCCGGATGACGGACTGCACTCGCCCAATGAGAAGTACCGGGTAAGTAATTACTATTGTGGTGTGAAAACGATAGCTTACTTCCTTGACGAGTACGCCAAAACCCGCTAATTCATTAAGGTAACTCGATCGACAAATAGTTTCGCCAAGGCTACGCAGAGTTGTGTCGTTCGACTCTGCCGCCTGGTGTGAGATGACGGTACCAACTATCAACGAACGGACCCCGCCGTCCGCCGGCGTAGTGCTAGCCCAGCAGCAGCCCGCGGCTGAAGTTGTGCGCTCGGCCGGCATCGTATCGGCCGCCGTCTTGTTTAGCCGCCTGAGCGGGTTGGTGCGCGAAATCGTGATGGCCGATCGCTTCGGCGCCGGCTTCGCTCACGATGCGTTTCTGCTTGGGTTCCGCATCTCGAATTTATCGCGCGATCTGTTTGCAGAAGGCGCTCTTTCTTCCGCTTTCGTCCCAACCTTCACCCATTCGTTGATGAGGCAAGACAAACGCCACGCGGCCGAATTAGCGAACCTGGTGACGACGGCGATTCTTGTCATTGTGGGTGCGGTTTGCTTGCTAGGCATGTGGCAGGCTCCTCATCTTGTTGGGCTGCTGGCGCCGGGATTTGCCAGTACGCCGGCCAAATTTGCACTGGCCGTGCGTTTGACGCGCATCATGTTCCCATTTCTGCTGTTGATTGCACTGGCTGCGCAGGCCAGCGGCATGTTGAACACGCACGGCAGTTTCGGTATGCCCGCGGTGGGCTCGATCTTCTTCAACATCGGCTCCGTCGGTTTTGGATTGCTCATTGGCTACGTCATCGGGCCGCACGTTGGTGTCACTCCTATCGAAGGCATGGCGTACGGTATCGTCGTAGGCGGCGCTCTGCAGCTTGGCTGGCAGCGCGCGAAATTGCACCGGTTGGGATACCGCTTCCGCCTGGTATGGAGCTGGTCCCACCCCGGCTTGCGCCGCATTGCCGGCATGATGCTGCCGGCGTTGGTTGGCAGCCTGGCTGGCCAGGCGAACCTCATCATTAACACCAGCTTCGCCTCGCAACTGATCGACCCTATTCGCGGGCACGATGGCCCGGTCAGTTGGCTTGGTTATGCCATGCGCTTTGTGCAGGTGCCATTGAGCCTGTTTGGCGTCGCCTTCGCGTCGGCTTTGTTGCCCAGCATTGCGCGCAGCGCCGCAGCCAACAACTTCGACGAATTTCGCAAGACGATGGTGCGTTCCCTGGGCATGGTGTTCCTGCTCACGATTCCAACCTCCGTGCTGCTCATTGTCCTTGGGCACCCGCTGATCGGGGCTGTTTACCAGAGCGGGCGTTTCAATTCCTACGACACGGCGCAAACCGGGCTGGCCTTGAGTTGCTATGCCACGGGACTGGTGGCGTTTTCCTCGCAGCGCGTTTTGATTCCGGCTTTCTATGCGCTGGCCGATGCTCGCACGCCGATGTTGATCAGCCTTTCTTCCATTGCGCTGAACGTAGCTATTCCGCTGCTCTTGTTAAGGGTTTGGCATATCGGCTTTGAAGCACTGGCAATCACGACAGCGGTCGCCGTGGGAGTAGAGTGCCTGTGCCTGGCCGAATGCCTGCGGCGCAAACTGGACGGGTTCGAAGCGCAAAAGGCACGCTCGTGCCGCGAAACAGTGCCAGGAATTGGCGCGGCTGCGACGGGCGCGTCTTACGCGGGCAATCTAGAAAGCCGCTATTTGCGCGGTTGCTTTCTGCGCATTGCGCTGGCTTCGGCCATCATGGCGTTATCGGTCGTGTTTGTCCGCAGTTTGGTGGTTAGCGCGTTTCCGCAAACCCGCTGGGGCGATTTGAGTGAGCTGGCCCTCTTCGTGCCACTGGCGCTCGGCACGTTTCTCATCGCCGCACGAGCCCTCGACGTTGAGGAAATTCGCTTTGCCTACGAATCGTTCGTAGTTCCCACATGGCGGCGCGTCCGCAGGCTGCATGCTAAAATCGCAATTGGATGATCCAAGATTTGGTTCTTGCGCTGCGGCTTCAGGCGCTAGACCGCAAGATCGCGGCTCTCGACGCGGAAATTGCCACACTTCCCAAGCATATAGCCGAAATTGAAAAGCGGCTGGAAGCCCACACACGCCGCCTGGAAGCCGATCGTGCTGCGCTCGCTGCCAACCAGCGCGAACGTAAAAAGCTGGAGGGCGAGAATCAACTCCACGAGCAGAAAATCTCTAAACTCAGAGAGCAGATGGCGGCCGCCAAGACGAACGAGCACTATAAAGCATTTCAAAACGAGATTTCTTATATCGAAGCTGAGATTCGCAAGGCCGAAGACAAGATCCTGGTTCTCATGGAGCAATCGGAGCCGTTGGACAAGAATGTGAGAGCGGCTGAGATCGCGCTAAAAGCAGAACAGCAGCAGGTTGAAGCCGCCAAGGTTCAAGCGCGTGAGCGCACGGCCATCGATAAAAAAGAATTGGCCGAACACGCGGCGGATCGCAAAACGGTGGCAGCGCAAATGGAACCGAAGCTCCTCACCGAATACGAGCGCGTGCGCAAGAAGACGAAGAACACGCCTATCGCCGATGCCACAGACGGCCGCTGTAACGCATGCCAGATGGGTTTGCGCCCTCAGTTCTTTCAGGATTTACGCCGCCAGGACAAGATCATGTTTTGCGAAAGCTGCTCGCGCATACTGACTTACAATCCAGTGGTGGATGTGGTGGCCGACACCGCCGCGACCCAGCAGATTGCTTAGTTTTAGTATTTTGTAGAAGCACAGTGGCTGCACGAGGAAGGAGAGAATGCCGGTCGAAGTAAACAATTGGGGCCCAGCCTCTTTAATAGTGTTCGGCTACCTCGCTGCGGCGTTCTGGCAGAACAAACGCTTTGACGACATGAAGGACTGGTTCAAGCCCGAAATCGGACGGGTGGAAGGTGTGTTGAAGGCTGAGCTAAAGCGCGTAGATGGCGTGCTGGGCGCGAAGCTGGACGGACTCACTGCTCGCGTCAAGGCGCTGGAAGACGAGATCCATTCACCGCTTGTTAAGCGCTGAACTTCACATGCTAGTTTCCCTTTCCGGTGCCTTGGCGGAATGACCGTTCTGTCATATCGTTTGGATCAGTTGACACCGGGCCATCGCGCCATAACCAGCGCATCATTTCAGGCATAATTGCGCCGCCGAACTTCTGGCCGTGCAAGTTCATGCCCCATGTATAGTTCACGTCGTAACCCTTCTGGGTGAGCGCCTTCATGAGTCGTACGTTCTGCAGAAACCAATCGCGATTGGGATTGTAAACGCCGTCGCGGCCGAAACCGCGATGATCGTTGCGGCCATCGCATAGAAACACGCGGATGGGCTTCTTCTCAGTCGCCAGCACACGCTCCGGATAAACATAACCACCGCGCAGATCGACAAAACTGCCGACGTTGCTCAGCACCTTACGAAAATCGTTGGGGCGCTCCCAAGCAACGGTGAAAGCCGCGATCGCGCCGGAACTGGAGCCGCCGATTCCATGCTGCTCGGGATCCTTGGAGATGTTGTATTGCTTGTAGAGCACGGGCATGAGCTCTTCGGTAATGACGCGGGCGTATTTATCGTCGAGCGTGTTGTATTCAGTGGCGCGATTGGTGGTGCCATCACCCCAGCCGGTTTCGGGCGAAGGCTCAACCTGCTCTGCTGTGCGGCCCGGGTTGATAAAGACCGCGAGCATCACCGGAATCTCACGGCGGTAGATCAAATTATCCAGCACATTCTGTGCGCGGATATCGCCGTTTTCGTCTTTGAACGCTTGGCCGTCCTGAAACACCATCAAAGCCGCCGGCGCGGCCGGATCATATTGCGCCGGAACGTACACCCAATAGGTATGCTGAGTGCCTGGATAAGCTTGGCTTGGTAAATGATAGGGTCCGCGAATTTCGCCCTTGGGAACGCCATCCTGCGGCAATGAATCGGGTCCTAAACGGTATTGCGAATTGGGATTTGGCCCCGGCGGCATGGGTTCCTGAAACTTGGTTTGTGCCATCGCCGCGGTAGCGATGATTACGGCCAAGATGAGTATGGACGATCTGGTCTTTGGCATACGGAATCACTATATAACCCTGGGCGCCAGGGGAATGTTACGGTATGAAGACATGCCTTGGACGCACCGCAGTTTTTGGGTTGGGCCGATCATTATTGGCTCGATTCTGACAATTCTGATCCTCATTTTTTCGCGTGGCCGCTTGTACGCGCTATACAAGGAGCGCTTTCCAGAGCCGCGGCGCGAACGCTTGTTTCTGGGTGCACTCGGATTCTTTGTTACGGTTTTCGTGGTGCGTGGAATTACCATTGCCATTCACAACGACATCGGCCCATTCCACGACGTTTCCATGCACGGCAGACATATTCATCACATGGTCTGGGGCATTTTGCTTTTGCTGACCGTCGGCTACTGCTGGCTCTTAGAGATTGGCACTGGGGCGTCGGATTCGTGGCCGCTCGCCAGCCGCCTGACGGCCATGCTGTACGGCGTGGCCGCCGCGCTGATTTTAGATGAGTTTGCCTTGTGGCTGAATTTGAGCGACGTGTATTGGCAACGGCAGGGCCGGGAAAGCTATGAAGCGATGGCTCTGTTCGGAAGCCTACTTGCGGTAGGATTGCTGGGCGGCCCACTGTTCCGGGGCTTAGTGAAAGAGGCGCGGCGTATCGTTTAGAAATGGCGGCTGAACGCCTGCCCGCCTCCTTTAGAAGTACAGTTTCAGCGCCAATTGCATCTGGCGCGGTGTATTGAGTTGGCCGCCCGCGCCGGCCACTTCTCCAAATGTTTGACTTTGGAGCGTTGTGTTGATGGGACCGAAGCGGACGCGATTGAAGGCGTTGAAGGCTTCCGCGCGGAACTCCATGCGAACCTTCTCGTGAATCGGGAACACCCGCGTTAAGGAAATGTTTTCGTTCAGGTTGGGCCAGTAGCGGAGTTTGGGATTGTAGCGACTGGCATTACCAATGCCAACGCCTTGGTCGAGAAGACTGTTATTGGGATTCTTGATGTCTCCCTGGTATGGGAACGGGCCAGTGCACGTGTTGGCGTTCATCTGCGCCAGCGTACACATGGGAACGAAGAAGCTATCGGTGGCAGGATTAAAGCCGCCAGAGTAACTTGGCTGCCAGCCGTTGTAGGAGGTAACGTAAGGGGCAACGCGACCACCAGCGCCGCTGGCGTAAATCGGCAAGGATTCCGAGCTACTGATGCCGATTGGCGTACCGCTGTCATACAGATTTACACTCGAGACCCGCCAATTACCGAGGATCCAAGAAGCAGGGCCGGAAGTCAGGTAAGGCTGGCCTTTACCGAATGGGAGATCGTAGACTCCGCCGAATTTGAAGTCGTGAGTGATGTCGTAGGCGCCGATTGACTTTTCGAGGGCGCGGTCGGCCTGATTGGCGGCATAGCCTTCACCCCACGCTGTGTCGGCGTCAGTCAGTAGCTTGGAGAAGGCGTAGGATGCCTGGAAGGTTAGTCCATGGGAAAAGCGCTTTTCAAACTTCAGGTAGAGGGCGTTGTAAGTAGAGTGACCGCTATGATCGCCCTGGCCGGCGTAGGTGTCGATGTAGGTGTACTGCGGGTACGGCCGAAGAGCTTGCGCGACGGTTCCGCGCGATCCCCACAGACTGCTGAAACTGGCAAACGGTGCGGTGATGCCATACTGATTCGCGAGCGGCGAGCCGACGACGCTGTTCAACACGTTGATGCTGTTGACAGTCGATCCGAATAGATTGAGGTCGCTGCCGGGAAGCGAGTTGTATTGCAATAACTGGGCTTGCAGATGTTCGCCCATGACTCCGCTATAGGAAGCGTCGATGAACATCGAACCGCCGAGTTGGCGCTGAATCGAGAAGGCGAAGTTGTCGTAGGCCGGAAGCTTGGTTGTTTCGTCACCCTGGAACCAGGCGGTGCTGGTGCCGTTGGCTACCGAGGGATTGATAAAGGGAGGAGCGGTCCACGGAGGCATGCCTTGGTCGAGGGTGTATGTGGGTATAACGCCAGCCGTGCTGTTGCTGAAGGTCTCGGTGAGCGTGAAGCCAGAGTTGTGAGTCGAGCCACTGACTGAGGTAAGCGCGCCATAGGATCTGGCGTAAGAGGCGCGGATGACGGTCTTAGAATCCTTCGAGTAAGCTAAGCCGATGTGTGGCCCGAAACCCCAAGGCCATAGGCCCGAAAGGGTGCGGCTTCCGGTGCAGCCAGAACAGTTGCCGGCGAAAATAACCGCACCGGGAATATTGTCCGCGCCTGGATTCGGAGTGGTAGGAGAGAAATTACTCCACTTATTGTTCAGACCGGTGGGTGGGAGGTTGCCATCCCAACGAACTCCGTAGTTGAAGACCAGCTTGGGAGTTATGCGCCAGTCATCCTGGAAGAAGCCGCCGAAATAATAGAACTGCTGACCGATGAAGCGCGGTGTATCGATCTGGCCGCTGTCTGCGTAGCCCAATAGGAAGGAAGCAAAAGCATTGCCGCCGAGATTCGGATTCGTGCCGCCTGGAATGCCCGTTTCCTGATAGCTGAATCCGACGCAACCCGACTCGCATTGGCGGCCGAAACCGTTGTAATGATTTAGCTGGTATGAGCCGCCGAATTTGAAGGTGTGCTTTTCATGAATCCAGGTGAAATCGTCATTGTAGGAGTAGACAGTATTTTCAGAGCCATTGTCAGCCTGCCCGCCCCAATCGCTGTAAGGGTCTGTCGAGCCGGTGTTGTAAAAGAGGTTGACGAGATTCGCATTGCAATTGGGAACGTTGGGAAGGCAGAACTTGCTCTGCCAGTTACCAATGTATTCTTGCGGCGGCTTGTGGTCCTGATTCCAATCGTTGCCGCCGGCGTAGAAGTGATTAATTTTCGTGGGGCCAAATGTCCAATCCCAGCTCATGCGCACGACATAGCTCCACTGCAGCAGATCGTTGTAATTGGTATAGAGGCCGGGGAGCGTGGGAGGCCCATCGGCACCATAGGTCTGGCGTTCGTGATCGTCTCCGAAGTAACCGGATATTCGGTGCTTTTCGTTAAAGATATGATCGGCCTTGACGCTCCATTTGTTAACGGGGTAGATCTGGCTGCCGGAAGTTTCTAAATAGTTGTTAGCCACATAGCCGACCGTGCCGGGGGCCGCGCCGGTATTGGGCTTCAGCATTCCGCTACTTTGAAATACGCCCAAGGCTTTGACGGCCGCAGGGCTGAACAGACTCGTGGGGATTTGATTGCCCGCGAAAGGCTGCCGGTTGTAAGTGCCGTTCGCATTCTCGGTCTGAGTGAGTGGATTGTAGACAGGAATCTGTTGCCCGGTCTTGGTCACCCAGTTGCTGAAATCGCCTTGATACATTTCAGGCGTAGGAATGGTGAAGAGACTGCCGTTGGCGCCGGCACGATTGCGAAAGCCCTCATAGGAGAAGAAGAAGAACGTCTTGTCTTTGCCGTTGTAGACTTTCGGGATCCAAACAGGACCGCCCACGGTGGCGCCGAAATCGTTTTGCTTATAGACGGAGATCGGGATGCGAGCGGCGTTATCGAAAAAGTTGTTGGAGTCGAAATCGTTATTGCGAAGGAATTCGTAGGCGGAGCCGTGGAATTGGTTGCCACCTGATTTGGAGACGAAGGTCATAACGCCGCCGCCCGCGTGACCATATTCGGCCTTAAACCCGTTATCGTCCACGGTGAACTGATCCAGCGCTTCCACCGAGGGGGAGTTGGAAGCAACCCAGCTTTTCTGAAGGGCGCGACTGGTGTTGACCGACACGCCATCGAGCGTGGTGCCATAACTGGCGGCCTGGCCGCCACCTATCACAAAGCCTTCATCGCCGCCGGAGTTTCCGGGAAGAGTCACGTTCTTGGCTCCGGGTGTTAAAGATGCTAGATCGAAGGGCGTTCTGACGGTGCCATTCACTACCAGCGGCAGATCGGTTACGAGTTTGTTCTCGAGCGTGACGCTCGACTTGGCGTCTTCGGTTTGCAACTGAATGGCCGCAGCTTGCACTTCGATGGCTTGACTCGCGTTGCCGACACGCAGAGTGACGTCGGCCCGCACGGTTTGCGATGCGTCGAGAGGAAGGCCTCTTACTTCAGCTGGCTGGAAGCCCTGCTTTTCGACGCGAACCGTATAACTACCAGGCTGCAGGCTGGGCACAGTGAACTCGCCTACGTTATTCGTTACGACGTCTGTGACGGAACTTGTTGCGTTATTAGTAATGATGACTCGCGCGGTGGGAACGACTGCTCCAGAGCTATCGGTTACCACGCCAGTAATGGCGCCGCGTTCAGAAGCTTGGCCAAATATATCTGTAGGGGCGAGGGCGAGACAGAGCAAGCCAACACCGATTGACGCTACCAGGCGTTTACTCATAGAGTTATCCCCTTTGTTAGTCGCGAACTAATCCCTGAAAAACTGCACCTTAGCTTTTATCAAAGATGAGAATTGAAAGTCAAGGGGAAAAGCTGGAATATAGAATTCAGGAGCTAGCAGATACAATGGGCGCAAGCAGGCTCGTCAGCGCCGTTAGCGGGAAGTACGCGACCACACCGGACTCGTCATCTCGATCCGCCAAATCGGCCCGCCAAAGTACAACGCGCCCTCCCACTTCACAAACGCAGGGGCGGGCCCGTTGGCGATCCAAACCTTCATATCGGCTGGCTGTTTCCCCAACCAGGGTGCAACGACACCGGCTACGCCGCCAATCTCCACTTTGATGTTGAATACGGTAGATTTGTCGGGCCGGCCAGCCACTGAGAATGTTTCGCCGCCTACGGATGTGATAGCAAGTTTGACGATCCGCGGCTTAGGAGTTGCCGCTAACCAGGACACCTTCACGTCTTTAGCATCGGGGGAAATGTTCTTAATTTCGTCGAAAATAACGCCGTTGGCTAAATCGTCCGGCAAGTCCATGTGCTCCGTCTCCACCTTGTCTTGACCTTTGTCCTTGTAATGGACAGTGACCGTACCGCTAGCCGCATCGGTCTGAACATCGAGAGGCTTGGGGAACTTTGGTCCTTTCTGGATCAGGTGGTCATTGATCAGTCGAAAGCTGCCTTCCTGGGTGAAGGTTGCCGTTTCATCCTGCAAAGATCCGTCTCTGAAGCGAAACACCAGATGCATTTCCACCCGCTTCCCATGAATGGTTTGGCTCAGGTTTCCGGAGGCGATCGTCTTACCATCCGTTGTGCGCAAAACGAGGAAGCCCTGGAGCGAACCCTCAACGTTGTGCACCGCGATTGGTTCGGCGCGCAGAAAGGAGATCGATGTAAGCGCAAGCATGAAGGCAGGCAGTTTCTGAGAGTTCATGATTCATAGACGCCGAATTGGGCTAACTTGCATCCGCCCGCTTGCTAACAAACAGGTCAAGCTTGGCTTTATCCTTGTGGATATGAGCAACGATCAAACCAAAGTTCTCCGTGAACAGCTGCTCCATGCCATGCGCGGGGATCAATCGCATATCGATTTCGAGTCTGTGGTGAGCGATTTTCCGGTCGCTCAGGCGGGATTGAAGCCACAATCCGCGCCCCACAGCGCATGGCAACTGTTGGAGCATATGCGCATGGCACAGCACGACATTCTGGAATTTTCGCGCAATTCAAAACACAAATCTCCCAAATGGCCGGAAGGCTATTGGCCGAAGACTGAAGCTCCGCCAGACAAACAGGCTTGGGAGGCCAGCATCGCTACGTTCCGCAAGGACGCAAAGGCGCTGGAAGACTTAATACTCGATTCGAATGAGGACCTGTTCAAACCGATTGAGGGCGGCAGCGGACAGACGCTGTTGAGAGAGGCGCTGGTAGCGGCCGCGCACCACTCCTATCATTTGGGGCAGCTGATGTTCTTAAAGAAGATGCTGACGAGTTAGCGATTCGCGCACTCACCCGCGAGACGCTTGTATTCCGCTTCGGCATGATCATAAGCCGCGCGAGCCGCCGTTTGCTCGGCAGGGGAGATGCGTGCCGTTTTCTGCGACCAACACTGGTGAACCGCCGTTAATGCCCACTGCGCACTTGCTTGAGAAGCGCGAATGGGTTTACCGCCAACGGTGACAAAGATCGGATTGGTGTGTGCCGCGGCGAAGACGCGAACGGCCACCCAACTACTCTTTTCTATAGAGGCATCGAACGTCACATCGCGAAGCGTTCCGTCGGCGACTATCGCCTTGTGTGCGACAGCAGTGCCGTTTACCACCAGTTCGACATTTACTTCCTGCGAACTGCCGACACGGGCGCGCTCAATCGACCAGTAGGGTTTCTGATCATATGGGCGCGACTTGATGGTCGGATCTGGCACAGGGTCGAGAAGCGCAGCCGCACGGAGCTCCACGTGAATCATTCCCGGTTCTGCTAAGGCCAATTCACTGCCATGCGTGCCCACCGCCAAGCCGTTTATCTCAAAATCCAGGAGGTGGGTTCGCCCATCGGACACATAGCTGCGTCCGGCTTTCAGGCCGTCCAGCCAAGCTGCGTAAGTGAGTGGGCCGCTCACTTGCACATAGCTGCGCGCCTGGCCCACTCTGGCGTCGGTAATGCAGGGAAAATCCGTTTCACCGGCAATTCGCGTGCGGAATCCCACATTCAGGGTGTGATACCAACTGCTGAGCTCCCACACGATGGGCGTATCTCCGATAGAAAGGAAATCCACGGCATTGGGCTCGGTCACATCCACAATGTATTCATTCGCTCCGATGCCATCGAAGCCGGGCATTTCGAAGCTGGGAATATGGTCGTCCGCCACCTGCAATCCCCAGCCCGAGTGAGCAAAGCCGACAACCGCGCCTTGCGCATGAGCCCACTGCAATATAGGCAAATCCCATGTCGGCCAGTCTTCAATTTTCCGGGTGTTCGGAAAATCTTGGTCTTTCAGTCCCAATAGAACCAGGTGTCCCGCGTGGCTGGACGGGAAGCCGGACACTTCCAGATCGTAATGCAAACGCGAACAGCTTGTCGAAAGGGGATCGTCGTGGCCGGAGAAAAATTGTTTTTGAAAATAATAATCCGGGCCCCAGGTCAACACCGATCCCACGTTCAATTTCTCGCCTTCGATTTGGCGCATCATATCCTTCGGCATGACTCCCTCCGCCGGATTCTTATAGTGAGAGCAGCCGGCAGCGTGGACGTGAGTGTCGCCGGAATACCAGCCGAGTTTAGATGGATCGATCCAGCGGGTCAGTTGCAGAGCTAAGTCGCTGGCGCTGTTCTGCGTGACCAAGAGCTCTTTGGTATGCGAAAGGTATTCAGGACCGCCCGTTACGGCGAAGGTATAGTTACCCTCGGGCAGATCGATGGATTCACCGTCGGCCCGGTAAACCTGCGGCTGAAAGTATAGGTCGGGCGCGAGGCGCTTGGAGGGGTTCGGGTAGAGGCGGTTGTGGGTATCGCGGATGGTCAAGGAAGCCGTGGTTGGTTTGCCGGTTGCGTCCGTGATACGAAGTTTAATGGCGTGTGACGGTCGCGCTTTGAACAGCACACTGATCTCATTGCGGAAACCTAGATCCTGCGTGCCTTGACCCACACTGAAAGATATAGTGGCCGAACGCTGGCCTGCATCGCGGCTGTAGATCTCGATGATTTCGTAATCCACGGGGAAACCGGAAAGCCTCCGGTCGAGCGGCGCAGTGGAGGCCAGTGAGATTTCCGCCCAACGATCGCGCACGTCAGCCTGGGTTAGGACCATGGCGGGCGCGGGATCTCCGTTCGAGGTGATAAAGACATTACCGTTATTCGGACTACTTACCAGAAGGGGAGAAGTGACTCCAGCCTGATTTACAACTTTCAGCAGAAAGTAGCGCGATCCTCCCTGGACTAACTCCGCCGGAGCGACGCCCCGCTCGACCTTGACGCGACTCTCCGCGTTGACGTCTATGGTGGCGAGCACATACTGATCCAACACTCGCTGCAATGCTGATACGCCCACCGCCTCGTCAGGGTCGGAGATAGCCTGATCGATCGCTTGCTGGGCGCCTTTTTCGAGCGGTTGGCCGAGAAGTTCGAGCGCCGATTCCAATCGGCGGATCTGCTGCGCGAGGGGCTGCAGCGGCATCTGCAATAGTTCAGCGCCGGGATGCGCATGCGTGGGCGACCGATTCGTTCCGCCGAACCAAGATTGGCGGCTGCGGTCGTCTGAAGTGGTCTGGGCTGCCGCGTATGAAACAAATAGCAGGAGCGCGAAACTAGCAAGCATGGCGGTAGAAGCATACTATCGTATCGAAGAACCGCGCGATACGGGCAAGGTGTCCGCCGCAGTAGGCCAGCTCATCGCTCCAGTGAAAAACAGCCGAGAATTTGGCGGATCGTCCGCTCCCTTGCGGTTGCGGCTCGGCTACGGGTCGTATGGCTCGGCAGGGCGTTTTTCATCATCATGGGTGGCCGAAGAGGCTGACCACAAGGTCAGCCGCAGACCGGGAGGTCCGCCCCACAGGCCCATGGGCCCTCCGTTGAAAAGCCGGGTTTGGTAGCGGGGGGAGGCGGCGGGTGTTGCAACGGGGGGATTGTCATTATTATTGGTGGGCCGCAGCACTGTAAACTAGACGTTAAGTAGATGGCCGACTCATCTTCCCTGACCCTCAGGGAGCAGGTACCACTTTATGTTCGCTGGAATCCGGATCGCTCGCCGCACGCGGTAGAACTGCGGCTCGATTTGGTGTCGCAAATCAGCGGCGATTTGGCGCAGGCTGAACGCATCGGCATTGAAATCGGCGGGATGCTTTTAGGGACGCTGCCCGGCGCCGATTCACCCACTTTGCGTATTGACGAAGTGGCGATGATAGGCCGGCGCTTCGAGGACGGCGCGATCTACATGCTCGAGCCCGGCCAGCAGCATCGCTTCAGCGAGATTCGCGAGACGGCCAAAAGCCGGGGCCGCGTGCCGGTGGGATTTTTTCGCAGCCATCTGCGCCCTGGGCCGCTGCAGCCATCTTTAGCCGACAAAGCTTTGATGGCTGAACAGTTTGGCCAAAGCCTCTATGTCTTCCTCCTCATTCAAAGCCGCGAGCCGCGCACGGCCGCTTTCTTTTTGGCGGGCAACGGGCAACTGCCTGATCAGCCCTCCGTTCGTAAGTTTTTCTTCGACGATTCCGAATTCAAGTTTCTGCCGGAAGTGGCGGGTGAAGAAATTGAGGCGCGCACGCAGGATTTTGCGGGGCCCGGCACGACGGTGGACGAACGATACCGCTGGCTGGCAGTGGCCAGTATTGCGGCCTTGGCGCTCTTGCTGATTCTGGGCGCGTTTGCCGGCGGCATCTCGCGGCTGTTCCGCCCTGCTTCGAACAAGCTCGATTTGGCGGTGAACAGCGATGGCGGCGTTTTGCAAATTTCCTGGGATCATAGCGCGCCCTTTGTGACGCGTGCCAAAGGCGCGGTGATCACGATTGTGGATGGCCGAAGCCGGCGTGAAATTCATCTTGGCCCGGACGAACTGAAACTGGGTGAGGTGGATTACCAGCATCAGACCGACAAGGTTTATATCTCGGTGGCGATCGACACGCCCGAAGCTACGCTGCCGCCGCAGACGTTCGACTGGAACGGCCGCTGAGCAGCACTGGTTATTGGCGGAGGAGGATGTTGAATTCGCCATTTTTGTTTGCGTCCAGCAAAACTGTGCATCCTGGGGGTACTTGCCCCTGCGATACGAGCGCGGCTACTGGTTGAATGAAGTTGCGTTGCACGGTGCGCTTTAATTCGCGTGCGCCGAACTCAAGGCTTACGCCCAGGTCCAGGATTTGGCTGCGGGCGGCGGGCGTGTACATAAGGCGGAAACCGCGCATCCCGAGCCGCGATTGGATTAAGCGCGCGAATTCGATCATGATCTGATCGAGAATCACCTCACAGGCGGCGCGGTCGAGCGGGTTGTAGGTGATCACCGAATCGATGCGATTGACAAATTCGGGTGAAAACTTGCGGCGCACCGCGCCCATTCCAATGCTCTGCAACTTGCCATGCGGATTGTGGGCGATTACCGGCATGATTGCTTCAAAACCAAAATCAGGCTTGCTCGCCCGTTGAATGGATTGTGATCCAAGATTGCTGGTGAGGAAAATCATAGAACGTTCGAAATTGACGGTGGTGTTGTCTCCAAGGCGCAGGGTGGCTTTGTCGAGAATGCCAAGAAGCAGGCGAGTCATGGAAGGAGCGGCTTTCTCGATTTCATCGAACAGGATGAGCGAAATGTCGCTGTTGTCGCTCGCGACAGCATTGACTTTGGCCTGGCTCAACATTGGCTGCGTTTCGCGATGGCCTAAATAGCCAGGCGGCGCGCCGATGAGTTTCGCCACTTCGTGTTCCATTTGAAACTCGCCGCAATCCACTTTGAGCATGCTCTTATGGCTGCCGTGCAACACTTCCGCGAGCGCCTCAACCGTGCGCGTTTTGCCGGTACCCGTGGGGCCGAGTAGCAGCACTACGCCGAGGGGACGCCCGTCGGGAGCGAGGCCGGCCTGGTGCATTTGCACGTAGGGGATGATGGTCTCAATCGCTTCCGGCTGCCCGACAAGCAATTCAGTCAGACGCGATGCTAATCCGTCTGACTCTTCTGGCTGAACAGGGCGCTTATTGCGGCCTAAAACTGTATTTGATCTCAATTTGATACCTCTCGAAACTACGGCTGGGCAAAACAATTCCCCTGAAAGACGAAGCTAGGTCGCTTACGCTTCCGGCTCCGATTTGACCGCAGGGGCATGCGAACTCCGGCGAAAAACAGCTGGGTGGTGCGGAACCCTTCTCGATTCTGAATTTAGCGAGTGGACGCGGGCGTCAAAACTCGATAGTGCTTTTCAAAGGGCGAAATCGAGGCGAGGGTTTAGCGGTAAGCGGTTGATTCGGGGATGGTTGGAGATTTTGGACAGGTCGTGAAAATAAAGTGGCTTGGGTGGTGACTGGAAAACTGGATCGTTTAACGATGCAGATTGTGGCTCGAAAAGCGCGGTATTTGGGGAGGAAAAGTGGCTCCGCCTATAAGCCAGTCTTCGCCGCGCCACATGCGACCAGGACGTTCACTTGGTCTCCGCCTTCAGTTGACCTTCATCGGAGGATCATCGTGCTCCTCCGGCTCTTCTTCAAATTCGCTTTGATGGGTGGGTGTGGAGATGGTGTAACGTTCGTCCACCCAATTCCCTAGATCGAGCAAGCGGCAGCGTTTGCTGCAGAAGGGCATTTCGGGGCCGTCGATCAGCACTTCTTTTTTACAAATAGGACAGCGCAGAGTTCTCGCCATGCCGGTACTCTTTGTTCTTATTATCGAACGGGAATGCCGTGGGCGCGGGCGGGCTGGGCCGCGAGAATCGGAAACGGATTGGCGCTCTGCGCGACGGGCGCGACGCTCTTTTCCGGCGCACTCGTCAAGTGGCCGACCAGATCGTAATCATGCGCCCCGGTGACGCGCAGCAGGCGCATTTCGCCAGGGCGGGGTTCGCCCGGTTCGGCATCGTTGATGTAGCAGACGCCGTCGATTTCCGGAGCTTGCGTTGCGAGGCGTGCTTCCCACAGCAGTTCGGTTTCTTTCGAGGGGCCTTCGATCAGCACTGCAAATTCTCGACCGATGAGCAGCTTGTTGCGCGCGAGTGAGATGCGGCGCTGCAGCGCCATGAGCTTGCGTTTGCGTTGATAGATAGCGCTCTTACCAACTTTGTCGTCGAGTGTGAAACTCTTGCTGGTCTCCTCATCGCTGTAGGAGAAGACACCCAGACGGTCGAACTGGGCTGCCTCGACGAATTGGCTGAGCTCATTGAAATCGGCGTCCGTTTCACCGGGGAAGCCAACAATCATGCTGGTGCGAATAGCGACGCCGGGGATAGTGGCGCGAATGCGCTCGAGCAGTTTGAGAAAGATATCGGCATTGGCCCCGCGCTTCATGCGTTTGAGAACGGCTGCGCTGGCATGCTGCAAGGGCATATCAATGTATTTAACAAGCGACTCGTGCGCGGCAATGGTATCGAGAAGTTTTTGCGTGACCTTGTTGGGGTAAGCGTAGAGGAAGCGGACCCATTTCGGCAGATCGGTCGGAATCTGCGCGAGGCGCGCGAGCAATTCGGCTAAACCATCTTTGAGGCCGAGATCTTCGCCGTAGCAGGTAGTGTCCTGCCCGATTAAATTGATTTCGCGGACACCCATGGCGAACATGCGCGTCGCTTCGTTGATCACGCTTTCGAAGCGACGGCTGCGGAAGTTGCCGCGGAATTGCGGAATGATGCAGAACGTGCAGGGATGATCGCAGCCCTCGGCGATTTTGATATAGGCGGAATGGCGCGGTGTGGTGAAAACGCGTTCGGTGAGATCGTGATAAAGGTACGGGCCGGCGGGGAGCTGCTTGGGTTCGAGTCCTTCACACAAAGCGGTAATCTTTTCAAGCTCGTTGGTGCCGAGAACGGCGTCCACGTCGGGAATGTTCTTTTGAATATCGGCGCGAAAGCGTTCCACCAGGCAGCCCGCTACCACCAGGCGCTGGGCTTTGCCGGTCTTCTTGTATTCGGCCATTTCGAGGATGGTATCGACGGATTCCTGTTTAGCGGGGTCTATGAAGCTGCAGGTGTTCACAACAATCACGTCGGCGGCGGCGGGTTGCGGCGTGAGTTGGTGGCCAGCGGCGACGAGTTGGCCCATCATGACCTCGGTATCCACCAAGTTTTTAGGGCAGCCGAGACTTACAAAGCCGATTTTCAAGGGGTATCGATCCGTTGCGGGGTGAAGCTTTATGATAACACTTTGCCGGGTATCCAAATCTTTAAGCAACCATGGGGTTGCGCTTTCACTGCAGGCCTGTTAATATGCAACCATAAGGTTGCCTATGGACACAAATAGGATCGAGAAGAAAATTCTGCTGCGCGCGCCGAAAGAACGCATTTGGCGGGCCTTGAGCGACTCCACGGAGTTCGGGCACTGGTTTGGGATGAATTTCGATGGGCCGTTCTCCCCCGGCGCTTGTGTACGCGGAACGGTCGTGCCGACGACGGTCGATGCGGAGGTGGCCAACGCTCAAAAGAAGTACGAAGGCTTGGCTTGTGAGATCACCATCGAGCAAATGGAGCCGGGGCGGTTGTTTTCGTTCCGCTGGCATCCGAACGCCACGGAGCCGGGCGTCGATTATTCCGGCGAGCCGACGACGCTGATCGTCTTCGAATTGGAGGAGACGGGCGACGGGGTGATGCTGACCTTGACCGAGTCAGGCTTCGAGCAAATTCCTTTAGCGCGCAGGGCGAAAGCTTTGACGGCGAATGAGCGAGGCTGGAGCATGATGGTAAAGTTGCTTGAAAAATACGTTGGCACGACGCAATAAACGGAAACCCATTTTGGGGCAGTTGTCCGCTGCGGTTTTTGCGGCGCTCGGCGATGAGACCCGGCTGCGGCTGGTGGCGCGCCTCTGCGACAGCGGCCCCTTGTCCATCAGCCGGCTCACGAGTGGTTCGAACGTGACTCGCCAGTCCATTACCAAACACTTGCGGGTGATGGAGGAAGCCGGTCTGGTGCGCGGCACGCGGCACGGGCGCGAGAGCGTCTGGCAATTAGAACAGCGGCGGTTGGAGGACGCGCGCCGTTATTTGGATGAGATTTCCAAGCAATGGGACGAAGCGCTGGGGCGATTGCGCACGTTTGTGGAGGACTGATACAATTTCCTGGGCATTGGCGCGAAGTGAGTACCACTGCCCGGATCTCAGGAGGATCACGAATGAAATTCGTAGCTGGACTGGTTGTAGGAGTGATGTTGAGCGTCGGAGGCGTCGCTGTTCAGGCGCAGAACGAGCGCGCGATGCATCCACGGATCGCGCGGGCGATCGCTCAATTAAAGGATGCGGTGGAGTATATGAAGGCCGCGCCGCATGATTTTGGCGGGCACAGAGACGATGCTATCCATGCGTCGGAAGAAGCAATTCGCCAGTTACATCTGGCGCTGGAGTACCGCGCCGAGCACGACCGTCGTTAGAACAGCGGAGTCTCTTTACGCCTCTAGTGCGTCATGGCGTAAACGATATCGTTGATACCGATGCGAATGCCGAGGGCCGAATATTTCTCCGGATACTCCGGCGAATCGGCCCACTCCCACGAATCGCCGATGTCGGAATTGAAAGAAGCAACCACCAGCAGGCGGTGTTTGTCGTCATAGATGCCGCGCCAACGGGCCACATAGCCATCCTTCTTGTGCCCCTCCTGTAAGTGCTCAGCCCCGACGATCTGATAGCGTTCATCCAGATCGTAGACCGTGTGAAACACCGCATCGCTGTCCGGAATATCGACAATCTGCCGGTCTGGAAACACTCTCTGCATGCTTTCCTGAAAGACGCCCCACTCCTCGGTGCCGTGAAAATCGTCGGCCATAAAGAAGCCGCCGCGCAGCAGATAATCGCGCAGTTTCTTGGCTTGTTCGTCGGTGATGCCCCATTCGCCCACCTGCACCGCATAGAGCCAGGGCCAGTTGTAGACGTCGTCGCCATCGTCCAGGTTGACGGCTTGCTCCACGCTGCGCACGTGGATGCGGGTGAGCCGGCGGACCGCCATGGAGAAATGCCGGTCGGCGCGTGGGAAGTCTTGCGACCACAACGATACGCCAGTATGCCAGTCGAGCTCGCGCCTCTTATAACCGTCTAGCCAGCCGCCCGGAAACATCATGCGGGCAAACGCCCATTCGGTTTTCTCATCGTAATCGGGCGGCAGGGGAATTTCCCCAAGACTATATTCAATGCCCGGGTATTGACGAAAAGCGCGCGGCAGCGTGCGATCGACCGCAAATGCCCCACCGACAAAAAGAATTGCGCAGACAGCTATTTCTAGTGTCTTGCCGGATTTCATGCGCTGCCTCGATCTGAGCATAGCAAGAAAAACTGGCCGATTTCGCCGCACGTTACTCTAGGGACGAGAAGATGAAGAAGATTCGTTACGTCCCGCTTTTGTGCGCCCTCCTTTGCGTTGCCTGCGCACCACCGCCACCCTCCACCGGCTTAGCGCCGCAAAGCGCGCAGCCTCCAGCGAACGGTTCGTACGCGCCGCGCTCGGCGGCCGCCAGCGGATTCGATTACTATCTTCTAAACCTTTCTTGGGCTCCCGAGTTCTGCTATAGCAAACCGGACAATCCGGAATGCAGCGGGCATTTTGGCTTCATCGTTCATGGTTTGTGGCCGCAGTTTAGCCGTGGCGGGTACCCGGAAAACTGCGGCCAACAAGCGGGGCCCAGCAACGCCGCACGCATGCTCGACCTGATGCCCGATCTTCATCTGATTCAGCATGAATGGGCGACGCATGGGACGTGCACCGGCTTAACAGCGGACGATTACTTCGGGCTGATCCGCCGCGTGTTCCAGTCGGTGAAAATCCCTCAGGAATTTGTGGCGCCCACGCGGCAGTTTAGCGTAAGTCCCGAAGAGCTGAAACAGGCTTTTGAACGAGCCAACCCGGGCCTCACAGATGCCGATATGGCCGTGAGTTGCGGCCGAGGTTCATATCTGGTGGCGGTTGAAATTTGTTACAGCAAAGACGGCCGGCCCACGCAATGCGGCGGCGACATCCGTGATTGCAACCGGCCCGTCATTCGTGTGCCGAAAGTTGAGTAGGCGGCCTGTATCCATGCGGGCTGCAATTGTCCTTTTCTTTTGCGCCGCGCTGTCCGCCCAAAAGCAACCGGCGCCGCTGGAACTGCTGGGCAAAATACTGCTTCCCGGCGTTCACGGCAGGTTGGGACATCTGGCAGCCGATATCTACCGTGGCCGAATCTTCGTAGCCGCTTCAGAAGATGGTAGCGTGCAGGTGCTCGATATCCGGCACAACTCAGTGCTGGATCCGCTCTCCGGCATTGTCGAACCGCATAGCGTTGCTTTCGTAAAATCCTCCGATCGGGTTTTTGTTTCCAGCGCGGGCGATGGCGCCTTACGTATGTACGAAGGCGAAACGCTCAAATTCATCAGCAGCCTGCGCCTGGGGCTGGACGCCGGCGCGATTCGCGTGGACGCCGCGCGCAGCCGCATCTATGTCGGTTACGGCGCGGGCGCGCTGGCAGTACTGGATTCAGTCGGCAACCGGCTCAGCGACATTCTGCTCAACGCCCATCCTGAATCCTTTCAGTGCGCCGAAACGCAGCCCAGGATTTTTGTGAACCTGCCGGATGCTCGCTCCATCGCTGTGGTGGATTGCGACAGCGGCAAATTGTTAGCAGATTGGCCCATGAAAGAGGGCATGGACAATTTCCCGATGGCCTTGGATGAGTCGCACAGGCGCCTTTTCGTGGCCTCCCGGCGACCGGCGCGGCTGCTGGTTCTGAATGTGGATTCGGGCGTGGTTTCGGCTCATTTACCGGCGGCCGGCGGCGCAGACGATCTTTTTTACGATGCGATTCACGCCCGCCTTTACGCGCTCAGCGGCCAAGGACACATCAGCGCCTACACCCAGGAAACCGCCGATCGCTACAGCGTGGCCGGTGAGATTCCCACCGTCGCCGGTGCGCGCACCGGCCTTTTTGTGCCTGAGTGGAATCGCCTGTTTTTAGCAGTGCGCGAGTTTAGCAGCCATCCCGCGGAGGTGCGTATTTACCAGCCGCGCTAACGGCGTTGGCGCCTTCAAGTACTATTGAAAAATGCGCGCGGCCTCCCTATTCTCTTTTGCCGTAATCCTCTTACAGATCCATATTTTTCCAAAACACTCAGCGGGCCCGCTGAAGCAGCTTAACTTTGTGATGCTGCCGCGGCTGGAAGGTCCCGTCGCTCACCTGGCTGCCGACATTAAAAACCAACGCATCTTTCTGGCCGCCACCAGCAACAATACCGTTGAAGTGTACGCCGCCCAAAACTTAAAGCATCTGACAACCATTTCCGGCTTATCCCAGCCGCAGGATTTAGCCATCTTGCCCGATAGTGGCAACCTGCTTGTGTCGAATGGCGCAGATGGCAGTCTCCGAACCTATGATGGCCGGACGCTGAAACTGCTGGACAGCAAGCTGATGGGCGGCGACGCCGATCGCATAGGCATTGTTCCTGGCCATAAGATCGTTTGCGTGGGCTGGGGGGTTGGCGGTTTGGCCATGGTGGACCTGGAATCGGGTCGCCGCTCGAACATGACTCTGAGTTCCCACCCCGAATCCTTCCAAATGGATTCTACCGGCAACCGCCTCTTCGTGAATCTTCCGGGCGTGTCGGAAATTCTCGAAATTGATCGCCGCAGCCAGACTGTTTACGCCTCCTGGCCCCTTCACCCCTACCGAGACAATGGCCCCATGGCGATCGACGAAGCTAACCGGCGGATTTTTGTCGTCTGCCGGAAACCCGCCAAGCTGCTGGTGCTCAATATGGATGACGCGGCCGTGATGGCATCCATGTCAACAGTGGGCGATGCCGGCGATGTTTTTTACGACAGCGCGCATAAACGCGTCTACGTGGTGGGCGGTGAAGGCTTCGTGGACGTGTTCCGCCAAAAGAGCGCCGACGATTACTCCGTCCTGTCGCATACCCTCACCGCGCCGGGCGCACGTTCCGGGCTTTTTGTTCCCGAGTGGAATCGCTTGTACGTCGTGGCGCGCAACAGGCCGCCCTTCGATACCGCCGAACTCCTCAGCTTCGGAATTCCGGATTAGGCCGGAGACGGGCTGGCATTGCGCGCCGCCACAAACGCATCCATATTCTTGAAGACCGAATCGGGCAACATTTTGCCGGCGACCCGCTGCAACTGGCAGGAAGCCGTTGCAACGATCAGCACTGTTCGATTGTCGGTTTCGATATTCTTTTCCACGCGCAGCGAAGCCGCCTGATGGGCGCGGCTCTCCGCCACGGACGCACTTACTGACGGATCGAAAACGGCGGCAAAGGCTGGCCCGCTCCAGCGATAAAGGGTCGTTCCGGTAAGTTTCTGGGCCAATATCTTGGCGCCGTTTACCAGAATTTCGTCCCCCACCTGATGGCCAAAGCGGCCGTTGATTGAGACCATGCGATCCAGCGCAAACAGGGCGATCGAAAAATCTCTGCCGGCTGATATTTTCGCGGCAATGGCTTCTTCGGCGACGAAGCGCCCCGGCAGCCCCGTCACCGGATCTTGTGAATCTTCGCTCGAGGCAGCCTTGAGACGGCTGGACAGGCGTTCCACATCGCTTTTCAGGGAGTTGATTCGCGTGCGGGCGTCGGTTTGCAGGCGCTGGCTTTCGCTGCGGACTAGTGTAAGGCAATCGGCCATATACTCCTTCACCCGGCGCGTGTCTTCGAGTGTATGGGCTCGCTGTAACTTCGATTCGATGACACTCAACTGCTTTACGCTGGTTTCGCTGGACGATGTAATAAACATTACCGTCGAGGTCATCGTGCTCAACATGCCGCGTAGCTCATCCACTTGCCCGTTAAAAATGACAGCTGAACGTCGGTTGTACTCTTCCAGCGCGCGCAGCGTTTTCCCAATCCCCACCAGCAAGTCGTCCGGTGAACTTTCGTCGTTCAACGAGTCGGCAATGCCGGACATGCGCTCGCGCAGAAATCTTAAATCGTTAGCGTCGCCTTCAATCGCATGCAGCGCGATGCCGCGGATGAGGATTTGCAGATGCTGGATAATTTCGGCCGGCATCGAAGGTCGCTTTTCCGGGTTTTCGCTCCCGTCGAGTCCCAAGGTTAGGATATCCATTTGCGGTCACAAAAATACCGTGAATACAAATGTAGTTTGCCGTTGTTACCTTAACTCTCACGAAAAGACGGGGTATTAAGCCCACTCTCCCTTTCGCATCAACGGAATGGACCTCCCATCGGCCCACAGTCCGTCCACATCCAGTTCACCTGAGCCAATCATCCAATCTACGTGAATTAAGCTCTCATTGGCGCCTTTCGCGGCCAGTTCATTGTCGCTTAACGTATCGCCGTTGATCAAGCACGTACTGTATGACTGTCCAGGGCAATATGGCTCGCGGCGTTTTCATCGAATAGGGTATTCCAGAACAGCAATCCGCTCTGGGCGATGGGGGACGAGTGCGGCACCAGCGCCACTTCGCCCAGCCTACGCGCGCCATCGTCCGTGTCAATCATGCTCTGAAGAATGGCTTCACCCTGTTTCGCTGTGGCGCGGGTGATGCGGCCACCCTGGAATTCAACCTGGATGCCGTCAATCAAGGTTCCTTGATAAGAAAGCGGCTTCGTGCTGGTCACCACGCCATCCACGTGGTCTTTGTGAGGCGTGGTGAACACTTCCTCCGTCGGCATATTCGGAAAACCGGCGATACCATTCTTCGCCGTCGAACCGCCGCCGCACCACAAATGATCATCAGCTAAGCCGAGCGTCAAATCCGTGCCAGGCCCTTGGTAGCGCAGCGCGCTGAAGCGCTTTTCATTCAACAACCTCACGCGGCTTTGCAGATGCTCGCCATGCCGGCGCCATTCGGCAATCGGATCGGGCGTCTCGATGCGGGTCGTTCGGAAAATCGCTTCCCACAGGCTGGCTACGGCTTCAGATGCCGGCAGTTGGGGGAAAACCAACTTGGCCCAAGCCGGCGTGGCCGACGCGACGATGGTCCAGTTGATCTCGTGCCGCGTAATGAGTTCCAGCGCCGGGCGGCTTGCTTTAGAAAAGGCCACGTTCGCGCGCGACACTTTCTTGGAATCTTGGCCAGCGAGCAACGCCGGATTAGCGCCGGTAATGGCCAGCCTCGCCGCACCGCCGCGGTACGCTGCGGCCAAACCATCCTGCAGCCAAACGGCCGCTTTGTCGAAGCTTTCATCCGGGGCGTACTGATAGCGCAAGAGTGTCGCTTCGTCGTCGGCAAACAGTGTGCTCACCAGCGATGCGCCCGCCCGGTAGGCATGCTCGGTGATGCGCCGGACCAACGGTAACGCTTCCAATGGCGCCGAAATGACCAGCTCTTGTCCCCGCGCGAGCCCAAGACCGACCGTCACCGCGACCTCGGCTAAGAGGTCCAACTTGCACTCAAAATCCATATGTTTCAATTGTCGCGCCTGAGCAAGAGACGTGCATTAAGCGCTACTGTGGATTGCGGCGATCCATCAGCTTCGCTATCTCGGTATCCAGCGCCGCCAACTTACCATTGACCACATCTTTGAAGGCGTAGAATTCGGAACTCAGTACTCTGACATCCGCACGCAGATCGTCAATCCGCTTACCCAGTTGATTGCTAACGTCGTCGATCCGCTTACCCATGTCGTCCATCCGCTTACCCAGTTGATTCGCGGTGAAGAACATGCCGAAAACGCCGGTAATCACCGCGCCGCTGGTGCTGACAATCGTAGTCGTTAGAGCTGTGTCCATGCCGTCTCTTCATTATATTGGTGTCCCGCCGATATAATGTCTCCCAGCATGCGAAACATTCTTACTGGTTTGACTCTTCTTGCCCTGAGCCTTCCCGCTCTTGCCAACAAGAGCGATAACGGCTTCCTGGGCCGTTGGGATTTCGACGTCTCCACCGCCAGCGGCGTAGGCGCCAATTGGCTCAGCGTCGCGGAGAAAGGCCCCAACGATTACGAAATCTGGTTTCAACCCACCGGCGGCCATGTTTATCAGGTCAAGGACTACAAACTCGAAGGCAATCACTTGGTCCTTCATTTCGGCGCGGATAACTCCTGGGACCTCACGGCCGCCGGCGGTCGTCTGACCGGCACCGAAACGCACGGCGCGAAAACCAGGGAACTCAATGGCGTACGCGCGCCCGAACTAAATCACAAACCGCCCCAAGCCTGGACTGATCCCCTAGCGCTTTTCAACGGGCAGAATCTGGATGGCTGGGAGCCGATCGGCGATCCTGCCAATAACCACTGGGTCGTCAAGGATGGAATCTTAGTAAACGAAAAGCACGGAGACAATCTGAGGACAACGCGCACCTTCGAAGATTTCAAACTCCATTTTGAGGTGAATTGCCCAGAAGGTGCCAACAGTGGCTTCTACCTGCGTGGCCGTTACGAAGTGCAACTCGAATATGAGGCCGAGAACGAACCGCCGGAGCGCGCCATGGGCTCGGTATATGGCCGTCTCGCGCCCAGTTCCACACTGCCTAAAAAGCCCGGGCAATGGGAAACCTTTGATGTGACGCTCGTGGGCCGCACCGTAACCATCGTGCGCGACGGAATCACGATTATCGATGGCAAAGAAATTGCCGGCATCACCGGCGGCGCGCTCAATGCCGACGAAGGCAAGCCCGGCCCGTTCTACATTCAAGGCGATCACACCGGCGGTCTGCAATTCCGCAACATCACCGTTTCCGTGCCTAAGAAATAGTGGACTCATGCCGACCCAGGCCCAAAAAGCCTCAGCCTTTCGAGCTCTCCATCAACGCGACCGCGCCTTCATCATTCCGAACCCATGGGATGTCGGCACAGCCGTACTACTCGAGCATTTAGGGTTTGAAGCCCTCGCTACCACCAGCGCCGGCTATGCCTTCTCGCAAGGGTTACCTGACAAAGCGATCGGCCGCGAGAAGATGCTGCTGCATGTCACTGCCATCAGTTCTGCCACCGACCTGCCAGTCAGCGGCGATCTCGAGAACGGCTTCGGCGACAGCCCCGAAACGGTCGCCGAGACCATTGTCCTGGCGGCCGCCGCTGGCTTGGTGGGTGGTTCGATTGAAGACTCGCCCAGCCAGGCGGACGCTCCCGTCTACGAATTTGCGCACGCGGTGGATCGGGTGCGCGCAGCCGCAGAGGCCGCTCACGGCCTACCCTTCCCTTTCACCTTGACGGCGCGTGCAGAGAATTTCCTGTGCGGCCGGCCCGATCTAAACGATACGATTCGTCGCCTTCAGGCGTTCCAGGAGGCCGGTGCCGATGTTCTGTATGCGCCCGGTCTTTCGCGCAGCGAAGACATTGCCGCCCTCGTCAAGTCCGTAGATCGGCCAGTCAACATTCTCATCGGACCTGCTCAACTCAGCATTGCAGACCTTTCAGCGCTCGGCGTGCGGCGCGTCAGTGTCGGCAGCGGCCTCTGCCGCGCGGCGCTGAGTGCCTTTTTGAGTTGTGCCCGTGAATTGCGTGAGCGTGGAAACTTCACATTGCCCGAAAACGCCGTGACCTTTGCCGCGATCGACGACGTTTTCCGTACGGCTCGAAATAAGCCTTCTTAGGGCGCTTAGCGGCGACCACCACCGCCACCATGAAATCCGCCGCCCTCACCACCGTGAAATCCACCGACCCCGTTGCCGTGAACTCCGCTAAACCCACGCTCTCCGCCTGCAATACGACCTCCGTGGAAAAATCCAGGGTGATAACCGCCGTAATAAAATCCAGGATAATAGCCGCCGTAAAATCCAAACCCAAACGGACTATAAAGATAAGCGGACGGCCAAAATCCGTAATAGTTGGTATAAGGATCCCAAAACCAACCGCCCCCGACTGGAGCGTAACCGTAAGGATTCTGCGCTACTAATTTGTTTTGCGCTGCTTCATCACGGCTGCGGGCTTCGCTCCAGACATAAAGCGGATCGCTCTTCGCCTGGTTCTCGTCAAATCCGCTCTTCTTCAGGTTGTCGCCGTTGGCGAGGAGAATCTGATCGCCTTTGCCAATCTCGCGATGATTTGTCTGGCCAATTACGTCCAGCTTTCCGTCGAAAACTCTGACATCTTGTGGATCGGTGCCGAAACCATAAAGGCCCTTCTTAAGGATATCGGCTGATGTGGTTCCCAGAGTAACCTCCAGATGGGCACCCTCAATCACTTGGTCTGCTTCAACCAGAGCATTGCCATGCGTGACGTTGATGCGAGTATCCGCTAGCCCAACGGAAGTCATGCGGAAGTCACTGTTTGGGCCAACGCGCAAAAAAGCGCCGGGCGTCAGCAACACTTCTGCATATCCGTTGGCAGTAGTCTGTAGCGACTGTCCCGGCTGTAAAGTGAAATGCCCCACCGCCTGCGGATTCAGCGTCTGGCCGTTGCTGGAGACTTGGCCTTCCACATAATTCAACGAGCCAGGCCGTACCATTTCTGCCGCCGCGCCCGGCGGCATCGATCCGGGCTGCATCTGTGCGGGTGGGTATTGTCCAGGCGGGTACTGTCCCGGTTGCGGCGGCGTCTGATTGTTGTAGTATCCACTCGTCTGGGCAAGCGCGCAGGTTGCAGAGGCGAGCAGGACGATAACTCGTTGAATAAGGTGCTTAGAACTCGTTTTCATTTCCTACTCCAATACCTTGGATGCGGCAGAAGTTAGAACGGCTGGTTGTACAAATACCTATGTACCGGTTTCGGCTATGCCATTCAAGCTAGATTACCCGCTAACAACGCGTAAACTCGATAGAATGTTCTTAGCACTATTCGCGCCGACGCACGCGATTGAAAAGGGGCTCCATGAGTTCAAGAATGAGCACAAACACACCAGCCTTTACCAGACGCTATTTCTTCTTTGGGAGCATGTTGGCCGGGGTCATTCCCGCCGCCGGCTTCGGATCTGAGCCTTCTCTGAAGAGGCTCGGCTTCAAATCGCCGAATGAGAAGCTGAATATCGCTTCCATCGGCGCGGGTGGCAAGGCCGCCAGCGACATCCGCGCCTGCGCCCAAACGGAAAACATCGTCGCGCTGTGCGATGTGGATGACAATCGCGCGCAAGGCATTTACAACCAGTTCCCCAATGCTCCGAAATACCGCGATTTTCGCGTCATGCTCGAAAAGCAGCATGAGATTGACGCGGTGATCGTCACCATTCCCGATCATATGCACGCCTCGGCCGCGCTAGTGGCCATGGAACTCGGCAAGCATGTCTATGTGCAGAAGCCGCTGGCGCACACCGTGTGGGAGTGCCGCGAATTGAAGAAGGCCGCCGAAAAGTATGGCGTGGCCACACAAATGGGTAACCAGGGCTATTCGAATGAAGGCACCCGGCAATGTGCTGAGATGATCTGGAACGGCGAGATCGGCAATGTAACCGAAGTGCATGCCTGGACGAATCGGCCGGCGTGGCCGCAGGGAATCGCGGACGCTCCGTCGCCCTCGCCCGTCCCTTCATGGCTCGATTGGGATCTGTGGCTGGGAGTTGCCGCGCAGCGCCCTTATAGTGAGGACTACCTCCCGTTCTCCTGGCGCGGCTTCTATGATTTTGGATTAGGAGCTTTGGGAGATATGGCGTGTCATATCCTGGGAGCTCCAAACATGGCACTGCGGCTTACCGCCCCCACCTCTGTGGAATGCGTCAGTCAAGAAGATCGCAGCAGCATCTACTATCCTTCGAAATCCGTAGTGCGGTTTGACTTCCCGGCACGCGAAGGAATGCCTCCGGTGAAGATTTTCTGGTACGACGCGATGCGCGGCGAGCAGCCCACCTTCCCGAACGCTCCGCAGGGAGAGATTTTGGGCGATCTCCCCAGAGCAAGGGTGGGTGATGCTGCTCCTAAAGTAAAGCCGCGCGAGCGCCAGATTCAAGGCGGTGTATTCACTGATGATTTCTTTCACCCCAAAGCGGTTGAGCCATATAAACCCAGTCCTGCGCCTGCCAAACAGCTCAGCGCGCGCGAAGAGAAGGAGGCCCACTGGATGAGCCTCATTCGCACCGGCACCAACGGTAGTCTCTTTGTGGGCGACAAAGGCATGATCACCTCCGGCACCTATGGTGAATGGACGCGCCTCCTGCCGGTTGAGAAGATGCGCGATTATGAATTCCCTCCCGAGTTTCTGCCGCGTTCTCCAGGGCACTATCGGGATTGGATTCGCGCCTGCAAAGGCGGCGTTCCTGCGTGCTCCAACTTCAACGTCTCAGCTCCCTTCACTGAGTGGATAGGCTTGGGGGCTTTAGCCATCCGCCTGAACACTAAGCTCGAATGGGATGCCGAGAAGATGCGCATCACTAACAACGCGGAGGCCAACCAGATGTTGAAGCCGGTCATCCGCAAAGGCTGGAAGATTGGCGAAGACAGTACCGAGTAGAAAGGGTTTTCGCAGTTCCAAGCGAAGACTCTTCCAAGTGATCAGCGTTAGAGCAACGTTCTGCCGCTGCGCGGTAGAACGCCTCACAGGCGCTGCCGCATCTGTTTGATTGCTTGCGCGATAGCATTGAACTTAGCGGAATTGTTACTGCTTGCTATTGCCGGCTTGCTGGCTGCTCCCGAAATTGTTCTGCAGAGTGGTCATGGCGCGAACATCAGCGCGCTCGCGTTCAGCCCCGATGGAAAGTACCTGGTTTCGGCGAGCGAGGATGCGACGCTGAAATTGTGGGATCCGCACAGCGGAGCGGAAATCCGGACGCTGCGCGGGCACTCCAATCTGGTGACGGCGCTGGCGGTGAATGCGGATGGAAGCGAGATTGCCTCCGCTTCGCTAGACCACACCTTGCGGGTGTGGAATGCCGCTAATGGCGAGCCGATTGCTTCGTTCCGCGGGCCTGCGCCGGCTGTCTACTTACTGAAATTTACGCCCGATTCCAGCTCGCTCGTCACGGCGGAAACAGTGCCGGCAGGCACGGTGTTACGGATTTGGGATATCAAGAGCGGCCGGCAACTGCGCGTCATTCAGCGAGCGGAGGCGGCGGTTTCCCAAATTTTCTTCAACGGGGCTACGATGCTGGTGGCGGAGGAATCGGGCGAAGACGACTCCAGCGGGTCTCTGACAACCTACAATCTGCAAACCGGCCGGTTGCTGCAGACGCGGCCAGCCCTTTTGTGTGGCGCGTCGGACGACGGGAAGTGGATTGCCATCGATCGCAGCACAGAGCGAGCGCGGCGCGCGCTGATTGTGGATCTGGCGCACGATAAGCCCGTGGCCACGCTCTCCGGGCAGGTGAGCCGGATTGCGTTTTCCAACGATGGAGCTTGGCTGGCTTACGAAACGTTGGCGGGCGACACCGCGATCGTGCGGCGAACGGCGGGCGGCGCGGCACAAACCATACATGGACGCGGGGCGGAGTTCAGCATGCTGGCGTTGAGTCCCGATGGGCGCTGGCTGGCCACCACGGGAGCGGACTTCAGCATCCATATCTGGGACGTGGAGAGCGGCAAACTGGCGCACGCTACCTCAGGCCAATACACACCCACCGTGGTGGCGTTCAGTCCTGATGGGAGGCGGGTTGCGGTAAATGGCGGAGGAACCGATTTGGGCAGCGCGATACAAATCTGGGATATTGCGCGCCAAGCGCAATTCGCGGCGCCCAAGGTGAAGCAGCGGGTGGCCGGTTTGTCGTACAGCAGAGACGGCGCTTACCTGGCGGTGAGCGCGCCTGGTCTCGAAGTGTTCGATACGCGCACCAATACCTCAGTGGCGCAGTTCGATTGTGGAACGGCGCCGGCTCTCTCCCCGGTATTCAGTCCCAACCGAAAATGGGTAGCGGCGAACTGTGGCGGGGTTGTCACAGTATGGCCACTTGCCGGCAGTGTGGAGGCGTTTCACTTCGGAGAAGCTGGAGAGGCGAATCATGGGCCCATTCTATTCAGCCCTGATGGACGCCTGCTGGCGGCCGCTTCGACAACGGCCCTCACCCTCTTCGATCTGGCGGAGCGGAGGGTTGTTCAGAGTGTCAAGACAACAGATCCAGTTGCCGTGCTGGCGTTCAGTGGAGACGGGGAGTTGCTAGCGGTGGGAGGGCATCAATCGGTGTTCCTGCTTAATCTGAGAACACACAGGAGTGTGTGGAGCGTGGACAGCGGACAGCCGGTCTCGGCTTTGCGCTTCACGAAGGATGGCCACGGTTTGGTGGTGGCTACGGACTCGCTGACACTGCTCGACGCGCTGACTGGCAGGGCGGTTCGCAAGTTAGAGAGCAAGGTTCCGGATGTGGCGGGCACGGCGATCTCAGCCGATGGAGAGTGGTTTGGTGCGGGGGTGAATTCGTCGACTCAGCTTTGGCGATTGCATCCTTTTTAGGTGTTTTTTGACCAGAGAGGGCAGCACGGCCCGTATGTCTCTATGAAACGGCCGCCGTTTGGTTGGACTCTCATACCCGTATCACGGACGAAGGTCTGCCCCACTTTACTCATAGTGCAATGCCCTCGCCAAGTTAATCCGCAATGCATGACGCGCCGGCAGCAGGGCTGCGATGGCTAGGATTACCAATAGCATTGCGATGGCGCCTCCAAACCCGAACGGATCAAGATTACTGATGCCATAGAGGGCGCGACGAAGTATTTGGGAGGCGGCCGCCGCGAATGCGGTTCCTAACAGCAGTCCGCTGAGGACCGGCCAGAAGAACTGTTGCAGAACGACTTTGAGCACGTGATCGCGGCCGGCGCCCAACGCCATGCGAATACCGATCTCTCTTGTTCTTTGCCCGACGGTAAAGCTGACCAACCCGAGGACGCCGACACCTGCCAGCGTAACGGCCACTAAGCCGATGACCGTTAGCACGCCCGCCACCCGCTCGACTCCGAGCACATTGTCGCGATACAGAGACTTAATTTGGCGGATTTCAGGAAACAGTTTCGGATCGATGTTGTCGCTGATTGATTTTG
Organism: Bryobacterales bacterium; assembly: GCA_963764105.1. GTDB lineage: Bacteria > Acidobacteriota > Terriglobia > Bryobacterales > Bryobacteraceae > Bog-105. The sequence goes on from CAVXRP010000008.1 coordinate 84,637, forward strand.
CCGCGAGCGGGAGACCTTCGACCGGCCCCGCCATCCGAACAACCAAAACCATGCTTGCCATCTGATCCGGTGAGACGGGCCAATACTGCTCCGTTGCATCGTCATCGTTCAGGGCATTCAGGTGAGCGTCGCCGACCATACCGATGACCGTGTCTTTCTGCTTGTCATCTCCGACCCGTTGCCCAGCGGGTTTTGGCCCGGCCACTGCGCGCGTGCGAATGACTCACTCACGATGACAACGTTTTTGTCCCCTGGAGAAAAGCTGCGGCCGAGCAACATGGGAATCTGCATCGTTTGGAAAAAACCGGCCGCCACCCAGTTTGGGTACACCATTATGGTGCGCCCGTCGATCTCGCGCTTTTCCCGGGAAACCGTATGGCCCAGGGGCGGAAGCAGCACCAGCGACACGGAGCGCACCCCCGGCACCGCCAGCAAGCGGCTTTGCATTTGATCGAGATAGGCCTTGGCTGCGCCGGCGCCGTAACCGTGCTGAGCAAGTTGAGGATCGACTGACACCAAGCGCTCATAGCCAAAACCGGGATCTGTATACAACGCGTGCTGAGCCGCGCGCACCAGCAATCCCGCTACAATCAGCAACACACAGCTTCCGGCGACTTGAGCGGCGACCAGTATTTGCCGTGCCATTGTTTTCTGCTGTGTTTTGTGCTGGCGCTGGCGGGCGACCTGAAGCGCGGGCGCCAGCCCGAAGAAAATTGCCGACAAAAACGTCATCCCGACCGTGAACCCCAGAACACGCGCATCCGGCGCGGCGCTCAGCCACTTTGGGGCCTCTAACAAGCGGAGTGCGATTTGCATTATGGCGCCACCGAGGGCCAGCCCGGCGATCGCGCCCACGCCAGCGAGTAAAAGGCTTTCCGTGCACAACTGGCGGAAGATGCGCCAACGGCCAGCGCCGATGGCCAGTCGAATTCCCATTTCCCGTTCACGCTGCACGGCGCGCGCTAACAGCAGCGCACCTAAGTTGCCGCAGGCCACGGCGAGAATCAGCAGCGTTAACACGGCGACCATGGCCGCCACCTGATACATCTCCGGCTGCATGACCTGCAGATGGCCGCCCGGCGAACTCTGAATAAATTCCTTGTCCCAAACCGCGCTTGGATGCTGCTTGCGCAACTCGTTTGTCAATAATCGCAGCTCCTGCTCAGCCGTTTTGGCCGAAACGCCGGGGGCCAACCGACCCCACATACGTACGCTCGAATCGTTGAAGTCGGTCAGCACTTTGCTGTTATCGATGAAATACGGCTGTTGCGGCATCGGTAGCCACATGTCCGGATCCTGACCTCCGAGAGTGGCCAGCGCGTACGGCGTCACGCCGATAATTGTTACTGGCTTCTTATTCAAGCGAATGGTTCGACCAATCACGCTTGGGTCTCCAGCGAAGCGCCGCTGCCACAGCCCGTTGCTGATTACCACGGAAGGCTGCGCGCCGGGCGCATCTTCCACCGCGGGAACGAACATACGCCCATATGCTGCCCGAGTACCCAGTTGCGTGAAGTAATTCGGAGTGACAAACGAACTACTCGTGCCGACGAGATCGTCATTGATCTGCATGGGCGGCACGCCGAGAACGGCGATGGCAGCCGAGAGTGTTTTCGCATGTCCGCGGTAGAACAGAAACGATGGGTACGCCATCTCGCTGGTGTAAGCGTTGGGCGAGCGCCGTTCCAGGCGTACCAGGCTCTTGGGGTCGCGCACCGGAAGCGATTTCAACGCCAGCATGTCGAACAGGTTGAAGGCTGCCACATTTATGCCAATGCCTACCGCCAGAACCAGCACAGCCGTTACGGTGAACCCCGGCGAGCGCGCCATGATGCGAAGGCCGTAGCGCAAATCTTGCCCTAGGCGGTCAATCCAAGTCCAACCCCAAGCTTCGCGCGATTGCTCGCGCAGTTGCGTCACGTTGCCGAAGTTGCGCCGCCCTGCGCCCGCTGCCATCTCCCGATGGAACTCCATATCGGCTTCGAGTGCCGCATCCCATTGGCGGCGATTCAACCTGTAGCGAAGGCGGCGGAAGAATTCTCTCATACGCTTTTCCTTTGCCTTAGGCGCTCCGCAGAACGTCTTGGACGGCTTGGGAGACGCGGTCATATTGGCTGCGCTCCTCCTTCAGTTGCTTACGGCCATTGGGCGTGAGCCGGTAGAAGCGAACCTTGCGCCCTGTTTCGGACGTCCCCCATTCGGCACTCACCCAGCCCTTCACCAGCATCTTCTGCAGCGTTGGGTAGAGCAGTCCTTCCTCCACCGCCAACACTTCGCTTGACAAGACGTGTATGCGTTGCGCGATCGCATAACCATGCAACTCTCCGCTGTGAAGGACGCGCAGGATGAGCATAGGCAAGGTGCCTGGAGGCGTGGTGGGCTTAGGCCTGATCTCCATAGGCATAATTATATTATGCCTATAATTTTAAAGCAAGCCGAAATACCTCACCCTTAAGGATCACTCCAACGTATTCGGCGGCCAGCGCCCGTTCGCTACACCTGCCGGCCAAGAGCCAGCGATGCAGAGCCCGCATTCGACCGGCTCCGATCGCCTTTCTCTTCGAATCTGCACCTGAATCTGAAAATACCGACCCGCCCGGTTCATCCGTATTTTCTTTTGTAGCTAGTTCTCAGTTCAAAACTTCAAAATATTTCTTTCAACTTAGAATCATCAACTTACCGTCAAAATCCCAACTTCCGCGTTCACCCCATTTCATACTCGTGGTCGGAAAGCCATTCTTATGACCAAATCTCGCACACCCGAAACCACCGCCGCTCGACCCGGCACGCCTGCTTTCCCAGGCACCCAATCCGCGCGGGAAAAACCCAGCCGCCACTCACCCCAAAAAGCCTTGCTTTCCCGCGGCTCGGCTCTATTATTTATACGCGGGACGCAAACCTCCAAAATCGCCCTCTTTTTCCCGTCCCAAGCCCCACTTATCCACATTCATCCGCCCATACTCTCCTCCTCACCGAATCCGCAGAAGCCCGGGACCCTGCGCTCACTCCTCCGTCTTGAACCGGTAGATCGTCACACTATGAAACGTCTCCCCCGGTCGCAGCACCGCGCTCGGAAAATTTGGATGGTTCGGCGAATCCGGAAAATGCTGCGTCTCCAAACACAGCGCCTCGCGGTACTTAAACGCGCCGCCCACTCCCTGCATCGATCCATCCAGAAAATTCCCGGTGTAAAACTGCACTCCAGGCTGGTCCGTGTAAACCTCCATCACTCGCCCGCTGTTGGGTTCTTCCACCTTCACTGCCCATTGCGTCACATTGCCAGGCGCATCCAGCACAAAATTGTGGTCATAACCCTTGCCCAGCGTCAGTTGCTCATTCTTGTCGTTAATTCGCGAGCCAATCACATTGCCGTGGCGGAAATCAAACGGCGTGCCCTCCACCGCCTGCACCACGCCCGTTGGAATCAATCCGCTATCGACCGGCGTGAAATGCTCGGCCCGAATCGTCAATCGGTGCTTCAAAACGCTGCCGCTGCCCGCGCCCGCCAGGTTGAAATAGCTATGGTTCGTCAAATTCAACACCGTCGGCTTGTCCGTTGTGGCGTTGTATTCAATTTTCAATCCGTTCTTCGCCTCAACCGTATAGCGCACCGTCACGTCCAGGTTTCCCGGAAAGCCCATTTCGCCGTCCGGGCTCAGGTAGTGCAGCTCCAGTACCGCGGCCTCCGGAGTCGAGACATCTTTCGCATCCCAAACCCGCTTGTTAAACCCTATCGTGCCGCCGTGCAGGGCGTTCCCGCCGTCGTTAACCGGAATCTGGTAAACCTGCCCGTCGAGCTGGAATCGGCCTTTTGCAATCCGGTTGCCATACCTTCCAATCAGCGCACCGAAGTAAGAAGTGGTCGCCTGATACGAACCAACCTGGTCGAAGCCCAGTACCACATCAGCCATAGTCTTGTTGCGGTCCGGCACTCGCAGCGACGTAACCGCCCCGCCAAATGTCGTAATGGTCACTTCCATGCCCGCTTTATTCCTGAGCGTATAAAGCGAAATGGCTTTGCCGTCGGCTTCGCCGAATGCGCGCTGTTCAATGGGAGGCGCCGCGGCCAGGGACATCGCCGTAAGCGCGACAAGGCTAATCATTTGTTTCATAGAAATTTTCTAAACACCGATACTACTCTACTCATTTGTAGGGCAGGCTGGATCTTGCGCCCGCTATTGGGCGAGCGTTGAGGGTGGAATGCGCGAAATGAGATTGCCCATAGCCAGAACCAATCGGTCAATGCGCTGCCCAAGCAGAGCCGACGCTTCTTCTTGTTTAGCGAGGCGTAGTTCGTGTGATTTCATTCCCGCTTCGAGGCTGGCAATGAACTCAGCGCGCTCTTTCACGCGGGCGCCCGCCTTGGTTTCCAAATGCGTCATTACGATAAAGGAATCCTCGAGTGCTTTGCGCGCGGCTTCCAGTTTCGCCAAGCGTTGCTCGTGGAAGTCAGGCATGCCTTCAGGCTATCTTAAACCGCCCTTGGATAGCACCATGAGGCGTTCTTCCTTGACATTCCGAAGCACCCGGTTATATGCTTGCGTTTTGCTTTGAGTCGTTTCAAACCTCGACTTTTCTAGATCTATACCATGCCGAACCAAAGTTTGTTTTCCGACGCCCTCTCCGCCGGCGAGGGCGTTGTCAGGCTTGCCCCCTGTTGGGTGCCTCGAGCCTTCTTAATGCCCGGCGGGCGCCTGAAACTCGACCCGCGCGATCTTTACGCCCTCGGCGGTCATCGTGGCGGCATTGACGAACGCTGGTTTTCCTCGACGACAAAGGCCGCTAACGGCCCTTTGACCGCCTCCGACGAAGGCCTGAGCTATATAGAATTCAACGGCAACAAGGCTCTCCTGCAAGAAGCCATCGACACCGTCGGCGACAAGTTTCTCGGCTCCGCTGTCATGCAGAAATACGGCGGCTGGAATCTGTTGTGCAAATTTTTCGATAACCTCGGCCCCATTCCCCATCACCTTCACCAGAACGATGAGTTCGCCGCCCGCGTCGGCCAAAAAGGCAAGCCGGAAGCCTACTACTTTCCTCCGCAATACAATTTCAAAGGCAACAATTTTCCCTATACCTTCATGGGCCTCAACCCAGGCGTGACGCGCGCCGATGTCAAACGTTGTCTCGAACGTTGGAACGAAGGCGATAACGAAATTCTCTATCTTTCCCGCGCCTACAAATTGAAACCGGGCACCGGCTGGCAAATCGATCCCGGCATTCTGCACGCTCCCGGTTCGCTGGTCACCTATGAACCGCAAGTCAATTCAGACGTCTTCGCCATGTACCAATCGCTGGTGGAAGGCCGCGTCGTGCCGTGGGAGTTGCTCGTCAAAGACGTTCCTCCCGAACACGACAAAGATCTCGAGTACCTCCTCGACATGCTGGATTGGCCGGCCAACACCGATCCGGAATTCGCGGAACATCGTCACTTCGAGCCCGCGCCCGTGGCGGCCCTAGACACCATGAAAGAGGCTGGTTATTCGGAAAGTTGGGTGGTGTATTCCACGCCTCACTATTCAGCGAAGGAGTTAACCGTCTTCCCCGGCCGCACCGTCACCATCAAAGATCCCGCTGCTTATGGCATGATTCTTGTGCAAGGTTACGGTACGCTAGGCAAGCACGAAATCGAAACGCCCACCCTCATCCGCTTCGGTCAGATGACTAAAGATGAACTGTTCGTCACCGCCGATGCGGCCGCAAACGGCGTTGTCATCACCAACAAAAGCGATAGCGAAAATCTGGTGATGCTCAAACATTTTGGTCCCGGAAACCCGCAGGCGCCTTCTCAAAAGGTGGTTGCATAATCAAAGGCATGAGGTCTGCGCGCTTTCTTACGGTTTGGCTGGCCGCCGCTTCGTTTGCTTTCGCGGTCGACAAACCCAAACTGCCGGAAGGCCCCGGCAAAGAAACCATGGTGCGCATTTGTGGCGGCTGTCATGGAGCGGAGATCGTTTTAGGGAAGCGCCTGGATCGCGACGGCTGGAGCCAAATTGTCGTGAATATGATTCAGCGCGGCGCTCAAGGCAGCGACGACGAATTTGCCGATATCGTCGATTACTTGACCAACACCGTCTCCGCGCTGCCGGCCAAAATCAACGTCAACAAAGCTACGTCCAAAGAACTCCAGGCCCGACTCGATATTTCAGATAAGGAAGCGGAAGCCATTTTGCACTATCGAGACGAGAAGGGCGAATTCAAAACGATCGACGATGTGAAGAAAGTGCCCGGCGTAGATGCCGCCAAAATCGATGCGAAGAAGAGCCTGCTGGCTTTCTAATATGTCAAATACCCTGCCTTCCCTCATTCTGCTATGCGTCTCCTCAACATTGGTCGGCGCCGACCTGCCCGAGGGACCCGGCAAGGCAGCCACCATCCGCATCTGCAGCAAGTGCCACGCGATAGAGAAAGCCGTATCTCTGCGCCAGGACGATGACGGCTGGACCGACACCATCGCCAAAATGGTCAAAATGGGAGCGCAAGGCAGCGACGACGAATTCAACGCTGTGCTTGAGTATCTGACAAAAAACTTCGGCCCTGAGGTGGCGCCTCCCATCAACATCAATAAAGCCGACAGCGTCGATTTGGAATCTTCTTTGGTGCTGACCCGAACCGAAGCGGCCGCTTTAATTCGCTACCGCAGCGACAAAGGTCCATTCAAATCGATTGACGACCTGCGCAACATTCCAGGCCTGGACTTTAAAAAGATTGAGACGCAAAAGTCGCGAATCACCTTCTGACCGCGCGCTTAGGACAAACATCAATGCTGACCAAAAAAAATCTCGGGTTCATCTTGCTGGCCGCAGTAGCGACATGCGCGGTCATTGTAGCCGCCGATTGGCCATCGCAAAGCGGCGGCCCGCAGCGCGATGCCTGGGCAAGATATGAGAAGGCTTTCACCAAGGAGAACGTCAGTGGTCTGGATCTGCTTTATAAGTATCAATCTGATAACAAATCGAAAGGCTTGTATTCTTTAACTTCGCCCATCATTGACGGTCTTCTCATCACCTATCGGGGCTTCAAGGAGATGCTGGTCTTCGGTGGAAGTTCAGACAACGTTTACTCCGTGGATGCCGATCTCAATAAGCTGATCTGGAAAACCCACTTCGAATACCACGGGGAGCAGCGCGAATCCAGGAAGGCGAACGCCACTTGCCCCGGCGGCCTAACCGCATCTTTAGCCATGCGCGGCAGCAGTTCCGCAGGAGTTAGTTTCGGCCGCAGACCGCCCCCGCCGGCGGCGAATGGCCCTGCCCCTCCCGCGCTCATCGGCGAAGGCGGCATGTACCGCGGAACGGGAGCGTTTTTTGCCGTCGCCAGTGATGGCTATCTACACGCCCTCAATCCTTCCACCGGTGCCGACTTGGTCCCAGCCGTCAAGTTCTTGCCGCCCAATTCGCGATCGAGCGCACTGAACATAGACGGCAACACAGTTTACGCCGCCACTTCCGGCAATTGCGGTGGCCATCCCAATGCCCTCTATGCTGTGGATCTCGGCAGCTCCGACAAAAAAGTATCCTCGCTGCCAACCAATACCAACGTGGCCGGTTTCGCGGGAACGGCCCTCGGCAGCGATGGAACGGTCTACGTGGAAATGCCGCATGAGCAGGGAGCAACGGGTGAAACTCACCATCGCGCCATTCTCGCGCTTGAGCCATTGACGTTAGCTGTAAAGGATTCGTTTACGGCTGAAGATGAACCGAACGCCCATAGGAAGGTGGAAGAAGCGGGCATCACACCGCTGGTCTTTTCGTGGAAAGGCAAAGACCTTATTGTCGCTGCTGGCAGCAAAGGCCGCCTCTACCTTCTTGACTCCGCTTCGTTGGGTGGCCCCGATCATCGCCAACCGCTGTTCGTCACCGCGCCCATCGCGGACGCCGGCGCATTCCAGGGAGGTTTTTCCAGTTGGATTGACGCGGACACTGGAACTCGCTGGCTGTATGCATCATTCTGGGGACCACTTGCAGCCTCGGCAAAGTTCCCGGCCACCAACGGAGACGCCGCGCACGGCAGCGTCGTGGCGTTCAAGGTTGGCACAGACAATGGACAGCCGACGCTTGTTCCCGCTTGGATCTCAGCCGACGTTCCAAGCCCCGCTGCTACCGTCACCGCCGGCGCTCTGGTTTTCGCGCTCTCCACCGGCGAGCCAACGCTCGAAGTCAAGGCAAAGGGCAAACCTTATAGCTTGGCTGAGATCGAAAAGGCGTCCACTCACGCCACTCTCTACGTTTTGGATGGCGAGAGCGGCAAGCAGTTGTACTCGAGTGGAAGTCTGGTTCCCGCCTATTCTTATGGGAGTGGATTGGCCATTGCTAATAGCCGCATCTACTTCGCGGCCAGCGACAACAGTATTTACTCATTCGGCTTTTCCAAAATGCAGCCGCAGTTGACAGACAGGTAAAGATATTCCGATGCGAAAACTAATCTATTTCACCGTCGCCCTCGGCGGCGCTATTGGCTGGGGAGCCGACTGGTTGACCGATGGCGGCAGCCCGCAGCGGACCGGCTGGCAAAAAGACGAAAGCATCCTGACGAAGGATAACGTCAAAGGCCTGCAAGTTCTCTGGAAGCTCAAGCTGGATAACCAGCCCAGGCACATGCATTCCCTCTTCCCTCCCTTAATCGCCGGCGACATGAAAACCAAGGACGGCGTCAAACAGATTGCTATTGAAGCCGGCAGCTCCGACAACATTTTCGCCATCGACGTTGATAGCGGCAAGCTGATTTGGCAGAAGCACTTCGAATATCCTCCGGTGAAGGAAGGCCGCGGCTTCGACCCCGACGATCCTCTGTGCCCCGGCGGACTCACCGCAACACCGGTAATCGGCGATCGCAGCGAGTCGGGCGATCGAACGCTGTATGCACTGGCTGGCGACGGCAAGCTGCATTTTTTGAACGTGTCCGACGGTGAAGATGTGCAAGCACCCGTCAAGTTCGGCTTCGGCAACGGCAAGTCCTATGCCTTGAACCTGTGGCACGACATCATTTTCACCACCACATCGCAGGGCTGCAATGGCAATCCGAATCAGATCTGGGCGATCAATGTGAAAGATGCGCAAACGGAAAAGAAAGTGATGACGTTCAATCCGAAGAGCGGCGGGTTGTGGGGTAGAACCGGCGCGGCCGTCGATTTTAACGGCACCGCTTGGGCGCCTACCGGCGATGGTCGATACGATCCGGAAAACCATGTTTACGGCAACGGTCTCATCGGCGCCAGGGTGGAAGGCGACCAGCTTGTCTTGAAGGATTGGTTTGAACCCTCCAATTGGGCGTGGCTGCAGAAGAGAGATTTGGATATGCAGGTGACACCGGCTGTCTTTAAGTTCGGAGGTAAAGAACTGATGGTTACCGGCAGCAAGGAATGCCGCGTTTATCTGCTGGATACCAACGACGCGGGCGGCAACGATCATCAAACTCCTCTCTATCGAACGCCGCTCCTTTGCAACGAAGAGGTGAACTTCGCCTCGGCCGGCATTTGGGGATCTATGGCGACGTGGCAAGACTCCGCCGGAACGCGCTGGGTCCTGACACCGTTCTGGGGACCGGTTCGTCCCACCTTCAATGTGCCTCTTTCTTATGGCCCGGTCACCCATGGCGCGGTGGTTGCCTTCAAAGTCAAGGAGAACGAAGGAAAGTTTGTGTTGGAGCCGGCTTGGATTTCGCGCGACATGAACCGGGCCGAGCCGCCGCTCATCGCCAACGGCGTTGTTTACGCCTATGGCAACGGCGAAAACACCGAGCAAGCCTATGCCGATCGCGGTCTGTTCGATTCGAGCGCCGAGCGCATCAAGAATTCCTCGCACGCTGTCCTATACGCGCTAGACGCCGAGACGGGCAAGGAGTTGTACTCGAGCGGGAATCAGATTACCTCGTTCAACCATTTCAGCGGGCTGTCGTTGGCCAACGGCCGCGTGTATATTGCCACATTTGACAGTACGCTCTATTGTTTTGGCTTAGGCAATCACTGATCGATCGGGAAGCCGAAGCAGTAGAGAGTTCCGGCCGCATCTCCGAAGCAAACATGCCCGTTGGCGATAGCCAATCCGCTCGAGTCAACGGGCGCTTCAATCTGATTCCCGCTGTTGAAAAGTTCTTGCTTCGTGCTTACCGCAATACCCCGTAGAACCGGCTTCGTGTGAGTGTTGACTAGCTCGAAGCGCACTCCGTTTGCGACCGCCGTGTCCAATCTATCGCGCCTGCACGTTGCTGCCTTACTCGGCGTGGCGAGCTCCGCTCCGCTGCCGGCGTTGAGAGTAATGGCCTTGCCGTCTGGCTGCCATAGAAAGAGCCTGCGAACCTCAGTGGACAAGTAGTCTTCGTCGTCACTATCGTCGGCGCGCGACTCGAGGACTGGTGTACCCGCCACCGGCCGCTGCCAAAAGAGCGTGCCCAAGTCGGAATCGACTGCATACACCATGCCACCGCCTGAGATAAAAACCAGATCTTTGATGCCTCTATTAGTGACCAGCCCGCCAACCATGACGGGCGCGCTGAGCGGCTCGTTGCCCAGTTTGCGTTTGATGACAAGCTGTAGGGTGGCGACGTTTTTCACGCTGAGAATTTTTTCGTGCTTTTGTTCGGGTGCGGCGCAGGTCCAGTCTGCAGCGCTACTGGAGATGGCGATCAGGATAGCCACGCACTTCTTCATGTCTTCAAATTTATGCTATCGTTCCAACCGCTCGTCGCTGATAGGGAGTGCCAAGATAGGGCGAAATGCAAATTTCCGTTCGAGTCTGCGAATTGGATGAAATAGAGGCGCTTCGAGAATTTTACCGCGAAGAAATGAATTGCCAGATTATTCACGATTCGATCCATGCTCGCCCCGGTTGGACCGTAGAGTACGCTTTGGATCTCGCCGGCGCCATCGTGGGATACGGGTCGGTGGCGGTCGCCGGGCCTTGGACAAACTCCCATGCGCTGTACGAGTTCTATGTCAAACGAGAGTGCCGCCACCAAATCTTTGACTTGTTCGAGGCTTTGCGCGCAAGGTGCCGCGCAGCGACGATCGAAACGCAGACCAACGACCCAATCCTGACGGTGATGCTGCACACATTTGCTCAGAGTGTCCGGGCCGAGGCAATTCTGTTCGAGGACCGGTTCAAAACACGATTCGTGCCGGAGGGTTGCGGTTTCCGCACAACCGCAGCAGACGATGTGGAGCAGTTGAAAATTCTCGAGCTGGACGAGACGGCGGCTTGGGTGGTGACATTGAACGGCGGCATCGCCGGAGCGGGAGGAGTTCTTTATCACTACAATCGACCCTATGGCGATATCTACATGAAGATCGCCGAGCCCTTTCGGTGCCAGGGCCTTGGAGCTTATCTAGTGCAGGAACTGAAGGCCGCGTGCCGGGCCAGTGGCAGCGTGCCAGCGGCGCGTTGCAACACGGCGAACAGGGCGAGCCGGAGGACACTTCAGAAAGCCGGTTTTGTACCGTGCGGGAACCTGATTGCCGGTGATCTCGCGGTAAAACTGGAACATGCCTGAACCTCTCGTCCCGTCTATCGATCCAGCGACTCGCATCGGGCACGTTCACCTAAAGGTGGCCGATTTAGAACGGGCGCTGGCTTTCTACCATGGAGTGCTTGGTTTTGAGGTCACACAGCGTTGGGGAACGCAAGCCGCGTTTCTATCGGCTGGCGGATATCATCACCACATCGGACTGAACACCTGGGAGAGCCGGGGCGGCCCGCGCCCAGCACCAGAGAGCACGGGGCTTTATCATCTTGCCATCGTCTATCCGACACGAGCGCAACTCGCCGACGCCTTGCGCCGCCTATTGGCAGCCGGAATCCAACTGGACGGGGCGAGCGACCATGGCGTGAGTGAAGCGCTCTATCTGCGCGATCCGGACGACAATGGAGTGGAACTCTATTGGGATCGCCCAAAAGAACAGTGGCCGTATGAGGCGGACGGTCAACTCGCGATGTATTCCAAACGTCTCGACCTTCCCGGGCTTCTGGCGGAACCGCTTTAGAGTTGCGCCATCTTACTTCTCCCGTTTCGCGACAAACTCCTCGGTGGCAAAATCTCCCACTTGCCGAACGAACTTGATCTCGTCGCCCGAAATCTTCCCCTTATATTCAATGCGGATCGCGTTGCCGTTAAAGTCTAGATTTTCGACAAACGAGATCGTGTCGCCTTCGATCACGCCGTCTTTGATCTCAGTGGAACCCATGTCGTTGGCTGCAGTGCCGGTGAGCTTTGCCCCGTCGCTTTTGAAGTCGTAAGTATAATGCTGCTCGCCGATCTGGGTATCAAACTTGGCTTTCCATTTGCCATCGATGCCGGCCGCCATAGCCGAGACCGCTAAAAGCAACGCGATGAGCCACTTCATGTCTTTTCCTCAAAATTGAAATCTCAGCTGCAAATCGATTTTCCTGTCGAATGTACTGCTCGCCGAGCCACCCGGACCAAAGCCGCTCGCCAAACTCGTGGACTGGCCAAAGAAGGGTGACGATAAGTCGCCATTTGGCACAGCATAGCTCGGGTGATTCAGCAGATTACGGGCACTCACCGTCAGTGTCAAATTATACTTCTTTGCGCTGGCCGCACCAAACATGCCGGGAGGTGGACCACCACCGCCGGGAGGGCCACCACCGCCGGGAGGACCGCCGCCCCCTCGCATACCACCGCCTCCGCCCGGCGGGGGGCCGCCGTTATCACGCATGCCCGATTCCCCTTTATCGCCGAAAGACCAGGTGCGCGATACACGCATGTTCATGGTAAAGCTGGCCGGCCCGCGGCCGTAGTTACGTTCAATCTGCGTGCCGGGAGCAGGATTCAAGTTGAAGCAACCGAAGCCGGCTTCATAAATCAAAGAGGTGCCAGCGCAACTCGCCGCACTTTCAGACTTATTGAGCGATGGCCGTTCGGTGGCAAAACCATCAAGGTTTGGATCCTGCCCGGTAGTTATGTCATAAGGCGTTCCGCTGTTGGCGACAATGAACGGCATGACGCTGATTTTCAACGGCAGAGGTATGGACGTTCCCACCACGAAGCGATTGCGCACGTCGGCGAACGTCGAAGGCCCCCATTCCGCTTTCAAATTATTCGGATCGGCCGGTTCCCCTTCATTGTCATCCTTGCCATGCGAATAGACGTAAAAACCAAAAAGGAATAGCTTTTTGTAATTCACATTCGGGCTGATGAACAGTTGATGCGTCCGGCTGAATCCGGCCGATTCAGTGAGAACGCGCGGGCCGGAATCGCCAAAAGGATAAGTGCCGTCATCCGGCACATTGATGTTACGCGAATTGAGTAAATGAACGCCGCGCGTTTCCACATACTGGCCCGTTAGGCGAACATACTTATTAATCTGCCGTTCCAGACCGATGCTGGCTTGATACGTGCGAGGCGCTTTTATGCCCGCATAGATGGGATCGTATTGCTGGGGTGAACTGGTGCCCATTAAGGAGCCGAGTGAAGGGATGTTCGGGAAAAAATTGGGATTCTCAATAAAATACGATTGCTGAGTTATACCGTTGTAGCGTTCGGCAGCCAAGCTGACGGTGTCGGCTATGCGGTCATAGAAAACGCCCGCGCCGGCACGCAGAACCGTCTTCGCCGTTTTTCTGGCGTTACCGCCGATGCCCCAGGCCAGCCCGAAGCGTGGCGCAAAATCTTTGTAATCGCCAATGTTCGTTTGGGTTTCCCAGCGCAGCCCATAACTGAGAGTTAGATTCGGTTTTACGCGCCAATCGTCGTTGAAAAAAAGACCGGCATCAAACTGGTTGACTTCGGAAAGCGCTTTACCGGTGGTGAAGGTGAATTGCGAAGCGCCACCGCCCAGAGCCCTAATCTGCGCCGATGTTAGGCCAAGTTGTTCGCCTAGCAGCGTGCGTTGATAAGCCTGCAAAGCCGTTAACTGCAGCTCCGTACCCGGAATGGGTTGGTTGTTGGCATCCAGCTCCGGGCCGGTGCCGCCAAGGAAAATGAACGACCCGTTAAAGCCGTTCAAAGACGTATCGTCATTGAAGCTCTGGCGCAGCCTTCCGCCTAGCTTGTAGGTGTGAGTGCCGTGAGTAATGGTTGTGGCATTAGTAAATTCCGCCTTGTTGTCGGCGTTCCGCGAATTTCCCACCGAAACGCCGCCATCCGTGAAGGCGGCAGTGACGTTGATGGTAGGCAAGGAACTCTGCGCCACATCGCCTGTTGTCGCGTGCATGAACTGAAAGCGGCTCTCGTTAATCATGGTAGGGCTGATCACCGCAGTCTCCGTGGCTTGCACGGTTTGTTCTCCGGTCGTCGATTTGTAGCCTTGTGACGGCAAGCTGAAACCGCCCACGCCCGTGTCGTTCAGCGCGATGTTGGTGTATTGATAGCGCACGACCAGGGTGTTTTTGGCATTGATGGTGTAGTCGAGGCGCGGACTGAAATTTGTGCGTGTTTGCGGAGTGACAACAGACTGATTCACACTTTGGGGCGTGAGCGCAGGTCCGAGGATGGTGGCATCGACAAAGGCGTTTTCGGTGATATCGCGCCGCTCAAAATCAAAACTGAACGAAGCTTTGTTGGCTTTGATAGGTCCGCTTACATTGGCCCCTTCGATTTTGTTGCCGTACGGCGCGCGGGTAGAACTGGTGAGCAACGGATTCCGCGAGTTGAAATATTGATCGTTATATTGGAAAAAGAGCTGGCCGCGAATCTTGTCGCTGCCCGGCTTGGTGAAAATCTCAATGCGCCCGAAACCCGGCCTATCGTATTCGGTGGAGTACGGATTGGAATTGATGCGAACCTCGCGAATAGATGACTTGGGCGGCATATTGCCACCGGTGAATCCGTCCACGTAAATCTGGCCGCCATTGGGGCCGCCGCCCGGTCCAGCCATGGCTTGCAATTCATCCGAGAGTTCGTCCGGGTCGTCTGATAAAGCAGCCAGTTCTTTCTCGCCCAACACTAAAGCCGTGCCGTTGGATGTGGGGTCGGTCGAGACCGCAGCGCTGTTTTCGTCCTGTACATTCACGACCTCCGCTTCCCCTTTGATCACGAGTTGGACGTCTAGACTAACCGCACCTGCCACCTCAACCTCAGGACTCTTACTTATGGCGAATCCCTTAGCGCCAACAGCTACTAAGTATTTACCGGGCGCCAGTTTGTTTACAGCGTATTTGCCGCTGCCATCCGTTTTGGCATGGAAGTCTGCGCTCGCGCCTTTTACCAGGACGACGGCATTAGGCACAACCGCTCCCGAAGGATCTGTGACAACACCGTGTATGCTGCCGCTATTCTGAGCGAAGGCGCTCGCGCAAAGCAAAACCAATAAGTACACGTATCGCTTTATCTTTAATAAGTCAGTCATTTTTGTGTCTCTAAGTTCGTTAGTCCCGAGCGGACTACTGCATGATTCCCGGCAGCTCCAGATTTCCAAAACCGCCCCCCGCGCCCGGCATGCCGCCCGATTGCCCGGCGCCGGCAGGCCGTCCTGTTTGGCCGCCGCTAGGTTGCGTCGTGGCCAGACGGATCAGCATTTCAGCGTTATCCAGCAGAACAATCGCGGTGTATTCGTTATCCACCGCGCCTTTTGTGCTCGACATAACAATCGTGTCACCCACTTTCAGCGCATCCAACGCCACAGTGGGCATCCTCTCCACCATCTGCGCTATATCGGGAGGCCGTCCGCCCGTCATAGGAGGACCATTTGGCGGGCCTCCGCCCGGAGGTCCGCCAGCCGGCATTCCTCCGCCAGGCATTCCCCCACCACCCATGGCGGCGAAATTCGGCATCTGTTTCAGTTGTGAATCAGCAGATAGCTTTACGTTAAAAGCTACGTTGGTATTTAGTTCCTTGATCGCCACTGATTTGTGTTCAGGGTCAATAGCCGTGATCGTGCCGGCCTTTGTGACAAAGGTCCCAAAGACGATTTGGTCAGCTGTCACCTTCAAGCCATCGAGGCTCTTGTCTCCGCGCGCGCGCAACTGATCGCCCAATTGCACGTCAGCCAGGCTGCTGGCTTTCGCATCGGCAAATTTTACTGAATCGGCTGCGTACTTCTTAAAGCTAGTCGCGCTCGAAACGGAGACATGGGCCTGCGCTTCACCTTGCATAGTCCGCAAGCGCAGCGTGAGATCATCATTCGTTTTTGCCACGACGATGCCGGAAACGCCATGCGTCGTCCAAGCCGCCCGGTCGGATTCATCGTGTTTAGATATCGCCGAAGCCGACATGACAATCAGGCGCCGCGCACTTGCCGTGGCCGGATCTGAGGTCACTAAAACTTTGTCGCCGATGGCAATGTCTGAAATTTGAATCGCCTCTGCATTCTTCAAGCTCTTTTCGCCGGGAGCGACGCGCTGCAGAACGGTGTCCGATGTGAGGTTCAGCGTCACTAATACGCCGTCCTGGCCTTTTACTTGAATCGTCGCTTTGTCGAAAACGATCGAGGCAACAGTTCCAACCATGCGCTCGGGCACCTGGCCGCATGCGGCAAAAGAACTGAGGGCCAATAGGGCAGAGAGAGCGACACGAGCGTGGGGAAAAGCCATCTTCTTCAGTAAACGCTAATTCCATTACTTTGTCGCCTAAGTTTTGTAAAGACTGCCCTGTGGTTGGAATACACTAGGCGGTTGCACCCTACGAGTCTCCGCGACACGCCCACTTCCGCAATACTGCTCGAAGCCAGGCAAATCCGCAAGTCTTTCGGCGCGGTACAAGCTCTGAAGGGCGTCTCTTTTGAGCTGTGCGCAGGGGAAGTGCATGCCTTGGTGGGCGAAAATGGCGCGGGCAAATCGACACTGATCAAGATTCTTACCGGCGCCCTGCAGCCGGACGCGGGCGAAATTCTTTTGCGCGGGGAGCGCATCCTCGATAACTCTCCGGCTAAATCGCGCGCGCTGGGCATCTCCGTCATCTATCAACAGCCCGCCTTATTCCCGGATCTCAGCATCGCTGAGAACATCGCACTCGCCGCGGAAAGTGGTCGGCCGTGGCACAAGGTGGACTGGCGCAAGCGGCGCAGTCATGCCGCCGAATTGCTGGCACGGGTTGGCGCGCGCATGTCGCCTGACGTTCGAGCGGCCAGCTTGAGCATGCCCGAACAGCAAATGGTGGAGATTGCGAAAGCGCTGGACGCGAACGCACAGGTTCTGATCATGGACGAGCCCACCTCTTCGCTCGGCGATCAAGACGCAGCCAACTTATTCCGTCTTGTCGACGAACTACGCGCCCAAGGCACGGCCATCGTCTACATATCGCACCGCTTTGAAGAACTTTTCCTCTTGGCCAACCGCGTAACGGTTCTACGTGATGGCGTGAGTATTCAAACTTGCGAGATGTCGGAAGTAACCAACGCCGATCTGATCCGGCTGATGGTCGGGCGCGAACTGGATGCCGTTTTCCCGAAGCACCAAACTACGCTCGGCCCACCAGTGTTTGAAGTGCGTCAGTTACGTTGCTCGCAACTGGGCGTTAAAAATGCCAGCCTCACCATTCGTGCCGGCGAGATCCTAGGTTTGGCTGGTTTAATTGGCTCCGGTCGCACGCAACTGGCGGAAGCGCTATTCGGCTTGGCTCCGCTCGATGGCGGTCAGGTGTTGCTCAACGGCCAACCGCTTGCTGCGCAGTCGCCGTCCGATGCCGTACGCGCGGGCATTGCATACGTTCCCGAGGATCGCCGCCGTCACGGCGTCATCCTCGATTTATCCATATCCGTGAACAGCACGCTGGCCAGTCTCGGCAAAATCTCGAATGCGAATGGCTTTCTCAACCCTGTGACTGAAAGGCGATTGGCAAACGATTCCATAGCCAAGCTCGGCGTCAAAGCTCCATCCGCTGACACATTGGCTCGCAATCTATCGGGCGGCAATCAGCAAAAGGTCGCGCTAGCTCGCTGGCTGATGACCAATCCCAAAGTTCTAATTCTGGATGAACCCACCCAGGGTATCGACGTCGGAGCCAAGTCTGAAATCTATCATCTGATTGGGAGACTCGCGGCCAGCGGCCTGGCGATTCTAATGATCTCCTCCGAAACGCCGGAAATTTTAGGCTTGAGTGACAGAATCGCCGTGATGGCCAAGGGAGAGATCGTCGGAGTTCTCGATCGTGCCGAAGCCAATCCCGACGTAATTCTCGAGATGGCGCTGGGTCATCGGCGGCCAGCGGAGAACCGCGAATGAAGCTCGAGCTCGAACGCGAATGGCCCGCTCTAACTGCATTGGCTCTTCTCTATCTCTTTCTGGCGGTGGCCGCACCCACCTTTTATCACTTTGAAAATCTGCGCGACTTAGCACTAGCCAACGTTTCAGTGTTACTGGTAGCTGCGGGTATGACTCTCGTCATCGTCATAGCTCAAATCGATATCTCGGTGGGCTCCTTATTTGCCGTCACAAGCGTTGCTTACGGAGTGTTAGTAAAGGCGGGCCTGCCGCTGCTGCTCGCCCCTTTCGCCGCCATCTTAATTGGCGCTTTGCTCGGAGCCATCAACGGTGGGCTCATTTCTTTTGTTCGTGCGCCGTCGATTGTAGTGACTTTAGCCACCATGATTGTTTGGCGCGAATCACTGCGCTGGAGCACGGGAGGTGCTTGGGTGGAAGATCTGCCTGTCAATTTTCAGTGGTTCGGCCTGGGTCAGCAAACAGGACAAGCTGTTATCGTTCTGCTCGCGCTGCTCCTGTTTGCTCTCTTCTGGTGGGCCTCGGAGAATCTTTCGGCCTTTCGCGCGATCTACGCCACCGGCTCCGATAGCGAAGCGGCGCGCCTTGCCGGCATTCCGGTGAGGCAGGTGCTATTCGCCGTCTTCGTTCTAATGGGTGCGCTCACCGGCGTCGCGGCTGTGTTGAATGCAGTGCGCTTTTCCGATGTTCCCGCGAACAGCGGCATGAGCCTGGAACTCAAAGCCATTGCGGCAGTGGTGGTGGGAGGCACGCCCATCACAGGTGGACGCGGCAGCCTGCTCGGCACATTCATCGGCGTCTTGTTACTGGGCAGTATTGGGCCGGCACTCACCTTCTTAGGAATCAATCCCTATTGGGAGAAAGCGATTCAAGGCGCCATTATTCTGGCCACCGTTTTTTTCGAGGCTCTTCGCTCCCATCGCGAAAAACGCTTGGCCATCGCCTGAGACTCACGTGAAAACCAATCGCAAACAGGAATGGATTCTGGCCGCGTTCATCGCCATGGAGGTTGTGCTTTTCAGTTTCACCGGTCGCAATTTCTTTTCGGTCACAAACTTTTTTGAATGCATCCGGTTGGCGGTCGAGATCGGTCTGCTGGCCTTAGCGCTAACGCCGGTGATTGTAACGGGCGGTATCGATCTGTCGGTTGGCTCCATGATGGGCTTGTGCGCCGTCGTCTTTGGAGCACTGTGGAGCGATGCGCACTTTTCTATCGTGCTAGCGATTGCCATCGCGTTGCTCGTGAGTTTAATCGGTGGCGCGCTGAACGCGCTGTTGATTTCGCGCTTGAATGTTTCACCACTGATTGTCACGCTGGGAACGTTTTCGCTCTTTCGTGGAATCGCCGAAGGAATCACCGGCGGCGCGCGCAATTATTCCGGCTTTCCGGCGCGCTTTCTCTATCTCGGGCAGGGCTATCTCGGCGGCTTGGTTCCGACACAAACGATTCTGCTGCTGCTGGCGATCGCTGGTTTCTATCTGCTTCTGCAACGCACGGCCATCGGCCGCGGACTTTACGCGATTGGGCATTCGGCGGAAGGCGCGCGCTACGCCGCCGTTCCGGTTGCTTCGCGCCTGCTGCTTGTGTATGTTCTTTGCGGTTTCGCGGCGGGCTTAGCGGCCATCGTTTATGTAGCTCATCTAGGTCAGGCGAAATCGGATGCCGGCACCGGCTACGAACTGATTGCGATTACCGCCGTAGTGCTGGGCGGAACATCCATCTTTGGCGGCTCGGGCACCATCGTCGGAACGCTCATGGGTTTGGCCGCCATCGTCATTCTGCAAAACGGCTTGCGGCTATCGGCGTGGCCGACCGAAGTGGCCGGCGTGGCCACCGGCACCTTGCTGATACTCACCATTGCGATTGAACGATGGGCGAACAAAGAGAACCGTCACGAGGCCAAGCCGGTGTTCCGCTGGGGCTTGCTAGCGGCAGTGGCCGCCTTAGCCCTGCTAGCCGTTTTCCTGCTGCGCATTCGCCGGGTGGGCGAGGTCACAACTTCGGCAGGCAAGCGCGTTACCGTCGCCGTGATGCCAAAAGCCAAAGGCGATCCTTATTTCATCAGTTGCAAAGTGGGTGCGGAAGAGGCGGCGAATGCACTGCATGTCGATCTGATATGGGACGGCCCCACCGGCCTTGATGCGGCCAAGCAGAACGAACTGGTGCAGGGTTGGATCACACGCCACGTGGACGCCATTTCGGTGAGCGTGGAAAATGCGCCAGGCATCTCAACCGTGCTGCGCCAGGCACGCGCGCAGGGGATTAAGGTGGTGACTTGGGACGCCGACGCGGAGCCCGATGCGCGTGACTATTTCATCAATCAAGCCACTGCGCAATCCATCGGCTTTGCGTTAACGGATGAGGCCGCGCGTGTGCTGCACGAGCATGGCGATTTCGCCATCATTACAGGTGCGCTCAGTGCCGCAAATCAGAATCTATGGATGGGTTTCATGCGGCAGCGCGTGGCCGAGAAATATCCGGGATTGAAATTGGTGGCGGTGCGGCCATCGGACGACGATCGCGATAAAGCCTTCGCCGAAGCGCAAACGCTGATGAAGGTTTATCCGGATGTCAAATTACTGGTGGCGATTTCGGCTCCAGCAGTTCCAGGCGCTGGGGAGGCGGTGAGACAATCCGGCCGGAAAGATGTGCATGTGATCGGGCTTTCGCTGCCGAATTTGTGCAAGCCTTATGTGCATGGCGGAGAGATTGAGGCGGTGGTGCTTTGGAATACCAGGGATCTGGGTTACCTCGCAGTAGCGGCTCCAGCGGCGCTGGCCCGCGGCACGCTCAAGGCCGGAGCGACGAGCTTTGAGGCCGGGAGACTAGGCAAGGTTGAGATTAAGGGCAGCGACATTATTCTGGGAGCGCCGGTGTTTTTCCGGAAAAACAATATCGATCGATTCAATTTTTGAGCACCATCCAAATTAGCCTGTCGTAGGACAATCAGATTCACTAACCGATGCAAGCGGCCAATACGATTCTGAGCCAATGGGGACCGGCGCTCCTGATTTGCTGCACCGTGGTCCTTGGCTTCTTCTACCAGAATGGCCGCATGAACGACTTGGGCAGGCGGATCGACGATTTGAAAGGCTCGATCGATAAGCGCTTTGACGACCTGAAGGACTATATCAGGTCTGAGTTCAAGCGTGTGGACGAACGGATTGACCGCCTGGAAAGCCCGCTCGCTCGCAAATAAAAGAGTTTGCCTCCGGGATGCCCCGCGCTCCGATGTAGGAATTCTTAGCGCTTTTGCCATAGTAAAATTCGCCAAACAGATGCAAGCGTCAACACGCTTCTGAGCGCATGGGGACCAGCGCTTCTGATTTGCTTCACTTGGGGGCTGGGCTGTTCTATCAGAGCCGCCGCATCAGCGCTCTAAGGTAGGTGCATCGACGAACTGAGGCGTTCATTGGGAGTCGGATTCACGATCTAAACGGATCAATCGATAAGCTGCTTGACCTTCAGGATTTTCGGCTGCTTCGAGTTCACGCGCGTAGGCGAACGAATCGACCGGCTGGAAAGCCACTCGCTCGCCATGGAGACGACTATCCCTCTGCTCTTCAGCAGTGAGAACTCCAGCAGCAGTACCCTGACAAGCGCCCGGACGGCGGCTTCCTCAGCGTTCGTTTTTCTGGGCGGACCGCCGATCAGCTGCCGGCGTTAGCTAGTGTTTGACCGACGCAACCGGCTGTCCCGACGCTTTTCTCTTCCGCCGGCGGGCCACGAACGCCGCCAGCAGGACGCCGCCTGCGACAAGCCATAAAAAGTACACAAAGGTATTACCCATGTTATTTGTCATCGGCGGAAGGTTTGATCACCTATAGGGGCACGTAACCAGCTTGTGCGGCGAACAAATTGCTTTCAATTCGCCTTCGTCTTCTCACCTTGCCGCCGCGACATCGACTGATTCACCAGATCGCTAGGATCCAACAAGTGCTCCGGCTTATAATGCTGAGTCGACCAGCGCGAGCCCTCTGCTAATTCCACTCCCAGGAAATATCCTGAATCTTGAAACCGGCAATAGCGGATGGTGCCCAACAACTCCCCGTCGCCATATTGAACGGCCACGGCCGTGCCAGCCGCGATCGGGCTTTCCACCTGCAGGCAAATGCCTGAGAGCGAAATATCCTCTAAGTTGGCCACCCGCCTGCGCTCCCGTCCCGCTTCGTCGTGCCAGATCATCTGTACGAGTTCGGCGCAAAGAAGCCTGTCGCCACCGCGACGGTCCGAGGTCGATTGCATAACTCCATTATCGGTTCAAAATCCCATTACGGTTAGGATTGGAGTGTTGTTTTTCATCCCATGACTCCGCCCCAACGCGCGCCTAATCACTCTGGGCCTAATCCCCTCCTACCAGAGGGGAACGCCGCGCTTGGAACCGTTCTCCGCGTCGGCTTCTTTATCTTCACCGTTTTCCTGGCCGTCCGTTTTTTGATGCCCGTCCTCTATATTTTCTTCGGGCTGCAGATCGCCGGCACCGTTGGCTTGGCCATCGCCGGCCTGGCAGCGAATCTTCTCACCATGGCTATCTTTGACCGCCGGCCATTCGTCGATATCGGTCTACGTGTCGCGCCCGCTTCCGCCGTACACCTCGCTGTAGGTGTGGCCTTGGGTGGAGGCGCCGCCGCCCTGCTTTTGCTGGCGCCCTTGCTCGCAGGTACGGGTCATCTTATGCTAAGGCCGCATTCGGAATTCACCTGGCCTACGCTGGTTTTCTATCTAGTCACGCTCTTTTTCGCAGCAGCCGGCGAAGAAATGATCTTCCGCGGCTATGCCTTTCAATTCCTCATTGAAAGAATCGGCCCATTTGGCTGCGTTCTGCCGGTGGGCGTCCTCTTTGGTTTGGTCCACACGTCCAATCCCTCCGCCACATGGCTTAGCGTTCTAAACACCGCCCTGTGGGGCATCCTCTTGGGCTACGCCTTTCTGCGCAGCCGCGATCTCTGGCTGCCCATCGGTATGCATTTCGGCTGGAACGCCGTTTTGCCGCTGTTCGGCGTTAATCTCAGCGGGCTTACAATCGAAGTGACGAGGTATTTCTATAAATGGGATTTAACGCCTCTCTGGAGCGGCGGCGCCTATGGACCCGAAGGCGGCCTGCTCACCACCATCTTCGCCGCAATTCTCTTTTTCGCCTTACACCGTATGCCGCTGCGCCCGCAGTTTGCAGCCATTGCCAAGTCCCTCAACGAACCCGATTTGGAAGTTTAGCGGTCACACTGTTATTCGCCTGTGGTCTTGGCCAAAATCTGTTCGCCGATAAACTCAGTTTCGACGAACGCGTTGAAATCGAGCGCGGTCTTACCGCGGAATACGCTACCGCCAAAGTGATCCTGCCGCACGCTAAGAAACCTCTCGTCATTCATAGCGACGGTCAGTACGATAAAGCCGCCTGGGAAGATGCGCTGCGCGAGACCGGGCCGGCCGCGCGTTTGGGAGATCAGATTCAAATCACCGCAGTCAAAATCGAATCCAACAAGATCTTGCTCGAGATCAACGGTGGAACCAAATCCACCGGCCATTGGTATGACCATGTGGAAATTGGCATGGGCGGCACTTCCCCCGTTTCGCGCAATCCGAACGGCCAGCCCATGAACGGCTCGCACGTCGAACTGGTGTTTCCCGGTGCTATCCCATCGCTGAAATCCGCCGAAATCCGCCAAATGCTTGCGCCGATCTTCGATTTTGAAAAGCATTCCGCGTCAGACCAGTATGTCGACCGTCTGCCTGAGCCCGTAAAGAAAGCCATTAAGGAGCAGCGCGCCATCCAGGGCATGGATCGCGATCAGGTCCTCCTCGCTTTGGGCAAGCCGCGCAATAAGAGCCGCGAAACCAGTCCCGACGGCGATGAAATAGAAAATTGGGTCTACGGCGATCCGCCCGGCAAAATGGTCTTTGTCAAATTCACTGAGGGCAAAGTGGTGGAAGTGAAGGATTCGTACGCCAACATCGGTGGCACCACCGCCCCGCCTCTTCCCACGAATCGATAGCTGCCTGGCCGATTTTTATCGGACCGCATGCGCCAGATCACAGACTCGCTCCACCCTCCCCCCTTAAGATAAAGGAATGCCAATTAAAGTAGGAATTAACGGCTTCGGACGCATCGGGCGTAATGTAGTCCGCGCTGGTTTGAGTAACCCCAACATTGAGTTTGTCGCGGCTAATGACCTAACCGACACTAAAACTCTGGCCCACCTTCTGAAATACGATTCGATTCTGGGCCAACTGCACCATCACGTCCGCTCGGATGCCGATAGCGTTTACGTAGACGACAAGAAAATCAGAGTTTTCGCCATCAAAGACCCCGCCGAAATCGATTGGTCCACCTTGGGCGCGCAAGTGGTCGTTGAATCCACTGGCCGCTTTACCGATGCTGTCGATGCCAAGAAGCATTTGAGTGGAACGGTGAAGAAGGTCATTATTTCCGCGCCGGCCAAGGGGGAAGATATCACCATCGTTTTAGGCGTGAACGATAAGTCGTACGATCCCGCAAAGCATAACATCATTTCGAACGCCTCTTGCACTACCAACTGCCTCGCGCCCGTGGCCAAGGTCTTGAATGATGTGTTCGGCATCGACAAAGGTTCGATGACCACTATCCATAGCTACACTAACGATCAACCGACTCTCGATTTTCCCCACAAGGATTTGCGCCGTGCGCGCGCTGCCGCGCTCAACATGATCCCTACGTCCACTGGCGCAGCCAAGGCGATCGGCTTGGTGCTGCCTGAGTTGAAAGGGAAGCTGGACGGCTATGCCATGCGCGTGCCCACCCCGAACGTTTCGGTCGTCGATCTGGTGGTCTTGCTCAAAAAAGACGCCACCACGCAAGAAGTCAACGCCGCGTTGCAGAAGGCCGCGGAGGGTGAATTGAAAGGCATACTCGCTTATACCAGCGATCCGGTGGTCTCTACCGATATGCTGCACAATTCCAACAGCTCGATCGTCGATTCCGACCTCACCAAGGTGATTGGCGGCAACCTGGCCAAAGTTGTCGCTTGGTACGACAACGAATGGGGCTATTCCTGCCGGGTGGTCGATCTCATTGATTTCCTCGGCAAAAAGGGCCTCTAGCAGCCAGGCTTCAGCATAGTTATCGCGGCTCCGCACAATTCTGGCGACGAAATCGCTGAAACTGAACAGGAAGAGTAGGCTTCAGCTTGCTCTAATCGCCCTCACCACCGCGTCCGCAAACTCTCCCGTGGACGCGGTGCCTCCCACATCCCCCGTCAAGTACTTGCCTTCCCTATAAACCAACTCAATCGCGCTTTGCATTTTGTGTGCCGCCGCGTTTTCCCCAAGGTGCGTTAGCATCATTACGGACGAAAGCATCAGCGCCGTCGGATTGGCTTTCCCTTGTCCCGCAATATCGGGCGCGCTGCCATGCACCGCTTCAAACACCGCGTGCGTCTCGCCCATGTTCGCGCCTGGCACAATGCCCAAGCCGCCCACCAAACCCGCCGCCAAATCCGAAACGATATCGCCGTACAGATTTGGCAGCAGCAGAATGTCGAATGTTTCCGGCCGCATCACTAGTTGCATCGAAGCGTTATCCACAATCAGCTCTTTGTACTGAATGTCCGGAAAGTGTTGGGCCGTTTCCCGGCAGCAACGCAGAAACAATCCATCCGCCAGCTTCATGATGTTGGCTTTGTGAATCGCCACCACCGTCTTGCGGCCGTTCTTCGTGGCGTAGTTAAACGCGTAGCGCGCAATCCGTTCCGAAGCGGTGCGCGTGATCACTTTCAAACTGGTCACCACATCTTTCACAATTTCGTGTTCCAGCCCGGAATACAGATCCTCAGTGTTCTCTCGAAAAATCACCATGTCGATCTGCACATCTTGAAAGCGCGTTTTCACGCCCGGCAACGTTTTCACCGGCCGCACGTTCGCAAACAAATCCAGCGTCTTGCGCAACGCCACGTTCACGCTTTGAAATCCGCCTGCTACCGGCGTAGTAACAGGACCCTTCAGCCCAACCTTCGTCTCATTCAGCGAATCGAGCAAATACTGCGGCAGCGTTTTGCCCGATTCCAGAATAATGGATTCGTTCAACTCGGCGCGCCGCCAAATAATATCGACTCCCGTTGCTTCCACCGCGCGGACTGCTGCCTGCGCGACCTCGGGACCGATTCCATCGCCCGGGATCAAAGTCACATAGTGTGGCACGCTTCATTTTATGATTTGCCAGAATGAATTCTAATGCCAAAGATCGAACGCGCGCTCTTAAGCGTTACCGACAAAACCGGCCTGTTGCCCTTCGCGCAGCGTCTGCACGCCCTGGGCGTGGAACTCATCTCGACAGGCGGCACCGCCAAGCTGCTGCGCGACAATCAGGTTCCCGTTCGCGAAGTCGCTGAAATCACTGGTTTTCCGGAAATGCTGGATGGCCGCGTGAAGACGATCCACCCGCGCATCGCCGGCGGCATTCTGGCCATTCGCGCGAATCCCGAGCACATGAAAGCTCTGGCCGAACATGGCATTCCACCCATCCAAATGGTGGTGGTCAATCTCTACGCGTTTTCGAAATTCGCGAACAAGCCCGGCGTCGCTCGCGAAGAATTGATCGAGAATATCGACATCGGCGGCCCCACCATGATTCGCGCGGCCGCTAAGAATTTTCAGGATGTCGCCGTCGTCGTCGCGCCCGAACAGTACCAAGCGCTTCTCACCGAACTTTCGCAGAATGCCGGCGCGCTGACGCCGGCCACTCACTGGCATCTGGCGCAGCAGGCGTTTCTGCACACCGCCGCATACGATCAGGCCGTTTCCGCGCGTCTCCTTCAAATAGATGCCGCTGGAAAAACCGCACCCGCCGAAGACCTTCCGGCTTCGTTAAATATTTCCGCCCCGCGCGCAGCTGTTCTCCGCTATGGCGAAAACCCTCATCAGCACGCCGCGCTTTATAAGCTCGGCGACACGGGCATCGCCGGTGCCGAACAACTGCACGGCAAAGAACTCTCGTATAACAACCTGGTGGACCTCGACGCCGCCTGGCTGCTCGTGCAGGAGTTTACCGGGTTCGGCCTCCGCCATCATCAAACACACTAATCCCTGCGGCTGTGCTGAACAAGCGACCCTCGCCGATGCTTATCGCAAAGCGCTCGAAGCCGACCCGGTCTCAGCCTTTGGTGGCGTGCTCGCCTTCAATCGCGAGCTGGACAAGGAAACAGCCGTGCAAGTGGCTAAGCTCTTTGCCGAAGCCATCGCCGCGCCGGCGTTTTCCAGCGAGGCGTTAGCCATTCTCACCGCTAAAAAGAATCTTCGCCTGGTCAGGGTGAAGCCGCTCGCCAAACCGGAGCTGGTTATCAAATCCATCACCGGCGGCTTGCTGGCGCAAACGGCCGATACGGCCACGCTGCTTGAATCTCAGCTGCAGGTCAAAACCAACCGCGCACCCACCTCTGAAGAAATGCGTGCTCTGCTGTTCGCGTGGAAAGTTTGCAAACACGTAAAATCGAACGCCATCGTGTTCGCGAACGCGGGGCAATCCGTCAGCGTCGGAGCCGGTCAAATGAGCCGGGTCGATAGCGTGAAGGTCGCAGCCATGAAGACCGTACTGCCCCTTGAAGGAACAGTCCTCGCCTCCGATGCTTTCTTTCCGTTTCCCGACGGTCTTGCGGAAGCGGCCAAACATGGCATCACCGCTGCCATTCAGCCGGGTGGTTCCGTAAAGGATGAAGACGTAATCGCTGCCGCAAACAGGTTGAACTTAGCAATGGTCTTTACCGGCGTTCGGCATTTCCGGCATTAACCCGCTACCTTCTGCGAGTTCGGGAGTTCGGTGTCAAAGACCTTAATTAGGAGTTCGGAGGAGTTCGGTGTCAAAGACCTTAACTCAAGACCTTAATTCGAAAGACCTTAATTCGCAATCCATGCGCAAGCCTAGCGCAGCGCGTTCTTCTCGTCGTCGTCTTCCGGAAACACCGCATATCCGTCCGGTGGCGGATACAGCGATTTTAAAAAATTCAGCCGCTTGCGCAAATGCCGGCTGGGCAATTGCCGCGGGCCCGTTTCCACATCAATATCGCAGCAGATCCCGTGCAAGTAGAGTGTCAGCGTGTCAATGAAAGATTGGCGGGCATACTCTTCAAACAGGCGCGTATCGCGCTTCACACCGTTCTGCCGCCGCAGCAGCGCCTGCTTAGCCTGCCAGCTTTCTTCATCCACTTCGCCATGCACGCCATTATTGAGCTCTTCGCGGATTGCCGTTTTATAGCCATCCCAAGCTTGCGCTGGTAGGTTATCGGCGACGAGCGTCGCCAGCCGCCGATAGAGGCGGTAATGATATTCCGCGACGTCCTGCTCTTTAAACGCGAACATCAAAACCGTTTCGTTTTCGAAACGCACTTCCGACGCCCACGATTGCTTACCTTCGGCCGGCCGCTCTTCCACCACGAACTCGCCAACCTTTTCCACCGCGCGAGCACTGCCACCCTTAGTTTTGCTCGTTGCGCGATCGCCCGAGCGTTCCAGATACGGTACCAGTAATATGGAAATCCGCGGAAGCATACCGGCAATGTTTGTGGGCAGCGCCGCCACTGGCTCTTCCAGGTATTCTTTGAGCACTTCTTCGCTCATAGGCAAGGAAGCGCAAAAGTAACCAAAAGTATTACTGAGCGGGATAACTTCTGCTCTAAACCGCTCCGCGAATTGGCCGACCGCTACGCGCGCGAGATTTCCCTGAACAACAATTCCCGGCACTGGCTCACGTTGACTGGACATCTACGATTTCGATCCAATGTTAGCAAAGACGTGTTTCGGGAAAACCCGGTCACAACCTCAAAATGGATCGTCTGCCGGTTGAGTTTGAGCATTCCGGCGTTATGAAACGAGTTCCAACGCTTGCTCAAAATCGGCGAGTAAATCGCCGCAATCTTCGATGCCGAAGGAAATGCGCACCAAGCCATCGCCAATGCCCGCTTCATCCAGATCTTTTTCACTCCAAGCTGAGTGAGTGGTGCTGCGCGGGTGGCAAGCGAGCGTCTCTACACCGCCGAGCGACACCGCGTCGCGCGCCAATTGTAGGTGGCGCAGAAAGTTGAACGCTGCTACTTTGCCGCCCTTGAGATCGATGGAAACCAAGCCTCCCGGCTTATCGCATTGTTCCTCATAGACCCGCTTCTGTTCGGCATCCTTAAACAAAGTGGGATAGTAGATCTTGGCGATTTTTGGATGTCCCACCAGGCTCTCCGCAATCCTTTTGGCGTTCTCGCTCTGCCGGTTCATGCGCAAGTAAACCGTAGGCAGGCGTGTGTCGAGGATCCAACTTTCATCCGGCTGCAGGATGTTGCCGAACAGACTGCGCTTGCTGCGAATCTTGTGCATCAGCAAAGGATCTTTGCCCAGCGCAACCCCGCCGATGATGTCGCTAAACCCGCCCAGATATTTGGTGGCGGAATAAAGAGAGACGTCGGCTCCAAGCTTGATCGGGTGTTGGAACGCCGGCCCGAGAAATGTGTTGTCGATCATCACCAGTGGCCGTTCATCGGCCACCCCGGCAACCGCGGCGCACGCCCGCCGGATGTCTGTCATCATGATCGTCGGATTAGCCGGCGTTTCAATCAATACAATCTTCAAATTCGTGGCGGAACGGATGGCCCGATCAAGCAAGGCGGAGTGCCCCCCCGGAACCGGTATTCCGCGGATTCCAAATGGTTCCAGAAATCCTTGAATCAGCGTTTGCGTTCCCCCGTAAATCGGGACAGTATAAATAATGCTGTCGCCCGGTTTCAGAACGGCCAGCAGCGCTGTCATGATCGCGGCCATGCCGGAATTGAAAACCGCCGCCGTTGTCGCGCCCGGTTCCAGCGGAACAACGTGATCCTCCAAAATTTGGGCGTTGGGGTGGTTAAATCGTGAGTAGACTAAATCGACGTTTTCGCCGGGCGCCCGCTCCGCTCGGCCACCCATAATGTCAAAAGCACGCTCAGCTGCTTCCGGACTGGAGAAAACGTAGGTGGAACTGCGGAATACGGCGGGACGGGCTGAACCTACCGAGAGGCTAGGGTCGAAACCTTGCGTCAAGACTGCGGTCTCCGGCTTGAGGTTGGCCGGCGGCTTAATCACGGTGGACAAGGGAGAGAACCTCCGACTTGAGTGTAGCGCTAGATCTTTGAATCGGTGTGGACAACCAGTGAATAACCTGAGGATTACTAGCGGATATCTTGCGAAAGACCCTTTCGGGTGCCAGGGAGGTGTTGCTTCAGGGGTCTTTCTATGAGGTTAGTCTCGCTTTGGTGGGAGTTGCCTCCCTGGCTTGATTCCAATAGTAGTATATGATTTTGCGGAATGCAAGTCTTTTCGCTACGAAATTCAAGATTTTTTTCTAGGACTGTGCTGATGCGTTCCAAAACTAAGGTACTTAGTAGATGCCACAAATCAAACTAACTGTATTAGGCTCAACCGGTTCAATCGGAGTCAGCACCCTCGATGTCGTCCGCCAAAACCCCGATCGCTTCAAAATACATTCTTTGGTAGCCGGCCGGAATCTGGACGTCCTGTGTTCCCAAATTCTGGAATTCAGGCCCCATTTTGTGGCCGTAGCCGATGAGTCTGTTTTGCAAGCACTCCATTCGCGATTACAACAACTCCCCCTCGCGGCCAAGGATTTACCCGAATTAGGCGCAGGTGCTTCAGCAACGGTATTAGCCTCCACTGCTAGCGAGGTAGGGTTTGTGATGTCCGCCATCGTCGGCGTTGCCGGCTTGGAAGCCACCTATGCAGCCATCCGGGCCAAAAAGCGCATCGGCTTGGCTAATAAAGAAGTGCTAGTAGCCAGCGGCGCACTGGTGATGAAGGCGGTGCGCCAATGCAGAACGGAACTGATTCCGGTAGATAGTGAGCATAACGGGGCCCACCAGTGTTTCCGCGCCGGCACAGCCAGCGAAGTAACACGGCTGCTGTTAACCGCCTCGGGCGGTCCTTTTCGCGATACGCCGCGCGACGATCTTTGGAACGTGACGCCCGAGCAAGCGCTCAATCACCCAACCTGGAAAATGGGCCGTCGCATCACGATCGATTCAGCGACATTGATGAACAAGGGGTTTGAAGTAATTGAAGCTTGCTGGCTGTTCGACCTAGCACCTTGCAAGGTTGACGTGGTGGTACACCCGCAATCCTCCATCCATGCGATGGTCGAATACAACGATGGCAGCGTCATCGCGCGATCTCCGCCACAGATATGCGCATGCCCATCCAATATGCGCTCACCTATCCCGAGCGCCATCGCGCACCCGTCGCGCGCCTCGATTGGACCCAACCCCGTATCTGGAACTTTTCTGCACCCGATCTTGAGAAATTCCGCCTGCTCAAGCTTGCTTACCAAGCCCAGGAGCAGGGCGGTTCGGCCACCTGCACCCTGAACGCAGCCGATGAAATCGCGGTGGAGGCATTCTTAGCTGGGAAAATCCCGTTTCCGGCCATCGCCAGTACTGTCGAAGAAACCCTGAAGCGACAAATAAGCTGCGAACCAGCGACAATTGAAGAGGTAATCGCCGTCGACTTAGCATCCCGCGAAGTGGCTCGGCGGGTGATTGCCGAAGCGTCCTGGAAGGCATCTCCTATGAAGTTGTGAAGCTAAGGTGTCAGCCGCGCGTCCAAAGAGTAGAGGGATACACTAAACTGGAGTCTCAGGCCTGTGTGTTCGCAGCGTCCATAGAAAGGTAACGGAAGCCTTGGGTTTTTTGCAGCCGGTTTTTTGGGTCGTGATCCTGTTAGGGGTCATGATTCTCGTCCATGAGCTGGGACATTTTTGGGCGGCTCTAGCAGTAGGTGTTAAGGTCGAGACGTTTAGCATCGGTTTTGGCCCACGGCTTCTAGGCTTCAAGAGCGGCGACACTGATTTTCGCTTGTCCGCTATTCCATTTGGCGGCTACGTGCGCATGCTGGGCGAACAGCCGGGCGACGATCACGTGGTGGATCCCGGCTCGTTTCAGGCCAAGGCGCGTTGGCAAAGGGCCGTGGTGATCATCGCTGGGCCACTAATGAACATTGTGCTGGCCATCGGCATTGTCACCGGCCTCTACATGTTCGAGTTCCATAAAGAAATTGATACCAAAGATCCGGTCATCAGCAGCGTGAAACCTGATTCCGCGGCGGCGCAAGCTGGGCTCGAGGCGGGCGATAAAATCGTCGAGTTCGGCGATCACAAAGACCCGAATTGGGATTACCTCATTGAACAGGAAATGCTGAACGCCAATCACACCATGTCGGTCGTGGTGGAGCGGCATGGCAGGCGTGTGACTCTTTCCGTTACCCCGCGCATGGACCCGAAAGAAGGCGTCGGCACGATTGGTTGGATCGGCGAACAGAACATTCAGATTGGCGAGATCCAGCCTGGTTCGCCCGCCCAGGCCGCCGGCCTGAAACCCGGCGATTTGTTCCTGAGCATTGATGGGCAGGCCGTCGCCTCACCTGTCACCGTCCAGCAGGCAGTCATCCATTCGGCGGGCAAACCGATTGACCTGCAGGTGGCGCGCAAAGGCCAAACAGAGCGCTTCTCCATCACTCCTGTCAAAACCACCGATGCCAAGCTGCCTTACCGGATTGGTGTGAGTTTCCGTGCGCCTGTCGAAATTTTAAAGCTCAGTTTTCCCGACGCCTTTGTCGAGTCTCTGCGCTTCAACCGTCAAAACGCACTGGGCATTTTTCAAATGCTCGGAAGCATCATTGAACGCCGCGTCTCTCCCAAAACCGTCTCCGGACCCATCGGCATGGCCGTTATGTCGAACCAGGCGGCGCAGCAAGGCCCATGGATGTATTTGCTCTTAATGGCGCTGGTCAGCTTGAATTTGGCGATCTTCAATTTGCTGCCGATCCCCATCCTCGATGGCGGCACGCTACTGCTGCTGGCCATTGAGATGTTGCTGCAACGCGAAGTCAGCATGCGCATCAAGGAAACCGTCTTCAAACTGGGCTTTGTGTTCCTGATGATGGTGGTAATGTTCGTAATTTACAACGACATTAGCAAAATTCTAACCAAGAGCTGATCCATTCGTGGGTCAGCCTCCTGGCCTGCGGCTGACCTCCCGGTCCGCCTTAGCGCTGACTACTTAGAAATATGAACGAACCCGATCGCTCCGCTTTCCTCCAAAATCTCGCCCACACCCGCGACGATTTCCAACAAGCCGCTGTAGGCCTATCCGCAGCCCAGGCGCAATTCAAGCCAACGCCGGACTGCTGGTCCATCGAGCAAATTGTTGAGCACGTCGCCATCGCCGAGCACGGCATGTATCGCTTCATAACAGAACTGCACCAGCTCTCGGACGATCCGCATGAAGCAGAGAGCGCCGCAAATCTGGCGCGTGCGGCAGATCGAAAACACCTACCGCTGATGGCCCCGGAGCGGGCTCATCCCAAAGGAAAGTTCGGCAGCTTGGCCGCCGCCATGAACCAGTTTCTCGAGAACCGCGAGCGCACCATCGCGTTCGTGCGGAATTGCCACGACGATCTGCGCTTTCGGCTCATCCAACATCCGCTCGGCATCCTCAACGGAAAAGATTGTTTAACTGTTCTGGCCGATCATCCGGCCAGGCATATTCAGCAAATGGACGAGTTAAAGGCCTGCCCGGGCTTTCCTCGATAAGCCGGGCAGCAGAGGGACTAAACTAGAATTGTGCCATTGCGTTGTAGTTGCGGAGCCGTTCTTCCTGAAGACGCCCGCTTTTGCCATAAGTGCGGTAAACCCCAATATGAGGAAGATATCGCGCGCCTGAACGCGGCGGAAGCGCCGAGTCCCAGCCCGGTTCCAGTCGCCCAGCCTGTCGTCAGTGCGCAACCCCCATCGCGCATCGGCTTTAAGAACCGCCGGGCGGTGCGCATCACATTAGCGGTCGCGGGATTCTCGCTGCTGGCCATTTCCATCATTGCCAATCTCGCTCCTCCTTTGCTATTCCCGATTCTCGTGGGTGCCGGTTTTACCTCCGTGCGCGTCTACCTCAGCCGCACGGCTGAAAACTTGACGGCCTCTGGCGGCGCCGCCCTGGGAGCCATGACGTGGCTGTGGCTTTATTTGCTCGAGGCGATTGGCACTGCCTTTGTCGTGTTCACCGCGCAAGGACGAGAAATCGTCAAAGCTTTGAAGAGTCCGGAATTAGCGCAACTCGTGGACGACCCGCAAAAACTCGTTCCTACGCTCATTCTGTTTCTGGTGATTGGCGCGGTGTCCGGCGCAGTGGGCGGAGTTCTAGCCGTGCGCTGGCAGCCCCGCAACGGACCCTCTCATTGAGCCGCGGCAGCAACTGAATGAGTAAATCGATCCTGACTTTGACCGTCAATCCGGCGCTCGACCGGATTGTCACTGTGGACCGCCTCGCCTTTGAAGACCGCGGCTATATTGAGTCCACCACGGAAGCCGCCGGCGGCAGAGGGATCAACGCAGCCCGCGTATTGACTGGCTTCGGCGATAGAGTTGTCGCCATCACTACCTCCGGACGCGAAACCGGCCGGCGCTTTGAAGAGAAGCTGGCGGACGACCACTTCGAAAAGGAAGTGGTGAAGATCCGCAACGGAATTCGCATCAACTTGACGATTTCCGACCGCCAGGGTCTATCGATCAAACTCAACGAGCGTGGGCCCGCGATTTCGCAAGCGGAATTGAACCGTATCGTGAAATCGGTGGAGAAATGGCTGCCCAGCGCGTCCTGGCTGATGCTATGCGGAAGCCTGCCGCCCGGTGTGGATTCGCACTTCTATACCAAGCTGATCAAGCTATCCATCAAACACAAAGTGGAAACACTGATGGATACCGATGGCGATGCGCTGCTGCACGGGCTCGAGGGGCAGCCTACCATCGTAAAACCAAACCAATCGGAGGCGGAGCGCTTGCTCAACGGCGCGCTGATCACCCGCACTCAATTGATCGACGCCGTGCAACGGATTAAAGCGATGGGACCACACTCCGTCGTGCTCTCGTTAGGCTCGCGCGGTTTAATCGCCGCTACCTCATCAGAAGGCGTATTGCAAGTCATGCCGCCGCCGATTGATGCCGTCTGCCCCATCGGCGCGGGCGATGCCATGTCGGCCGCCATCGTCTGGTCTTTGCATCGTGGCGATTCTTTCAGCGAAGCCTTACGCTGGGGCGTCGCCGCCGGAACCGCCTCCTCCAAGCTGCCCGGCATCGGGCTGGCCGATATGGACCAGACGAAAGAAATTTATCCGCAAACCCAGGTCACGCGAATCGCGGTTTGAGGCGTGACGGCGCGCTTACTGTTTCGTCTTAGCCGCTGTAGCCGACTTATGCGCCACCCCCGGCTTCGGCGCTGCCGGCGGTGGATCAATCACCGTCGCCTTCACGATGTAATCCAGATTCGGAAAATCTTTTTTCAAATACGCATTGCCGCCATGCGTCAGCGCCTCCTGGTCCGGACCTGCACCACTAGGTGGCCCATCGCCATAGCCTGTATAAAGATTATTCACATTCTCCATGCCCGAAATCACTTCGCCAAACGGCGTGAAGCCGTCGGCGTCCAGCGCGTCGCCGTTGTTATCAAGATTGATGAAAATATGCGTTGTCCGCGAATCCGGTCTGCCCGTCTTGGCAAAAGTAACAGTGCCCACTTTGTTCGACATGTTATGTGGGTCGTCCTTGATGGGCGTATTCCACCGAGCGGTAACCTTCGGGTCCCCGTTCATGCCAAACTGCACGATATAGCCCTTGAGAACCCGAAAAAAAGCGTTGTTATCGTAATAGCCCTTTGTCACCAATTGATAAAAGTGATCGGCTCCCAACGGCGCCCAATCGCGATGCACCTGAATGATCACATCGCCCTTGGTGGTCTCTAATTTCACCTTGTATTCAGCCGGTGCCGTCATTGCCTTCTTAGGCGCGGGCACAGTCGCGGCCGCACACGCCCATGCGCTCACGGCAATTGTCAAAATCTGTTTTGTTTTCATTTTGCGTCTCTCCAATTCAACCCCGCGCCAACATCCACACGCAGCGGCACGTTTAACGGATATACCGTTTCCATTTCTTTCTTTACCAAATTCTTAAGCTCGTCCCGTTCTCCCGGCGGCGCTTCAAATACCAGTTCGTCATGCACCTGCAGCAGCATCCGCGATTTCATCTTTTTTTCCGTCAGCAGCCGGAAAATGCGGATCATGGCGATCTTAATGAGATCGGCCGCCGTCCCTTGCAGCGGCGTATTGACCGCCGTGCGCTCGGCAAAAGACCGCGCCGACGGATTGCGCGAATGCATATCCGGAATCGGTCTCCGCCGCCCCGACAGCGTCTTCGCCACGCCTGACGCGCGCACTTCACCTATCGTTTTATCAATAAATTCACGCACTCCTGCATAGCGCTCAAAGTACCGTGAAATATAGGTCTCGGCTTCTTTGCGCGTAATGCCAAGCTGCTGCGCCAACCCAAACGGCGTTTGCCCGTACACGATGCCAAAGTTCACGGCTTTCGCCGACCGGCGCATCTCCGCCGTCACCATCAGTGGATTTATTTTGAACACCTCCGCCGCCGTGCGCGTGTGAATATCTTCGTCCCGCGAAAACGATTCCACCAGCACCACATCGCCCGACATGTGCGCCAGCAGCCGCAGTTCAATCTGCGAATAGTCCGCCACCACCAGTTCCCAGCCAGGCTCCGGAATGAACGCTGCGCGAATTTCCCGGCCTTCTTCCGTGCGGATTGGTATGTTTTGCAGGTTTGGATTGAAGGACGACAAGCGTCCGGTGGCTGCGCCTGCCTGATTAAACGTAGTGTGCAGGCGCTGCGTCTCAGGCCGGATCAATAGCGGCAGCGCATCGATATACGTCCCCTTGAGCTTCGTCAATTGCCGGTAATCGAGCACCGCCTGCGCCACTGGATACGCCGGCGCCAGGCCCTCCAGAATATCCGCGGCAGTCGAAATCGTCTTGCCTTTGCCGTATTTCACCGGCGCAGGCAGATTCATCTCTTCAAACAAAACCTTGCCTAATTGTTGCGGCGAGTTGATATTGAACGGATGCCCGGCTGCTTCGTAGATCGTGAGTGCAATGGCATCGGCCCGATCGGACAAACGCACCGAGAGTTCCGCCAGCACCGCTGTGTCAATGCGAATACCCGTCATCTCCATTTCCGCTAGAACGGGCGCCAGCGGCAGATCGATCTCGCGATAAACGCCACCGAGTTCCTGCGCATCAATCTGCGGCCGCAGCATGGTGGCGCAGGCCAGCGTCGCCTCCGCCTGCTGCTCGGCCGCCGCATTCAGTTTGCGGTCGAGAAAACGCTCCGCCAGCGACTCCGGCGAAACTCCACCCGGATCGGCATTGAGCAAAAACGTGTAAAGCATCACGTCTTCGGCCACGTTCTGCGGCTGGACCCCCAGCGTGCGCAGATCGATCAGGAACGCTTTCGCATCATGCACGATTTTCGGGATCGCCGCCGATTCCAGTACCGCCCGCACGTCGTCCCATAGATTCAGCGGCACCGCGCGCCCCTCACCGGTTCGATACGAAAATCCGATGAACGAATTCGTGAGATCCAGAGCCACTGCCATCGGAGCTTCGCTCGGCCGCGCGCTCAACCATGCTTTGATCGCCTCCGCGTCGCTGAGCGTCGCGTAATCTCGCGTTGCGCTATCGTCTTCAGGCGGCAGATCCTTCAGCAGACTGTAGAATTCCAATTCCTTATAAAACGATTTCAAGCCGCTGTTATCGGGCGTTTGCGCGCGCAACGCCGCCAGTTCCCACTCAACGGGAATGCTGGTTTGAATCGTCGCCAGTTTCTTGCTCAATTCAATTTGCGCCCGGTTATTTTGCAAGCTCTCGCGGTACATTTTCCGCTCCACTTCCGCCGCCCGGTCAAGCGCCGCTTCCACTGAGCCGAACTTCGCCACAATGTCGCGCGCGCCCTTGTCGCCAATCCCCGGTGCGCCCGGAATGTTGTCGATCGCGTCGCCCTTAAGCGCTAACAGGTCGGCCACTTGTGAAGCCTTCACGCCCATGAACTCTTCCACTTTTGCTTCGTCGTACCATTCATCGTCCTTCATGGGATTCAGCATGAAGACGCGCTTGTTCACGAGTTGCAGCATGTCCTTATCGCTTGAGACGATCACCACTTCCAACGGTTTGGCCGGCGGCCGCCACGCGATGGCCCCAATCACATCGTCCGCTTCGTAAGCCGGAAATTCGAGGATCGGAATGTGCATGGTTTCCAGTAGCCGGCGTATGTACGGAATTTGCTCGCCTAGATCGGGCGGCATTTCGCTGCGGTTGGCTTTGTATTCGGCAAATTGTTCCGAGCGGAAACCCGGCGCGCTGCTTTCGAACACCGCGGCGATGTAGTCGGGCTTGAACGCCGTCATCAGCTTCCGCAGCATGTTGTGAAAAATGAAGATCGCTTCTGTCGATAGCCCCGTGGCAGTGCGCATCGGCGGTGCGCCGCTGCGTGCGCGCGCATGGTACGCGCGGAAGATAAAGCCGAAAGTATCGATCAAATAAAGACGTGGGACCGGCAACCTACCAGCATAAGCGCAACCCGCTACTGGTACGCTCGGATTTTCAACGCCGTGAATTTTCGCTTTCCTGTTTTTCTCGATCTTTCCCAAAAAAAATGCCTCGTCACCGGCGCAGGCTATGAAGTGGCCGCCAAGGTGCAAGCGTTGGTAGACGCATCCGCCCACGTTGTTTATGTAAATCCCAACGCCGAGCCGGCCATCGAGGCCTTAGCGGCCACCGGGCTCATTTGTTGGGAACAACGTGATTTCTCACCTGCCGATCTCAGCGGCTGCTTTCTCGTGATCACCGATCGCGCAGACAATTCTGAAATTTTCCGTCTGGCGGAAGAGCAGCGCATTCTCTGCAATTCGGTGGACGATCCCACACACTGCCGCTTCACTTTCGGTTCCATTCACCGCCGCGGCGAGTTAACGATTGCCATCTCCACAAACGGTTGGGCGCCCGCTGTCGCCGTGCGTCTGAAAGAGCGCTTTCAACGCGAGATTGGCCCCGAATATACCGATTTTCTCGAATTGCTCAAGCAAGCCCGCCCGCAAATCACCGCGCGCATCGCACATTTCGCCGCCCGCCGCGAGTTGTGGTACCGCATCGTGGATTCCGCAGTACTCACTCTCCTCGCGCGCGGTGAAAAAGAAGCTGCCGCTCAACTCGTTCAACAACTGATCGACAGTGCCGACTGAACCGCGCGCGCCAGCAAGCCGGTCAAGTCTGGGCTGCCAGCTTATAAGAGGGAATCTACGCAGGATTCGTCAGCCGAAGGCCACCTCACAACAGCTATGCGTGGCCGAGCATCGCCAGTACGTGTTCTCTGAGCCTCGCCACGAGCCTTTTGCAACCAATGGGCGTGTATTCATAGGGAAGCACGCGGCGGTGGCGGAGATCGAAAGGCACGTCCTCTATTGACTGCGAAAGAAGCAGAACTGGTTTTCCCAGGGTGTGCGCGATACCAACTTCGTAAAATACCTTGGGGTTTTGTCCGCTGAGATCGGCGATGACCAAGTCGGCCTTGGCGATCGCTGCTTTTACATCGTCCATTACCACGTTCGAACCGAAGATGTCGTCGCCCCGCGCACAATCCAACCTGCAATCGGCCAGCACTGGAAGAATGAATTCGGCAAAGGACTAAGCAGCATCAAAATGTTGGCGCTATACTGAAGGAACCCCGTTGAGAAGGGGACCAGACTGTCACAATTCTAGGGTCGATTCCGATCGACGCGACTAAGGGGAACCGCAACGTTCCCCTTTCGCATTTCTAGTCGCCGCCCTTCCGCTACACTGCACACATGCAGCTTGCCGAACGCATGCAACGGATTGAAATCGAATCCGCCTTTGACGTGCTCGTGAAGGCCCGCGCCCTAGAAGCGCAAGGTCGCAATGTCATTCATCTCGAGATCGGCGAGCCCGATTTCCCGTCACCGCCCCATGTCATTGAAGCCGCCAAACGTGCGCTTGACGAAGGCTGGACGCACTATGGGCCGCCGCAAGGATTGCCGGAATTACGCGACGCCATTGCATCTTACATTTCTGGCACCCGCCGCATTACCGTCGACGGCCGCCACGTCTGCGTCGTCCCGGGTGGCAAGCCCATCATTTTTTTCCCCATGCTGGCGCTGCTCGAACAGGGCGATGAAGTCATCTATCCCGATCCCGGTTTTCCCATCTACCGCTCCATGATTCAGTTCTTAGGCGCCAAGCCAGTGCCCGTGCCGCTCGTTGAGGAGCGCGGCTTTTCCTTCGATCTCGATATTCTGCGCAACAGTCTCTCGCCCAAAACAAAGCTGCTCGTTCTGAATTCGCCCGAGAATCCTACCGGCGGCGTCATCCCCGCCGAAGACCTGCGCGAAATTGCCGCCATGGTCGAAGACCGCGATCTCATCGTCCTCTCCGACGAGATCTATTCGCGCATTTACTACACACCCGATCCGCCCGCCTCCATCGCCTCCTTGCCCGGCATGCTCGAAAAGACCATCCTTCTCGATGGCTTCTCCAAAACCTACGCCATGACCGGTTGGCGGCTCGGTTACGGCGTCATGCCGGAGTGGCTGGTCGAGGCGGTCAACAAGCTGATGGTGAACTCGAACTCTTGCGCCGCCAGTTTCACCCAGCGCGCTGCCATCGAAGCGCTAAACGGACCGCAAACGGAAGTAGCGCAAATGGTGGAACAATTCCGTCAGCGTCGGCACGCTTTCTGCGCCGCGTTAAATGAGATTCCCGGCTTCCGTTGCCAACCACCCGCGGGAGCCTTTTATGCGTTCGCCAACGTAAAGGGCACCGGCATCCCTTCCAAAGATCTCGCCGACCACCTGTTAGACGAAGCCGGCGTCGCGTGCCTGAACGGCGCATCGTTCGGCACACAAGGCGAGGGCTACTTGCGCTTCAGCTTTGCCAACTCAATGGAAAACTTGTTAGAAGCCGCCCAGCGCATCAAAGCCCTGTCCTCCAAATGGTCCCGTGAGCTGCCCTAGACCTAGACTAAACTGCTGGCGCCAGCATTCAGCCTGCCGGCTTCGCGTTCGAATCAAGCTCCGCACGAGACACCATGAAGCTGTGAAAATCGTTATGTTCTTTGTGCAGCCGGTACACTCGCACATCGTCTGAACTCTCGCCGGTTCCCGGTTCCGCGCGTTCTTCCACGATGTCCCCGATCGCCGCGACTTCAAATGTTTTGGTGCCCGGATATCTGAGCTTCAACGGAACGTGAACTTTCCAAAGCTTTTTTGGCATTACGATTAAGCGTTAAGTCGGTAGTCGCACTCTCTCGCTACCTCCATTCTACCCTTTAATCGAAGTACGCTGCCATCTCAAACCGGCAACGCCGCCACCCACTCCGTCAGCCGGCCCTGGCTGCGCACATACGATTTAAGCCCGCTCCAAAGAATCAGCGCCGAAAGGATGTTCGCCGTCGTCGCCACCAACAGAATGGACGACCCCACCAGACCGTCATTGTGGAACAGGTGATCCGTAGCCAAAGCCACCGCCGTCGGACCCGCGCCCAACCCAATCAGATTGATGGTAAACAGATAAACCGCACTCACCTGGCCACGCATCTGACTGGGCGTAACCTGCATCAGCGCCGCAGGAGCTACGCCAAGCGGAACGGCAGCAAGAAAGGCCAGCGGAGCCAACAAAACCATCGCCAGATGTGCATTGGAAACCAGCAAGTAAGGGATACCTGCAGGCACCGCTGCAGCCATTGCCATCATCGCTACCCGAAGATAGGCGTCGGCCTGGCCCCGCGCCGCCAACCGGTCGGCCAACCAGCCGCCTGAGACCACCCCCAGCGACCCTGCCAGCGCTGTCACAAGGCCGAAGCCTTTCCCGGCTTCCGCCGCGCTCCAGTGGTGGTGCCGGACAAAAAAGGTCGGCACCCACGACACCCCGCCATAGGATGCCAGAGCTAGAAATGCGATGCCCAGGTTATGACAGAGGAACGTTTTTCGATTGTTCTTGACATAGGTGAACACCTCTCTGAAGGGAACGCTCTTAGCTCCTGTGCGTCCGCCGCGCCGAACGGGTTCCGCGAACGTATACATAAACAGCGCCAGCAGCAAGCCCGGAAGCCCCACGGCGAAAAACACGATTTGCCACGACCGAATGTCACCCAGCAGCGGCAGCATCCAGGACGCTCTATCATTGGCCCAGCCAATCACGAATCCTCCCAGCACTGAGGCGACTCCTGTGCCAATGTAAATACCCATGCTATAGATACTCAGCGCCGTAGCGCGCTGTCGGGGCCGGAAATAATCTGTAAGCAGCGAGTAAGCCGAAGGCGAAAGCACCGCCTCTCCAACGCCCACTCCCATACGAAGCAGCAGCATCTGTCCAAAGCTTCTCGCAAGGCCGCACCCTGCCGAGAATAAGCTCCAGGTCGCGATACCGCCCGCGATCAGTTGCCGCCGGCTGCGCGAGTCGGCCATCCGCCCCAGAGGGAGTCCAAAGAATGTGTAGAAGACCGCAAAGCTGAATCCCATCAACAGACTCACCTGCGTGTCACTGATGTGAAGATCGCGCCGTATCGGGCCGACGAGCAAGCTGAGAATCGTGCGGTCAAGAAACGAGAACACGTACACCAACGTCAGCAGACCGAGGACGCACCAAGCACGAGCCGGTCTCGGATAGGGCCTAAGGTCCTCCTGCTGCGCCGCGAGCCTCATCTCGCGTTTGGCACTCATCGCTCCCACCTCCTTTCATTACTCAGCGTTGTTTCCATTTACATGATTCCCGGTGAGCCAGGGTCGACCGCAATGTGTCCCACCGGATTCCGCCAGGCACGATAGCCGGCCTTACTTAGGACAGCGGTGGCTCGGTCAACGAATCCCTCGCCATCCAGCGCTGCCCTGATTTCTTCGGCCGCCGGGGTCCAATGGGCTGTCGCAAGTTGATCGGGAGCGGCAGTAAGATATCCATCCGGCGACCGAACCCA
The DNA here is from genome assembly GCA_963764105.1 of Bryobacterales bacterium. Lineage (GTDB taxonomy): Bacteria > Acidobacteriota > Terriglobia > Bryobacterales > Bryobacteraceae > Bog-105. Next base: position 127,622 of record CAVXRP010000008.1, read on the forward strand.
AATTCGCTTTTCCGCAAGCAGGGCATCCAACCGCTTATCAAAATCGGAGCAAAAGGCGAGATCGGATCGTAAAATGCCCACCAGCTTGGCCAATGCCCAGGTTTCCTTTTCGCCGTCATGTAAGCAGTGCAACGGATAGGTGGTGGACGGTCGAAGATTGTCCAGACTAAAGGCGAATTCTTTTGGAACCAATTGGCCATCTTCGCGTTGGTAAACCGAGTACCGGGCTTCCAATGTTCTTGCACCGTCTACACCGCAAATAAACAAGCCACCCGGGCGCACTGCCTGCAATGCCCATTGTTCGGCTTGTCTCCGGAAGTCTCCGTCAAAATAAACGAGGACGTTAAAACAGCGCACGATGTCGGCTTGTGGCAAGGCAGCTCCAAGCCCAGCCTGCATGAATCGCAGGTTGTCGCGCTCGTAATTGTGGATTGGATAGCGGATCAATCGTGCGCCGTCCTGCTCGGCAGTGGCACAACGGCAGTCAGCCTCAGGCGGTAATTTCCCAACGAGCGTTCCGAATAAACCCGCAAAGTGGCGGAATGTCGCTGCTGGATCCCGGTACAACGCAACGTACCTGGCCATATCGCTGGCGCTGGCATGGAAGAACCGAACAGCGCCGCGCAAGTCGAGGCAGGCGTAGTTTCCCTCGCCGTCGTAGAGAACGTACGGATCGAAATGCGGGTCCGCGCCAATCACCTCCCAATCGGGAAAGCTCCGGGCCGCATCCACCGCCGTCCGCGGGGGAAACCCGCATCCCATTTCGAGGAAAACACCGCCCGCTTCCCATTTCCTCCATGGATTCGAAAGCAGGTAAGCATCGATCAAATGATGACGTCCCTCGAATGTCCAAGGCGGAATTAATCCGCCCCAAGCGCTTGGCAGAAGCCCGGGAATCAAAACGGCGAGAACCCACGCCAGGGCCGGGGTCATGTTCGCGGGATCGAATCGGCCCATAGCCATCAAGCGAAATGCTCGCTCAACAAACTCCCGTACGTCGGCCCGCTCGTCTTCAATCCCCTTCAGCATCGAAAGATTAGCAGGGGAAGGGCGCCTGCCGAACTCGCGGTCGCAGAGTTCCTCAATGGAATTCCAGCCGAGTTGTCTCTTCGTTGCTCCTGTCATGCGTTCGCCGCCTTCGCCGCGCGATAGCGCTCCCGTAGAACATTTTTTTGCACTTTGCCCGTGCCGCCCTTCGGCAATTCTTCCGTGAAATCCACGGAATGCGGGCACTTGAAGTGCGTCAGCCGTGCGCGGCAGAACTCGATCAGTGCGGCCTCCGTCAGCGCGCACCCCCTTTGCCGCACCACCACGGCCTTGATCACCTCGCCCCACTTTTCATCGGGAACGCCAATGACCACCGCCTCTAGCACCTCCGGATGAGCGCAAATGGCGGATTCCACTTCCGGTGAATAGACGTTCTCGCTGCCTGGTTTGATCATGTCCTTTTTGCGGTCGAGGATGTAGAGATAACCGGCTTCATCAAAGGCACCCATGTCGCCGGTGTGCAGCCAGCCACCGCGCAGTGTCTCGGCGGTGATCTCCGGGCGGTGCCAATAGCCTTTCATGATGTTGGGACCGCGCGCTACGATCTCGCCCACCTCGCCCGTCGGCACTTCGCGGTCATTGAGGTCAAACACGCGCACCTCGCAGCCGAGGAGCGAACGGCCCGCCGATTTGACGGGAATATACGGCCGATTGTCGTCTTCAAAGGTGTGATCTTCCGGCGCTAGATAAGTGAGCAAGGGACCGGCTTCCGAAAGCCCGTAAGCTTGCGCAAATTCACAAGTGAGTTTTCTCTTCGCCCGGCACAGCAAGTCCAGTGGCATGGGCGACGCTCCGTAATAGACTCGCTTCAAGCTGGAGCTGTCAAATTGTTCCAAGGCTGGATGGTTAACAACCATGTTGATCATGGTGGGAACCAGAAAGGTTTCGGTGATCCGACTTTGCTCCACGGCCTTCAGAAAAGCTTCCGGCTCGAAAGTCGAGAGGAAGCAGTGTGCCGCGCCGATCATTACCTGGACATACGCGCACGCCGCGTCTGCCACGTGAAACATGGGCGCAGCATGCAGAAAAACCCGCTGCGGATCGAACTCCACCAATAAAGCGAGGTGCAGCGAGTTGGCAAACAAGTTACGGTGGGTCAGCATCACACCTTTGGGTCCGCCGGTGCTGCCGCTGGTGTAAAAGAGACCAGCCACATCGTCCTCGTGGGGATCGCCTTCCTCGCGGAGATCGCCGGGCGCTTCGCCGGTCGATTGTTCATAATCGGCAATGGGCAACTGCCGCAATTCGGGGCACCGCGCGGCAATCGGCTCGCGGCACGCTGTAAATCGATCGTCGAAGATCAGCAGTTTGCTCCCAGAATCCTGCAGGGCGAACACAATATCGTCAAGATTCCAGCGGGTGTTCAGCGGAACGATAATCGCCCCAATCTGAGCGGTAGCGTAATAGAGCTCCAAATAGCGCGGCGAATTCAACATCAGGACCGCGACCCGCTCCCCCTGGCCAATCCCCACCCCGCGCAGCACTTGAGCGCCGCGCATGACGCGACTGAACAGTTGGTTATAGGAAATGGCGGAATCGCCCTCATAGATGGCGGTGCGGCTGCCGTAGAATTGCTTCGCACGCCGCAGAATGTAGGGAACAGTCATAGGGAAGGCGCCTCCCTCAGACGACGGTGGGCCACACAAAAGGCAAAGGCGCCGCCTACCGCTAGTGTGAACTGGAATACAGATCGCGAAACCGGCATCAATTAGGGCCTCCAAGCAACCTTGAATTGTGCTACTTTACTTCTCAAGCTTGAGCAAACCTTAACACCAGCCGGCAAAAATGTCATCACCAATTCTGATGACGGATCGGATTTTTTTGGGAGAGCGCGATCAGATCGTCACCCTCATGTATGAAGCGGCGGTGAATCCATCGCGATGGCCGAAGGCCCTGGCGGCCTTCGCCGATGCGACTCACTCGGTTGAAGTGACGCTTGCCGTGGGCGACAGCGCGAGGCCGAGAACCGCCAGTCTGGCCAAAGTTATTTTCGTGGCCGGGAGATGGCCGCCAAGCGTTCCGGCGTCCTACCTCGCGCACTACGCCCAAATTAATCCGCTCGCCACCTCTATCGATCAGTCGGCAGACGGAGACATGCTTGTTTGCCAGGAACACATCTCCGATGAGCAGGTGTCGCACAGCGAATACTACCAAGACTTTCTGATAGCCAGTGGCGGAAGGTACCAGGGCGGCTGGGTTTTGGAGAACAACATAAACTGCCAAATTTCGCTCGCCTTCCACAGACGCAAAGAACGCTTTGAACGGCACGATCTCGCACCCTGGGAATCGGTCGCGCAGCACGCTAGACATGCCGTCTCGCTCAGTGCCGCCTTGGCGCCTGGTTTGGCGCGCGGCGAGCTGCTTCGGCAGGCTATCGATTCTCGAGAGATGGTATGCCTTATGGTCGATTCGATTGGCCGGGTTCTCGATTCCTCCGCCGCCGCCATCGCATTGCTACAAGACGGGAACGTACTGAGCCTGCGTCATGATAGCCAACTTGCGACTCTTTCCGCCGAAGAGACGACAAGGCTTCACATCCTGATCGCCAATGCCGCCACCGGGCGCAGCGGAGGAGTGATGCGGCTGGCCGGGCGCTGGCTTGTTCAAGTGGTTCCCAGCGGTGTGGCTCAACCGAACCCTTTTGATCCGCGATTTGCCAATTGCGCGCTGATCTTTGTCACGCTCCCCAAGTCGCCTTATGCGCTCGACTGGCGCCGGATCCAACTGGCTCTGAACTGTACCCGCGCCGAAGCCGAAGTGGCCGCCGAGCTCGTCTCTGGAATGTCGCCGAGCGACATTGCGGCTCGCAGAAACGCCAGCCTGAATACGGTTCGCACGCAGATTCGAGTCCTGTTGGCGCGAACTGGATTCCATAGGATTGCCGAGTTGGTCAGCTTCCTGGCCACCGTTCCCTAGCCACACCTCAATAGCTCTGTGGAACGACTCTCTTGTTTGCCGGTTCAATTGATATCGGCCGCGAAGATACCAGTCGTAGGCCTCGAAGTTTCCAGACAAGGCTCGCGAGTCACTCGCCGTGCCTGCACGAAGCATACCGGCAACCTCATGCAATCTCATCCTGCACCGCAAAAATATCGTTAAGCAGCCCCCGCACAGGCGAAAGAGCATGAATAATCTCCTCCGGCAGCAAAACCACCATAGAAGCCTCCGCTGGCTGCGCTATCCCATCAACTCCAAAAAACGCCGCATCCGTTCTCAGTTGTTTTCGAATTTAGTCCCGGGGATGGCTCCTGCATCGGTTTTCGACGTTTTACCCCTTTTTTCTATCCGTGCTTATCCGTATTCATCTGTGGCTAATTTCGTCAGTCACAAACTTTCAAAGAATCCGCACTCCTCCCAAATCACTCAAAATCAGCTACTTACGCGGTTTCCTGCTTTTCATCCAAACTCCGTCGCGTTCGCCGCCATTCTATATTTCTCTTGAAAGCGCATCCTGCGTTCGCGCGCCGGGGCGCCCATTTTTATGAACAAACAAATTGCATTTCACGCCATTCACAACGCAACGCTGCCCAGCGCAAAGTCCGCGCGGGAAAAACTCATCCCGCTGAACCACAAAAAGTCGATGATTTCCCGCGGCTCGGCTCTATTATTTATACGCGGGACCGAAGCGCTTCAAAACCCCTCTTTTTTCCCGTCAAAAACCCCGCTTCCGACCCGCGTTTCGCTTCGCCAAACCGTCCGTCATAGAATGGGCAGGAATCTTTCCATGAAATCGCTACTGCTTTCCCTCCTCCTTCTCGGCACCCTCCGCGCCCAAACGTATCAACCCACCTGGGATTCCATCGACCAGCGCCCCACCCCCGCCTGGTTCACCGAAGCCAAGTTCGGCATCTTCATCCACTGGGGCGTCTACTCTGTCCCCGCCTACGCGCCGGTTATCCCCGGCCAGCTCGCCTACGCCGAATGGTACTGGCACGCCATGACCGAAGGCAAAGACAATCCCAAAGCTAACGCCACCGAAACCGGCACGTGGGATTATCACAAGAATCTGTACGGTGCCGATTTCCTCTATCCGAGCTTCGCTCCCGAATTTCGCGCTCAATTATTCGATCCCGATCATTGGGCCGACGTCTTCGCCCGCTCCGGCGCCAAGTACGTCGCCCTCACTTCCAAGCACCACGAAGGCTTTGCCCTTTGGCCTAGCAAAGAAGCCTCCGCCACCTGGGGTCGCCCCTGGAACTCTGTTGAAATCGGTCCGAAGCGCGATCTATTGGGCGATCTCACAGAAGCCGTGCGCCGCAAAGGCCTGCGCATGGGAGTCTACTATTCGCTCTATGAGTGGTACAACCCTCTGTGGATCAATGATAAGCCCCGCTATGTCAAAGATCACATGTTCCCTCAGTTCAAAGACCTCGTCACTCGTTACAAACCCTCCATCATCTTCAGCGATGGTGAGTGGGAGATCCCTTCGAGCGAATGGCACAGTCCCGAACTCCTCGCTTGGCTCTTCAACGAATCTCCTGTGAAAGACGAAGTGGTCATAGACGATCGTTGGGGCAAAGAGACCCGTCACAAACACGGCGGTTACTGGACCACCGAATACACTCCCGGCATGAGTGGCATGGAGCATCCATGGGAGGAGAGCCGCGGTATGGGTGTCAGTTATGGCTACAACCGTGCCGAACGCTTGGAGAACTATCACACTGGGCGTCAGTTGGTCGTCATGCTGTCTGATCTCGTGAGTCGCGGTGGCAATTTACTCCTCGATATCGGACCCGCTGCTGATGGCACCATCCCTGTCATCATGGAGGAGCGACTCATTCAAATTGGCGACTGGCTGAAGGTCAATGGCGACGCTATCTATGGCACCAAGCCGTGGAAAGTGACTCGCCAATGGACCTCTGGCGAAGTCCCCAAAACCGACTACAACTCCGAGTTCGCAACCGCTTATGATGTAAATAGCTTGGTCGCCGATCCAGCTCCCGGCAAAGCCCGCATCGAAGCCTTCTTCACCGCCAAAGGCAACGACCTCTACGCCATCCTGCCGCGCTGGCCCGGCCGCCGCTTCGATCTCAAGGATGTGAGTCAGGTCAAGTCCGTTACTCTGCTTGGATCCCAGACTCCCTTGAAGTTCAAGTCCTCCAAAGGCGGTGTCTCCATCGACCTACCCGACCTCCCAGAAGCCTTGCTCTCCCAACCCGCCTGGGTCCTCAAAGTCACTCGCTGACGAGTCACTTCTGTATACTCTGCAAATACTTCGTCAAATTATATATCCGCACTTTCCCAAAATCTTGGTCAGTCGTAACTTGCGAAAAGATCGGACCCCAGATCGGCATCTCCCTGGTCCCATGCCCCAGTCCATCGGAGTCGCTTCCCTCAATCCGCTTCTGCACCCAATCAAACGGGAACTTGCCTCCATGTCTCTCACTGATCTTTGTCAGGTCCGGCACCTTGATTTTCAACACCGGAGCCATGGGCCCGGTCCCATCCGCCGCTTTGCCGTGACACACGGCGCAGTAAGTCACAAAGAGCGCATGGCCATCGAGTGATGGAATCAGATGCTCACCCTCCGGCCTCTGGGCCTGGGCAACCAAGGAGGCCGCAAAGGCCAAAAGCATAGCCAGCCTCATACCGCGACTCCTTTACTCATGGCCAGCGGCAACCGGATCGGTCTGCCAAACGGCGGCCGAATCTCCGCCAGATCCACCGCGAATCCCTTCCAGTTCCGGTGCGCCGCTTCCGCCTCTTCCGGCGTAGCGTGTGATTCAAACACCTGCATCGACGCGCTCCTCATCGAAAGCGTGAACCGATCCGCTGTCTCGCACGGCAGCCACGGCGTTGTGTCCAACCACCAGTCTTGTCCATCCAGGCTTCGTTGCATAGGGCCATCCGGCGTTAGGTGGCCATTCGGCGCCACGTTCAGCCCCAGCCTGCGCCCTTCTGGCATGTACAGGAAGAGACCCAGGTGGCGGCTCGGCCGCTGCAGAATATTCAGGTCGGCCGGATAGACGTGTATCCCGCTAATCACGCTATCGAGACCCACCACCAGCCGGTACTTCACGCGCTCCTCGCCGCCGGGCCAGCGCAGCACGCCAGCCCCCGCGAGCATTACAGATCGAATTGCTTCAGGCATCGCTCTATCAAGAGCAATAGCTGTGCCGTTTCAGTTCTCGCAGTGATAATGTGCTTTAAGGCCTTCAGTAAAGCGCTTTAACCCAAATCGCTCCGCTGCTTGGCTCACTCGCTGCGTTCAATCCCTCACCCTAAGCCTTCGCCCACAAGGCCGACCAGCCGCCGTTCTCCGCTGCCATCGTTTGTTCGCAGTTCTGCAGAAAGGCGTCCCGTTCTGCCTTGTCCGCTTCAGTCTTCCCGCTTGCCCTCCAGCCATCCAACAACGAACTCAACTGCAGGGCCGTTTTGGTGTAGGTCGCTATCAACATCTGGAGCTGCTGGCTCTTCATGTACGCCGTGATCGAACGCCAGCGTGGCCACCACCGGCGCCCAAAGCGACAACCCGCTGACCATAGAACCGACTGTCAGTAAAACGCCGATTCCCGTCAGCACCGTCGTGGCGCTCCGGTAACGATCTGCTTCCGCCTGGTGTTCCTTGGCTCGCGTTCTATAGTAATCGATCTGCTCCACCAGCCTCTTTGTGATGTAACTGTCCACTGTAAGTGGAGTGAGATCGGCCGCCGGCTCCGCTTCCGGCTGGCGCGGCTCAACGCCTTGCATATCGGCATTTACCTTGGCTGTTCTGTCATTGATCTGCGCCGCTTTATCCGGTCCGTCAAACGGTGCCGCGCCCGCCCGAAAAAGGAAGATGCAAGATTTCATCGACTCTGCGGCCGACCGGCTGCGTGTCCAGATGCTGATGCGGTTATCTCCTTGCACTTGCCTGCTGAGGTAAGTGGCGAGCGCCACAGCCGCCGCTGCCGCCACGCCTATCCATTTGGCGGTCGTTTCGAAGCCGGACAAAGTCTTTATTTGCTCCGCCCCAGCCGCCACCACCGCGCCGATGCATGCCAACCAGAGACTCCGATTGGTCAGTTTATCGATTTCCTTCCTTTGATACCTGGCCGTCGACGCCCACAGCCGGTATGTGGCCCAAGGTGTATTCAGCAGTGGATCCATAGGTACTGCCGCAGTAGATGGACTTGCCATCGTCCCCTCCTTGGTCCTAAATATTACCACTTTCTAAGGCCATCTGGCTCAGAATGACAACCCGCGAAACTGTCTTATCAAAGCGCAATCGCACTACCCGCAGATGACTCGCGTCGGCTACTCCGAAAACCTTCAGCGGTAGCTCGAACGTTTGAAAAATAGGTTCGGCCGGTTTCTTATAGGCATAATCGTCCAGCATGGCGAACTTAGTAAAGCGCACCCGGAATAAGGGCATGAGTGTCCCAAAGCGGCTCAACGGCAGTGCTATCTTTGCTCCTTCATCGGTCTCGAGTTCCACTGTGAAGTCCGTTGTCTCATCTTTCGGTGCCTTTTTGGAATCCTCCACCTCCGATTTCTGTTTGCCCGGCTGAGGAGCCTCCTCATCGGTCACCGCCAGTGACAGCGCTAGCAAAGTTCCTTTCATATCCGGCGGCAGCGTAATCGAATACGAGGGCAGCTTGTTGTTATGCTCACGGTTCCAGCCGAGGAAAACGCCGTTATAGCCACGATCGTCGGAACGCGTCGGAATCGGCTCCTCCCGCCAAACGGAAAGATTCTCCGCGCTGATTTGTCCGCCTTTCACCGTCGTCGTTGTCACATCCGCATCCTCGCTGAAATCCGCCACCGGTTGATAGGTCGCATCGAAATACCGATTCATGTAGTACGTTTTGGGCAACCACGCGCGGCCCACCCGATAATCGCGGAACAATGGCAGGTATTCCCGCTTGCCGTGCAAGGTCGCCTCCAAGAAGGCGGAGATGTAGGTTTTGGAGATGCGGCGCTGCTCTTCGCCGTTCATCAACGGCTTCAGATTGAGGTAGCGTCCCAGCGGCTCGCCCGCGTCCGATCTGCCCCACACTGTATTGAACTGGCCATGATTCGCGCGGTACGCATATATCTCCGCCTTGAACCATGGTCCGTGGTCGCCGGTGAACTTGACGCGATCAAACTGTGAGCTACCCATGAAACTCGATACGTCGGCGTCATTCGCACCTTGCAGCGTAAGATAACTTACGTTTTCGAGCCGTCGCGGTTCGCCCGCCGGTTTATATTGGCCGTCCGCCGGAGCAATGGCGACAACCGACTGGATGGCGAATCCGTAATGCAGCGGTATCGTCGCGTCGTCGGGATCGAACGAAAGCTTGTTATACAGCGCTGCCGTCGCCGCCGCTTCGCCGCCCCGCGAGTGACCCATCAGCGCGATATTCTCCATATCCACTTTTCCGAAGAACGGATTGCCCGGCGACGTATTCCACTGGCGCCAGAGCTTCAGATGTTCCAGCAGCATCCACCCTCGCGCCGCCTGCTCCTTTGGGAGATTCGTCACCCCGCTATTGAGAAAGTTCTCATCTATGGATGCGAGAATGAATCCCCGGCTGGCCAGCAATTCTCCCAAATACTCATATCCGGGATCTGAGAATTCGGCCATGTCATGATTGCCATGCACAATCAGCACAAGAGGAAACGGACCCGCGCCCTGCGGATACCACACGCGCGCGTTGAGTGGCATCTTATCCACACCGAAGCCCCAGTACCGCCTCCGCACTTTCTCTTTCCAGCCTTTAAAGTCTTTGAAGAAAGGAGTAGCATCAACCGTGGGCGTCTTCAACGCCACGTTCGTGCGATATTCAGGACGGCGCAAATCCGTCCCGCTGCCATAGAACAATGACTTGACGATGTGAGGCCCGCTCTCCGATGGATTGGGCGCGCTCAGCGGCGCAGGCTCAGGACTGGCTGTTTGTTGCAGCTTGATGCCATCCTCGTTCACGCCGTCTCCCGCCAAAATCGTTACCAGAGTGATGCATCCCGCCAGCGCAGCGACCCCGAGCACAATCGTCAAAATCTTCTTGCTGCGCTGCGCCTGGCGGAATTGCCCGCTGAGAACCGTCGCCAGCGTGGCGCCGAAAAAGATCGCCAGTGGAACGAATACAAACCCCGATGCCGGCAACACGAACGAGACAAAGATGCTTGCCCCAATCACCACTCCCGAAAGCCATTTCGGCAATATCCGGAAAAGGCTCAGCAGTAGAAACGTCGAGAGCGCGATCAGCGCAATGCCAAGCACTGCAACAAGAAGGGCAAAGCTGAGGTCAATGAAGCGGCCGAAGCCGGACTTGAGTTCCCATCCTCCGCCCAGAGCGGCAACCAATGCTGTCAGCGCCGCTCCCCAAAAAACGCCGCGGCGCGTTTCCGGCCCTGGTCGGAGATTCGCCCAGGTTCTCAACCACCAGCTGCGAAAACTCGACCACCAGAGTTTGAGCCGTTGCACTAAACCGCGTCCGAAATGCTGGTCAGATTGAAATCAGTGGTGATTAACGCTGGAGCCATGTTCGACCCTGTCTCGTCATTGGTCACCCGCACAGGCTGTGTGAGCTTGCTGGTTCGTTGCAATACCTCAGCGGGACTCTCGTTCCAACGGAAGTTGTTTACCGCGTCAGTGACTTTGCCCTTCTCAATCAGGAAAACTCCATCACGAGTCAACCCGGTGAGCTGCCATGTCTTAGGCTGCAAAACACGGATATACCAAAGCCTAGTGACTAGCAGTCCCCGGTCGACAGAGGCGATGAGATCGTTCAGTGAATTGTCCTGGCCTTCCAAAACAAGATTCACCGGATAGGGAGTGGGCTTCTTTCCAGCCTTTTCAGCCCAGAAGCGGTCGTAGTAGAGATTCTTGACAACGCCCTTCTCGATCCACGGCAGCTTTTCATTAGGTAGCAGCGAAGGTCCCCAGGGTGTGGATGCGAGTTTCGGGTGAAACGGATCACTCCGCAGAGTTACGATCTCCGGAAACAGTTTTTCTCCCAGGTAGGTATTCACGCCATTTTGACTTTGTCCGGGCTTGCTCAGAAACGATTGCCCCTGCTCGGCATCGCGCGCACCGAAAGCGAACCCGAGCCAACCGATCAGGTCAGCTACGGCCGCCGGTTCCATAATCACGGTGTACTTACCCGCATCCAACTTCTTCCGGTTGGCGCCGCGCAGGCACTTGTCAATCGAAACTTTGACTTGCTCTTCCCCGTTTAGGTCTTTGAGTGACACCGAGCTCTGCGTCGCCCAGCCGGAACTCGTTCCCTGAGGGGTTCGCATGGTGTGGGTGAGGCTCGAATCGGTGTAAGTGTGATAGCCGAATAGCCCAGCCTTGTTGCCCACCCCGACCGCATTGGCGGAGCGCTGAATATAGCCGGCCGCGACCAGCTTGTTCTGCATAGCGCCCGCCAAGATCGCTTTCACTTGCGGCACCATCACATCGCCGCGTGCGGCAGCGGTGTAATCGTCAAAATTGCTCAAATGCGGGTATTCCTGCGCCGGCAGCGCGGGCATGTCCTCCGGATTCGGGCGCGAAATGGCGGCTAGCTCTTCCGCCTGTTTCACGCCATTCTTCAAAGCTTCGGCACTCAGTTCGCCTACCACCGCGTTACCGCTGCGCTTATCGGCCGTTGTGCTAGAGATGGAGATCTGCTGAGTAATGCGGTAACCAGAGGTCGTTATGCCGTTGTTAGCGAAACGGATAAAATCGTCCTCTGTCCAATTGACGTAGACCTCGCATTCCGGCAGCTTCGAGTAGCCGATCACCTGATCGATGATGTTTTTTATGTTCTGCTGGCTCAACATGCTGGTCTCCTCTTAATCGGTCTGTAGCACGTTGATCTGGCGGAAACGCGAGGGTGAGCAGCCGTGGCTCACGGAATTACTTTGTGCCGGTTCGCCTTTGCCATCGTTCGGCGCGCCAAACTGCTGCCAGTAACTCGGTCCTGAGATGCCGTCGCAGGCGTGCCAGAAGTCGGGCGTGCGCGCCTGGTAAGCGACGCGTGAAACCATGCCGCCCTTCTTGCCGCCCTTGATCTCCCAGAATGCATCGCCGCCGAACTGAAAGTTGTAACGCTGCTGATCGATGGAGAAACTCCCATCACCCTCAATCAAGATGCCGTCGTCTACTCCGGAAATCAGATCTTCCGGCGTGACCGTCTCGGGGCCCGGGGCGAGCCACACATTGGGCATGCGTTGAAAAGGAACGCTCGACCAGGAGTCTCCGTAACAGCAGCCACGCGATTCGCTCTCACCAATTAAATGCGCTTGATCGCGAATCGTCTGGTAGTGCTTGAAAACGCCCTTCTCGATAATCGGGAACTTTGTGGTGAGGACGCCATCGTCGTCATACTTGACCGTCGCCAAGCCCCGATCATTGGTTCGGTCACCGAACACGTTCATCAGCTCGCTGCCCACGCGAAAATTCCCCATTTTCTCCGTTGTCAGAAAACTCGTGCCGGCATAGTTGGCTTCATATCCCAAGGCCCGGTCGAGCTCGGTCGAATGCCCAATCGATTCGTGAATCGTTAACCATAAATGACTGGGCAGCAGCACTAAATCTTTTTTCCCGGGCTTCACCGGCGGCGCAGCGAGGTGTTCCAGAACCTCCGAGCGGATGCGTGGCGCATTCTCTAATAGATTGGCTTTGGCGATGGCCTCCCAACCTGCGGTTTGCGGTTCTACTGTGTAATTTCGGGTGCGTGAAATTCCATTCTTAAAATCGACCGCAGTGGCGCTTAAAAGCGGGTAGACACGCACGACGTATTGCTGGATGGATGATCCTTCCGACGACGCAAAGTATTTGTCTTCCGCCTGAAAACCGAGCGCTCCAAAAGAAGAGAAGACTTTGGGGTCTTTCTTGGCACTAGCGGCCGCCGAGTGAATCAGCTCCAGCTTCTCATCCATCGCGATGGCAAAGGGATCTTTGTCGAACTTTGAAGTCCAGCGGTCGCGGTAAACCTTTACCGGCGCCAGTTGAACCGGCGTGGCTTGTGCCGCCGCGTTCGCCTTCGCCACGGTCACTGCTTCGCGCGTGATGCGGGCAATCTCATCGGCCGTGACCAAAGGGGATGCCGCGAAGCCCCATTGTCCGTTCACAATGACCCGAACCCCAAACCCGAAGCTGTTTTGGTCCGTTACAAAAGGCACCTCATCGGTGATATTGCTGCCCCGTTCGGGCGACAAGCGGTAGCCGGAGAATTGGTTGCGGTAGCGTCCTATGCGGAGGTCGGCATAAGTAGCGCCCTGCTTTTTCGCTTCCGCTATCGCGACTTGGCCCAGCTTTTCCAGGTCGGCGGATGGCTTGGTACCGTCCGACGCCTGCTCGCCGAAAAGCCGCTCCGCTGCCAGCAGAGACGCGGCTGAAACAGAACTAGCAACGAAGGAACGGCGTGTGACTTTGCGAGACATTAGTTAATACTCTAGCGCAGAATTCTTGTATCCTTTTAGCAAAGGGACGCGTCTCTCTCGCCAAATGTTCAGGATTTTATTCCTGCTTCTGCTGCCGTCATCGCTGTTTTGTTTCGGAGGCCAAGCTGTTATTGGCTCTTTCAACACTACAAACCAGGCACCGCGCCATACAGTCTCTGGCACCGTCACCAATGCCGTAACGGGCGAGCCTGTCCGGCGGGCTCTGGTGCAAATGAATGGGCCTGTCTCGTCTGCCATGTTGACCGGCGCCGACGGGCGCTTTCAATTCGCCGACGTTCCCGAAGGCCAGATCTTCTTCTCCACGCAAAAGCCTGGCTTTTCCGACCAAGCAAACCAGTTGGGCCGGGCCAATACAGGGCTGACTGTGGGCTCCGGCAAGAACGATTTCCATCTCACCTTGCTCCCCAACTCGAAAATTATAGGTCACATCATAGACGCCGATGGTGAACCGCTCGAAGGTGTGCAAGTACAGATTCTGTTTGAACAGATCTGGCAGGGGCGTAAGCAGTGGCAGCCCCGCAACAGCGCGAGCACCGATGAAGACGGCTCCTATCGCGCGGAAGATCTGACTCCGGGCCGCTACGTGGTTTTTGCCATGGGTTCCGCAGTCCCTCAGCAAAGCCCGAGCGGGCCGCGCGAAGTGATCGCTCCGAAGTACTATCCCGGCGCACCCGATTTGGCCTCCGCTCAAGCGGTGGACCTGCGGGCCGGCCAGGAGTTTCGCGCCGATTTTCGCCTTCGTGCCGAACGCGGCTATCGCGTAACGGCGCAGGTGTCTGGAGTTCCGGCCGGCCAGGGCGTGGGATTTTCGCTGCAGAATCCCAGCGGCCAAAACTTCTGGGCTCAGGGCATGCAGTACGATCAAGCGCATGGGCAACTTATCGTGCCCGCCCTACCATCCGGCGCTTGGACCATCTTCCTGAATGCCAATGACGCTCAGGGTCATGGCTACCAGACACGCCAGGAAATAGCTGTGGGTCACACTGATTTGGAGATCGAAATCCCTCTCCGTCCCGCCGCCAGTATTCCGGTGACCGTGAATCACCCCGCCACCCAGGCGTCCGATACGGAGCAGCCATCCCAGATTGTTCAGATGATCAACGGGCAGAGACTGATGAATCCCGGCATCGGCGCAACCCTTATCCCAACGGATCCTTCCAGCATGCAATCAGTTGGGCTACAAGTGCAGGGCGATCCGCCCGCGCTCTTATTTAATGACGTTCCCCCGGGCAAATACAAACTGGACGTGCAGTCCGGAAGCGAATGTGTGGAATCGGCTTGGTACGGGAGCTTAGATCTGACACGCGATTATGTGGTGGTCGACGCCAACGGCGGTACGCAGCCACTCACCATCAACATGCGCGCCGATTGCTCCACTCTCAGTGCCAAGCTACGCCGGGAAGAACGTTCGCATAGCGGTTTCGTGCTGGTTGTGCCCAGTTCCCCGGTGGGCGAGCCGAAGATTCTGCAGGTTCAGCAGGCATCAACATTCAACGGTCTTGCTCACCCATCGCTCACTCTTTCCCCTGGTTCGTACCAAGTCTTCGCCCTCACCAACGTGGAAGGTCTGGAATACTCGAATCCAGAAGCTCTGCGCAACTATCCCAGCCAGAGCGTCAATCTCGGTCCGGGACAAAAAACCGAACTTACGGTGGAACTCACGGAACGGAAGGAGAACTAGCTTGTCAAAAGTGTTGACAGTTCTCGCTGCCGGTTACTGGGCGTTATCTTGCGCGGCTCAGCAACCTGCTCCCACCTTTAAGATTGCCGGTCACGTTGTGCATCATCAAGGCAATCGCCCGGCACGAAACGCGCGCGTCACTATCATCATGGTGGAGCATCCAGACCGAACACTCACGGCCGTCAGCGGGGAAAACGGCGAATTCTCATTCTTTGGCCTGCCAGCGGCCAAATATCAGTTGCGGGTGGACTATCGCGGCGCCTCGCAACTCTACCAACAAACTGACGAGTTTTCCACCGCCATCGTGGTGGGTGCCGGGCTCGATTCGGAACATATCATCTTTCCGTTAGATTGGCCAGCCAGCATTTCCGGCACGGTGATCGATGGAGACGGCGACCCGGTTTCAGGAGCCACGGTTTATCTGTTTGGCCGGACGGTTTCACGAGGTCTGTCTCAAACCGAGGTGAAGGGTCAGGCCAATACGACTTTGGGAGGTAGTTTTCATTTTGGCCGCCTTTCACCGGGCAGCTATTATGTGGCAGCCTCAGGGCGTCCCTGGTACGCGCGCAGCCGTTCCCAAATCCAGCCCGTTACGGCGGAAGGTTCGGCCAATCCCGCGCCTGAGCCTCAGTCTGACCTAGACGTCGCTTTCCCTCTAACCTTTTACCCCGCAAGCACCACTCCGGAAGGCGCAGCCTCGCTCACAATCGAAGAAGGCGCGAAAGCCGAAATTCAGCTCACTCTGCACGCCGTTCCCGCGTTGCACGCCGGCTGGGATGGCATACAAAAGGAGCCCAATCAATTTCTTTCGGCGAACCTAGTACAAGCCGGCCCGGGCGGAACACTCATCCCCGTCCAAAGTATGGTGACTCCGAACGGCATTGAAGGGATAGCGCCGGGAAACTATATTCTCAACGCCTTCAGTATTGTGCAAAATCAGCAATCGGAGCTTGGCTCAGAGTCCGTCAGCCTGGCAGGGGATTCCAGCATTCACCTCAATGAAGCGGTTAAAACCGCTGTGAGCGGCACCGTTCAATTTGACGGCGAGATCCCGGAAAGCCTCTGTATCTGGCTGGGCGACGTGGCGAACGGTAGCGTCTCATTCGCTCCTATCGCGAAAGATCGTTCGTTTAAAATCTCCCAAATCCAACCGGGCCGCTATTCGCTTTTGATGGGCAACACCAACGAGTTTTATATCGAGAGGATATCGGTGAAAGGCGCGGCGTTTGCCGATGGCGTACTCGAAATCGCAGCGGGCGCGCAAATTGAGCTGACCATTACAACCGCGAAAGGGATGACGAAGATCGACGGAACGGTTGTTCATGGCAAAACGCCGGTGGCCGGCGCCATGGTGCTGGTGATTCCACAAGATTCCACTCGCGCGAAATACATCCCGCGCGATCAAAGCGATAGCGATGGAACATTCACACTAAATCAAGTGCCGCCCGGCCGTTATACGCTGGTGGCCATTCAAAACGGCCGCAATCTGGCCTATGCGGAGGCGGGCGTCATCGCGCCTTACCTGCCGCAGGGCCAAGTGATCGACGTACCGCTGCCCAAAGACACCAAAGTGGAGATTGAGGTTCAGCCGCGCCGCTAGAGTTGTTAACATTGACGCAGGTTCATGAGTTCCCGCCGAAAATTTCTTGGACAAGTCGCGACTGGCATCGGCGGCCTAGCGTTGCCGCATGCTGTCCTCGGCGCTAACGAAAAGATTCGCTTCGGCATTATCGGTTACGGCGCGCGCGGGCAAGATATTGTGCGCGACGCGCTCAGTTGTCCCAACACGGAATTTGCCGCGGTCTGCGACATTTACACCGAGCAGCGCGAAAAGGCCAAGACTGTGGGGCCAGCCGTCAAAACCTTTATCGATCACCGTCTCATGCTTGAGGAGAAGGATCTGGACGCCGTTGTTATCGCTACACCGCAGCATTTGCATTGCGAGCATTTTGTCGATTCCATCCGCGCCGGCAAGCATGTGTATCAAGAAAAGACGATGGCCTTCACGGTGGATCACGCCAAACGGATGCGTGCCGCCTATGAGCCGGTGAAAGCGAAGCAAGTGGTGCAGATTGGGCATCAAGCCTGTTCTTCCGGCCATGTGCCTGATGCGCGGCGTTTTCTGGCCGGCGGCAAACTGGGGCAGATCACTGCCATTGACGCCACGATGTACCGCAACACGCCGCGCGGCAAGCCGCAATGGGCGCGTCCCATCCGACCGGCTATGAACGCGGAAAACATCATTTGGAGCAAGTTTCTGGGCGAAGCGCCCAAAGTGCCGTTTGACGCCAATCGCTATGAAAACTGGCGTTTCTTTTGGGACTATTCAGGCGGCAACGTTTACGAAAACATGTGCCACCAAGTGGCGTTCTGGTACAAGGTGCTCGGTTTGAAAATACCCAGCGCGGTGAACATGACCGGTGGCTTATATCTTTGGAAAGACGGCCGCGAGGTGCCAGACACCATGAACGTCTCCATGCTTCAGCCGGAAGAGTTGCTCTTCAGTTGGATTTCCGGTTTTGGCAACGCCAGTCTGGGTGTCACGGAACAAGTGCTCGGCTCAGACGGGACTATCATGCGCGGCCAGCAAATCCGCTTCGTGCCCGAAAAGATGAATGCGCCGCAAGGCGAAGTTCTGGTGGGCGATACACCCACGCCGCCAGCGAGCCACATGCGCAACTTTCTAGACGCTATTCGCGAGGGCAAAGAGATCAATTGCCCCTTCGATTTAGGCTTCCGGGTTGCCGTTGCTTGCCGCATGGCTGTTGATAGCTACAGGCAAAACCGCACGGTGCGATGGGATACGGCCAAGGAAGAGATTGTATAAGGGACCAGTACGCGACGCTATGACGGATTACTTGGTAGCGAGCGTTGCCGGTTGAGCCGGCGAATTTTGCTTTTCGATAGGAAATGCGCTTTCCTTTTTGAGGCCGGTCGAAGCGGTATTGGCGCTCTTGCCGCCTTTGTTTAGCATGGTTCGCGATGAGCGGGCCGCGATCCACTTAAATAGATCGGCCGGGGCCAACGGTTTCGCGAATAAGAAACCTTGCGCCTCTTCGCAATGCATGGCGGAAAGCGCAAGCGCCTGTTCCACGGTTTCCACGCCTTCTACAATGACCTCACAGCCCAGGCTCAGACCCATTTGAATAATGCTCGACAGAAGGGCCGGCCGTTCGTCGCTGCTTGCGATATCCTTGACAAACATACGATCGATTTTCAGCCGGTCAATCGGCAATTGCTGTAAATAGGCGAGTGACGAATGGCCGGTTCCAAAGTCATCCAGAGCAATCTGCACGCCGAGCGAGCGGAGGAGCTTGATTTGGCGCGCGCCATGCTCAAAATCCGTCATCAGCGCGGTTTCGGTAATCTCCAATTCCAACTCATGCGGTTGGATTTGTGAATTGCGCAAACGTTTGGCGACTTGCGCGGCAAAATCCATGCGGGCAAACTGCAGGGCGGAAACGTTTACGGCCATGCGTAGATGAGCTAAACCGTGCCTACGCCAAGCTTCCCGTTGACGAATGGCTTCGATGAGAACCCACTCGCCAATTTCCTCAATGATGCCGATTTCCTCCGCTAGCGGTACGAAAGTAGCCGGCGAAATAAAACCGAGCGAGGCGTGTTTCCAACGCAACAACGCTTCCACGCCTTTCAAATCGCCCGTGGCTAAATCGACTTGCGGTTGATAGTAGAGTTCAAATTCCCGTTTCTGCAGCGCAAAGCGCAAGTGCTTTTCCATGATCAGACGTTCCGGGCGCGTCTTCATCATGTCGGCGGAAAAGGACGAGACGCGGCCGCGCGCACAGCGTTTGGCAAACAACAACGCTTGATCGGCTCGATTCTGTAATTCGCTGGCATAGCATTCGCCCGGCCCGGCGGTGGCGGTGCCCAAACTAGCGCGCACAATCAATTCGTGATCGCCCAGCATGAACGGCTTATCGAACCAACTGCGAAGCTGGGAGGCGAAGGCAGCCGTTCCGGTGGCAGAATGCAGGTTCGGCATGAGAATAACAAACTCGTCGCTGCCGCTCCTAGCGAGGCAAAGATCGGGTTGCAAAGCGTCGACCAAACGCGCGGCCACCAGGCGCAGTAATTGGTCTCCCGCTGCGCGCCCCAGCAATTCGTTAAAGAGGCGAAACGAATCGATTCCAAACATGATTAAGCCGGTAAATCGGCCCGTTACCGAGGCCGCGTCCAGGGTACGCGCGATAACTTCTTCCAGGCAAGTGCGATTCCATAGATGGGTGAGCGGATCGTGGCGAACGAGATAGGAAAGCTCTTCCGTTAGATTTTTCTGTTCGATGGCGAAAGAGGCGATGAGACAGATTTCGTCTAGCTGCCGGATGGCCGACTGAGTGGCATGGGCGGCGAGGAAATCGAAAATCACAATAATGCCGACGAGCTCCGCGGCTTGCGTCAATATGGGCTTGACCTCGGCGCCATGCGCTTCCCCAAACGAGCGAAGCTCGGCAAGACTCGCAATCTCGGAGATCTTTTCAAGCAGAGCGCGGTCGTCTGGCCGCAATTGGACTTCAGCAATCGCAGTAAAGCGATTTTCAGTGAGCAATAAAACGGCACTGCGCGAGCCGGGGTGCAAACCGGCAGCCATCGCGGCGACAGCTTCCATGGTGCGGCGGATGGGCAATCCTTGTGCCAGCGCGCTGAGCACGGCCGACCCGCTATCAGCCGGAGGGGAAGACCACGAGTCCGTGGTCAACATGCGCCACCTGCGCGCGAGAAGCGGTCGAAGGTCAAAATCATGTCGTCCATGGTTCCGCGCGTCTGTATCACTAATGAACGTAGCGTGATACTGAAGACCGCAACTCTGGTGCCGACAAAGGCCCGCTGTTCGTAAGACGGCTTCAGCCCTACCAAGACATCGCCCGGGGCTTTGGATGCATCGGTATCGCGCCAGACCAAGAGCAAGGCATTCGGTGCCCAGCGGAACACCCTACTATCGGGAAAAAGAGGTTGGAATTCCTTAAGGCCCAAGTCCTGGACGATGGACGTGGCCACCTCCTCACCGTGGCGTTCGCGAATCACCCGCAAGGAGTCGGCGGCAAACATGGCCATACGTAAACCGACGGCCAAGGAAGTGGCTTGCAAAATGGGCTTCAAATGCTCAATGGCGCTGTTTCGGCCCGGTAGTTGCGGGGCAAATCGCGATTGCGCCTTATGAACTTGCTGAATTTGTTGCCCGAGGCTGGCAATCACCTCTTGTGCCTTGTCTTTGCCGCGCCGCCCCTCATCCCGCACGGACAACAAGATTTTTGCCAAATGCGAGCGCAAGGTTGAAATATCTTCCAAGCGCGCTGCGACACTCAAGTTGTTCTCGAGTTGCTCGCGCCTTTCCTGCGATGTCTGATCATGCTCAGTCAGGTAAGCGAGCGCCTCGTTGAGAACTTCCACAACGCTCTTAAAATCCGCCGCGCGATCCTGCTCTGCGGTGCGGAGACGATTGTGATAGGTCACTAAAATGTCTTCTACCCTGGTTGCACAAACGCTCACGGCTTCAGACCCATTCTCCACATGCAGGTCTTTGCGAACTGAATCCATTTCTTCGAATAGATCCGTAAACGTTTCGCCTACTAGAACGGAGCGCCGGATGGCGGCTAATGCACGGCTGGCCACATCCAGATAATGGCCGGAAATTGCTTCGGGGACCGCTGCCTCACTGTCGCGCCAGCCGTTCAGCAGAAATTTATTCAGGGTTAAGATACTCACCGCTTCTCCTGTTAGTCGTATCGGCTCGGAGTGCGATAAGCAGAGTTTTTAGAAGCGCAAAGGGCGCGCTTCCGTGCCGCGAAACAAAGTGGGGAATGGCGCGGCCTCGATGTGCCCGTCTGGCGCTTGTTCGTGGAAAGAAGGAGGCTAATGCTGGCTTGGCCGGGATTCACTCGGAGGCAGCTCGAAAGCCGCCTCGCTGCCAGGAATGGCCTCCCTACGAACGACGAGGCCGTTAGCACTCCTTCCTGGCAGTGGTTTTACCGATGCACATGAGCGAAAGGGGGCTAAGCTGCGCGGTTCGAGGCGATCGCTTGCTTGAGACGTAGGAACTGCTCATCGAGATCAGTCGCGCCCGCTTTCAGCGCAGCCAGATTCCCGGCATCTGCAGCCCTTTCCATCTCGGAGGCTAAGGCGCGGAGTGCCTCGCCGCTGATGGCGGCCGATGCCCCCTTGATTTTGTGCGCCTGCTTCCGAGCGTCTCCCGCGTTGCCAGCCTCCACCGACTGCAGCAGGGATAAAATTTGGCCCGGCATATCAGCTAGAAAACCATCCAGAACTTTCCCGGCCATTTCCCTATCGCCCATCAAACGGCTAAGCAGGGCTGCCATATCAAGGACCAGGGAAGATGATGAATCGATAAGGACGGCACGGGTATCCTGGGGGGCGCTCTTGTTTTCACTGGGCTCCTCTTGCTTGGGAAGCCACTTCGCCAAAACCTGGGCCAAGGCTCGCGGCATCACAGGCTTGGGGACGAAGTCGTCCATCCCCGCTCGGAGGCAGTTCTCCCGGTCTCCCTGCATGGCCCCCGCCGTCAAAGCGATGATGGGCAGGCGCTGGCCGTTTAGCGAGGGCCCGAGTGAACCACGCGCGCTGCCGGTTTCCAGCAAGCGAATTTGCCTGGTCGCCTCCAGGCCGTCCATGAGCGGCATTTGCACATCCATGAGCACCAGATCGTAGGGGAGGGCTTGGAGCGCGGCCAGTGCTTCGGCGCCGTTCGCCACTGCGTCCGCGCGCACCCCCATCTGCTGCAGCATACCCACAGCCACCTGCTGGTTGGTGATGACGTCGTCCGCCACCAGGACACGCGCCCGGCGGCGGGCAAACAGGTCTCGCAGGCCCGCGTTGCCGTCGGGCGCGGGCAGGCTTGTGGCGTGAGACGTGGCGGGCGGTAGACAGACGTTAAACCAGAACGTTGTTCCCTCGCCTGTTTGACTCAAAACGCCGATCGTCCCACCCATCAGTTCCACCAGATGCTTGGCAATGCTCAAGCCGAGGCCGGTGCCCCCAAAGCGCCGTGTGGTGGAACGGTCGGCTTGGCTGAACGCTTGAAAAAGTCCGCTTTGTTGTTGAGCGGAAAGACCAATGCCCGTATCGCTCACCATGAAACGCAGCAATGAGGCATTATCTTGTCCGGCTTGCCGGGAGACGGTCAAGTGAACGGTACCGCGCTCGGTAAATTTCACCGCGTTGGACAAGAGGTTGAGAAGAACTTGACGCAGACGTCCGGAATCGCCGATCACGTTCTGCGGCACGTCTGCATCCACCGTCAGCGTAAAGCGCAGGCGCTTTGTGGCCACTGAGGCCGCCACCAGTTCACTGGATTCAGCGAGAACGGTGCGGAGATCGAACTCGGCGTTCTCTACCAGCATTTTGCCCGCTTCGATTTTGGAGAAATCGAGGATGTCGTTGATGATTACGAGCAGAGCCTCGCCGCTCGAGCGGATGGTTTCGAGATAGTCACGCTGAGTTGCATCCAGCGGCGTATCTAGCATGAGATGAGTCATGCCAATGACGCCGTTCATGGGAGTGCGGATTTCATGGCTCATATTGGCCAGGAATTCGCTTTTGGCGCGGTTAGCGGCCTCGGCCGCTTCTCTGAGCTCTGCCGACTCCTGGAGCTGAGCGCGGATGACTTGCGTTTGCTGCGCGACGCGTGATTCGAGATCCTGGTAGAGATCCTGCAAGCGGTAAGATGCTGAGTTGAACGCGCGGCCCAGCGTAGCCAGCTCATTACGGCCACGCACCGCTATACGGTGGGAGAAATCGCCAGCGGCCAAGCTCTTGGCGGCCTCACTCAGGCGCCCTAAGGGCAGCGCGATGCTGCGGGTAGCGGCCACACTCAATACAACTGCTATCGATACGCCCAGCAAACAGAAAATCAGCAGCGTTACCGCCGCCGTTCCCTGGCTCTGGCGCAAAGCCTGCAAAGTGATCTCGCGCTCGTGCGCAGTATCGGCGTCCAATTCAGCCGCAAAGTTATTGAACGTCAGCGCGATGTAGGTCAATTGGCTTTTCAAACGGCGATCGATGGCTGGCCAGTCATTTAAGGCCGCCAGACGCTTCGTGCGCTCTAAATACTCAGGCAATAGATATTGCCAATAGGTAAACGTCGCCACCAGGGCTGGGTGACGGCGGGCAAATCCTGGCGAATTTCGCACGACTTCATCGGCAGTCGCCATGGCCAGCTTCGCTCGCTCCTCAATTTTGTCGGCCGCGGCATTGAAACGGCTGGGATCGCGGCTTTCCAGCGCATTGCGGAGTTCTTCCGCAAAGCGGGCCATGGCATTGTCTGCCGCCATAATCGCGTAGAGGGTTTTATCCATGCTGTCGATGCGCTGGATCTGCTGTTCTAAACGATTGATTTGCCAGAGCGAATAAGCGCCGCCGATAGCCATTAACACGACGATCACCGCAAAGCTGGTGCCGAGACGCGTAGCTATCCCGCTAGTCCTTAGTTTTCGTAGCCGGGCGGGCAAGTGGCGATAGTGGCTGGGGCGAAGCATCAAAAGGCGTGCTTGTGGTAGTCGCTTACTACGTATCGGCGTGCACGGGGTTAACCTGTAGCGCGAAGGGCTGGGCTGCGCGCCGCGCACCATGCCCTAATCGTTCACGGCTCGCCAACCGATAGAGCTAGCAGCGGAACGCAGGCGAAACCGCCTGCGCCACCTAAGTGCACGAATTCAAAGGTTCGGCCGCGTATCGGGAAACGCTTGCTGGCGCGCGGCTCGGAACGGCGCCACGACCGCGAGGGAGTGGTTGTACAGGTGGGGCAGGCATTCAGCAGTTTATTGGAATGAATTACGCTAACAGTGCGCGAACGTCTGGCCGCCGGCCTTTGCGGTATTCGTCGCGCGTTCTGGTTGGCATTTGTTTCGGCGTTGCGTGTTCACGCAACCCCGCCGCGTGGCCGCCGGCAGCGGGTCCGCCGGCTCTCACAATGATGCCTACCGGCCAAAATCCGGCGGATCTCGCATTTGTGTTGGGCGCATTGGATCAGTACCGAAAGAAAACCGGCGTTCGGATCGCTGTGCCGGGCGGTTACGACAGCATGGATGATCGCATCATACTTTTCGAAGATCTCTTTGCCAAGAGATCGCCAGAGCCCGATATTTGCGAAATTGATAACATTTGGCCCGGACTGCTGGCTAACGACTTAGTTGATCTGAAACCCTATCTGGGGGACGAGATGACGGCGATCGACAAAAGTCTGCTGGATTCGTTCACCGTCAATGGGAGGTTGGTGGCTCTGCCTGAATTCGTCGAAACCAGCGTACTGTATTACCGGACTGACCTCCTAAAAAAATACGGCTACCGCCGACCGCCTGAAACGTGGGATGAATTGGGACGCATGGCCAAAGTCATTCAGGATGGCGAACGGAAAGCGGGGGCGAAGGAATTTTGGGGTTACGTTTGGCAGGGTGACGAAGGCGAGCCCCTGAACTGCAACGCGCTCGAGTGGCAGCGGGCCGAAGGCGCTGAACTGATTGATGGTAAGGGCAACATATGCGCGAATAGTCCGGCCGCTGAATCTGCGTTGCGGCGCGCGCGCTCGTGGGTTGGAACCATTTCTCCGCCGGGTGTGGTCGAGTATGACGAAGAAGACAGCCGCAATGTTTGGCTGGCGGGATCAGCAGCGCTTGCGCGCGGATGGCTCGATCTCTACGAACCTAGCAAATCTTCCACGCTGCTAGGTGGGAGATTTTCCACCGTCCATATGCCGGCTGGGAGCAAGGGTTACGCCTGGATGTTCGGCGGTATGGGATTGGCGGTGTCCCGCTACTCTCGCAATCCAAAAGCAGCAGTCGAGGTTGTCCGTTACTTAATCTCCTCAACGGTACAAAGGCAACGGCTGCTCGCCTCCGGTACGGTCCCCTCACGTACAAGTCTTCTGAGTGACATGGCTTTGCTCCAGAATACCGGGTTTAACGGCTGGCTGAGCGAGCACTGGCGCGAGGGCATGTTTGCTCGACCGTCCGCTCAAACCGGTAAGAAATACGGCGCCGTTTCACGCGTGTACTCGAAGGCCGTTCACGACGTTATCTCAGGAAAGCAAGATGCGCACGTGGCATTGACGGAGTTGCAGAAAGAACTGATTTCCATCTTGCAATCGCCAAGCATGGCAAGCGCAAAGCCATGAAGCAGCCCCAGGGAACGCAGATGTCATCGCGCATATTGCTGAAACCTTCGGGGAGCTTTGCGCTGCTGGGCCTTTGCTTCTGTGTGGCGTGCTCACACAACGCCGCTCCTGGCGCGGCAGCGGGCGCGGGATCGCCGATTCTGACGATGATACCCGTTGGAGAAAACACCACGGACCTGGCATTTCTGTTGAGAGAACTGAAAAATTACCAAAAGAAAACCGGAGTCCAAATCGAAACGCTATCCGCCTTCGACAGTAACGACGGGCGGCTGAGACTTTTTCAAAATCTATTTGCCAGGAGGTCGGCAGAACCCGACATATGCGAGATCGACGATATCTGGCCGGGATTGCTGGCTGACGATTTGATTGATCTAAAGCCTTATCTTGGTGACGAGCTGACAGCCATAGACAAAAGTCTGCTGGACGCCTTTACGGTGAATGGAAGACTGCTGGCCCTCCCCCTATCGGTGGAAACGGCCGTGTTGTACTATCGCACCGATCTTCTCAAGAAATATGGCTACCGGGAGCCACCGCAGACTTGGGACGACCTGGGGCGCATGGCTAGAGTCATTCAGGATGGCGAGCGGAAAGTGGGCCATAAGGATTTCTGGGGATACATTTGGCAAGGTATCGAAGGTGAGGCTTTGACCTGCAATGCCATGGAGTGGCAGCACGCGGAAGGCGCAGACTTGATGGATAGTTCGGGCACGATCTGCGCCAATAGTCCGGCAGCCGAAGCGGCCTTAAGGCGGGCGCACTCCTGGATTGGAACGATTTCTCCGCCCAGCGTCATTGAATACGACGAAGAAGATGCGGCGAACCTCTGGCTGGCCGGTTCAGCTGCGTTTGCCCGTGGATGGCTGTCTCTGTATCCGCTTAGTAAGATGTCCCCGCAATTAGCGACAAGATTTTCTGTGGTACACTTGCCGGCTGGTAAGAAGGGTTACGCGTGGGTTTTCGGTGGAAACGGTCTGGCGGTGTCCCGCTACTCTAGCAATCGTCAAGCGGCAGCTCAAGTCGTTCGCTACTTGATTTCCGCAGAGGTGCAAAAGCGCAGACTGGAGGTGCTTTCCAGCATTCCATCGCGCACGAATCTATTGCAGGACGAAACTCTGCTCAACGACACCGCGTTCAACGGATGGCTGAGCCAGCACTGGCGTGAGGGGATGTTCGCCAGGCCCTCGGCGCAATTGGGCAAGCACTACGCGGCGATTTCAAACGCGTATTCAAAAGCGGTGCACGGTGTACTTTCCGGGAAAGACGATCCGCATGAAGCGTTGACGCGATTGCAAGCTCAACTAGTCTCCATCATGCAGACGCCGGAAGTGCGCGATACAAAATAGGATTGGCTATGCCAGCGCGAGATTGAGATTCTCAATCGCCTCGTCGATTTCGGAGTTATTTTTATAGCCCACCGTCACCGCTTGCACACCAGCTTCTTGAAACGCGTAGCGCATGGCTGCTTTACGGTCGTCGCGGTTCGTGAAACGGCCCTCGCCTACCAGCTTCATGCTGATCACGCCCATGCCTTCTTTTCTGACCTGCTTCACATGCGAAACCACTTCGCTGACGTTGCCCGGCCCGGATGTGTTGTAGTCTTCCGCATCCATCGCGGTGCCTTTATGATTCATGCGAATCATCGCCACTTGCAGCCAAGTTGTCCCCGGTACTTGCCGCAATGCCGGCAGTCCGTGGACCGATGCACCGCGCGCAATGACCGCCTTTCGCTCCTGCGCCTGCATGATGCCGTCTTGCCACCGCAGGCTATCGGTAGGCCAAGAGGCCAAATGTTGCCAGTGCAACAAGAAAATATCGAAGTACTCTGTGTTGGCGAGCCTGCGCAGCTCGTCGATTTTCTGCTGTGGATCTACGCCATCATGCGTGGTAACCTTCGACATCAGCCGATAGCTGTCGCGTGGAATGCCTTTTAGGGCGATGCCCAGCATCTTATGCATCTCACCGTAAGATTCAGCTGTTTCGAAGAAACGAATGCCGCGATCGTAGGCGTACCGCACCAGACTCGTGAACTGCTCCTGGCCGAGCTCACGCTGAACGCGTCCGCTCATGGTCCCGGTACCAAAGGCGAGCCGCGTCACCTTCACATCGGACTTGCCCAGCGTCACCCAATCGGTGGCGGTCTGAGGGGCCGCTTTCAAAGACAAGTTTCCGGTAGCCGCCAGTCCTGCAGCAGCGAATCCGGCCTTTAGTAAATCGCGCCTGGAGCTCTGATTCATTCGTTTTTCTCCAATGTGCCGAAGTTTATCATAGGATTTTGAAACGGCTGCCTTTCGGATCACTACATTGTCTTTGGATGACGCTCACAGCTCTGGCCTTCGCGTCTGTCTCCAGCGCGCAGCAGCTCGTTTCTTTTCCCACGCAAGACGGCGGCATTGTCTACGCCGATCTATACGGCAAAGGCGACAGTGGGGTGGTACTGGCGCATGGGGGTCGATTTAACAAGGCGAGTTGGGAGAAGCAGGCGCGGATTCTGCAACAGGCCGGCTTGCGCGTCTTAGCGATCGATTTCCGCGGGCGCGGCCAATCGCGCGGCGGAACGCAACTTCCCCCTGGCGATGATGGATATCACTTTGATGTGTTGGCTGCCGTTCGCTATCTGCGGCGAAACGGCGCAAAAACGGTCTCTGTTGTGGGAGCCAGTTTCGGTGGTGGCGCCGCCGCCGAAGCGTCAATGGAAGCGCCCGGCGAAATCGAGCGCCTGGTCATGCTGGCGGCTTGGGTGGAATCGCCCGAAACGCTAACGGGCCGCAAACTCTTCATTGTGGCGCGCGATGACGCGAACGCCGACGGCTTGCGGCTGCCTGGAATTCGCGCCTGTTACGAGAAAACTCCTGGACCGAAAGATCTCATCGTCCTGCATGGCTCCGCGCACGCTCAATATCTCTTTCAAACGGACCAGGGCGAGCGAGTGATGCGCGAAATCCTAAAATTTCTGACGGCGCCGTGAATCGCTCGCGCTCCGTAATATCCTGACGGATGTGATCGATTGGCTGCGCACATACTGCCTGTCGTTCCCGCACGCCACAGAAAGCTTGCAATGGGAATCGCTGGTCTTCAAGGTAGCCGGTAAAATTTTTGCCATCGCTGCGCTCGAGCCGCATCGCTATATTCTTTCCATCAAGTGCGCGGCAGAAAAATTCGACGAGATGGTAGAGTGCCCGGGAATCGCGCCGGCTCCTTACCTTGCACGCGCCAAGTGGATCGCGTTCGAAAGCGAAGATGCCGTATCGCACAAGCAACTCCGTGCCCTGGTGCGCGAATCTTATGATCTGGTGGTGGCGAAACTGCCCCGCAAATCGCGTGAAGCTCTCGGCGCGCCGTGAACGGTCCTAATCGGCAAATGGATCCCAGACGTAAGTCAGGTCGAGCACGAAGCCAGCCAGCGGGCCTTCGCCCTCGATCTGGTCCAAGTTGGCACGCTTCTCCACCTCGCCAGCCGGGCGGTAGATTTCAACGGTCTTGTTTGCCGAATTGATCAGCCAACCCAATTGCGCCCCTTGCTCGACGTATTCCAGCATTTTCTTCTGGAGCGTTTTGAGCCGGTCGCTATCGGATTTGATCTCAATCACGAAATCGGGGCAAAGGCGCCAGAATGCTTTCCGTTTTTTTGCGCCGAGTTGCTCGACGCGGCTCTTTAGCGTCCACGATACGTCGGGGGAGCGGCGCGCCCCGTTGGGCAAAACAAATCCAGTTGAGGAATCGCCACAGTAACCTTGGCCGTCCTTCTTCGCCCAGCCAGACACCTGTGCGAGGACATCCGAATTGCCAACGCCGGTGTCGGAATAAGTAGGGGGCATTACGATGAGATCCCCATCCGCCGTCATTTCAAAATTGAGATCGGGATGCTCGGCGCAAAAAGCCATGAACTCCTCATCGGTCATCGGCTGAGCCCTCAAAATTGCAGGCAGATTGGCATCTTCGATCAGGAACGGCATAGCTCCAGTTTAGCGACAGTCTCTCATTCGCCGCTACCTGTTGCTGCTCGCGTATGGTAAGCGCTCAACAGCCTCGAGATCAAAACCGCCAGGTACAAAACGCCCAGTAAGCCTTCGATGACGGAGATCGAACGAGCTTGCGCTGAAATGGGGCTGATCCCGGCTGCGCCCAAACAAGTGAGGGTGGCAAAGCTGTAATAGATGAGATCGAACCGGTTGGGGACGGCATTCGCGTTGAGTGCCGGGTCGAGGTAAAACGCGTGCGGCTGCAAGGCAACCAACATGTCATAGATGCTGGTAAAGCCGAACCCGGCGAGAAGGTAGACGCAAAGCGCTCCGAAAATGGCCTCCTTCGTGGGGTCGCCTTCAATAAAAACGCGCCGGAAGATGACGATCACAATGAAGAGGTCGAAGGCGAAACCAAGAACAATGCTGACGAGCGGAAAGGCGCCCGCATCGGCACGCGGCAGCAGAATCCGTTGCAAGAAGGCCGGAACGGCGAGCGCCAGCGCAAACCACATAAAGCTGCGTCGAAAACTCACTGCGTAGACGCTCAGCACCGTGAGGGCGCTGCCGAACACCCGAAAAGCAAGGTAAGGAAGGCCGGCGTTTCGCGCATAGGGATAAAGGACCAGGTAAGCCAACAGAAGCAGAAAGAGCGCTGAGAACTTACGCTCGGTGACGTTCGTTTCGCCCAAGTTTCCCTTAAACCCTCGCCAACACCGCCGCCGCCACGTCGCTGGTGGAACTGGTTCCGCCCAAATCCGGCGTCCGCACCTTCTCTTCGGCTAAGACGCCGGTAATCGCCGCGTCCATCTTCTGCGCCGCTGCACTCAAACCCAGATGATCCAGCATCATCGCCGCCGAAACCATCGCCGCCAGCGGATTGGCGATCCCCTTCCCCGCAATATCCGGCGCCGATCCATGCACCGGCTCGAACATCGAGGGGAAACGGCGCGTTGGGTCGATATTGGCGCTCGCCGCTAAACCAATGCTGCCGGTCACAATCGCCGAGATGTCACTCAATATATCGCCGAAAAGATTGGAAGCAACGACCACGTCAAATGTCTGCGGCCGCCGCACAAAATTCATGGCCGCGGCATCCACCAGCAGTGACTCGGTCTGGATGCTTGGAAACTCCGCCGCCACGCTTTGAAAAATGCGGTCCCATAGCACCATGCTGAAGCCTTGCGCGTTTGATTTTGTAATCGACGTAACCAGGTTCTTCTTGTTGCGCCGCGTGGCTAGCTCAAAAGCAAAACGGATGATGCGCTGCACCCCGTGCCGCGTGAACACCGCCGTCTGAATGGCCACTTCCTGGGTATGTGTTTCATGCACGAAGCCGCCGATTTGCGCGTATTCGCCTTCGGTGTTTTCCCGCACCACTACCATGTCGATCTCGCCGGCATTCAATCCTTTGAGTGGTGAAGAGACACCACGGTACAACACCGCCGGCCGCACATTCGCGAATTGGTCAAAACGACGACGAATGGGCAGCAGTAATCCGTTCAGCGTCACATTATCGGGCACTTGCGGATGGCCCACTGCACCCAACAAAATCGCGTCATGTCCCAGCAAAGTCTCGATGGCATTCGCCGGCATCATCAGGCCGTGCTGGAAGTAGTAATCTGTCCCCCAGTCATAAAGGGTGGGAACCAGCGTCGCCCCAGATGACCTAGCGGCCTTCGTCGCCACTTCGAAGGCCGCCGCGGTAACTTCCGTTCCGATACCGTCGCCTGGGATGAGCGCGATGGGATAGCTGTTTTTGTCCAACCTGCCAGCTTACTACTGCTGCGTGGCGGGAGGCGTGCCGATCTTCACTCCAATCACTTCTCCCGAAATCACCAGTTCCACCCT
The DNA here is from genome assembly GCA_963764105.1 of Bryobacterales bacterium. Taxonomy (GTDB): domain Bacteria; phylum Acidobacteriota; class Terriglobia; order Bryobacterales; family Bryobacteraceae; genus Bog-105. The sequence goes on from CAVXRP010000008.1 coordinate 158,661, forward strand.
CCGGTTCAGCTTGCGGCCCGCTGCGGTGTCATTGGTAGCCACCGGAAACTGCGGCCCATAACCGAGCGCCGTCATAGAATGCGGATCGAGGCCTTGTTGGGCAAGGAAATCGCGCACGCCATCTGCCCGCTGCTCGGAAAGCTTCTGATTGAACTCGCTCGAACCGATGCTATCGGTGTAGCCTTCCACCTGCAAATTCAAACCGGGATGCGAAATGATAATACCCGCGATCTTAGCGAGCGCAATGCGAGCGTCCTCTTTTAACGTATATTTGCCAAAATCGAAGAGCACATCCTGCATCCTCACGACCAGTCCACGCGCGGTTTCTTGCGTCGGCAGCACAGCGTTGAACTGTCTCAACAGCTGTTCGCGCAGCATATTCTTGTCGTTTTCAGCCTGCGCTCGCAGCCGGTCCGCTTCTGCCGCAGATTGTTGAGCTCGCTGTGCTTGCAAGGCGGCCTCCGCACTCGCGGCGTCCGCTTGGGCGCGTGCGGCATCGGCTTCCTGTTTGGCCTTGAGAGCGGCCGCGCTCTGCTCGGCTGATATGCGAGCTTGTTCTTCCGCTCGCGCCCGCTGTTGGGCTTCTAATTCGGCGTGCTGCTGGGCCAGTAGCGCTTTCTGCTTTTCAGCCGCTTCGCGTGCTGCCGCGTCTTCCCGTTCTTTCTGTAGGGCCAATTGTTGCTGGGTGCGCAATGAGATGGTGCGCGCATCCTCCGCCTTCTGCACAGCTTCCTTCGCCGTCATAATGGCTGGGTTCCACTGCTTGCGGTTCTCATAATCCTGCGCCTGCTGCAGCAGCTTTTGCGCATCGTTAAAAGAATCGGCGGCAAACTGATCCGCCCTGGCGTATTGCGCAATCTGCACGGCGTTGATCGCCTCGTAAAGCGCTAATGGGCTTTTCTTGTTCGAGTTCAGATCCACCGGCTTTAATTTCGTCTCAGGAACGTGGTACTCGTATTGCCCTCGAGGCAGGAGCTGATAACTGGCGTTGATGGTCTCAATCTTGCCCATCGTGTCTGCCCGGACGACGTTCTCCATCACCACCGCATCGCTCGGTTGATTCACCGCAAAGTACGGTTCTGCCGTCACAATCAGGCCGAATGCCTGGAGGTCCGTTGTCACGTCCGCTTTGAAGTTGCCGTCGGAATTGACCACAACTTCACCCAGATTAGCGGCATGGCCATCGGGCGTGATGGCCCATAACACATAAGTCAGGAATAACGGGCCGAAGGATCTGGCTGCGGGCAGCCCCTTCACGTCCACTTTGACTTCCATATGTCCCAACCGGCTATTCACATCGGCTGTCCCCTTTGCTTGCGGCGCAAGCACAGTGCCTTGAAAATCGATCTTTGTCCAGCCGCTGCGGTTTCGATAGCTGACTGCCGCCACCGAGCGCGAAACCACCTCAACTTTGTAAATCGGCATCGGCATCTCCCCGTTTTGTGGGGTAGGGTTTTGGCCGAGCGCTAGAAAAGGTACCAGTGTTGCTAGAAGTACGTTGAAGACCTTCATAATCGGAACTACTAGTGCACGATGTTTGCCAAACACCAAATCTTTCTTTTCATGTGTTTAACTCGAACCCGACTGGTCAAAATTGCAGGAGTGAGCATATTTGGTCATGCAGCGGCTAAGATCGTAATGTGAACACCCCGCAGCCAGCTGCTGCCGAGGCGCAACCGGCATCGCCCTTCGCGTCGCCCTTACTCCCCATCTTCCTCATCGTGGTGGTGGATATCCTCGGCTTCACCATCATTTTGCCGCTGCTTCCGTTCTATGCGGAGCGTTTAGGCGCCACGCCCACGTTGGTGGGAACGCTAGTGGCCACGTACGCCGTTTGCCAGCTCATTTCCGGTCCTATTCTGGGACAACTCTCCGACCGGTTCGGCCGCCGGCCCGTGCTTCTTATCAGCCAGGCGGGCACGCTCGCCGGCTTTATCATGATGGCTTTCGCCAACACGCTATGGATGGTTTTTCTGGCGCGCGCTATTGATGGCGCCACGGCAGGCAACCTTACCACCGCGCAAGCCTACATTAGCGATGTCACCAAACCCGAAGAACGCGCGCGGTCTTTCGCCATCATCGGCGTTGCCTTTGGCTTCGGCTTCCTGGTCGGGCCGGGCATCTCCGGCTATCTGTCTCACTTCAGCTATCAAGCACCTCTTTGGGCGGCGTCCGCGATGTCGTTCACCAGCATTGTTTTTACTTTCTTCCTGCTGCCGCGCAAAGAACCGGTGCACCAGCATGCTTCCGATGACCAAGCCGGCCCCGGCGGCAAGCGTCTCTCACTCATCTCATGGGGCCAATACGGCCAGTATTTCCGTATCCCGCAGATCTCCCGGCTGCTCTGGCAGTGGGCGTTTTTTTCTTTATCGTTCTCCACCTTCATTTCCGGCTTCGCACTTTTCGCGGAGAGGCGCTATCAATGGCATGGCCATGCGGTGGGCGCTCGCGAGGTGGGTTATATCTTCGCCTTTAACGGTTTCATCGGCATCATCATGCAGGGTGGGTTGGTAGGCAGACTCGTGAAGTGGCTTGGTGAACGTCGCCTGGTAACCATCGGCTTCCTCGGCTCGCTCTTTGGCTATGCGGCCATGGGATTCACTTACACCATTGGGCAGTTGCTCTTCGTCATGACGCTAACCGCCATTGTGGGTGCTGGTCTCCGTCCTGCGCTCACGAGTTTAATCACCAAACAGGCCGACCGCCGCCAGCAAGGAGTTATTATCGGTTTAACTCAGTCGCTCACCTCCGTGGCGCAAATTGCCGCTCCTCCGCTCGCTGGCTTCATTATCGGGCGCGAGTGGCTCACGACCTGGGCCATTTGGGGAGGCGTGCTAGCAGGCCTCGCGCTTTTCTTCGATTCGCGACCCACGCACGTCGAATGAGGCTGCCCGAGTGGTTGTTTATCTGCTATTTCGCCTATGTCGCGTTCATCAGCGCGTTCTTTTCTTCCCGTCCCAACCTGCATGGGCAGCCGCTCGCGTACTTAGTCGTCGCCCTCGCCGTCTTCACGCTCCTCGGCAAACTGCAGCGAGGCGCGCTTGATCGGCCCATTCGCAACCTCCGGGATTGGCTGCCCCTGCTGTTCACTTTCATCGCGTTTCGCGAGATGGAGCTATTCGTTCCGGCGAAATATGACTTGGCTTTCGAAAGCAGTTGGATCAATCTGGATCAACTCGTGCTTGGCGCTTGGGGCCTGCGCGCCGCCATCGAAAGTCTAGGCAAGATTTTGCCGGTTTATCTGGAGTTCTGCTATCTCCTCGTGTACGGCTTGGCGGCGTTTTCCATCGGCTGCATCGTGGCAGCTACCGATCGCCGCACTGCCAACTATTTCTGGACCATTTACCTGACCGGTACCCTCACGGCCTATGGTCTGTTCCCTTACTTTCCTTCTCTCCCGCCGCGTTTCGCTTTTCCGTCGGTCGAGCCTCCCCTCATAACCACTTGGGTCCGAACCTTCAACTTATGGCTGTTGCGTGGCGCCACCATCCACTCGGGCGTCTTTCCCAGCGCGCACGTTTCTTCCGCCTTCTCCTCCGCCTGGGCCTTCTATCTCATCTTTCCCAAAAGACGTTGGTTGGGGCACGGCATGCTCATCTACGCCATCAGCGTTTCCATTGCTACCATTTACGGCCGTTATCACTATGCCGCTGACGTGCTGGCCGGATTTGCCGTCAGTCTGATCGCTCTGGGTGTAGGATTTCAAATGAAGCATCACCAGGCATATGTGCAGAAGCATTAAAGTTCTGAGACGCCCGGAAGAACCGGCAACGCCGGAGGAGATCACCCAGGCAGCCCTGCAATTCGTCCGCAAGATCAGCGGGTACAACAAGCCTTCCAAGGCAAATCAAGAGGCCTTTGAAAACGCCGTTCGGGAAATAGCAGTGGCCAGTCAACGCCTTTTGGAGAAAGTCGCCCGCTAGCGACTCGGTCCCGGCAGTTTTGTCTCTTCCCCACTATTCTTCATCATCCAGTTCTTGTTATCTGTGGATTCCGACTGCTCGAACTGAATCTTCGTCTTGCCGGAGAACACATTTGTGGTCCGGTAGTACATCGTCGACCCGCCTTGATCCCAGGTGCTTGTATACACCCAACGATCGCCCTGGATTTCGAGATCTCCGCGCGATGTGCCGCGCCCTTCCGGTGTCACATTCTGCGTATAGTAATGTCCCGGCTTGTTCGGTGCCGGAATAAAGATCAGCAGATTGCCCGCCACGCCGTTCACCGTCTGCTCACATGTGAAATAGCGCCCCACCAGCGCGCATTGATTGGTCAATTTCTCGGCTGCTTGGTCCTTATGCGTCACTTTCCAAGATCCGCTGTAAAGCCATAGCGGCGCGTAAACGTCGGCGACCTTCGGTGCGGCGCTCGCCCAAACCCCCACAACTAGCCAAATGATGGTACGCATATCTTTCTACTAAATTCTAACGAGAAGGCTTCGCCGCTAGCTTCCGCGCCTTCTGCTGAGCGATTTGGCGCATGCTGCCTGAACGGCTAGTGGTAAGCCGCTCTGAACAAAGACATGCGACGTGGCAGACTGCTTGCACCCTCTACTGCGGCATGTTTGGCATCTTCAAACTCGCGTACAAGCTGCTTGTCAACGACAAAGCGAAATTCACAGCTCTGCTCGTAGGTATCAGCTTTGCGGTCTTCTTAATGACGCAGATGACAGCCATGTTCGCCGGCGTGCTCAATCGCGCCTCCGCCACCGTGTTCAATCTCGGCGCTTCCATCTGGGTGATGGACCCGGCAGTCCAAACCGTCGCCAACACCATCGGCATGCCGGATTACGTCCTCGACGCAGTGCGCAGCATGCTAGGTGTCCGCTACGCTGTTCCCGTTTACTCCGGTGGCGCACTCGTTAAGTTGGCCAATGGCACCTATCAGTCCGTTACCATTGTCGGACTGGATGACACAAGCTTATTTGGCCGCCCCAACGTCATCCAGGGCAAGATCGAAGACATCTATGGCGAAAACGCCTTTATCGTAGTCAAAGATCCGGAGTTTCCAAAACTGGGCAATCCTAAGATTGGAACCGTTTTTGAGGTAAACGATCACCGCGGAGTGATTGTAGGAATCGCCAATGTCGCCAGCAGCGGACTGTTCGGTGTGCCGACCCTCTACACAACCTATGAGCGAGCCCTGCAATACCTGCCCAACCCGCGTTTTACTATCTCCTATGTTCTTGTAGAACCAAAAAACATCTCCGACTCAGCACTCATTAAACAACAGATCCAGGCACTCGGTTATCTGGCATTGACTAAGGATGAGTTTGTCCAGCGGATCTCGGATTTCTATAAATACCAGACCGGCGTGGGAACGAACATCTTAATAATGACTGTCATGAGCTTTATTGTCGGTCTCTCGATCTCCGGCCAAACGTTTTACACCTTTGTTTTGGAGAACCTGGAAAAGTTCGGCGCCCTCAAAGCTATGGGCGCCAAGAGCCGCGAACTAATCTTGATGATCCTCTTCCAAGCCAGTTTCACGGCACTCACAGGGTACGGCTTGGGAATCGGCTTGTGCGCTCTGGTCATCACCCTGGCCAAGCTGCGTTTGCCCGATTACGCCGCCATGATCAATTACTGGAACCTCGGCATTTCCTTTGTGATGGTGGTCATCATCGCCGCGATTTCGAGTTACTTCGGCGTGCGCAAAGTACTGCGGATCGAGCCTTTTGATATTTTCCGAGGCTAATCATTATGGCTGAACCATCCATCAAAGCAAACGCAATCGTCAAGTGGTTCGGCGAAGGGGAAGCCAGAACGCCCGCTGTCCGGGAAGTCACCCTGGAAGCCTATTGGGGGGAAATGCTCTATATAGTAGGACCCTCCGGTAGTGGCAAAACCACATTGCTGAGCATCCTCTCGGGCATTCTCCGACCCGACTCCGGCAGCGTCACTGTCGAAGGAGTGGATATCTGGAATATCGGCAAAGATAAGCTCGCCGATTTCCGCCTCCACAAAATCGGCTTCGTGTTCCAGGACTTTCATCTTTTCCCGCGCTTGACTACCGCGGAAAATGTCGCCATCCCGCTCATCCTCAAGCGCCAAAACTGGGGTGAATCCATCGCGGAAGCGGTCAAGTATCTGGAAATCGTCGGCTTGAAAAATCGTGCCGATCTCCCACCCGTCAAGCTTAGCGGGGGCGAGCAGCAGCGGGTGGCGATTGCCCGAGCGATTGCCGGCCAGCCCGACATCCTCATCATGGACGAACCTACCGCCTCACTGGACGGCGATACCGGCCAAGCCATCGTTGGCTTCGTAAAAAAGAACATTCTCACCGAGAAACGTTGCATCCTCATCGTGACTCACGACAGCAGAATTTCCGAATTCGCCACGCGGATCATAAAGATCGAGGACGGCCGCCTCGTTGGTATGGAAAAAGGAGGTTCGATGTGAGAAAACTAATTTTCATTCTGTCTTGCTTGGGTCTTCTCGCCGGCTGTGTCGTCGCCTACGTAACGGGGATCACTCAGCCCGCCTTGCCCCCGGCGTTTAATCCGGCCTCGAACCCATATTCGAACGGAATTTACGCGGAAGGCATTATCGAGAGCGATCAGCCGAGTGGCGAAAACATTAACGTTTACCCTGAGGTGTCGGGAACTGTCAAGCAGATCCTGGCCGTCGAGGGTCAGCAGGTTAAAGCGGGCACTCCACTCTTACAGATCGACGATTCGATCCAAAAAGCCACCGACGAGCAACTCCAATCGCAGGCCCAGGCCGCCCTCACCGTCCTCAACGAACTAAAAGCTCAGCCGCGCAAGGAAACCCTGGACGTATCGCGCGCCCAAGTCACTGCCGCACAGGCATCTCTCAAGACCGCGCAAGATGAGCTGGATAAACAGAACGCCGCTTATCAACTCAACGCCAAATCCATCAGTAAAGACGCTTTGGATAGTGCAGCCAACGCCGTCGCGGTGGCCCAAGCCAATCTGGATGTGGCCCGCAAACAGTACGATCTGACCAAAGCCGGTGCCTGGATTTACGACGTTAAAAACCAGGAAAGGCAATATAACGCCCTTGTGAAATCACATGCGGCGTCGACGGCTCTGCTCGCAAAATATACGCTCAAGGCTCCACGCGCCGGGACGGTGCTTGCCATTCATCCCACCGTCGGCAGCTACATATCGGCACAGGGCAATTACGACTCTTACACCCAAGGCATGACCCCAGTGCTCGTACTGGGAAGCCACACCGATCACTTGAACGTGCGCTGCTATGTTGACGAAATCCTAGTGCCGCGCCTTCCCTCGCCTACAGCCATGAGAGCCCAGATGTCGATTCGTGGATCGAACATGAAGCTCACACTCAAGTACCTAAGAACACAACCCTTGGTATCTCCCAAAATCGAGCTATCTGACGCCAGACAGGAACAGGTCGACGTTCGTGTCCTGCCCATCGTTTTCCAGATCGAGAAACTCCCTGATTGCAATCTTTACGCGGGTCAATTGGTCGACGTCTATATCGGGCGGTGAATCATGGCCAACTGTAAATCAGCGCTCGCGATCACAATGACGATGGCCATGCTGACTGGCTGCATGATCGGCCCAAAGTACACCAGGCCAATCGTACCGCCCACCCCTGCCTACAAAGAACTCGGGGCTCCTAACGTACTGGCTGAGTGGCAGCCCTCCCAGCCACAGGACACCGCCGCGCGCGGCAAATGGTGGGAGAGCTTCCACGATCCTCAGCTGAATCAACTTGAAGAAAAACTCAATATCTCGAACCAGAACATTGTGGCAGCGGCGGCAAATGTTCAGTCGGCTCGCGCCCTTATCCGCCAAGCCCGTGCGCAATACCTCCCAACTGTCACCGCCAATCCATCCATCACCAACTCGCGCCTATCCACCGGCTTCGGGAGGCAGCTTGGGATCACTTACACCACGGATTCATTCGCCTTCGACTCCTCCTGGGAACTGGATCTGTGGGGCCGCATCCGTAATAGCATAAAGGCCAGCACATTCGCTGCGCAGGCGAGCGTCGCCGATCTCGAAAGTATTCGCCTCTCCGCTCAAGCCGACCTAGCTACCGATTATTATCAGCTTCGCGCTCAGGATCTACTGAAACGGCTGCTGGATTCCAGTACTAACGCCTATCGTGAGGCTCTTGAACTCACGCGCGATTCCTGCCAAGCCGGCCTGGTAAATGACGAATCGGTGGCCCTTGCTGAGAACCAATGGAAGTCGACCCAGGCGCAGGATACGAATCTGGCTGTTCTCCGCGCCCAATATGAGCACGCCATCGCTCTCCTCATAGGTCAATCGGCATCTGCCTTCTCGCTCCCGGCGGAGACCTCAGAAACCAGTGCTCCTCCCATCCCTGTGGGCGTCCCTTCCGAGCTACTGGAACGTCGCCCCGATATCGCCACAGCGGAACGGGCCGTAGCGCAAGCCAATGCCCAAATCGGCATTGCCAAGACCGCCTACTTCCCAACAGTCACTCTGAGCGGTGCTGCCGGTTTGCAGGCTCTGTCACTGGCCAATTGGTTCACTTGGCCCAGCAGAGTTTGGTCTGTCGGTCCAAGCCTCGCCCAGTCGATCTTTGACGCGGGCTTGCGCAAAGCGACGGCCCAACAATACCAGGCGGCCTATGATCAAACCGTCGCAAATTATCGGCAAACTGTGCTCACCGCCTTCCAACAGGTGGAAGACAATCTCGCAGCTCTGAAAGTCCTCACAGAAGTCATTGCCGAGGAGGATTCTGCCATCGAGTCCGCCCGCCGGAGCCTGGACGAAGCCACCGTTCGCTATACGAGTGGCCTTGATCCGTACCTCAACGTACTCACCGCAGAAACCGCCCTGTTGATCGCGCAGCAAGCCGCCGTCGGTTTTCGGACCCAGCAGATGGTCGCTTGCGTCCAGTTGATCAAAGCATTAGGTGGCGGCTGGGACTCATCCCAGCTTCCTTCTCCAAAGCAACTCGCCGCCAAGCTCCCATAGAACGGGGACGGACTTCTCTGTCCCTGTACAACCACGTCCCACCGTCCAAATACTTCTTCGTGGACAGAGTTGTCCGTCCCCGTCTGCGCTCCGTTTGCATCCCACGAATTCCGCCATGTTATCGTCAAAGGCAAACGCCGTTGCGCCCAGGAAACCGCCATGTCGACCGCTGTTGAGGCTGAATTCACTGTCGAAACCCAGAAGACATCGTTCGCATCCCTCGCGCTCGATTGCGGCATAACCCTCCGTCAGGTCGAAGTGTCTTACGAGACCTATGGCGTCTTGAACGCCACCCACGATAACGCCATTTTGGTCTTGCACGCCTTCTCAGGCGACGCGCACGCCGCCGGCATCAGCAAGGAAACCGGTCAGCTGGGCTGGTGGTCCCCTATGATCGGCCCTGGTCTCGCTTTTGATACCAACCGCTATTTCGTCGTCTCGTCCAACGTCCTCGGCGGTTGCCGCGGTACCACCGGCCCAAGTTCCATCGACCCCAGCACGGGCACCCGCTACGGTGCTGCTTTCCCTGTCATCACCATCAACGACATGGTCCGCCTGCAAAAAATGCTCATTGATCATCTGGGCATTCAGCGCCTTCTCGCGGTGGCCGGTGGATCGATGGGCGGCATGCAGGCCCTCGCTTGGACGGTGATGTATCCCGATTCAGTCGCGGCCGCCATTCCCATTGCCGCGACCGCGCGCCACAGCGCTCAACAAATCGCCTTCAACGAAGTGGGCCGCCAAGCCGTCGTGGCCGATCTCGATTGGGCCGAAGGCAATTACTACGAAGGCAAGCCGCCCGCCCGCGGTCTCGCCGTCGCCCGCATGGTTGGCCACATTACTTACATGAGTGACGCGTCCATGCGCCAAAAATTTGGCCGCCGCCTGCGCGACAAAGATGCCTTCGGCTTCGATTTCTCGGCCGATTTCGAAGTTGAAAGCTATCTCCGTTATCGCGGCAGCCAGTTCGTCACTCGCTTCGACGCCAATTCCTACCTCTACATCACCAAGGCGATGGATTATTTCGACCTCTCCGCCGGTCACACCTCCTTAGCCGCCGCCTTCGAACGCACCAAAGCCCGTTTCTTAGTCTTGAGCTTCACCTCCGACTGGCTCTATCCCACATATCAATCGCTCGAAGTAGTCAGTGCTCTTCGCACTCGCAGTATTGACGCCGCCTTCTGTGAACTTACTTCCAATTACGGTCACGACGCTTTCCTGGTGGAAACTAAAGAGCAGAGTGAAATGATCAGCGGTTTCCTCAAGAGCGTTCACGAAGATACGCAAACGTCTCAGGCGGCTCCGCCCCTGGACGTCAAAGCCTCCATCAGCGCCCGCCAGGATTACGCCATGATGGCCGAATTAGTCGAGCCCGGTTCGCGCGTTCTCGATCTCGGCTGCGGTGAAGGCGAACTGCTCGCCTGGCTCAAGGCCAATAAAAACGTCCGTGCTCAAGGCGTCGAAATCGACCCCAACAAAGTCCGCCGCGCCATCGCGCGAGGCGTCTCCGCTTATCAGAGCGATATCGAGCAGGGCCTCGCCGATTATCCCGATAGCGCCTTCGATTTCATCATCCTGAGTCAAACTCTCCAAGAGATGCGCTACCCACTGCGCGTCCTTCGCGAAATGTTGCGCGTGGGTCGGCATGTCATCGTGGCCTTCCCGAATTTCGGCCACTGGACCACGCGTCTCTCGCACCTATTCAGCGGCCGTTCTCCGCGCACGGAACTCTTCCCTTACGATTGGTACGAATCTCCGAATCTCCACTTCCTCACGATCTACGATTTCGTCCTCCTCTGCCGTGCTGAGAATTGGGTCATCGAACGCCAGATCTTCCTCCGCCGTGACCGCGAAATCAAACGCATGCCGAATTTGTTCGCCGAAGTCGGAGTCTTCTCCATCCGCCGCGGCTAAGTCATGGCCCACCAATGACAGCGCGCCGAAACGGAGCCGGGAGCGGCAGCGGACCTAGTTCGTCCCGCTCGCCATTCGTTTGGCGCATTCCTGCAACGCCAGACTAAGCCACTACTGGTGCCCCGGGAACCCCTTAACCATCCCACTGTTAATCATCTTCAGAAAAATCGTCGCTTCATCGTCATCCCGTGCGAACACCGGACGCGGCGCCATCTCCAGACTCACTCCCGCCGGAACGTCATTCGGATCGATATTGCTGAAGCAGATGCTCGAGGGGAACACCGAGCCCGGCCGCGGTAGACTCGGTACCGCTGTCTGTGAAATGTTCAAATTCAGCACGCTCAGTAGATTGCCGACATCGCTCGATTCTTCTCTCGCCGCGAGTGGCGCCACACCAAAGACACTCTCAATCATCTTCAAAACAGAAGTGTGATCGAACACCGTGTGGTTGACCGTCGGACTCGCTGGGTTGCCCTTCGTCCAAGGCGAAGCCACAATGCACGGCACCCGAAAGCCGAGCAGCGCTTTTCCATTTACCAGGTCCGCGTCCGTGTTGTTCGGGGCGACCGCGCGCGGTGGCGCCACGTGATCGTAAAATCCGCCCCACTCGTCGAAATTGATAATAAAAACCGTGTTCGACCAGTTCGGGCTGGTCGAGACGGCGTGGAAAGTCTTCGCCAGGAACGCATCTCCGTTGCGCACGTCGGAAAAAGGGTGGTCGTCTTCATCCAGGTTCAGTAGCGTCGTGAACGAGGGCTCAACAAAGCTAACGGCCGGCAGTGTTCCCGCCGCGCAGTCCGCCAGGAAATCCGCGTAAAGCGCTGTGATATCTACGTACTTCAAGCCCCACAGCGCCAGAAAAGGAAGATTGCTGAAATAATATTTTGTGGCTGACCCCGGCTGCTCGGAGGTTGTCCCAAATCGTAGGAAGCGCGCAGAACGTAAGCTCGTCTCCCAGCCGGTCCGTCTGCCCGGAATGCTGAAAGATGCGGTTGGGAAAGGTGGGGCCTAGAATGGAGCAGAAATATTGATCGCAGGTCAGGTAATTGCGTGCCAGCGCCGAGCGGAAGGGCAGGTCCTTTTCCTGGTAGTAGCCAATGGCATTCAATCCCGGTGACGCGGTTAGCAAAAAGCCGTTCATCTGGCCATTCGCGTACTCGACTCGGCCGCCGGAGTAGCTGTGGTCGGGATCGGGATAGGCGCAGCCGGTGAAATCCGGCGCTAGTTCATGCGTTGCATGTGGCTGGCCACTCTTATCCAAATAAGTCAGGCCTGCTTGGATCCCTGTGGCGTTCGGCAGCCAGCCGAGCAGGTGATCGAAGCTTCTGTTTTCCATCATTACAACGACGATGTGTTGGATTTGAGAAGACGCCGCTTCCAAGCGGCTCTCCAGCAGCGGCGCGACAGCCGCTGATGTTCCCGTCTGTTTCAAGAAGGTTCTGCGATTCATGAAAGGGTAATGCTCCAAATACGCGATCAGTGTAAGTCGGCAATGTTACCCCAGTAAGTCTGTCGTGTTACAGACAAAACAAAGCGGCCGGACTGTCGCGCCCAAACCCGCGCATCCTTCGTTCACCAAAAAATCAGGACAAATTAACTGTCCTCTTATCAATCACTTTCTGCGAAGATTTTGCACACTGCGTGCGCTCACCGCTCCCAATCGAATCGAAAATACCCTTCATCACCAAGGAAAGCTCAAGTGGGATCACAACGCGCTCAAAACCGCGTCGAAACGTCCGTCTTCGATGGCGCGCAGTGTCTTCTTCAACCAATCCGGCATAGTCTTCCCTACAAGCCAAAAGCATTTGCTGGGTTGCTTTCTGGCATGGCGGACAGTTGACGATAGAGATGCGGCGACGAGGCCCCTAACTGCCGCCGTTTATTGAGGTAACGAAGGATGTATGACAGTCACCCGTGTATGGATGCTTTTCCAGGTCGTGATCGCCGGTTGACAATTGGCGCGCAGGATCCCATCCTGCCCTACGTTTCAGCCCGTTTTCTGCTGCAGTACGTTCACCAGTTCCTGCACGGCATCGGCACTCTTTTTCAGCGCCGCCTTTTCGCTTTCATCCAACTTGATCTCGTAAATTTTCTCAACGCCCTCTTTGCCCAACTTCACCGGCACACCGACAAACAGGCCACTAATTCCGTACTCGCCTTCGAGGCTCACAGCGCAGGGCAAAACCTTCTTTTTATCTTTCAGAATGGATTCCACCATTTCTACCGTGGACGCCGCGGGCGCATAATAGGCGCTGCCTGTCTTGAGGTACTTGACAATCTCGGCCCCACCGTCGCGCGTGCGCTGCACCATGCGGTCGATGGTGGCCTGGTCCGTCAATTCGGAAAGCGGAATACCGCTCACATTCGTAAAGCGCACCAGCGGCACCATGGTGTCACCATGGCCGCCCAGCACCATCGCCGTCACATTTTCGAATGAAACGTTCAGGTCTTCGGCGATAAACGTCCGGAAGCGTGCCGTATCCAGCACACCAGCCATGCCAATCACCCGTTCGCGCTTGAATCCAGAGACCTTCAGCGCCGTCCAGCACATCGCGTCCAACGGGTTGGTCACCAGGATCAAAATCGCGTTCGGCGATTGCCTCACCGCCTGCTCGGTGGCGCTTTTCACGACCTCATAATTGGCCAGCAGCAAATCGTCTCGGCTCATGCCGGGCTTACGCGGAAAGCCCGCCGTAATCACCACAATGTCCGAGTTCGCAGTCTCTTCATAACCGTTCGTTCCGGCGATACGAACGTCATATCCCTCGACCGGGGCCGATTCGAGCATGTCCAGCCCCTTGCCTTGTGGCACCCCCTCTACAACGTCAACCAACACCACATCCGCTAGCTCTTTGGCGGCTATTTTCTGGGCTGTGTTGGCACCCACGTTGCCCGCGCCTACTACTGTTACTTTTCTTCTCATGAACGTCCTTTATTGAATGAACCCGAAGTATATCAACCGAATTCCGATGGTGGACGGGCCAGATTGCCAGCCCTACGCGCCCGCAGCCGCCGCCAAGATCAAGTCTGGCTCCAATGATTTTCTTAGCGACATCTCGGGCGATACCGAGGGTCTCCGCAGCCGTTGCTATTCTAAGCCAGCGCTTGATAGGGAAATTGAATCGTTCTAGCGCGCCGGGGTGGCTCACGCGCGAAAGATATAAACCAATTTCAGAAACAGACGATTAGACAGAGAGAGTGAGGTGTCTGAAACAAGCCTCCCGCGACCTTACGACGCCCTGTCAGTGGGAAGTAAGACCTCGCCTCCGGCCGTGTGCGAGGGCGCTTCCTTCACAGAATCATGCCACCTGCTTGAACTATTTTAAGGGAAATCATGCCCACTTTCGAAAATAAGTATCTCCCCATTGGCATCGGCCAATCCTTGCGAAAGCAACTCTTGGTGCTCGATCACCGCCTCTGCGTCAAGAGCGCGAGCGAGTCTTTCTACACCGCCTTCCAGACCACGCCCGATGAGGTCGTCGGGAAAAATTTGGCCGCCCTCGGCAACGGCCAGTGGAACATACCAACACTTCTCGCTTTATTGAACGAACTGCCGGAGAACGAGGGCGAACTCGCAGATTTCGAAATGGAACAGCATTTTCCAGGCTTAAGCGATAGGACCATCCTGGTCGGCGGCCGCCGGCTACCAGCGCTGGCTAGCGGGCAAACTGGCATGATCCTTCTTTCTATTGAGGATGCCACCGCGCAAAAGCGCATTGAAGAGGAAGCCGGCGAGTCGCTCGCCCGTTTTCGCACCACCCTAGCCAGTGTCGCCGACGCCGTCATTGCTACCGACCTGGAAAGCCGCATCACGTTCATGAATCCCGCGGCCGAACGGCTGACGGGCTGGCGCAAGAAACATGCCCTGCACCGACTTCTGCCGGACATCGTCCAGCTGGTGAACGAGCAATCCGTTAACCTCGAGAGTCCGGTGGAGAAAGCCATCCTGGCGGGCGAGCCCGTGAGTCTATCCGACAACGCGATCTTGGTCGCCCGCGATGGCAGACATTGGCCGGTTGACAACAGCGCAGCTCCCATACTAGACGCCGTTGGCCGCATCACCGGCGTGGTTTTGATTTTTCACGAAATTGCCCAACGGCGCAAGGTCGAGCAGGAATTGGCATCCTCCGAGCTCCGCTATCGGCGCTTGTTTGAAGCCGCGGGCGACGGCATACTGATCCTCGACGCGGCCACAGCCAAAATCCTTGAAGCAAATTCCTGCATGGTCGATTTGCTCGGCGATTTTGAGGAAAACGCGCAAGATTGGCACGTCGAGGCCGCGCGAATTCCTGACTCTGTTTCGCGGCACGAACGGGCCCTTTGCGCTTATAAGCAACACTTGCTGGGAAAAGAGCTGTGGGAGATCGGTCTGTTCAAAGATGCCGAAAGCGCCAAAGGTGCCTTGGAGAGCCTCGAAAGGCGTGGCTCGATGCGTTGGGACGATTTGCGGCTACGGCGAGGAGACGGCCGGCATATCCCGGTCGAGCTTGCCGGTACCGTATACCTGGAAGGCAAGCGGAAAATGATCCAATGCAACATCCGCGACGTTGCCGAACGTAAAAATGCTGCTCGCGATGTCGCCGAAATGCTGGAGGCGGCGGAGGCTGCCAGCCGCGCCAAAAGCGAGTTTCTGGCGAACATGAGCCATGAGATCCGCACACCCATGAGCGCCATTTTAGGATTTGCGGAGATGCTGCTCCAAAAGAGCGCGGAGGAGTGCGAGCAAATCGGCTGCGCCCGGATTATTTGCCAAAATGCGCAGCACTTATTGCAGCTAATCAACGATATTCTTGATCTCTCCAAGGTGGAGGCCGGGCAAATGAAGGTGGAGCGCATTTCGTTCGACCTGCCCACGCTGCTATTCGAGATTGTCTCGCTGGCGCGGCCGCGTGCAGCCGAGAAGGGGCTCGGTTTTGACGTCCGCTTCGACGGCCCAATCCCGCGGCTGATTCAGAGCGACCCGGAGCGGCTGAGGCAGATTCTCCTCAATTTGATCAGTAATGCCACGAAGTTCACCGAATCCGGAAAGATCGATCTGCGCATTGTGGACGAGGGAGCGGGTAGCCCCAACATTCGTCTCCGGGTGGACGTGATCGATAGTGGGATCGGTATGACGCAGGAACAACTTGGCCGGCTGTTTCGCCCCTTTAGCCAAGGCGACGTGTCGATTGCCCGCAAGTTCGGCGGAACGGGATTAGGCCTGACGATCAGCCGGCAATTGGCCAAACTCCTGGGCGGCGACGTCACGGCGACGTCTCACCCGCGCATGGGCAGCACCTTCAGCATGCGGATCGATGGCGGCCCCTCGGCAGGCGTGGAGACTTTACGCGGTTTAACGGAAGCGACGTTGCCCGCAAAGTTGGATCACAGCGCAAAGAATGAAATCTACCTGCGGGGACGCATCCTGCTTGTCGAGGACGGAACGGACAACCAGCGGTTACTGCGTATGCAGCTCAGCGGCGCGGGCGCTTCGGTCGTGAGCGCGGCCAACGGCCAAATGGCCGTCGAACTGGCCACCACGCAACCATTCGACTTGATCCTGATGGATATGCAGATGCCCGTAATGGACGGCTACACTGCCACTGTCGAGCTGCGGCGCCGGGGCATCAAGATACCGATCATCGCACTGACTGCGTACGCTATGGCGGAAGATCGCGACAAATGTATAGCAAGCGGATGTGACGCCTATCTTTCCAAACCGGTGGATGAGGAAACCCTTCTTTCGGCGGTCTATCGCGTCCTGGGAAACGAGAGTGGACCGGTGCACGAAAAGAATCGCGGCCTAGATGGCGCAGTCTTTGAGCCTTTGCCTGCCGGCCAAGAGCTCGGGCGCATCCGGAGCAGTTTGGCCGACGATCCGCGCATGTTGGAAATCCTTCCCGCATTCGTGGAACGGCTTCCCCGCAAAGTACAAAAAATGCTCGACTGTCTGGAACGGCACGATCTGGCGGGGTTACAGCAGGTCGTGCATGAGCTGGTTGGCACGGCGGGCGGCTATGGCTTTGCACCAGTTTCGCCGCAAGCCCGTAGGGCCGAGCAAGCGATCCGCGCACACGATGACGCAGCATCCATAGCCGCCGAGATTACTTCGCTGATTGAGCTCATCCGCCGGATCGAAGGATACGAAGAATCAAAAGTAGCGGTGGCCACCCAGAGAGCGGCGAAATGAGCGGAGGATGACTGGCGGCATAAGCCGCCAATCTGTTACGCCGTCGCTACTTTAGCCTGGGCGCTTGTAATGGCAATCCCCAGATCCGTTTGCACCGTACTCGCAGTGACACCCAACTGGTTTGCGATCTCGCTAACACTCAGGCCTTGCTGTTGCAGCAATTGGGCCTGCGCGTCAATCGAAAGGACTACCGAGTCCTGCACCTGTGCCGTGGGTTTCGTATGAAAAGTTGGCGTGTAGTCAACTGTAGAATTTGAATTGCTATTTACCGCATCAATTGCATCTATCATTGTTCGCCTCCTGTCAGCTCCATCGCTCCAACCGCTCCCGATTTCAGTGTTTTTTGCAAAGAATGGCAGAATAATCTTCCCGTAGAGGGAAACCAAGCACAACGCACGCGCTAAATCCGCCGCAATTCCGCTGGCCGAACTAGCGGCACCGTGAGATGAATCGGAGAAACGGCGCCGAAGCGCCTATCGATGCGGATCTCGTCGTCTATACTCCTGAATCATGCCATTGTCTATAGGGTTACTTTCAAGTAGATTTTCGGATTCAGGAAAGGGAAATGGCGAACGAAACCGAACAACCAACCGCATTAGGCGATGTAGCGGCAAGACAGCTTGCGAACGCCACAAAAACCACCCCGCAATTAAAGCGCATTACACCACGCTGGCTGACCCATTTGTTGCAATGGGTGCCCGTCGAGGCAGGCATATACCGCCTAAACCGAGTGAAGGACGAAGCTAAGGTTACGGTGGATTGTTCCGACCGCGATGAACGCGAATTACCGCAGACCTTCGTCGATTATCAGGAACAGCCTCGCGAGTACATGCTGAGCGCGGTAAACACTGTGGTAGATGTGCATACCCGTGTTTCCGATCTCTATAGCGTGCCGCACAACCAGATTGGGGAGCAGCTGCGCTTGACGATCGAGATTGTGAAGGAGCGTCAGGAAAACGAGCTCATTAACAACAAAGAATACGGTATGCTGCGGAACGCCGCTCCTGAGCAGCGCATCAAGACGCGAGCAGGCGCTCCCACGCCGGACGATCTGGACGAACTTCTGATCAAGGTGTGGAAAGAGCCTGGCTTCTTCCTAGCTCATCCCACCGCCATTGCCGCTTTTGGGCGGGAGTGTACGCGGCGCGGCGTTCCTCCGCCCATAGTCTCGCTGTTTGGATCGCAGTTCGTGACATGGCGTGGCGTCCCGCTCATTCCATCGGACAAAATCGGCATCGAAAATGGCAAAATCAGCATTCTGTTGGTTCGCACTGGCGAGCGTCGCCAAGGGGTCATCGACCTTTATCAACCGAACCTCCCTGGCCAGCAAAGCATGGGACTGTCGGTGTGTTTTATGGGAATCAATCACAAAGCTATCGCGTCGTATTTGATCTCACTGTATTGCTCGTTGGCCGTGCTCACGGATGATGCGCTCTTTTGATCAGGCCCTCATTGGCGAGCGAGTCAAGGTATTGCTCGTTGGCCGTGCTCACGGATGATGCGCTGGCCGTCCTCGACGACGTGGACACGGGGAAATACCATGAATACAAGTGGGCGTGATGCGACTCTACCCGACGGTTTTCCAGATGTGGAGACCATCGAGCGGCTTGCGAATCAGTTCTTCCAAGCGCCGCCCGGCGTTCCGGATAGCGCTCCGCTCGATGCGCTCAATCCCCCGGCGGAAACGTTCCCGCCAGTAATCGGTATGCCGGGCGAAGCGGAATTGCGCGCGCTATTGACGCACGCTACGTCCTTTCCGCAAGCTTTGTCCCCATCGTTCTATTTCCTTGAGTACGCACCCTCCGACCCGCAAACGTTGAGTGGCATCGCTCCGGTGGGAGGTGGTGAACCGTTCGATGTGCTCCAAATCCGCCGCGATTTTCCCATTCTGCAAGAGCGGGTGAATGGCCGGCCCCTGGTATGGCTCGATAATGCCGCGACCACCCAGAAGCCGCGGTCAGTGATCGAACGGTTGAAATATTTTTACGAACACGAAAATTCCAACATTCATCGCGCCGCCCATGAGCTGGCCGCGCGCGCCACCGATGCCTACGAACAGGCCCGCGACAAAGTGCGTGGATTTCTCAACGCTTCCTCGGTAAACGAAATCGTCTTTGTCCGGGGCGCGACTGAGGCCATTAATCTCGTGGCGCAGAGTTGGGGCCGCCAGAATATCGGGCCAGACGACGAGATTTTGTTGTCGGTACTGGAACACCATGCCGACATCGTGCCATGGCAACAGCTGGCGACCGAAAAAGGTGCTAAGTTGAAAGTAATTCCGGTTGACGACAGTTGTCAAATCCTGCTAGATGGCTATCAAAAGCTGCTAGGCCCCCGGACGAAATTGCTCGCCTTCACCCAGGTTTCGAACGCACTCGGCACCATCACGCCGGCCAAGCAGATGATTGAAGCCGCCCACAGCATGGGCGCGAAAGTTCTGCTCGACGGGGCGCAGGCGGTGTCGCATATGCGCGTAGACGTGCAGGACCTCAACCCCGATTTTTACGTCTTTTCGGGCCACAAAGTGTTCGCGCCCACTGGCATCGGCATGCTATACGGCAAGGAAGACCTGTTGAACCAGATGCTGCCGTGGCAAGGCGGCGGCAACATGATCAAGGACGTGACCTTTGAGAAAACCACCTATCACGCGGCGCCCGGTCGCTTTGAAGCCGGCACCGGTAATATTGCGGGCGCGGTAGGCCTGGGAGCAGCCATCGATTACATCAACCGCATTGGCATGGAGCGCATTAGCGAATACGAGCATCAGCTTTTGATTTACGCGACTCGTCTGCTAACGAGATTCCTGGATTGCGGATGATTGGGACGGCCACCGACAAAGCCGGCGTATTGTCCTTCGTGCTGAACGGCTTTCCTACCGAAGCCATTGGCTCCACCCTGAATGAAGAAGGGATTGCCGTGCGCTCGGGTCATCATTGTGCGCAACCGATTCTGCGGCGCTTCGGCGTAGAAAGCAGTGTGCGACCTTCATTGGCCTTCTATAACACTTGCGCTGACATCGATGCGCTGATCGCGGCTCTGCAGCGTCTTGTGGCCGGACGTAAGCCCGGGATAACCTAAGAGGCATGACCGTATTCGTTACCGGCGCGAGTGCCGGCTTTGGCAATGCCACCGTTCGCAAATTTGCTAAGGATGGCGCTAAGATCATCGGTACCGGGCGCCGGGCTAACCGCCTTGCGGAACTCGCGAAAGAGATCGGACCCAACTTTCTGCCCGTTGCTTTCGACGTAGGCTCACGCAAACAGACGGAGCAAGCGATTGCCGGCTTGCCTGCGGAATTCGCCGCAGTTGATGTCCTGGTGAACAACGCCGGTGGCGCGTTAGGGCTAGATCCCGCGCAAACTGCCAACCTCGACGATTGGGACGCCATGGTAGATAGCAACATCAAAGGCGTGATGTACTGCACGCGTCTTCTTCTCCCCGGCATGTTGAAACGGGGGCGCGGCCACATTATCAATCTTGGATCGGTCGCCGGAGAATTTCCGTATCCGGGCGGCAACGTATACGGCGCGGCCAAAGCCTTCGTCCATCAATTCAGCCAGAATCTGCGCGCGGATTTAGTGGGATCGCCCATCCGCGTCACCAATATTGAGCCCGGTCTATGCGGTGGCACTGAGTTCTCGGAAGTCCGCTTCAAAGGCGATAAAGCCAAAGCTGCCGCCGTCTACGAAGGCACCCAGCCGCTGACGGCCGAGGACATTGCCGAATCCATCCACTGGGTCGCCACTCTGCCGCCACACGTCAACGTGAATGTGATGCAGCTCATGCCGACCTGCCAAGCGTTCGGGCCGTTCGCGGTGAAACGCAACAAATAGCGCTAGCTAGGCGAGCTCAAAATCCGCGTTGCGGCCGGTAACCGGGCCGCGCGCGGATTTTATATTTGCGCATCGCTTCGTCTGTCAATTCCACTCTGATTCTGCGGAAACCCTCGTTCGGATTGGGTTGCGGATAGTAGGTCACCGTATAGCTATTGCCCAGATCTTCGCGGATCGATTCGAACGCTTCAATCTGCTTCTGCCAGGTTTTCGCAAAATAACTCTTGCCGCCCGTGTTCGCGGAGATGCGCTTGAAGATGTTAGAAGAAATCGGATCTTTCGTGACTTCCGAGGTGGAAATCACGTAAATGGGGATGCCTTCGTCTTCGGCCACCGCGCGCACGTCGTCGGGCGCCACCATGCTGGCGTTGTCCGGGCCGTTTGAAAAAACGATCACCACCTTGCGTCCCGGTACTTTGGCTGCATCGCGCAGCGTTAGCAGCAAACAATTGTAGAGGGCGGAATCGTCGCCAGCCACGGCTTTGCGCAGACCGCCGATCGCCATGCCGCGGTCGCGATTCAGCGGCACTGCGCGATTCAAATTGCGGCTGTAGGTATACACTGCGATGGAGTCGGAGCGGTCTAATCCCCGGATGAAATCCGCAATAGCGTCGGAGGCGTACACAAATCCGCGATACATGTAGTTGCTGGTATCAAACAAAACGAACACGTTCGTGCCGCTAGCGTCGGCGCGCAGGTCGACGGCATCCGGGTTGCCCGGGGCTCCAGCAGCGGCAGCTTCGGTCGATGGACGCAACGGCCGGGTCTCGCCATTATCCAGCACCTGCACGGGCGGCCGCGCTCCTTCCGCGAACGTGGCCAGTTTCTGGTGATTTCGTCTTCGTAGATTTTGATATCTTTCGGCTTCAGCCCGTTTACATACTTGTTCTTCTGGTCGAGCACGGTAAAGCTCAGAACCACCATGTCCACTTTCACGCGGAAAGTGGGTTGCTCTGGTTCCTGCGCGCGCAGCCAAAAGCCCGCCGCCACAGCGGCAATCAAACAGGTAGAGACGATGCCCGTTGTTTTCTTCACAAAATTTTCCTAGTTCCCCGCCCCGTTCATAGCAACCGTTTGCGCCCCATGCTGTCGAACGTTCGCCGCCAGCGCCCCAAGCGAGCGCAACAGCGCCGGCCAATCTTCCAAATGAGTGGCGAAAATATTTTCAATCGCCGCACGGTTCCATTCGGGAACGTAAGAATCCAATAACGCGGCCGGCACGCCCGCCTCATCCGCCAGCGCTGCGTAGTAAAGATTGTTCGATTCCCAACTTTCGGCCAAAACCCGGCTGGAATATCCCATCAACGCCGGGAACGTTCGCAAATACAACAAGCCCGGCCGAAATGAATGAGTTAAGGTCGGCTTCGGCGTTCCAAAAGCGCGCCCAATCGCGGCGGGCTCTAATTCCGGCCAGGTGTTGATTGGCTAATTCATCCAGCGCGAGCGACGCCAAGTCCGGCTGCAGATCTTTGAGCGCCCGATCAGAGGCGATCGCATATAAAACCGAGGACGGTACATGCGCCGCAGTGTTCTCAAAATCGCCCGTGAAAAGATGATCGTCAATCCATTCCACGCTGGAAGGCTGCAAGTAGCCGCGCAAGCTGTCTAAAACGCGCGCTTCGACCTGAGAGTTCAAGGCTGCCATAGCCAGCAAAGCGCGACCGCGCTGCAAATGCAACGCAACCCAGCGCACTTGATTCGGCGTGATGTTTCGCCAGCGGTTCACTGTCACACCGGCAATGATTTGCGGCACAAGATCGGCCCAAATCAACGCCTGTTCCCGTTTGGGTGTGAGAAAGTTCTGCTCGGCCTCGGCCAAGGCGTAAGGAAGTGCGATCAACGAACCAGTTAAACGGCCGCCTGCGCTTTCCGGCCAGCCAGTGCCTGATAATTCCGTGTGCCGCCATTCGGCCGGCGACCCTTCAGGCCCCACAAAATCATGCGAGCGCACCAAAAGTGGATTCGTCAAACACAACTGCGCTCCCGGCGGCGCATAATAGCTGTAAACTATGCCAACCAAGGTGTCGCGCAGAAACGGCGCCAGCGCCCCCTTGGGATCTTTCTTGTCGGTGCCCTTCATCAAGCTTTCAATGTTGAGTTTGCGTTCCTGATCGACGTGCCGGTCGCTCCAATACCCTACCGCTACAGTGTTGCGCTCCTCCGTAGAAAGCGAGCCGCGCGTCGGCTCCGTCTCTTCCAGTCGCACCAGTTGCTCGTTCAGCGCCTTGAGCGCGCTCGGTTCGGCGGTGCCTTTGTCCAGGCGATCGGCAGCCAGGAAAAGCCCGTCCAATGAAACCAGCCGCTGTGCATCAAAAACCCGTAGGAAACTTTCCGCCGGAGACATCGGACCGCCCGGACGCACCTTGCCAACCAGCAGTTCTACCAAACGGTCTTGCTTGCCGACGCCGGCAACCTTGCCTTCCGCTGCCGCCAACAGAACGCTCACCCCCGCGCGCCCAGCGTCAAACACATCCGTTTCCTGCTTCACAGCGGCAAACGGCTCAATAATCTTGCTGAATGCCTGATCGCGTGCCGCTGCGGGGATCGAGTCCTGCCTCCCAAGAATCCGCCACAATTCAACCAAGGCCTGCGAGGCGCCTAAAGCGTCGGAACGGAGCAGGGTGTCGTGGATTTTCATCGAGCTGGCGCACCAGTCCAAATATTTGACGATGGACGCTTCGCTGAGCATCGGGGAATCGGCAAACAACAAATACTGCGCGCCGTAGGCCCGGTAATCAGCCACCAGTCTGGCGGCGAGTTCGGCGGACATCGGCTTCGCCCGTTCACGGTCAATATCATTCAACGCCAGAAAAATCTTCAGCGGCTCGTTCTCAACCGACTTCCGGCTCAAGCCAAACAACGCCTCAATCAAGTCGTCGTTCGAGCGCCACGTTTGCGCGGAGCGGGTCAATTTACCGTCGTATTTTCCATGCGGGTGCTTGATGAAAAGCGTCCGCCAAACTTCCAGGCTGCCCGGCACGTGCGCTTCGCCGTTTGCGTCAATGCGCAGTGCATTGGTGAGCAGCATCAAATCGGTGCTGGAGCGGAAAACCGGGCGTGCCGGACCGGGGCTGGTTACCTTTCCCCGCAAAGCTTCGTAGTTGCGCTTCATTCGCTCGGGTTGCGTGAGGTACGCGAAAGCCGGACCTCGCAGCCGAGACAGCGCATCGAAGTAGCTCGCCAGCCAGCCATCGTCCGTTGACAGCAGCTTTTCAAAAAAAGCGCCCGGATTCGACGGACTGACACCAACCATCGATGCCCACGCCTTGGGCGCGCCCGGTACCACCGCGCTGCCATTGCGGATTTCAAACATGCCTCCGAAAAAATCGAGCACATGCGAATATATTTTCAATCTTGCTGGCGGCGCCTGCTTGCGAAGCGCTTCGGCAGTGACGCGGTCGAGATGCGACAACCCAAGATACAGCCGGCCTAACGATGGATCGGATAAAAACGCATCCAGAAAATCGGTTTGACCGGTTCGGCTCAGAGCCGTCAGCCAATACTGCGCATCATAGAGTACCGGCACTTGTGTCGCGGCGTAAGTCAGTTCGAACCGGTGATTCGCTCGCAGATCCTGCTCAAGCTGGGTCAAGGGAAAGCCAGAGTCAACCGTCAGGAATGCACGCGTCGGGTTCACCGTCTCGAGCACAATATCGGCGCCGCAGGAGCCGCGCATGCGGTAACCCAGAACTTTCAGCAGTGCGCCGGTCTCTTCGCTATCACAAGTCGAGATGACGATTTTGCCGCTTTTAGCCATGCCTTGCAACTCGCGCGCCTGCCCGATGTAACGCACCAGCAACCGCAGAAATTCGGTTTGTTGCAAAGCTTCGTTGCCCGATGCCTCGTAACCGTTCGTGACAATATTTCTCGCCAAGGCAGGCAGCAAGTCTTCGGGGGCTAAATCGGGAGACAGCGCCGCCATGCGCGCAAAGGAAGCCAGCGGACCAGGCACCGTCACCATGGCGTAACTGGTTTGTTGCCGCTTATCGGGCAACGAAGCATCGTTGCCGCCGGCTGCTTGATATTGCTCGAAGTCGGCGGGGGTGTTCTTACCGCTCATGTAGTCGAGCAGCAACAGCTGGCGTTGCGCTAACTTTTTGCGATTGGGATCGGTCTCGATGCTGGCCCATTTCGCTGTGGCGGCGCGGCATCCGCTGTCGCCGTGCCTGCACAAAAATTCAGCCAACGCTTGCTGGGCCGCCGCGTCACCTGCATTCGCGTCTGCCTCGCGGCTTAACAGCCCTTTCGCCGAAGTCAGGTCGCCGCTTATCTCGTACTGGGCTACCTGCTCTTTCGTCGATTGGCCAGACCCGTTGAACGCGGGCTTAGCAAGCGGCGAAGCCAAGATTGACAAAAACGCCACAGAAAGCGCCGTCCGAATGGCGGACGAGCCTTCCCAAGAATGGAAGATCACGATGCACTCCCCAACGTTAGTTTTTTACTCTATCATTGTCGAACGTTTCGAATAGAGGATTCACTCTAGATTGTATTTGATAGCGAATGGCCCCATTCGGGAGCAGAACATTTTCCCCATCTCGAATTACCTGCTCGACTACCTGTCGGTTGCTAAGTAGCAGGTACGAAGGATGCCCAGCGGTCAGATGACAAATGGCGACAAAAAATCGGCTCCGGGTTTCCCGCCGCCTAATGTGGCGGGCACAACAACGAGGTGTCAAAATCGTCATCCCGCGATGCCCTCTGCGCTTCTGCCTCGCTCATTCCGCGCCCTTTGTACATTGCTATGCGAGCATCGTTTGGTCCACCCAACCCAGAGCAAACGGCCGTTTGCACCATCTTCACCAGCCCAACAATCGCCTGCTCGGGCGTCTCCGGCAGATCCGGTTCCGGTGTGCCGTCCTTCGCTCGACCCATCCACAGCCGCGCTTGCACGGGGTCTGTAGTTACGCCAATTCCCTTGTCGTAATAACGCGCCAGCAGCGATTGTGCCGCCTTGTTTCCCGCCGTCGCCGATCGCTGCATCCAGGCGAAGGATTGCCCGTCGTTCTTCTCGACTCCTAGCCCCAAGTGAAGAAAGACCGCCAACTCACGCTGCGCTTCGTGATGCCCCTGCGATGCGGCCACATAAATCCAGCACGCGGCGTTGCCATAGTTTCCAAGCTCAAAATCTCTTGAGCCATAAATGAAGGTTCTGGCCTGATCCATGTGAGCATAGGCCACAGCATCGCAACTCTTGTTCGCGC
Source organism: Bryobacterales bacterium (assembly GCA_963764105.1). Taxonomy (GTDB): domain Bacteria; phylum Acidobacteriota; class Terriglobia; order Bryobacterales; family Bryobacteraceae; genus Bog-105. The sequence goes on from CAVXRP010000008.1 coordinate 184,719, forward strand.
CCAGTTCATCCGAACGCGTCACCCGAATCCCGGCCGGTGTGATCAAGTTTGTCGCACTCAGAATGCGGATATCGATTCTGGTCCCGTCGTAATCACCGTTCGCATCGCGGTGTGCCGGCACGTTCATCCAATCCCCGGTAATTACGTTCTCTCCATAGGTCCCGACAAACATCACCTTCTCGAAGGGATAAAACTGGTTCGGCGAGTCTGCCACCATTTGGATGTGCTTTCCCTTCTGGGTCAGATCGATCAGCACCAGCGAAGGCCGGCGCATGTTCGGCGGAAAAACCAGCTTCCATTCACCGGCCAAGTCGTACGTGAACGTCTTCTCTGGCCGGAAGAACGGCACGGTTCCGCCCGCCTCGGGATGATTGATAGCTTTCGGCATAGCCGCTACACCCTCGCCTCGGCCTGCAGCCGCATAGGCGTTTGATTCTGCTGACGCTTGAGCCGGTGGCTGCCTCGACTCCGCCGCTTTCTGCGCATTTAACTCTGCATCGCTGCCCGGCACGCTATTGATCGCGCTCCCCCAAGCCATCCGGAAATCCACTCCTCCGGTCCAGCCCATCCACCACTTCATTGTTCCCTTAGCTGTCTCGTTCCCACGATCGACGATGGCCCTTAACACCGCTCTGGCCTCTCCGCGCCCGTTCGGAAGGCGGTCGGTTCGATAGATCACAATCAATTCAGGCGTCCACCGTTCCACCGTCCACAGTGAAGTCTCCGGCTTGCCATAATGCCCGTTTTCCAGAACGAGCGTTGTGCAATGCTGCCCGCACCAATGAATCACCGGCGGTGGACCGCTCTGACCCCGCAGAAGACAATACATACAAAATGTCAGCAGGGAAAGACGCATTGACGCACCCTTTGGGAAATTCTTCTCGCGAGTATATCGCGTTCTAGCGGCCAAAGCAGATGCCGGCAGTCAGATACAAATTGCTGGAAAAGTGGCTGGCGAACACCACAACCGAGGGCAAAGCTATAGCGAGCTTCTTCGCGGCCAAATAGTTCCTCGAGACTTTTGGGCGCCGAGGAGGCGGGCAGATTCAGCGATGCGTAACGGGGCGTTCGAAATCGTTGTATGTTCTGCGGGCTCTGTAAAAGGACTTCAGAACGGTGTCATACTTATGCATCGGCTCCCTGCTGCCTAAGTCTGGTTACAATACAGTCTCACCGTGCCGTTGGTTTTGCCGGAACCGGCAACGGGTAGACGTTCGATTGTTTCACTGCTAGGATTCTTTGGCTCGAGGCAATGACTGCAGCCACGTCAGGCTGCGCTTCGGTAAAAGCTAATCCACGCTCCGCGCCGAGCACGTTGATAGCAGTAGCCATACCGTCGGCATCGATCCCGCGTCGCGCGACGATGGTAGTTGTGAGGTCGCTGGTTAAACCCAAGCCCGTCCTGGGGTCGAGGATATGCGAGTACCGTACGCCATCAACCATGAAGTTTTGCTCGGTCGATCCCGACGTAGAAACGGCGGCGTTCGACAAAAGCATGGGACGGCGTAGCGCGTCAATGGCGATTTTCCAGCCCTCTTCAGCAGGCGGCGCGGCGCTGAACGCCAGATCTCCGCTAGCGGCCACCAGCGCGCTCTGAATTCCAAGTCTCGAAAGAACAACCAGCGCTTCATCCGCCGCATAGCCTTTCGCAATGCCGCCAACATCCAGCTGCATGCCAGGCACATCAAAACAAACCGTGTGCGCCGAAGCGTCGAGATGCATCTTTCGAAAACCGCTGCGGCTGAGGGCGTTTTGAAGAACGGCGTCGCTTGGCAACGCGCGCGCGCGCCGGCTTTCCCGCCACAGATGCGTGAGCGGGCCCAGCGTAACATCGAACGCGCCCTCGGTTTGCACTGCCAGCCACTGGCCTTTTGCAAGAACTGCGAATAAGTCGTCACTCACGTGAACCGGCTTTACCGAATGCGTGACGCGGCTCAGTTCACTGTCCGCGCGGTAGTCGCTCAACCTCGCGTCCAATTGTGCAATCCGCGCGAATGCCGCTTGAAATGCGTCCTTGGCCTCCCGCTCGCTAGCCGCATACAGCTTGATGTTGAACAGCGTTCCCATGTGCGGCTCAACGGCCTCATAAGGCTGCAGTGTCACCGCGGCCAGCAATGCGGCCGCCAGCGCCACGTTACTGCTCATCGTGTTCAACGCCGTTGTTCCAGTAGTGATACATCTCGTCCGCGCTCGGCAGTTTAACCGGCCTCACCAAACGGAAGCCCAGCCACGGCGCATCAGTCTCGTACCAGATACTCTTGGGCAGTTGCGGGTCTTGCTGCTTCCACGAGGCATCGGAACCCACCCGCGCTTCGCAAGTCAAATTGGCAGCGGGATCGCTCCAATTGCCTCCGCGCACCGCAATCGGATATGCCGTTTTGGGAGCCACCCACGGATTGACTTGAGCCTCCGATGAGTAGGGTGCCTCTTGATCGAGCGTCCACTCTGAGACGTTGCCGAGCATATCGTATAAGCCCCAGGCATTCGGCTTCTTCGTTCCCACTTTTTGGTACTTGCCCGTACTGTTGTCCGCATACCAGGCAATGTCGCTCAAAGGCCCGGCGGGTTTGCCTCCCGCTTTGCAGGCATACTCCCATTCCGCCTCAGTCGGCAGGCGGTAGAACTGGCCTGTCTTGGCGCTGAGCCACTCGGCATATTTATTGGCCGCATGCTGCGTCATGCTGATGGCGGGAAACCCGTTGATGCCCATCCCGAAGCTCATCTCCACATACGGGTGAGTGGGCCGGCTGATGGCATCCACTGCTTTGTCTTCGCCGGCTTTTTCGTTAGCTTGATTGGCAAACATGAACAGGTGGAATTCGTCCCATGTGACTTCGTGAGTTTGCATCCAAAAGGCATCCAGCCGCACGCGATGCGGCGGCTGACCCATGCTAAATTCGCCCGCCGGTATGGGAGCCATTTCAAACGCGACAGTCGTGTGCGGAATTGTGACCCGATAAGCCACAAATGCGTCGCTTTTTTCCGTAGCGATGCGTTCACGAATGTGCTTCACGTTTTCGAGCTCGGTCGAAGGGGGAACGGTTTCTACTTTCTTTTCCGGCTTCTTCAGGACCACATCGTCTGGCCACGCCGCGCCTTCCGCAATCCAATCGCGAACCACCGCCAGCTGAGCGTCTTCAATCTTCCCCGCCGGCGGCATCCAGCCATCCACCATGCAGTTGTAGAAGAAGCTTTTCGCTGGGTCGCCCGCGACAACACTCCCGCCCTTCAGCAGTTCCTGGCGCCCATTCAATTGCAAGCCGCTGCTCGAAGTGCCCGCATAGTGGCACTCCGCGCAATACCGCTCTAGAATGGGTGCGACGTCACGGCGGAAATCGATCTTGTTCGCTGTCGCCGCCCCCAATGCCGCAACGGTCAGCAGGCAGCCGCTGGCGGCGAGAGAAAGAATTCTACTCATGGGAAACTTCTTTAAACAAACTTCGTTATGCCGGGCTGGGCGCGCGGACGCACGGGCAGGCTGCCGTTCCAATCCAGATGCTCGGGCACCAGCACCTCTTGCGAGTTCATGGCCTGCTCCCAAGTGATCTGCTGGCCGGTGTAGGCGGCCATGCGGCCCATCATCGCGAGCATCGTGCTGGTGGCCATGCGCTTACCGTTGTTCACCGGCGTGTTCTTGCGGATGGCGGCAAACAGAACATCGTGCTCCCGCTGATACATGTCGTATTTCTCGCCGCTCCAGGTCCAGGGATTCTTGCCCGTGACGCGCGGCGGCAGCGAGCCGGCCAGCGTCAGCGTGCCATCGGAACCCATGATGAAATCGGCGTTTTCGTTGTAGCAGCCTTCGTCCTGCCGGTTGGCGACGAAGGCGCGGAAGCCGTTTGGATAGAGGTAAGTCACCGCGAAGTGATCAAAAATGTTGCCGCCCTCGGCCGGGACCTGGCGACCGCCAACGCCGACACAACTGATGGGCGGCTCATCTTTCATAGCCCAGGCGACTTTGTCGACGCTGTGGACAGCTTGCTCGACAAGGCTATCGCCGCAGAGCCAAACGAAGTTATACCAGTTGCGGATCTGCCATTCGGTGTCGCTCATACCCGCGGGACGCGAACTTTCCGGCGGCATGGGCTTAACCGGACTCGTATAGTAAGTGGCGTCGTACGATACCAACCGACCCAATGAGCCGTCGTGGACCTTGCCAAATGCCGCTTCGATCGACGCGTTGTACCGCCAGCAGAAACCGGAAACCAAAGAAAGATTTTTCTGCCTGGCCTTTTCGGTCGTTGCCAAGACGGAGCGCACGCCGGGCGCATCCGTGGAAATCGGCTTCTCGCAGAAAACATGCTTATTGGCATCGATGCAGGCCGCCAGATGCACTGGCCGGAAACCGGGCGGCGTGGTGAGGATCACGATATCGACGCCGGAATCGATCACCTTTTGATAGGCGTCGAGGCCGAGAAATTGCTTAGCTTTTTCGACTTTCACTCGGTCGGCGATTTTCTGCTTGCCCAGGGTGGCTAAACAATCGTCTATGCGCGACTGATCTATATCGGCAACAGCCGTCAGTTCGGCGTAATCGTCGGCATGCAGCGCTTGCGCGGCTGCGCCCGTGCCTCGGCCGCCGCAACCAACCAGGCCAACCTTGATCGCATTGGTTACGGTTTGGCCCGACAGAATGGCGGGGAAACCACTGACGACGCTGGCCGCCACAGCGGATGTTGCTTTCAGAAACTGTCGACGGTCTTGATTCGGATCTTGTTCTTTCACGTATACCTCGCTGTGATCATTATTCACCAAGGCGAATGCGCGAGCCAGAAAGCGCTAGCCCGAATCCGCCTGCCCGGTCCAAAATCAGCCTCAGACGCCATACTCCGCCTGATCTTCGGTCAGGCCTTATGTAAGACCACGGCGAGCAATGACCTCAAGCCCTATTGAATATCGACAACCTTCCCCTTGACAAAGGTCACCTTCATATCTCCCCAAAAGTCAATTTCCTTTGTGGGAAGCGTAACGATCTTGCTAGGCGTTCCAAAGTTAGCCGAAACCTGAGCTTTCGTTTGACCCAGTGATATGGTCTTCGGTTTAGGAGGGTCGGGCGGTGCCGGAGGCGGAGGAGGAATAGCTGCGGGAGGCGCTGGAACAGGAGCCGCCGGCGCAACGGCCGCCACAATCTGCATCGGCTCAGCCTTGATGGTCTCGCCAATCTGCTGGAGAACGGCCTCCGGAGCCGGAATCTGCCCCTTAGGAAATGGGTACCTGAGAAACCCTCGGAACCGCGCACCGTTGATCGGGTCGGAAAGAAACTCGAGAACCGCACCATCGTCTCTTATCTCTACGCCGATTAACCAGCACTTCTCCCCGGCAACCAAGTTATGGCCCGCGCCCCAAAACTTGCTCGCTCGACTCTTCTCGAACGTTCCGTTCTTGTAAGTCGACGTCGGCTCATTGGCATAGAGAGGATTTCCATCGGCATCGGTTGTTACTTGCGCTGTTGTTGCAAGATTTAGATCGTCCTTGAGCAGGTCGATCACAGCACCAGGAGTGGTAAGGTCCTTGTGGTCGTTGGTGGGTTGAGAGACAGCATATTTCGCCTCGATCGCTTCCTTTATGGCTCCCTTCGTCTCGCCAAAAGCAAGCATCGGAACGGCGGCGATAAACAAAGCGCCGAGACGGCGGAACTTCTTCATCATAAGACCTCAATCAACTTAGGGGACAGTGCAGGCATCCTGAGTATGCCCGTCAAGTTCGGTGGTAATCGTTTCAAACCTCGGGCAAGGGGGGCCTTACGGAGATCAAATCTTCAGCGTGCTGTCCGCAATTCCAACAATAAGCAAGATCGATGTCGTGATCGCGAATGGGTTCGAAAACAAGGCCGCGCATTCCTGGTTCTTTCGAACGCGCCTAAAGAACACTAGCACGCCTGCGTCTCGCAGAACATCAAATGATACGGGAGCGAGTCGGCCAGTGCCAACTCTCGTTTCCAACCTTAAACTCCCGCCTTGTGGAAAGTTCCACAAACGCGGCCGCGACGGACGACGCAGCCTGGTCGAATTTTGCCCACGAGTTAGGAGGTAGGTTTACGCTTGACATCAATCGCCAACCGTTTGATTTTCTGATTCAAAGTGGAAAGCGGAATGCGCAAGCCTTCCGCCGCGTCAGTCTGGCTGTAACCAACGCGATCAAGCGCTTCGATGATCAAGCGGCGCTCGTAATCCGCCACCATCTCGAAGAGAGATGCGTCCGAAGCCAGCGCGCCGTCGCTGCCGCGCGAGATACGGATGCCGGCGGCAAGTTGCAGGTTGTCGGGCAAAACATGAGCGGGCACCGAAGAGGCGGTGGTTAGCACGACAGCGCGCTCGACGACGTTCTCCAACTCGCGCACGTTCCCGGGCCAGTTGTGCTCAAGCAGAATTTGCATCGCTTCCGGCTCGAAACTCAGCACAGAGCGCCCTTCGTTATTCAAAAACTTCTCGTTCTCCTGGCAATAGCGATTGAAGAAATGATCCACCAGAAACGGAATATCCTCCTTGCGATCGCGAAGCGGAGGAAGATTCAAGTTGATGACATTGAGCCGGTAATAGAGATCTTCACGAAACTTGCCCTCATCCACCAGCTTCTTTAATTCGATGTTGGTGGCGGCCACAATGCGCACATCAACCTTCATACTCTCGTTCGAGCCGAGCGGCATGAATTCGCGATCTTGCAGGACACGCAACAGCTTGACTTGAATTTCAGGGCCGACGGTGCCGATTTCATCGAAGAAAAGCGTGCCGCGGTGCGCGGTCTCGAACAGTCCTTTGCGATTCGCCACTGCCCCCGTAAACGATCCTTTGACGTGGCCGAAAAGGATGGACTCCAGCAACTCAGACGGTAGTGAACCGCTATTGACGGGCACAAACATCTGGTCGGCGCGTGCGGAATGGGCATGCACCGCTTTGGCAATGAGCTCTTTGCCGGTACCGGTCTCGCCCGTGATCAGAATCGTGGCGCGACTGGGCGCGACCTGCGCGACTTGATCGAGCAGCCGTAGCATGCGCTCGCTCTTGCCTACAATATTCGGGAAAGCATAGCGCTGCTTAAGAGCGCGCTTGAGTTGGGTATTTTCGCGCTCGAGGCGGCCTTTCGAGATCATGCGATCGATCTCAATCAGCAGCTTGTCGTTATCCCACGGCTTGGGGAAATAGTCGTTAGCGCCGGATTTGAGAGCGCGGACGGCCACTTCTTCCGAGCCATACGCAGTGAGCATGAAGATGGGCGTTTCCTGATCGCGCTGGCGGATGTCGGCCAGGACCTCCATGCCGGATCGGTCGGGCATCATCAAATCGAGGAGCACCAAGTCGTGATTGCCGCTATCGAACTTCTGGAGACCTACGGTGGCGTTTTCTGCCAAATCTACCGAGTAGTTTTCACTGGTGAGCAGCAATTCGAGGCTTTCGCGGATGTCGGCTTCGTCGTCAACGACCAGAATGCGGCGGCGTTCTGGCGGACCTACGCGGTCGGCAGGGAGAGCTTGGTTTGGAAAACTCACTTATGTTGGTTGTAGCAGATGAATGCGCTGGTGCTAAGCGGGCAAAGCTTCGGGGGTGCTGTTGAGAGCACGCGCGCGGCGCACAGCCAAACCGGGAAACTCCAGACGGAAACGCGTTCCTCCGCCCACCGTGCTATCCACTTCGATGACTCCGTCGTGCTCATGCACTATCCCGTAACTGATGGAAAGGCCGAGCCCGGTACCCTTCTTGGGGCCTTTGGTAGTGAAGAAGGGATCGTAAATGCGCGCCAGATGTTCGGGCGGAATGCCCTGTCCGGTGTCGGCTATCTCCAACACGGCAAAGCCCCCTTCGGAGCGGGATCGAATCGTCAATATGCCGCCATCGGGCATGGCGTCTTTGGCATTGATGAACAAGTTGAGGAAGACCTGCTGCAGTTTGCCTGAATTACCCCGTATGGAAAGCAAGTTGTCCGCCAACGACAAATCGGTGACCACGCCAACAGTTTGAAACTGGTGCTCCACCAGGGATGCCGTTTCGCGAAGGATGCGATTCAAGTCCACATCGGCAAAATCGGTCGGCGAAGTTCGCGAAAAATTCAGCAGCGAATTGACAATCTCGCTGGCACGGAACGTCTGCTTGGCGATTTTGTCAAGCAGCTTGGCTTTTTGATCGTCACCCGAAACTTGCTTCGCCAGCATTTGCGCATAGGTGGATATAACGGCTAGCGGCGTATTCACTTCGTGCGCCACGCCGGCGGCGAGTAAACCAATGGAACTGAGCTTATCGGCCTGCACCAAACGCCGTTCCAACTCTTCGCGATCGGTGACGTCGTCAAAAATAATCAGCCGGCCAATTTGTTGAAGATCCTTAGAAACCAGTGGGGCAATTGCGAGATTGACGATCGACTCGCGGATGGGAGAGGGTTTTTCAAGTTGCAGACCGCTCTTGCCATTGGCGCCATTCGGCTTGCTTGGCCCAGGCTCGATGAAGCGCGGACGTAAGGCCATGCGATAAACGTTATGAACGCCCTGATCCGCGCGCAATTCATCGAACTTCTGACAAAGCTCGGCTGGGAACAATTCACACAGAGTGCGGCCCAGCGCATCCTGCCGCCGCACGCCGGTGAGCTTTTCAATTTGGCTGTTCCAACTCTCCACGCGGCCGTCCAAGCCGGCCGCCAAAATGCCGACGTTGATGGACTCCACTATGTTTTCGCTGAATTCCTTCAACCGCTCATACTCATCGGCCTTGCTCTGCAGAGAACTGTAGAGGCGCGAATTCTCAATGGCAATCGCTACATAGTTCGACAGGGTGATGAGCAGATCGATGTCATCGCTGGATAGGAAATCGCCCTCGGTGGTGCGCGTGACGCCGACAAAGGCCACGGTTCGGCCACGCGATTTGCAAGCAACGTAATAAGTGAAATCGAGTTCAGCGATCGTTTCGCGAACGGCTTCGGACCAATTTTCGGTCACCGCAGCGCGCAGGTGTTTAGGGCGCTCGAAAAACAGATATTGTCGCTCTTCGGATTGTTCTAGAAAACTCAGATCCAGGTGCGAAGTTATTTTGGACGTTTTTTGGGAATTATCGCGCAATACAAGAGCACTATCGGCCTGCCCGGCGGACGGCTGTCCAGTGTGGCGGCGCGCTTCCCCACTTTTCCCGACCGCGGATCTCTGGTTTAGCGACTGGAGCTGAAAGCGGTTGGCTGCTTCATCGAACAAGAAAAATCCTGCTTGTTGGATCGAGAGCGTGCGCAAAAGCCGTTCTGAGACTTTCGCCAAAAGCTCGTCTTGGTCGGTCTCCGAACTCAACTCGCGGGCGAACTCGATCATGGTGAGACGGGCATCGTAGCGGTCGCGATAAAAAACCCAGCGGTCCAATGTCTCCTGAATCCAGCGGCGAATGGGTTGAAAGACGAAGGTCGCGAAGGCGATCAAAACAACGAAGGCCGAAGGGTTGATGGCCGTAGCATTGAAAATCAAAAAGAACGTTCCGTAGAAAGTGCCGATGACCGCGAGCGTGGCGAGCGTGTAGACATAGCCTTGCTGGAAGATAATATCCACATCCATCAGCCGGTAACGGGTAATTGCGTAAGCCCAAGTGAGAGGAATCAGACCCATGGAAACCACACTCAGACTCATGAGGTGGTTGGGCACGGCGCCCAAAATGTAAGGCACTGCATAGAAGAGCGTGAAGGGAAGCAACCCTAGAAACGCACCATTGCGCAAATATTTCAACTGGCGGCGCATCATGGGGTCTTCGGTGCCTTTGAATTCTAGAGCCAGGGCCGCGGCGCCCACGAAGTAAAGTGTTATTTCGAAGGCCAAACTCAACCGGTCAAATAACCAGCGAACTTCCAGCAGAGAAGCGGAAAATTTGACTAGTCCGGTAGCGCTCACCACGAGCAGAGCCATCAAAAGCGCGGAAGGAGCGTACAGCAGGGCGATGGCACCGCGACGCTCCAGGAACTTTGGTTGCGCGTGGAAGGTAAGGCAGAAATGGACAAAGATGGCGGGCGCCAGAAGATGCAAGGCCACATTGCCCCAATACATCACCTCGTCGAAAGTGTTGAGATAACCCGAATAATGGAAACAGCAAGCGCCAAAGGAGGCGAGGCAGAGTAGGAAAAACTGGCGCGATTTCGAGGCGCTAGTGCGCCGGTAATAAACAAAGAGGCCAATTCCTAGATAAAAGACCCCGACCACATATTGGTAGTACAGCGCGTTATCGCGCGGCGCAGGCTGTATATAAATGTTGTCTTTTTGAAATTCGATGCCTGAGCGGCGGAGGGTATAGCGGGTGCGCTCGAAAAGCGGGATACGCCACAGCACCCGCGGCACGTCTAAGGCCGTTTGGATGGGAAAATCCTGGATGCGGACAAGCTGGTCTCCTGCTCGGATGCCCGCCCTTTCGCCCGGGCCTCCCGGCGCGAGATAAGCGGCGGTTACCCGGTTCTGTTCGTTTGCGCCCTTTTGGTCGACCCAAGTCACGCCATCATCGTGAAGCGGATAGGACCGCAAGTGCATGAAGCTCAAAACGGCGCCGACAATGCCGACGACCGTGAGTACAAGCAACAAAGTACCCGCGAATTGGTTTCTAGATTCCCTCACCAGATACCACTCGGACGAGAACAACGAGGCTCCCGTCTAAACTGCCCTCAAAATTTCGACCCTGCTGTCTTTTCTTTAAGTTTACGCACGCTGGCCCGGATGTCCAAGCTTTTAGCAATGTTGCACGTAACGCGCCACTTTAGTACGTTCGTAACTATCTCATAAATAGTACTAAAGATAGGGTCCTTGTTGCCTAAAATTCTATTATTTGGGAGTTCCCGCTTCCGAATCCTGTATTCGGGGTACCATGGTCGGAGGGCGGTAGGCATAAATGTAACCGCGCTTTGCCTGGTCGCGTCACGGCGTTGACGTTGCTGCTAAAGCATTTTAGACTAGCGGGTAGTCTGGCGTTTAGGGGTGGTTTTCTTATGAAGTTATTCTTGTCATCCAAATTCCTTGTGGTAGCTGGCTTAGGGGCAGTAGTTGGCGGCTACGTTGTGCTCGCGCAGGCCACGCAAAGCAGCGGGTCCAGCACGCCGCCAGCCACCAACGCGGGCGCTCAATCCAGCAGCAGTACCGATGTGCAGACAATCGCCAAGCCGCTGTCGAAGAAGGAACTCGCCAGAAAGCAAAAGGCGCTTGAAAAAGAGCTGGCGGGCCCATGGAAGAAGTGGATGGATGAGGACGTCCACTACATCATAACCGACGAAGAAAAACAGAGCTTTAAGCGGCTGAAGACCGACGAGGAACGTCAGCAGTTTGTAGAGCAATTCTGGCTGCGCCGCGATCCAACGCCGGATACCGAAGAGAACGAATACAAAGAAGAGCATTACCGCCGTATCGCGTATGCGAATGATCACTACGCTTCCGGCATACCTGGATGGAAAACGGACCGCGGCATGATCTACATCAAGTACGGTCCCCCGGACGAAATCGATTCGCACCCGTCAGGCGGCAGCTACGAGCGGCCCATTGAAGAAGGCGGCGGCGAAACCTCCACCTTCCCATTTGAAGACTGGCGCTATCGCTATCTGGAAGGTGTCGGCACGAACGTCATCATCGAGTTCGTCGATACCACGATGAGCGGCGAATACCATATTTCGCTCGATCCTGAAGAAAAGGACGCTTTACTTTATGTGCCGGGCGCGGGCCTGACGCTTTCCGAGCAGATGGGGCTTTCGACAAAGACGGACCGTTTTAACCGCACAGACGGCACCCACCTCGGAACCGGTACCCAGCCATTACCCGAAAGTATGAACGAATTCACGCGGCTGGAGACCTTCGCAAATCTCATGAAGGCACCGGCGATCAAGTTCAAGGATTTGGATGCGGTGGTGAATTCGAACATTCGTTACAACACTCTGCCCATGCAGGTGCGGACCGATTATATTCGTGTGACGGATGCCACAGTCTATGCCAATGTCATGGTGCAGTTCAAAAATTCAGATCTGAACTACGCGACGAAGGACAAGATCGCGAAGGCCAATATCAACATTTATGGCCGTATCACCACGCTGACACGCCGGTCAGTGAACTGGTTTGAAGATACCGTGACGTCGGAACTGCCGGCGGAGATGCTGCAGCAAGCCATGAACGGCTCGCAGATTTACTCCAAGCGGGTACCGCTCGCCCCAGGCACTTACCGGCTCAACATCGTGGCCAAAGATCTCGTCGGCAATACGATGAACACGTTTGAGACCGCGCTGATTGTACCCAGCTATAACGAAGATCAGCTCGGCGCCAGCAGCGTGATTTTGGCCGATCAATTGGAGCGGGTGCCGACTAACAGCATCGGCACCGGCCAGTTCGTTATCCGCAGCTCGAAAGTCAGGCCGCGCATTAACGACGTGTTCAAGCAGGACGAGACGATGGGTATCTACACCGAGTTTTACAACTTCGGCATGGACGAAAAGACCAAAAAGCCGCAGGGCACCGTCGAATACGAAATTGTCAACAACGCGGATAACAAGACGGTGATCAGCTATACCGAGGATCTAACCGACGCCAAGGCTTTTCCCAATGCGTCGGCCTACCTCGTGACAGTTGAAAAGAAATTCCCGCTGAAATCGCTGCCGCCTGGACGCTATACGTTGAAATTGAAAGTGGACGACAAGCTGAAGAAGCAGACTTTAACGCCTTCGGCGCAATTTACGGTGACGACCTAAAGGCTACCGCCCACTCAGGGGCGTCGGTTATGAAGACGTGGTTAATTTTGGGGTAACATCAGAAGAGCAAGGCTTTCGAGCCGAGCGTGGAAAAAAGGTCGGGTTTTGCAGTCTCGTTTTGCGGGCATAAAATTCGCGGCGACAATCTTGGTGGCTGGACTACTTGGTCCGGTAGCACACGTACAAGCGGTCGATGCATGGCTACCCGTGACAGGCAACCTGATTGGTTCCGTGGTGGACGCCGCTGGCGCCCCGCAAATGGGTGCCACCGTACAATTGCTCAATCGCTACGAACGGGTTCTAGCCAAGGCAATTACCGCATCGGACGGTCGCTTTGTGTTCGCAGGCTTACCGCTCGACACTTACGCCGTACGCGTTTCCCAGCCGAGTTTCCTGCCCGCCTTCCGCGATCGCATCACGGTTAAGCCGGGCTCCGACAGCGTGCTCCAAATTCACCTGGCTACGCTCTTCAGCAATATTCAAGTCAGCTACAAAATGCCGTCGGGAACGATGACGAACGATTGGAAGTGGGTGCTCCGCACATCGGCGGCGACTCGTCCCGTGACTCGTTACCTGCCGGAAATGAAAGCCAAGAAGGAAGTAAATCCGCGCCCGCAAATTTTTTCGGATACACACGCAATGGTGGCATTTACTGGTGGCGATTCGGGAATGGTCGATACCGGCTTGGCCGCCAGCGATTTGGGCTCGGTTTTTGCACTTTCGACTAACTTATTTGGTAAGAACCAAGTTCAGATTGCCGGTTCGTGGGGTCAAAGCGGCGACTTGGTCCCGGCGGTACGCGGGCTTGCAGCAGTGTATCAGCGCGATCCGCAAAACGCTTTCGCAAACGCTCCTGAAATCACCTTGACCGTTTCGCAGTTCAATCGCTTCGGCGCGCAAATCGCCGGTCCCGAGCAAATGCCATCTTTGCGCGTGATGGCGTTGAGCGTTTATCAAGTGGCGGATCCACTCGACAACGTGCATTTGGAATACGGCGTTGCCGGCGAATCTGTTAACTATCTGCAATACACGGCGCGCGTGAGTCCGTTCGCACGCGCGACTCTCACGTTGACTCCTAGGAGTGAGCTGATCGCCGCATATAGCGATGGGGGGCGACCGGATGAGCTAACTGCGCATGCGGCGCATCCAGGCGATGAGGCGTTCTTACCGAATGGCGATTTGGTAAACGCGGTGAATGCGCTGGAACGGGTTCCGCAGATGTCCAACAGCAACGGACGGCTGGTGTTGCAACGGACGCAGAACTACGAGTTGGGCTATAGCAAACACGCTGGCGGCCGTACGTATGCTCTAAGCGCGTTTTATGAACACGTGTGGGATGGTCAACTCAACCTCAGCGGCAACATGTCCGCTGTCAATCCCGGCGATCTTTTGTTCGATGGCATGTCGAAAACCGCCACCTACAACGTGGGCAGCTATACCCGCTCTGGTTATGTGGGTACGGTTACCCAGCGCTTAAGCGACCACATGGACTTCGGGCTGGCGTATGGGCGAATGGGTGGCTTCCTGACCGAGCAGGTGCAGTCCTTTGGCAACGACCCAGCGTTCTTGCGCATGGGACTGCATGACGTAGCCGGGGCGAATCTTCGCGCTTCCATTCCAGCGTCTGGAACGCGCATTACGGCAGGTTACGGCTGGGTTGATGCCGGGTCGGTCGTTCCACTGCACGTTTTTACCACCCAGTCGAATGTAGTTTCCCCGGGTTTGAACTTCGGACTTCAGCAGCCTCTCCCTTCGTTGTTTGGGCTACCGGGCCACCTGACCCTAACGGCCGATCTGCGCAATCTGCTAGCGCAAGGCTACATTCCGGCCGGGGGAGCGGGTCAACTGCTGGTCGTCCAATCGCCACGAGCCATTCGCGGTGGATTGAATCTAACTTTCTAATAAGACACCCACCCGGCAGCGCTCCTTGATACCCTGTTTGGTTTATGACTCCTAAGTCATTCCGCGGGATTAGTTCGTTATTGCTACAAATGTTCCTTTGGGCGCTAGTGGCTTCTTCACAAACTGCGCAGCCGCACACACCTACGGTGGAAGAGCGTCTGAACACTTTAGACAGCGCCACGAAATCGGCACAGAGCGCCGGCGACAACGCCTGGATGCTCACCAGCGCCGCCCTGGTGCTCATGATGACTGGACCCGGCTTGGCGCTCTTCTATTGCGGATTGGTGCGCGCTAAGAACGTGCTGAGCACCATGATGCACAGTTTTATTCTAATGGCGGTGGTGACCGTCCTGTGGGCCGTGTTCGGCTACAGTCTTGCTTTCGGCGACGGACTCCCCTTCATCGGCGGCTTCCAATACTTGTTTTTGCGCGGCGTCGGTTCGGCGCCCAATGCGGACTACGGAGCGACGGTGCCGCACGAAACTTACATGATCTATCAACTCATGTTCGCCATCATCACGCCCGCCCTGATCTCCGGCGCTTTCGCCGAGCGCATGAAATTTTCCGCCATGCTGCTGTTCACCTGCCTGTGGTCTACCATCGTCTATTTCCCAATGGCGCACATGGTTTGGGGCAAAGGTGGACTTCTGAATGCGTTTCTGGGTGGATCGATTCCCTGCTTCGACTTCGCAGGCGGCACCGTTGTTCACATCACCTCAGGCGTAAGCGCTCTAATCTGCGCGCTGTATTTAGGCAAGCGCGTGGGCTTCCCCAAGGAGCCCATGAAGCCGCACAACTTGGTGTTGAGCGTGATCGGCGCGAGCCTGTTGTGGGTCGGTTGGTTTGGTTTCAATGCGGGCAGCGCGGTAGCGGCGAGCGGGCTGGCCACCAGCGCTTTTGTAGCTACGCATTTCGGTGCTGCTGGCGCTACGCTCGGCTGGATTCTGGCCGAGTGGTGGAGGCATGGTAAGCCAAGCGTCCTGGGCGCCATTTCCGGCGCAGTCGCTGGACTGGTTGCCATTACGCCTGCCTCTGGCTTTGTCAAACCGTTCCCTGCGCTCTTCATTGGGTTGGCAGCAGGCGTGGTTTGCTTCTACATGGTCTCTACCGTGAAGAGCAAATTCGGCTACGACGATACCCTCGACGCATTTGGCGTTCACGGCGCGGGAGGCACGTTGGGCGCATTGCTGACCGGCGTTTTCGCCACCCGCGAGATCAACGACGCGCTAAAAGATTCGGCAGGCAAAGCGTTACCATTGGGCTTAGTCGATGGGAATGCCGGGCAAGTTTTGAATCAGGCGATTGGAGTGGCCATATCCTGGGTCTTGGCAATTGTGGGCACACTTATCATTCTCAAAGTGGTGGATCTCCTGATCGGCGTGCGCGCCTCCGAGGAACAAGAAGTGCAAGGCCTGGACTTGAGCATGCACGGTGAGGAGGGCTACAACCTTGAAGGCTAAAAGCGCCAAGGACGCGGATGCCCGCCACCATGAGAGAATAAGCACTCCGCAGCTTTTCCGGTGGCCGCTTGACATTGGAAGGACCAAATGAAAAAGATCGAAGCCATCATCCAGCCCCACAAGCTGGACGAAGTTCGCGACGCATTGAAGAATATCGGCGTCGATGGACTCACCATTTCCGAAGTGCGGGGCCATGGCCGTCAAAAAGGCCACAAAGAAGTCTATCGCGGCATGGAATACGAAGTGGATCTGCTGCCGAAAATCAAAATTGAAACCGTCGTACCCGATGCCCGGAAAGACGAAGTGACGCGCGCCATTTCGAGCGCCGCGCGCACCGGAAAAATCGGCGACGGCAAAATATTTGTGTTCGATGTCGCCGAAGCCATTCGCATTCGCAACGACGATAGCGGAGAACTGGCGCTCTAGCAAAATGGGGGATCGCGGCGCGGCGATGATCGAACAGGCGCTCGCGTCTCTCGCCGAGCGGACGCGGTTTGTCGACGAAACCGTGTCCAACGCCGCCGCTCAGCACTTGACACCTCATTTACCAACCCCCTTCGCCGTTTGTGCGGTGGGCGGTTATGGGCGTCGCGAGCTTTTTCCTTATTCGGATATAGACTTGCTCGTGGTGGCCGAATCCGAAAGCGGTTTGTCTTCAATGAAAGAACCGTTAAGTCACTTTTTGCGGGTGATCTGGGACTCCGGACTCCACGCCAGCCAATCGGTGCGCACCATTGCCGAATGCTCCCGCTTGCACGAACAAAATATCGAACTGCATATCAGTCTGCTGGATTTGCGCTTTGTGTTCGGTAACGCAAATCTGTTTGAACGCTTAGCGAGCGGTTTGCCGGCCTTCTTTCAGAAGTATGAAAACAAGCTGATCGGCGAACTGGCCGATATGGCGGCGAAGCGCCACACCAAGTTCAACAATACGGTCTATCACCTGGAGCCAAATATCAAAGAGGCGCCTGGCGGGTTCCGCGATATCCACCTGCTGCATTGGATGGCGCTACTGGCTCATGATAAAGGGCGCATTCAGGAAGCGCTCGACGCAATTGATGGCCCAAAGAAATTCTTAACAGCTGTGCGCTGCTTTCTGCATTCGGCATCCAAGCGCGATAACAATCTTCTCGGCTTCGAACTGCAGGACAAAATCAGCGCGGACTGGCTGGACGAATCGGCAGATCCGGCGGAATGGATGCGCCTGTATTACCGGAACGCCCGCCAGGTGTTCCACGCCTCTTTGCGCGCTTTGGAATTCGCGGAACTGAAGGATCCATCTATCGCGCGCCAGTTCCGCGATTGGCGGGCGCGCCTTTCCACCAGCGAATTTACTGTCTCCCACGAGCGTATCTTTCTCCGCAATGCGGCTTATACGTTAAATTCAGCGGAGAGTGCCCTCGCGCTGTTCACCTTCACGGCGCGGCATGGCATTCCGCTCTCCTGGGATGCGCAGCGGCGCGTTTCAGCGGATGCCGATCTGCCGGGGCGCTTTCTTTCGCAGCCTCCGCCCTGGAATGCCTGGCGCGAGTTTTTTTCGCAACCCAATGTCGCTATGGCGCTGCGTCAAATGCAAGACACGGGCTTGCTCTCTGCCGCCATACCTCACTGGCATACTGTGGAGTGCCTTGTAGTCCGCGATTTTTATCATCGCTACACGGTCGATGAGCATTCGATTGTGGCCGTTGAGGTAATCGACCAACTGGGTCTTAAGCCGGATCTCTCCGTGCGCTTTCGCCAACTGCTGCTCGAAGAAGAAGACCGCGCCTCTCTGCGTCTGGCCCTGCTGCTGCATGACGTCGGCAAAGGCACTCGGCCGGGCGATCACGTGCTGGGTTCGCTCGAAGCCGCGCGCGACGTGTTTGAGCGCCTTTCTGTCCCGCCGCAGAACCGCGAAACCATTGAATTCCTCATTGCCCACCACCTCGATCTATCGAAGGTGATGACCGGGCGGGATCTGGACGATCCAGCTACCGGCCGTTTTCTCACCTCGCAGATTCCCACGCAAGAACACCTCCGGCGGTTGGCGCTCTTGACATACGCCGACATCAGCGCTGTAAACCCGACCGCCATGACGCCTTGGCGGCTCGAACAGTTATGGCGCGCTTATTCCGCCTGTCAGGAGCAACTCACGCGCGAACTGATCACTAACCGGATCGATCGCCGGCAGGGCGCTTCACTCGCAGCTGGCCAGTCACCGGAATTGGCGGCCTTTCTCGAAGGCTTTCCCACCCGTTATCTGCGCACCCATACAGCGGCGCAGGTACGCCGCCATTTCGAACTGGATCAAAAACGCCAGCGCGAGGGAACGGCCGTGAGTATCACCCAGGATTCCGGTGCCTTCCTGCTCACCGTGCTGGCTTGCGATCAGCCCGGACTTTTCGCCAAGCTCTGTGGTGCCTTGGCGTGCCGTGGTATGAACATCCTCAAGGCCGAGGCATCTTCCAACAGCAACGGTTGTATTCTGGACCTGATCCGTTTCAGCGATCCGATGCGCAATTTGGAGTTGAACCCGGATGAAGTAACCCGGCTGGAATGGTCGGTGGAATGCGTCTTACGCGGTTCGTTGAGTGTCGCCGATCTGATCAAACAACGGCGTCACGCGCCCCGCCCCTCAAGCGCTTCGAAGATCATGCCGTCCGTGCGCTTCAGCAATGACGCATCGGACGATTGCACACTGATTGATTTTACCGGCGAAGACCGGCCCGGGTTGCTGTACGACATGACTTCGGCGATATCGGCGGCCGGGTGCAACATTGAGTTGGTGCTGGTGGATACAGAGGCGCACAAAGCGATTGATGTCTTTTATGTGACGCAGATGGGCGGGAAACTGGACGAAGGATCGGCGCAAGGTTTGCTGGAAGAATTGAAGAGAGTGGCAATGCCAGTCTAGCTGGGGTGCACGCACCTGAGCCAACATGAAAACGGCGATGGATGAAAGTTCCCAGCTCTTGGTGGCGATAGCGATTCCGTCGCGAGCCGGAACCATTGCCCGACTTCAGGTCCCGCAGGGCGACCGCGACCATCACGTCGGCCTCGCAAGCCATATCGACAAACGAGCGATCGACCCGACGCCGGGCCAGCAGTTCAATGCCTGCAAGATCAACAACGGAATGACGGGGCCCACCGGAGAGTTTCTTGACGAGTGGACCTTGGGCAGCGACGACCTTTCGCCGACCGACTGTGGCGGGAACATTAGCCCAAGTTCGTCACTGAACCGGTCGAAACCAGGCTAAGTCCTTTAGAATGAGTTCAGGCAATCGCAAAGTCTGCACTACATTGCTGATTGATTTGAAATGAGGTTGGCAAGTCGATGCCGAGTTGTGCAAGCAGCCGTTTTTGCTCGGCGGTCGGCTCGGTGATACGGCGAAGGCGAATCTCGCGGCCGTCGGTTGTGGGCAAGACAATGTCAGCGCTTTGCAACGTTGCCAACTCCGCCAACGCTCGGCTCGCCGACCATGCCGATTGCTTGCGCCGCAGCAGATGCTTCAACGTCACCCACAACGCATAACCGAGGAAGGCCACCATCACATGCGCCTTCACGCGCCGTTCCAAGCGATGAAACAGTGGCCGGATTGAGAGTTCACTCTTTAAGGCGCGGAAGGCCGCTTCCACTTCCGTCAACTGCATGTACTTCGCCCATAGTTCCGAGGCCGTCGCCGCTGTCAGATTCGTGCGCAGCAGATAAGCTCCCTCGCGAGCCTCACGCCATTGCTGCTGACCTGGCTTGGCCGACCACTCGATTCGTAGTTGCCCCGACTGCCCCTTCACTTCCACGCTGTATAAATCGGCGGACTGCGGATGCGAAGCCAGAATCCGTCCGATGCGCACATGAATTTTGTCGCGATTCTTCAGGCGCCCAGCCGTCACTTGCTGGGCGAGGTTCGCCAGCGCCGACTCGATGCGCTGGGTGAAGCGTTCACGGATGGCCTGCTCTTTCTTTTGACGGCCCTCGGTCTTGCAGAGAATGAACGTTTCCTGGCCGCCGGGAATCGGAATCAGTTTCACCTGTACCTCGTCACGCACTTGTTCCCAGCCGCTCTCTTCTTTCAGGCGTGGCTCAAACTCTTTCATCTTGCTGCGCGGCGTTCCGACCAAATACTGTCCCTCGCGTTTGCGAATCGCCGCCAGATTCGCCTCACTCACAATGCCGCGGTCCATTACCCAGATGCGCCGCGCTTTTCCGTACTTGCGCTCTACCATCCGCATCACCACTTCCAGCGTCGTCACATCGGCGCGGTTGCCGTTGAACACTTCATAGCTGCACGGAAATCCTTCCGGGTTCACGATCAACGCTAAAACGAGTTGCAGACAATCGGGCCGATGATCGCGCGAATAGCCGCGCCGCATCAGCGGGTTGGACTCAGCGGCTCCTTCCACGTAGGTGCTCGTCAGGTCATAGAGCATCACGTCAAAGTCGGCGCTAAACAGTGCCCCGTAACGCTCCTTCAGGTGCTGTTCCAGCTTCGTCTTCTCAGGCAAAATGCGATCCAAGCAGCGATACAGCCGCGTATCATTGAGCTTGCCGTCTTCGATGTGCAACACATCGCCCAGCGCGGTGGACGGATACCAGCGTTGCTCGATCGCCAGTTCGCTTCCGGGTGCGCACAGTCTGTTGATACCCAATACCGCCGCTACCCGCGACCAAGCCACATCGGCTCCGTCCGTGTCGATCGCACTCGCAAAGAGCTCATCCAACTTCAGCCGTCGCCACAACTCCCAACCCAGATAGCATGGCCCTAACTGGCGCGTTCTTTCCAGCCGTACTTTCTGCAAAAGTACGCGTGCCACGTCTGGATCATTGGCCGGCGGCTCTACCTCCGAAGGAAACAGTTTTAGCTGCCGACTTTCGCCTTGCTCATTGAAAACCTGAATCGTCTTCAACCAGCGCGAGTGTGCTGAATCGTTCAACTCACCCAAGTAGCAAAGTGTTCGTTGCCGGGGACCGTCCGGCGTCCGCGCCGTTTCCACCAACGACCAATAGCGGTGTTCCTTACCATCCTTGCTCCGGTTGTGCGCGCGCAAAAACATTCCTGCCCGATCTTGTCATGCGCCGCGGCGGCTTTCAAGAGGGTAGGTCTGCACTACATTGCACTCCCAAACATCGCGTCAACCGTTTCAATATCCTACAGCCCAGTACCCCTCAAAATCGTCAAAATCGGGGCTTCAGTGACGAACCTGGGTTAGCGACGAGTGGCGGTATCTTAATCCCTACGAACAGCCCGGCATTGGCAACCTGAACGGATACATTCACACGAACGCCATGTCCATCAACAACTCGGTCATGCCCCCGCAGAGCAGCGGGATGCCGGCGGATACGCGTATCTGGCCTTGATCCGACCCGAGAACGCAATGCGCAGAGTTCTTTTATGCTTGCTTTTCGCTGCCGTGCTTTCTGATGCAGGCCGCCCTGATAGAGGCCGTATCACAGGCCGGGTGGTGTCTCAGGACGGCAATCCTGTTGTCAACCTGAAGGTAACTGCCCGCCAGGCTGGCGCGGGCATCCGAGCCCTTACCAGCCCCTGGGCAATGACAGACGCCCATGGCCGATTCGCTATTTATCAATTGCTGTTGGGAACGTACCAGGTGTACACGGAAAAGAAGTCCGAATATTACCCGAACACGATGTTCGCAGGTTTCTATAGCGATAGCCCGCCTCCAGCCGCAACGCTTACGCCCGATAACCTGTCTGCCGAAATCAACATTCAACTGGGTCCTGAGGGGGCGAAGCTTATGGGGACGATCTCAGACGCCGTGACGGGCGCTCCAGTCACCGCCGGCGCAACCCTTTGGCGCCGCGAAAGCAAGAAGGCCGCGATGATCGGAACCGCCTTGTCGCCAAAATACGAGATACTGATTCCGTCAAAAGTCGATGTTGACGTAGAACTGGAGACGGACGGTTATGCTGTGTGGAGCTATGCACGCAGCCACGGAGCGGCGCTCCACGCTGAGCCAGGAGAGAACATCATCCTAAATATCAGGCTTCAGCCCGTCCGAGATGTTCGCTAGACTTTGGGCTGGAGCTCACCTCTTCATCCACTTCTCATACTCCCGCGTATGCCGCGATTCCAACGACACCTCCCGCCCCGCAATAAACATCTCCTTAATATTCGTCTTCGCCTCCATCGGGTCTCCATCCGTCAAAATCAAATCGGCCCACTTGCCTTTTTCAATCGAGCCGAGCGACTCGCCTGAGCCCATAATCTCCGCGCTATTAATCGTCAACGCCTTCAACGCTTCATCGTGCGGCAAACCGAACGCCACCGCCTGCGCGGCCTCAAACGGCACATTGCGCGCAAACTCCACATCGAACGTCCCGAAGCAAATCTTCACACCCGCTTTGTAAAACTCCGCGGGTAACGTATACGGCGCATCATAAGGATCGTCTTCATGCAACGGTAGTTCGAATGTCTTTCCGAGTACCACCGGTATGTGATGCTCTTTCAGCAGCGGTCCGGTGCTGCCGATCTCGCGCGGATCGGCGATGATAATTTTCACTTTCTCCTTATCCGCAAACGCGACCGCATCTTTGATCATGCGCTCACGTTCGGCCCTCACAAAGATCGCCTCCTTGCCGTAAATGATGGGCAGCATCGCTTCCAGCCGCAAATCCGGTCGAAATTCCGGACCGCCCGCTTCTTTCTCCACCTTGTATTTGCGTGCTTGTTGAAAGAAGTCGCTCACTTGTTGCAAGCGTTCCTTGTATTGTTTCTCGCGTTCTTGAAACGTCTGCGCGGGCGTGCCCGACAGGGCCGCAAACTGACGCGGCATATCCGATTGCACTTGCGGAAAGACCATGTCCAGCACCGCTCCGCGCTTCACCGCCATCTCTTCCCAGGTCCAACCGTCCAAATGCATCAAAGCGCCTTGCCCCGCGATAATCGGTCCACCGCCGCCACGCCCCCCACGGCTGCCGCTGCCCGGCAGAGTCACCACGCTCGTGATGCCGGATGCGCGGGTCACTTCGACATGCTCGCTCGATGGATTAAACGCGATTTCCGCGCGCAACTCCGGATTGAATGTTCCTACTTCGTCGAGATCCACAGTATCGCGCAGAGATTCGATCTCGGCCAAGCCAACATTAGTGGCGGCGTTGATCATGCCCGGGTACAGCTGCAAGCCGCGCCCATCCACCACACGCACACCCTTGCTCGCGCCTAAGTGCGGACCAATCTCCGCTATTTTGCCGTCGATCACCAGCACCGACGCATTGGGTATGTCGGGCGAAGTGATGGGATGAACCGTCACATTCCGTATCAAGACGGAGTTTATTTCGGCGGCACTCGCCGCCGGCACCCCGCACCCCAATACAATCGCGCATAAAACGGCGGCCCTCATTTGTCTTCCTCACTGTTCGGCGCAGTGTCAGGGTCAGATGCTCCCGCTCCATTCCTGTGGCGTCCGGGTTTGGCAGCCGCAGCTTCTTTGTCCTCCAGCGCTTTCTTCTTCTTTTCAAACTCGGGCCGAGTTTCTATATCCTTCTCACGATCGAAATACTCATGCCCGTCTATCCAAACCTTCTGGGGCTTGGAGAAGCCCGAGAGCGGATGCTTATCGAACAGAACAAGGTCGGCCGACTTGCCTACTTCGATGGATCCAACCTTATCGTCGATGCCCAACTGCTTGGCCGGATTAATCGTGACCATCGCCAGCGCTTCATTTTCGTTCAGACCGCCGTAGCGCATGGTCTTGGCGGCTTCCAAGTTCAAATGGCGCTGCAGCTCGTCCGAGTCCGAGTTCAGTGAGACCACAACCCCTTTGTGCGCCATAATAGCGGCGTTATAAGGCGACGCATCGTACGCTTCAATCTTGTAAGACCACCAGTCGCTGAAAGTGGAGGCGCCCGCGCCATGCGCCGCGATTTCCTTCGCAACCTTGTAACCTTCCAGCACGTGTTGTAATGTGCGAATCTTGAACCCCATTTCATCAGCGACCCGGAGCAACATCAGAATTTCGTCTGAGCGGTAGCAGTGCGCATGTACATAGCGCTTTCCTTCCAGCACCTCGACTAAAGGTTCCAGCCGCAAGTCTTTGCGAGGGGGAATCGGATGCTCCCCGCGCGCCACCTTTTCGTTGTAGGTTTTCCACTCGGCCTGATAGATTTTCGCTTCCGTAAAACTTTGCCGGATCACCTCTTCCACACCGAGGCGCGTTCCCGGATAACGGCGTTCCGGAGCGGGCGCCTGTTGACTTAAGAAGCCTTGTGTCGGATACCCTTGCCGCTTCGGATTTTCGCCGAGAGCAAACTTGATGCCCGGCGTCGCCCCTTCGAACAGCATCTCTCTGGCGCTCTTTCCCCAGCGTAGTTTGATCACCACGGTTTGGCCGCCAATCGCATTGGCGCTGCCGTGCAGGACATTGGAAACCGTTAGGCCACCTGCCAACGCGCGATAAATATTGATGTCGGTGGGGTTAATGACGTTTTTGATATCCACCATCGACGAATCGGAAACCGTACCTTCATTCACGCTGCCTTCAACGGCAGTATGTGAATGGCAATCGATAATGCCCGGAATGAGAAATTTGCCGGACGCATCCACAATCGTGGCATCGGCCGGCGCGCTCAGGTTCTTCCCGATGGCGGCGATCTTACCGTTTTCTACGAGCACGCTGCCGTTCTGAATGGTGCCTTTCGTAACGGTCATAACCGTGGCGTTGCGAATGAGAATCGCCTGCGCGTGCGCCGACACACTCAGCAGCACGGCCGATAGGGCCAGGAGCCAAATTCGCTTTGTCATTACCGTAATCCTTCCGCTGGCGTGCTGTTTCTTCTTCCGCCGGGAGCTGGCCCTTGCTGCTGGTCTTTTGACGGCTGGAATTGCTGCCCGTCCACAAACACATATTCCACGGTGGTCTTCTCTTCGAAAGCATCGCCCTTCATCACAACCAGATTGGCGATTTTTCCTTTCTCAACTGTGCCCAGACGGTCGGCCACACCGTAGATTTCCGCCGCATTCAAGGTGAGCGCCCGAATCGCGTCACCGCGCGAAAGGCCGGCATCCACTGCTTTCTTCAACGCTTTCTTCAAATCGCCTGCGCTATCCACGCCATCGGTGTAAAAAGCGAAGGGCACGCCGGCTTTGGCCAGCATCCCTGGCACGCTCGGCGCTCTATCCCGCATCGTCAATTCACGAAAGCTCTGAACCTCATTTGGATCTCCATCCTTCGGCCTCTCGGGCCACTTCAAACTCACCAATAGAGGCGCCTTGGCGTGCTTCAGCTCGTCCAAGCGTTCATACGCTTCATGCAGACCGTAAAGAATGAACGGCTTCTTCAACTCCGGCGCAAAGTTCAGCATGCGGTCAATCTGCTGCGATTCGTCGGCCGGCAAAAGCAAGCGCGGAGACTCCGCCAAACCCTCCAACGCGTGGTCATATTCCGGCCGCTTGCCTGCGTTTGGGTTCGAAGCGTAAATCTGCTTAGCCTGCTCATACTGATCCAGATCCAAGAAGAGCTGGCGCACATAGGAAATGTTGCCCATCAGTGAACCCGGAAAGCCGGTTCGGCCAAAGCCGCCCTGGCGGAATGCGATTTGTTGGCCAATCGGCTGGATGACCACCATGTCGCGCCCGCGCTCGCCGGCCAGATTGATGATCGCTCCCAATCCCTGAAAAATGCCTTTGGTTGGGTAAGTGGCGGCGGTGGTGAAACCTGCCGCGCGAGCGGCCTCAAGCCTGCTGTCCGCCGGCGACACCAAATCGGCAGCGCGCTCGAAAGAAAACGTTTGGGGACGGTCTTCGGGGCCATGCGCTCTTGGCTCGGACGTGGTCGTGGCCGCTGTTTGAGCGGCATTGCCGCGGGTCGCCGGCACCGCAATGCCCCAGCTGCTCAAAGCATCAATGAAGCCCGGATAAACGATCAGCCCAACGCCGTCAATCACCCAGGCGCCGGCGGGCACGCTCACAGACGCGCCTACTTCGCTAATGACTCCGTCTCTCATGACTACCGTCGCTTTCGGCAGTTCTTCGCCGCTCACCGTTACAATGCGGGCGTCCTTAATGGCAATGGCCCCATGGGTTTCGGCCATCGTGCAGCCGGCAGTCAGAGCGAGACCAATCAGCCACCGCAGCTGCTGTTTCATTCCGCGTAAATCTCCAGTCACAAGTTTTGTAAGAATTTAATATTGTGGCACAGATTCCTGGAAGCGCTTGAGCATCAAGCGTTTAGTGTTAATAAGGGCGGTTGTTTGGGGTGTCGAAGGGACATCGGGTTCACTTCCGCCGCTGCTAGCTTCAGGGCATGAAAGAAAAAACCAAAACCCAGAGCGGCTCGTTCACCAAGCCGCTACTGGATTCGCTTGTGGGGCAGGACAAGGCCAATTATCAGGCGAATTTTCATCCACCGACCGTAGGTTCGACACCATTGCCGCAACCGGCTCTTTACCAAGATCCGGGGAGTGGGTACAACGCGGACTTTGACTTCCCGCAAGACTAAACTCGTAGGGTGGGCACTCTTGCCACCGGGCCACCTTTCCAGGTGGCCCTTTTTTATAATATTGTTCGCTAAACTGATTCGTGCAGTGAGTACTCAAACCACATACCGGCAAGCGGGTGTCGACATTGATGAGGCGGAGCGCGCGGTCCTGCTCATCAAGCGCCACGCCTCCAAGACTCTGACGCCGCACGTTCTAACGTCCATCGGCAGCTTTGGCGCGGGCTTTTCACTGAAAGGTTGGCGCGATCCAGTGCTGGTGAGTTCCGCCGATGGCGTCGGTACCAAGCTGAAAGTTGCCTTCGCCACCGGGCGGCACGACACCGTCGGGGAAGATCTGGTCAACCATTGCGTTAACGATATTGCCGTGCAAGGTGCGACACCGTTGTTTTTTTTGGATTATTTTGCGGTTGGCAAACTTGACTCCGATGTCTGCGGCAAAGTGGTAGCGGGGATCGCGCGCGGTTGCAAACGCAACGGCTGCGCGTTAATCGGCGGAGAGACGGCGGAAATGCCGGGCATGTACGCTCCCGGTGAATACGATTTGGCGGGATTTATTGTCGGTGCTGTTGAGCGCAAACATATGCTCACCGGAATCTCCATTGAACCGGGCGACGCGATAATTGGCTTGCCCTCCGAAGGCCTTCATACTAATGGCTATTCCCTTGCTCGCAAGCTGTTGTTTGAAGTGGCCGGTCATGCGCCCGATGCGCGCCTTGCCGAACTTTCCGGCACCATTGCCGAAGAGTTATTGAAGACTCATCGCTCCTATCTTAAACCGCTGCAGGCACTCCATCAAGCCAAACTCTTAAAAGGCGCGGCGCACATTACCGGCGGCGGAATAACCGACAACGTTCCGCGCATTCTGCCCCGCGGGACATGCGCCGTAATCAATCGCGGATCTTGGCCAAACCAGCCAATTTTCGAATTGCTCAAGCGTCTGGGTAATCTTCCCGACGACGATTACCGGCGCACGTTCAATTTGGGTGTCGGCATGGTGCTAGTGGTGGCCGAAAAGAAATTTGGGTTCGTATCGCAAATCCTCAAGAAGATGCGCGAGCCCTTCCATAAAATCGGCCATGTCGAGCAACATAAGACCGGGAAACCCAAGGTTGTGTACCAGTGACAGCGTGGCGTCCCCGCCTTGGCATCCTTTTATCCGGCCGCGGTTCGAATTTCGAAGCCATTGCGGCCAATGTCCTGGCGGGTAGGCTCGCCTGTGAGATTGGGTTCGTTTTTTCAAATCGCCCCGATGCCCCAGGCTTGGCGCGCGCCCGCGCTTTCGGCTTGCCCTCCGGCGCCCTGCCATCCGCCGGCCTGGATCGCGCTGTTTTCGATGAGCAGGTCGCTCGATTGCTGAAAGATAACGGTGTGGATTTAGTTTGTCTGGCCGGCTATATGCGCCTTTTGAGCGGTGGGTTCGTTTCGCAATTTCCGCAGCGCATCTTGAATATCCATCCTTCGCTGCTCCCCGCCTTCCCCGGTTTGGACGCCCAATATCAAGCTTTAGCTCATGGTGTGAAAATAACCGGCTGCACCGTTCACTTGGTGGACGAAAATCTGGATAGCGGTCCGATTCTCTTACAATCCGCTGTGCCTGTTTTCGACAACGACAAACTCGAAACGCTGTCGTCCCGCATACTCAAAGAGGAGCACAAAATTTATTCCGAAGCGATCGCCTGGGTGGCCGCCGGCAATTACCGGATCGAAGGCCGCCGGGTCGTCAAGACATAAGACAATTGTTGTAAGCAATGTTGAATCGTATATTTGCAGCACTCGCCGCTATTCTAGTAGTCGGCTTTCTGATTTTTTGGTTCTCCGGCAAGAGAGCCGAGATTAAATTTGCTCAACCTGTGGCCGGCATCGGCACATCCACCACCGTTAGCGTCGAGACTGACGATCCGGTTGGCGTCAAGGCCTTCTCGGCTTCGGTCGAACAGAACGGCCAAAAACAAACGGTTTACCAAGACAAAATCCCTTCGCCGCAAAAAATGCGGATCTACACATTTAGCGCGGGTAAACAGCAGGCCGGCTTCTTGAAAGAAGGGCCGGCAAAGCTGACCGTCAAAGCCTGGAGCAACGATCTGCGCGGCGCCTCCACCACGCTGGCGCAAGATGTGCAAGTGGAGTTGCGGCCGCCCACGATCGTGGCCGATGGCAAGCAGCATTACATCAATCAAGGCGGCATGGAACTGGTGGTGCTTGATCCGGGCGGCAATTGGACTGAAGCGGGTGTCCATGTAGCAAACTACACAGCCGGCAGCTTCCCTATGCCGGGCGAGCCGGCAAACAGCTCGCACCGCTTCTCCATGTTTCCGTTTCCCTGGAATGTTTCGCCGGATACCATCCCGCTGGCGTTCGCTCGCAATGGCGCGGGCACTGAAGTCACCACGACGTTCTGGACGAAAGTCTTCCCCAAGAGCTTTCGCTCCAGCGATATCAACGTAACCGATAAAGAGCTGACGAAGGTGGTGGGAGAACTCGACCCCGATGGCACAGGCAGTTTGGTCGAGCGATTCGTCAGGTTGAATAAAGAGATGCGGCGCGCAAACACGCAGACGATTTATGAACTGCGCGATAAAACCGAAAACAAAATTCTCTGGTCAGGGCCATTTATTCCGGTGAAGGGCGCGCGCGAGTCTTACTTCGCCGACCGGCGCAGTTACTTCTACAACGGCAAGAAGATCGACGAACAAGTTCATTTGGGTTACGATTTGGCGCAAACCACCAACATGCCCGTAAAAGCCGCCAATTCAGGCCGCGTCATTTGGGCCGACCGGCTTGGCATTTACGGCAACTGCGTGATCATCGACCACGGCTATTCGCTGCAGAGTCTCTACGGCCACATGAGCCGCCTACTCGTCAAAGTAGGCGACATGATTCAGAAGGAGCAGCAGATTGGCGTCAGCGGCGCGACAGGCATGGCCTTCGGCGACCATGTTCACTTCAGCATGTTAATTGCGGGCTATCAGGTAGATCCCAAGGAATGGTGGGATGAGCACTGGATTCATGACCGGATACTGAGCAAAATCGGTCCGCAAGCGGGAAAGTGATTACTTCTTTTCCGAGAACCGCTGCCCTGCCGTTCGCTGCCTTTCAAGCAGGCGGCTCGTTTCCAATCTCGACCATCGAGCCCGCGGATATCGATCAAAGAATAAGCGACCTTTGTCCGGCCCAGGTCTAAGAAATTCTCCATCCTCATCTTTCATCCAAGAGGCTCGGGTGATCCCGCTCGAACAGCTCCTTTACTACAAGGTCGTAATTGCTGACATCCTTGGTTGCCACAAAAAGAGAAAAGGCCCAACAGCGTAGTGCGCTCCTGGGCCTTTTGTTCTTTCTTGCGTTGTTTACTTGGTTTCGCTGTCCGGCTCAGTGCCTTCGCCCTGGCCTTCGCGTAGCTGTTTGAGCTTCTCCTCGCGGCGCACCGCGCGTTCCGCAGCCCGTTTGACGAGTTCCGAACCAACCAGTTCCAGCTTGGCCGTTTCCGCGCCGTCGCCTTTGCGGGCGCCGAGCTTCACAATTCGCGTGTAGCCGCCGTTCCGCTGATTGAAGCGCGGTCCGAGTTTCTCGAACAGCTTCTCCACAGCCGCCGGCCTTATCAAAAACGATGCAGCTTGCATGCGAGTATGCGGCGTATCCTTTTTGGCGAGCGTAATCATTTTCTCAACTAGCGGCCGCGTGGCTTTCGCCTTCGGCACGGTGGTGGTGATGCGCTCTTCTTCGATAACACTGGTGACCAAGCCGCGCAGTAACGCGCGGCGCGCGCTCACGTTGCGCTTGAGTTTGAACCCGGCCTTGCGGTGCCGCATGCTTATTCCTCTGCTCCGTATTGTTCGGCAGCGGCGAAATCGGCGTGAGACGCCGGCGGCGCTCCTCCCACCAAACGGCCCTGCGCGTCGAACTTCATGCCAAACGAAAGGCCGAGACCCGAAAGAATCTCTTTGATTTCGTTCAGCGACTTGCGCCCGAAATTCTTGGTACGCAGCATTTCCGATTCGGATTTCTGCACCAGGTCGCCAATGGTTTGAATGTTGGCGTTTTTGAGGCAGTTGTACGAACGGACGCTGAGTTCCAGCTCTTCCACCGAGCGATTCAACACTTCGTTCATCTGATTGATGGCGCGCTCGGCTGGCTCCTCGGCCACCTCCGGACTCTCTTCGAAGTTAATGAAGATCGTCATATGGTCTTTTAGCAGCTTGGCGGCTTGCCCTACGGCGTCTTGCGGAGAAATGGCGCCATTGGTCCAGACTTCGATGGTCAGCTTGTCGTAATCGGTGTTCTGCCCTAAACGAGCGGCTTCCACCGTGTAGTTCACTTTGCGCACAGGCGAGTGAACCGAATCGATGGGAATGTAGCCGATAGGCAGATCTTCGTCGTAGTTTCGATCGGCCGATACGTAACCGCGGCCGCTCTTAATACGCATTTCGATGTTCAGTTTGCCGCCTTCGCCCACGGTTGCGATGTGCAGATTGCGGTCGAGAACTTCGATATCGTTATCGGTTTCGATCTGGCTGCTCATCACTTCGCCAGGCGCGTCGACGGTCAGGCGGGCGATGCGCGTGCCCTCGCCCATCATCTTGAACGGCACCTGCTTTAGGTTGAGGATGATATCGGTGGCGTCTTCGACGACGCCCGGAATGGGACTGAATTCGTGCGACACGCCATCGATCCGCACGCCCGTGATGGCTGCGCCCTCAATGGAACTGAGCAGCACGCGGCGCAATCCGGTACCGATGGTCGAGCCGAAGCCACGCTCAAACGGCTGCGCAGTGAACTGGCCGAAACGCTCGGTAAGACTTTCGGTATTGGCGACTAAACGCTTTGGTTTCTGGAATCCTTTAAACATAATGTACTTTTAGTCCTCTCCACTTACTTCGAATACAACTCGACGATGAGCTGTTCGTTCAGTTGAATCTGCACCAGTTCTTCACGCTTCGGCTGCTGCAGAATGCGAGCTTTGAGAGCATCGCGGTCTACTTCCAGCCACGAAGGACTGGGAGTATGGGCGGTGGCATCGCGGGCAGCCAGAATGCTGGTATTATTCTTGCTGCCTTCGCGGATTTCAACCACGTCGCCGGGCTTAACGGTGAAAGACGGAATGTTCACTTTCTTACCGTTCACCGCTATGTGGCCATGGCGAACTAATTGGCGCCCTTGCGCGCGGCTGGTGGCCAAACCCATGCGGTACGTGACATTGTCAAGGCGCTTTTCGAGAGCGGCCAGCATCAATTCGCCAGTGATGCCTTTTTGTTTTACGGCCTTCTCGTAGAGATTGCGGAACTGGCCTTCGAGCACCTGGTAATAGCGCCGCGCCTTCTGCTTTTCGCGCAGCTGCAGGCCATAACCCACCACTTTGGCTTTCTTATCTTTGCCGTGTTGACCAGGAGCGAAGTTGCGCTTTTCAATGGCACACTTTTCGGTGTGGCAGCGCTCGCCCTTCAAAAATAACTTCATGCCCTCGCGCCGGCAGAGCCGGCAAACGGGGCCACTATAACGTGCCAATCCATGACCTCCACAAAATAACGCGCGCTTTCCGCGACGCGTTTGTCAGGTGCGGTTTACGCCGATCGATTCTGCGATCGCCTTCCTCCCGCTTACGCTTCCGGTTAAACCTGGAACTCAAAGGCCCA
The DNA here is from genome assembly GCA_963764105.1 of Bryobacterales bacterium. Classification (GTDB taxonomy): domain Bacteria; phylum Acidobacteriota; class Terriglobia; order Bryobacterales; family Bryobacteraceae; genus Bog-105. The sequence continues at coordinate 216,808 of CAVXRP010000008.1, forward strand.
GGTCAATAATTCTCAAACTCTGCGCTTCTTAGGCGGACGGCAGCCATTATGCGGAATCGGCGTGACGTCTTTGATGGACTTCACTTCGATGCCCGCCGTCGCCAGCGCACGCACCGCCGATTCGCGTCCGGAGCCAGGCCCAGCAACACGCACTTCCACCGCTCGCAGCCCCGATTCTTTCGCCTTGTTCGCCGCCGTTAACGACGCCTGCTGTGCCGCGAACGGCGTACCTTTGCGCGATCCGCGGAAACCCAACGAACCCGAACTGGACCAAGCCAAAACGTTGCCTATCGGATCGGTAAACGTCACGATGGTGTTGTTGAACGATGCCTGAATATGCACCGTCCCAAATGGAACGTGCTTCTTTTCCTTCTTCTTGAAGGCTTTCTTCTTCGATGATTTCGCCGGTGCCTTTGATGTTTTTGCCGCTGCCTTCGCCATTTATCTAAAATCTCCCTAGGTCTTTCCGGTCGCCTTCTTCTTGTTGGCGACGGTACCCTTGCGCGGGCCCTTGCGGGTGCGGGCGTTGGTATGCGTGCGCTGTCCGCGAGCCGGCAAGCCGCGCCGGTGCCTTAAACCGCGATACGAACCCATCTCCATGAGGCGCTTGATATTCATGGAAACTTCTTTGCGCAGGTCGCCTTCAATGGCCCCTTCGCCTTCAATCAAGGTGCGGAGATGGTTCACTTCCTCTTCGGAAAGATCGCCCACCTTCTTTTCCGGATCGACCTGCGCCCGGTAGAGAAGCGACAACGCGCGCGTGCGCCCGATGCCGTAAATATAAGTCAGCCCGATGGCTGCCCGCTTTTTCGCTGGTAAATCAACGCCTGCTATACGCGCCATAATTCCTCTTCGCTAACCTTGCCGCTGTTTGTGCTTGGATTCGTGCAAATCACCCGCACCACACCGTGGCGATGAATCACTTTGCACTTGTCGCACAATTTACGAACCGATGCCTTAACCTTCATTGTCTTTCCTCTTCCAATTCCAAAATCCGCCCGCTACGGACGAGTGAGAACCCAGGGTCCGTTATCCGTCACTGCCACCATATGTTCGAAGTGGGCTGAATAGGAACCATCCTTAGCCACCGCAGTCCATTTATCGGACAGCACCTTCGTTTCCGGCTTGCCGGCGTTCACCATCGGCTCAATCGCCAGCACCATGCCCGGTTTCAAGCGCGGGTTTTCGCCACGCCGATCCACATAATTCGGAATCTGCGGTTCCTCATGCAGCGAGGTCCCAATTCCGTGCCCTACAAACTCCCGCACGATCGAGAAGCCCTGTGATACCACATGCTTTTCAACCGTGCCGCAAATGTCAAATAGACGATTGCCGGAACGCACCCGGTCAATCGCCATTTCCAAACTCTCCTCGGTGACCTTCAACAGGCGCTTCACCGAATCGTTCACTTCGCCCACCGGCACGGTCAGCGCGGAATCGCCGTAATAGCCATCCAGTAGAACGCCGGTATCGAGCGAAACAATATCGCCCGGCTTCAGCTTCCGTTTGATAGACGGCATGCCATGCACCACTTCTTCATTCACCGAGGCACATAAAACAAACGGGTACTTGGTGCCCGAAGCCTGCGTATAATAACCTTTGAACGCCGGTTTTGCCCCCGCGTCCGCTATCATCTTTTCCGCCGCCAACTCCAATTCCTGCGTCGTTACACCTTCGGATACCATGTTCTTGAGATCTTGCAGAATCTGGTAAACCAGCAAACCACTACGCCGCAATTTCTCAAGCTCCACACCGCTCCGTCTCACGATCACGGCCGTACACTCTCTTTAGCGGCGCCGTTCCTGCCCGCAAGCAAGCCCGAATCCGCCAACGCCTCGCGAATCCTTTCCAGAACTCGCTGTGGTGAATCGTCTCCACCGCTTATTTCAAACAACGAAACACCCGCATTTCGAAAGAAGCTCAAGATCGGCACCGTCTGCGAATCGTAGGCGCGCAATCTTTCCCGAATCACAGATTCTCTGTCGTCCTCGCGCGTCACCAAGAAGGCTCCCTCGCGATCACACTGGCCATCGACTTTAGGAGGATTCGTGGTTAAGTTGTACAGTGTTCCACAAACTGGACACTGGCGACGGCCACTCAGGCGGGCTACGATTTTTTCGTAGTCAACCACCAAGTGTACCACGCCCGGACGGAACCCGTCCTGGTCCATCAGTTCGAGCAGCACCCGGGCTTGTCCCACGGTACGCGGATAGCCATCTAAAATAAGACCTTCTTTGCAGTCCGGTTCGAGGATTCGCTCGGCGACCAGTTCGTTGACCACCTCATCCGGCACCAGTTTGCCAGCCTTGAGCAGCCCTTCAGCCTGATGCCCCAAATCGTCGCCGATGCCGATGTGGGCCCGCAACATATCGCCCGTGGATATGTGCGGCCCGAGGGTTTGGCGCAGCAATTTCGCCTGCGTTCCTTTGCCCGATCCCGGCGAGCCGAACAGAATGATGGCGGGTGCAGCAGCTAGCGAATTTGTGGTAGTTCCGGTCAAAAGAATCTGCTTAAAAATCTGCTTTAGCGTCGTCCGCGCACGCGGCCAGCCCGTGGCGTAAACCCTTCGTAGTGGCGCATAATTAATTGCGCCTCAATTTGGTTGACGGTATCCATGGCAACGCCGACGACGATCAACAAGGACGTACCGCCGAAATAGAAATTCACATTCAAGCCGTCGAGCAGCCAGCGCGGAAAATGCGCATCGATAAAGTTACCCAGCGCCGGCGGCGGCAAATGCTGCAGCTTAATACCGGAAATCATGATCGTTGGAATGATCGACAAAACCGACAAATATAAGCCCCCCACTACGGTGATCTTTGACAAGATCTTATCCATGTAGTCGGCAGTGTTCTTTCCAGGGCGAATGCCAGGTATGAAGCCGCCGTACTTGCGCATATTGTCGGCCGCTTCGGCAGGATTGAAAATGATCGATATGTAGAAAAAGCAGAAGAAGATGATCAGCAAGACGAAGGCCAGATAATAAACCGGCTCCGCACTGCCGAAAGCGCCAAAGAAACTACTGGCCCAGCGGCTATTTTTGAAGGGCGCAAATTGCAAAAATGTCGATGGCAGGGCGAGTAAAGACGACGCAAAGATGATGGGAATGACGCCACCGGCGTTTACCTTCAGCGGCAAGTGAGTGGATTGACCGCCCATCATGCGCCGCCCGATAATGCGCTTGGCATACTGCACCGGAATGCGGCGTTCCCCACGTTCCACCAACACCACAAAAGCCACCACCGCAACCATCACTACCAGAATGGCGATCATCTGAGGTACTGGCCAGGCTCTCGTGACGAACGTGTTCTGATAGATGCTCACCATGGCGCGCGGCAGACCCACGACGATGCCCGTGAAGATGATCAGTGACATGCCATTGCCGATACCGCGATCGGTAATCTGTTCGCCCAGCCACATGATGAAGGCCGAGCCAGCGGTGAAGGTTAACATTGTCATTACAATGAAGGCCGGGCCCGGATTGAGAACGAAGTTTCCGTCCGAACCCTGCAACGCCATGGCGATACCGAAAGATTGCACAATCGCCAAGCCTACCGTCAAATAGCGCGTCCACTGGGTAATTTTGCGCCGGCCTAGTTCGCCTTCTTTCTGTAGCTTGTCGAGGGTCGGAATGACTACCGTAAGCAACTGCAGAATGATGGACGAAGTGATATAGGGTGTAATGCCCAAGGCAAAAATCGTCATGCGCCGGACGTTGCCGCCGCTGAACAAATCGAAATACCCAAGAAAACCCGATTGCGCGGCGCGTGTAAAGTACGCTTCAAACTTGACGTAATCGATGCCGGGAGTGGGAACGTGAGCACCGATACGATAGATAGCCAGCAAACCCAAGGTAAACAAAACACGTTTCCTGAGGTCCGGAATCCGGAACACGTTAGCGAGCGCTTCAAAAAACTTATTCATGGTTTACCTAAACCGGTTTGGCTTTCTGTCGATCGGTGGAAGCTACTTCTTCACTTCTTTTCTGTTGGACACCCGGGCCGGCCGGGCAATCACTTCCGCGCTGCCGCCGTGCCCTTGGATCTTATCCAGCGCCGCTTTCGAATATATGTGCGCCGTGACCGTAATCTTTCTTGTCAGTTCGCCGTTGCCCAGCACTTTCAAACCGGCGTTTAATTTCTTCAAAATGCCGCTCTTCAACAACGACTCGGGGGTAAAGGTGTCGCCTTCCAGTTTTTCCAAAACCCCAACGTTGATGATGGCGTAGTCTTTGTGGAAGATATTAGTGAAACCGCGTTTCGGAAGGCGGCGATGGAGCGGCATCTGGCCACCCTCGAAACCGCGCATTTTGCTGTAACCCGAAATCGATTTGGCGCCCTTGGCGCCGCGGCCCGAATATTTGCCGCGCCCCGTACCCATACCTTGGCCAAGACGGCGTTTTTTGTGCTTCTGGCCCTTCGGCGGGCGCAGGCTGCTTAAATTCATGTCCTTTATTCCTTCACGATCTCGAGCAAGTGCGGCACTTTGGCCACCATGCCGCGGAAGCATGCCGTATCCGGCCGTTCCACGACGCGGTTGATTTTATGCAGTCCCAGCGACCTGACGATATCTTTGTGCCTCTGTGGCGTGCAAATGGGACTGCGCACCAGTTTGATTTTGATTTTGCCTTCAGCCATAAGGTTTGCCTACCTACAATTTCTCGATCGCCAAGCCGCGCATCTCGGCCACCGCCGATTTATCGCACAATTGCTCCAGCGCGTTGATGGTGGCTTTCACCACGTTATGCGCGTTATGCGATCCGATGGATTTCGTCAACACATTCGGAATGCCAACCGCTTGAATAACCGCGCGCACCGGGCCACCGGCAATGACGCCAGTACCGGCGGGCGCCGGCTTCAACAATACCAGTCCGCTGCCGAAGCGGCCTAATACAGGGTGCCGTATGGTGGTTTCGAGCACATGCACTTTGCGCAAATTTTTCTTCGCCGCTTCAATGCCCTTCTTGATCGCGGACGGCACTTCTTTGGCTTTGCCGGTGCCGTAGCCGACCACTTTCGCCGCCGGGTCGCCCACTACGACCAGCGCCGAAAAGCTCATGTTCTTGCCGCCCTTGACCACTTTGGTCACACGGTTAATGCTCACCACCTGTTCCTTTAGGTTCAGGCTGCCCGCATCCAACCGCTTGGCCGATCCGTTTGATGTCATTCGATTTAAAACTCCAGTCCCGCTTCACGCGCCGCGTCGGCCAGCGCTTTCACGCGGCCATGATAAAGATATCCTCCGCGGTCGAAGACTACCCTCTTGATTCCCTTTTCCTTGGCGCGCTCGGCAACCGTCTTGCCAATCAGCTTGGCGCCATCCAAGTTTCCGCCCTTGCCCTTCAATGTCTTTTCGGTCGAGGCCGCAGCCACCAGCGTATGTCCCTGCTGATCGTCGATGACCTGCGCATAGATGTGATTGATGCTGCGGAATACCGCCAGCCTTGGCCGCTCCTGCGTGCCAGACACGCGCGCGCGAATGCGCTTGTGAATACGTAGGCGAATTTCATTTCTGCCCGCTTGTGCCATTATTTAGCTCCCTTGGCGCCCGCGCCGGTCTTGCCGGCCTTCTTGCGCAGCACTTCATTGGTGTAGCGCACGCCTTTGTTTTTGTATGGATCAGGTGGGCGCAAGGAACGCATCAGCGCCGCCACTTGCCCGATTTCCTGGCGGTCCGACCCGGTCAGAACCAAATGGGTCTGCTTATCGATTTTCATCTCCACCCCTTTCGGCAGCAGAAATTCGATGGGGTGCGAATATCCTAGGGTGAAGGTTGCAATCTTGCCTTTCACGTCCGCGCGGTAGCCGGTGCCGACAATATCGAGCTCTCGCACAAAACCGGTGGAAACGCCGGTAACGGCATTGGCGGCCAGCGCGCGCGTCAAACCATGCAGCGCCGCCAGCTTTTCGTTATCGCGGATCAGCTCGAGCGTATTGCTTTTCTGTTCGAGGCGAATACCAGCTGGAATGGGCACCGACAGCTTACCTTTGGGACCTTCCACCTGCAGATCTGTACCGACTTCGCCGATCTTGATTTTGACCCCCGCCGGCAGGGGAATGGGCTTTTTTCCTACTCGTGACATGCGTTGGTCCTTACCAGATCTGACACAGAACTTCGCCGCCCACGCCTTCCTTGCGCGCGGTCGAGCCCGTCATTACACCTTTGGGCGTGGTGAGAATATTGATGCCGAGGCCGCCCAGAATGCGCGGGATATCCTTGCTCCCGACATACACGCGGCAGCCCGGACGCGAGACGCGCTCAATGCGCGAAATCACCGGCAAGTTCCCGGGCGTGTATTTCAAATAGAGGCGGATAAATTTCTTGGCGCCTTCTTCCGTCAACTTGTAGTTGAGGATGTAGCCTTCTTCCTTAAATATGCGCGCCAATTCGTTCTTCAGCCGCGAGGCCGGCACGTCCACCTTCGCATGACGGGCGATGAGCGCGTTGCGCACTCTCGTCAGCATGTCGGCAATGGGGTCTGCTGTCATTTACTTACCTTCAGCACCTTTCATTCCTCTTCAAATTCTTACCGAGCCGAATTAGGTCGCTTACGCTTCCGGCTCCGTTCCTTACCAGCTAGCCTTGGTCACGCCCGGAACTTCACCCGCCAGCGCAAACTTCCGAAAGCAGATCCGGCACAGTTGGAACTTTCTCAGGAACCCGCGCGGACGCCCGCAGTTCTTGCAGCGGTTGCGCAGGCGCGTGGGAAACTTAACCATGGTTTTGGTTTCCTTAGCGTGCGCCAGCGCAGCCAGCCGTTCATCTTGTTTCGCGATTTTCGCAGTTGTAGCCATCTAGAATTCGCTTTACCCTTCTTACTGGCGGAACGGCATGCCCATCTGCCGCAACAGCGCCAACCCTTCCGCATCGGTCTTGGCCGTGGTTGTGATGGAGATATTCATACCCTTGGTCTTCTCCACCTTGTTGTAATCGATCTCGGGAAAAATCAATTGATCTTTCAAGCCGAGCGTATAGTTTCCGCGGCCATCAAACGACTTCGGCGAAACGCCCCTGAAATCGCGCACGCGCGGTAGTGCCACATTCATCAAACGGTCCAGAAACTCGAACATGCGGTCGCCGCGCAGCGTCACCATGCAGCCGATGGACATACCTTCTCGCAGTTTGAATGCGGCGATCGATTTCTTGGCCTTCGTCACCACCGGCTTTTGCCCCGCGATCGCAGCCATTTCATTCACCGCGCCGTCCATCAGCTTGCTGTTGCCGGTGGCCTCGCCCAAGCCGATATTCAGCGACACTTTCTGTATCTTCGGCACCGCCATGGGATTCGAGTAATTAAATTCCTTGGTGAGCGCCGGCACCACCGATTCCGTGTAATGCACGCGCAGGCGCGCTTTGCCGGCCGAAGCCTTGGGCGTTTCGGTCTTTTCAAGAACCATGCCGCCGCCTTCGCCCTTAGTGCGCGGGCGCTTTTCGCCACCCGCTTTCGCTTCCTTGGCTGGCGCCTTTTGTTCCTTGCCCGGCTGCTTCTGTTCCTTCGCCGGTTTGCTATCTTTCTTGTCAGCCATCTGAATATTCCTTACTTCTTGTCCAGCGTCTCGCCGCCCTTGCGTGCAATCCGCGTGCGCCGCACTTTACCGCCAGTGTTGTCCATTTTGTAGCCAACGCGCGTCGGCACGCCGCCTGCCGTCAACACCATCACATTCGACACGTCAATCGGCATCGGCTTTTCCGCGATACCGCCCTTAATCTGTTTGGAGGGATTCGGCTTGGTGTGCCTTTTGACAATCTGCACTCCATCTACCGTTACTTTGCGCGCCAGCCGGTCCACTTCAAGCACTTTGCCCGTTTTGCCCCGGTCTTTTCCCGCAATGACCCGCACCAGATCGTCTTTTTTGATCTTGATGCGGACCGGCTTGCGCTCGCCCTTCTCCTGGCGGCGCTGATAAGCGATTTTCGGCATAGCTTAGATCACCTCCGGCGCTAGCGAAACGATTTTCATAAAGCGCTTGTCGCGCAATTCGCGCGCTACCGGCCCGAAGACGCGCGTTCCCACCGGTTCACCCACTTCGTTGATCAACACCGCTGCGTTGGAATCGAAACGGATATAGGTGCCATCTTTGCGGCGCGTTTCCTTGCGCATCCGCACCACCACGCAACGCACAACTTTGCCTTTTTTGATCGCCGAATCCGGAGCCGCTTCCTTCACACTCGCGGTAATCACATCGCCCAATCCGGCGCGCAATCCGAGGTCGCCGCCGCGCGGCAAAATGCACTGCAATTTGCGTGCGCCGCTATTATCGGCAACCTCCAGCATTGTTCGCATTCCAATCATGACGTTTCTCCCTAAAGCCGCCGGCCCATTCGCCCGCGGCGCTCCCTGCTATTTCTTTTTCTTCTTCTTCAAAGTCTTCTTCACGCGCGTATCGGCCTGTTCCGTCAACGCGGGGTGATCCACCGCTACTTGCACGGCGCGCCGCATCACATTGCCCAAACGCCAGCGCTTCAAGCGGCTCAACGGGCGGCACTCGATGATTTGCACAACGTCGCCTACTTTGGCCGATTGCTCTTCGTCATGCACATAAAACTTTTTGCGCTTGGTGATGATGCGCTTATACATCGGGTGCGCGGTCCGGCGCGTCACTTCTACAACGATGGTTTTCGCCATCTTGGTCGAGACCACCTCGCCCACTTTTTCCGCCTTATGACCCGCTTTTTCCTGCGTCTCTTCTGTTGCCGCCATGTGTCTTCCTAAAAACCCTTCCTACTTCTGCTTCCGCTTGAACAAGCCGCCAAAGCCTTTGCGTTTGGCGGGCGCTTTCAGTGCTGCCGGCGCCGCTTTCGCTAGCGGCTCAATCTTCTCGCCAGCCAATTCCTTCGCGCGCAACACGGTCAACATGCGCGCCCGGTCCTTACGCAGCCCGCGGTATTTCGTGAGGCCTTCCAGTTGCCCCATGCCCATCTGGAAACGCAAGCGGAACAGTTGTTCCTGCGAATCTTGTATCTGCCGTTGCAAATCGGTCGCGTCCACGCCCGTATAGTCTTTGTGCTTCATGTCAGGCTTCCTTAGCCTTCAGTTCCACTTCCGGCTGATTGCGCGAAATGAACTTGGTTGGAACCGATAGTTTCATCGCCGCCAGACGCATGGCTTCGGTCGCAGTCGCCACCGAAACGCCTTCCATTTCGAAGAGAATCCGGCCCGGCTTAATCACCACCACCCAAGCTTCGGGCGCGCCTTTGCCCTTACCCATACGGGTTTCCGGTGGTTTCTTGGTGATGGGCTTATCCGGAAACACCCTGATCCAAACCTTGCCGCCGCGCTTGATGAAACGCGTCATCGCAATGCGCGCCGCTTCAATCTGCCGGTTGCTCACCCAGCCGCAGCTCAACGCTTTCAAACCGAATTCGCCGAACGAGAGCGTCGAGCCGCGCCAGGCTTTCCCGGTCATGCGGCCGCGCTGCTGCTTGCGAAATTTGACTTTCTTCGGCATCAACATAGCGGTATTCTCCTCGCCTCCTTACGCTCCGAACGAGCTATTCGGGCGACTCCTTTTCTTCCTTCACGGCCGGCGCTTCGCTCTCGGGCGGCGCGGCCTCAACCACCGGCTCAGCTGCTTTCGCCGGCTCTTGTTTCCAGGACGGTATCACCGGCGCCGACATCGGAGGAATGAGCGGCGAACTGGCGGGCTTGGCCATTTCCGACGGCGGTGCGTGCTGGGTAATCGGACCCGAAACTTCGGGCGCGGATACTATGGGCTTGCGTTCCGGCCGGTCGCCGCCACGGTCGAAACCGCGATCTCCACGGTCCGGTCCGCGATCGTCGCGTCTCGGCCGGCGGCGCGGTTCCCCTTCATTGCGCAGTGAGTTGCGGCTCTTATTCCCGCCCTCAATCACTTCGCCCTTATAGATCCAAACCTTGATGCCGATGACGCCATAAGTCGTATACGCTTGGCTGAAACCGTAATCGATATCGGCACGCAGGGTGTGCAGCGGTAACTGCCCCTGCAAATACCATTCGCTACGGGCGATTTCCGCGCCATTTAAGCGGCCCGATACGCGCACCTTGATGCCTTTGCAGCCGAAGCGCAAGGCTGAATCTACCGCTTTGCGCATGGCGCGGCGGAACGCTACGCGCTTTTCCAGTTGCAACGCGATCGACTCGGACACCAACTGCGCATCCAACTCCGGCCGGTGCACTTCCTGAATGTCGACGAACACTTCGCGCTTGGTCTTCTTAGCCAAGTCGCTCTTGAGCTTTTCGATCTCCGCGCCTTTGCGGCCGATGATGATGCCGGGCCGCGAAGTGCGAATGGTGATGCGCAGCTTATTGCCGGGGCGATCCACTTCAATCGAACTCACGCCCGCCGCTTTCAAACGCTCGGTCAATGACTCTTTGAGCTCCAGATCCTCGTGCAGCAGCTTGGCATAATCCTGCTTGGCGAACCAGCGCGAGCGCCAGGTCTTGGTGATGCCCAGCCGGAAGCCATACGGATGTACTTTCTGACCCATGATTATTCCTTCTCCGCTTCGGCGGCGCGCTCGCTGACCTTCACCACGATGTGCGATGTCCGGCGCTGATAACGGTAGGCGCGGCCCATTGGCGCCGGACGGATGCGCTTTTGCCGCGGCCCTTCGTTCACATAGGCCTCCGACACGAACAGCTTGTCGACGTCCACTTCACTCGAAAGATTCTCGGCATTGGCAATGGCCGATTTCAAAACCTTCTCCACCACGCCGGTGATGCTCTTATTGACTGCGTTGAGGATGTTGACCGCTTCGCCCGCCTGCTGGCCGCGAATCATGTCCACCACCAAACGCGCCTTCTGCGGCGATACGCGCACATAGCGCGCTTCAGCCGCCGCTAACGAACCTCTACGTTCCGCCATTACTTCGCACTCTTTTCCGTGGCTTTCGCCGCATGGCCCTTAAAGGTCCGCGTTGGCGAAAACTCACCGAGTTTGTGACCCACCATGTTTTCGGTCACATACACCGGGATAAACTTCCGGCCGTTATGCACGGCAAACGTATGCCCAATGAAGTCAGGCACAATCGTCGAGCGCCGCGACCAGGTTTTGACCACTGTCTTCTGACTCTTGCCGTTCAAAACCTCCACCTTTTTGGAGAGGTGCGTATCGGTGAACGGTCCCTTTTTTAAAGATCGGCCCATAAATTCCTCGTTAGCGCTTCTTAGACTTGCGCGTCACAATGAAGCGATCGGTGCGCTTATTGTTGCGGGTTTTGAAGCCGCGCGTCGGTTGGCCCCAGGGTGTGACCGGGTGGCGACCGCCCGACGTCTTGCCTTCGCCGCCGCCATGCGGGTGATCGACCGGGTTCATCGTGACGCCGCGGTTATGCGGCCGGCGTCCCAACCAGCGCGAGCGTCCCGCTTTGCCGAGCGACACGTTTTCATGCTCCACATTGCCCACTTGGCCTACCGTGGCCATGCATTCCACTTCTACTTTGCGTATTTCACCTGAGGGCAATTTCAGCAGCGCGATGCCGCCTTCTTTCGAAACCAACTGCGCCTGCGCACCGGCCGAGCGCGCCATCTGACCGCCCTTACCAGGCCGCAGTTCGATGTTGTGCACCACCGTGCCGGCGGGAATGTTCTTCAACGGCAACGCATTGCCTACGAAAATTTCGGCTTCCGGACCGGATGTCACTTTGCGTCCGACTTCCAACCCAACCGGGCAAATAATGTAGCGCTTTTCGCCATCGACATAATGCAATAGCGCAATGCGCGCCGAGCGGTTCGGATCATATTCAATCGATCCGACCACCGCCTCGACACCCGTTTTGTCGCGCTTGAAATCGATTACCCGATAGGCCTTCTTGGCGCCACCGCCAATGAAACGGCTCGAAATACGGCCATTCGCCGTGCGGCCGCCGGTGCGCTTCTTGCCTTCGACCAGCGACTTTTCAGGACGATCCTTGGTGATATCCTCGCGCGTCACGTACGTTTGGAAGCGCCGCGTTGGCGTTGTGGGGCGAAAACTTTTTATAGGCATGGCGTCGAGCTTCCTCTATTAAATTTCTGTGTACTCAGGCAACTTCTGCCCCGGAACCAACCGGACATACGCCTTCTTCCAATCCGATGCGTAGCCGGTAAAACGGCCGCGGCGGCTCAATTTGCCGGCGAACACGCTGGTGCGCACTTCGCTGACCTTCACTTTGAAAACCGTTTCCACGGCCTGCTTGATTTCGATCTTATTGGCTTCTTTGTGCACTTCAAAACAAAGCGTGCTTTCGGCCTCGCGCTTCACATGGCCCTTCTCGGTAATGAGCGGGCGGCGGATCACATCATAGACGTTCATTAGCTCAAAGCCTCCGATAGCTTGCGGGCGGCCGTCTCGCTCAGCAATACATCCTGATGTTTGAGCAGATCGTAAACCGTCACGTCTTTTGTCGGTACCAGCTTGACGCCCTTCAAATTTTGCGAGGCGCGCTGCAGGTTGACGTTTTCCACATTCTCTACCAGCAGAACCGTCTTCTTGGTTTCGAGCTTGGCCAGCACGCTAATCATGTTCTTCGTTTTGTGGTCGGCCAGACTGAATCCGCTCACCACGCGCAGTTCGCCATCGCGCAGTTTTGCGGACAAAGCCGAACGCAGCGCGCCCAGCACCATCTTGCGCGGCAGCTTATATTCATAGCTGCGCGGTTGCGGCCCGTGCGTAGTACCGCCATGGCGCCACAGCGGCGAACGGATGGAGCCCATACGCGCCCGGCCAGTACCCTTTTGCTTCCAAAGCTTCTTACCCGATCCAGAGACTTCGTGGCGCGTTTTGGTTGCCGCGTTGCCACCACGCTTGGCAGCGGTGTATTGGCGCACCGCTTCATACAGCAGCGCTTCGTTTACTTCGGCGCCAAACACTACGTCGGAAAGCTCAATCGAGCCCACCGGCGCGTTGTTCAGATCCACTATATTTACACTCGGCATTTCGTTTCTGTCCTTGCCTGATTCCTAACGCCTGATTCCCTACCGCTTAGCCCGCCGCACCATCACGTAGCCGCCGTTTGGACCAGGAATCGCACCCTTAACCGCAATCACACTGTCCTCAGCATCCACGCTCACAATTTCCAGATTCCGCACGGTGACTTGATCGGTCCCCATGCGCCCGCCCATCTTCATACCTGGGAAAACGCGCGATGGAAAGCTCGAGGCGCCAATCGATCCTGGTGCGCGGTGAAACATAGAACCGTGCGTGGCATCGCCGCCGCGGAAATGATGGCGCTTCACCACACCGGCAAACCCGCGGCCCTTACTGGTGCCGATCACATCCACCATTTCTTTCGGCTTAAACTCTTCCGCCAGCACGCGGTCGCCCTGTTTGTAATCGCCGCTGCCGCCCATCAGATGAAATTCACGCTGATACCGCACGCCCTCGGCACCCGACTTCGCCAAGTGCTTCGCTTGCGGTTTGTTCTGCTTCTTGGCGTATTCCACCAGCCCCAACTGAATGGCGTCGTAACCATCGGTGGCCGGCGTTTTGCGCTGCGTCACAATGCACGGGCCCGCTTTGACCAAGGTGACCGGGACGACTTGCCCGTCCGCTGTGAACACCTGCGTCATGCCGATCTTTTTGCCGAGAATTCCTGGACTCATGTTTCTTTTCCTGTCCTACAGCTCACGTCTCACCGTGAGCCGATCCTGTTCGCTACCCTACTTGCCTTTGCCGAACGCCTTGATCTCGACGTCCACGCCAGCCGGAAGATCCAGCTTCATCAATGCATCTACCGTCTCCTGCGTCGGCTCTAAAATATCGAGCAACCGTTTATGCGTGCGGATTTCAAACTGCTCCCGTGACTTCTTGTCCACGTGCGGCGACCGCAGAACCGTGTAGCGATTCTTCAAAGTCGGCAGCGGAATCGGTCCGGCTACCGTTGCGCCCGTGCGCTTGGCCGTATCGACGATGTCGCCGGTCGATTGGTCCAAGATGCGGTGGTCGTACGCCTTGAGCCGGATGCGGATGCGTTCTTTCATTTGCCTTCTTATCTCTTTTCAGACTGCTGTGGGGCAGCGCCAGGCGCTGCCTCTTTCTTACGACAAAATCTCCGACACCGTGCCGGCGCCCACCGTGCGGCCGCCTTCGCGAATCGCGAAGCGCAACCCTTTATCCATGGCCACTGGCGTGATCAATTCCACTTCCACCTGCACGTTGTCCCCTGGCATCACCATTTCCATGCCCTCCGGCAACTTCGCTACACCCGTCACGTCCGTAGTCCGGAAGTAAAACTGCGGCCGGTAGCCGTTGAAAAATGGCGTGTGCCGTCCGCCTTCTTCCTTCGACAAGACGTACACTTCGCCTTTAAACCGCTTGTAGCCCTTGATCGAACCCGGCTTGGCAATCACCTGCCCGCGCTCCACATCGTTCTTCTCAATGCCGCGCAGCAACAGGCCCACGTTATCGCCCGCGCGCCCTTCGTCCAACAGCTTCTTGAACATTTCCACGCCCGTTACCACCGTCTTGCGCGTATCCGTAAAGCCGACGATCTCCATTTCTTCGCCCACCTTGCAGATGCCCTTTTCAATACGGCCTGTAACCACCGTGCCGCGCCCCTGAATCGAGAAGATATCCTCAATCGGCATGATGAACGGCTTGTCGATGATGCGTTCCGGCATCGGAATGTAGGAATCCACTTTGGCCATCAGCTCATCCACCGTGGCTTCCCACTTCGCTTCGCCATTCAAAGCGCCCAGCGCGCTCACCCGCACCACCGGCAAAGTATCGCCCGGAAACTGATAGCTGGTTAGCAATTCGCGCACTTCCAGTTCCACCAGTTCGAGCAATTCGGCATCGTCCACCATGTCGACTTTATTCAAAGCGACCACAATGTAGGGCACACCCACCTGGCGAGCCAGCAGAATATGTTCGCGCGTTTGCGGCATCGGCCCATCGGTGGCCGCCACCACCAGAATCGCGCCATCCATCTGCGCTGCGCCGGTAATCATGTTCTTGATGTAATCGGCGTGGCCCGGGCAATCCACGTGCGCATAGTGACGGTTCGCCGTCTCATACTCTACGTGCGCTACCGCAATCGTGATGCCGCGCGCCTTTTCCTCAGGCGCATTATCGATTGAATCGAAGCTGCGAAACTTGTTTTTCGGATTATGCTTCGACAGCGTCTTGGTAATCGCCGCGGTTAACGTCGTCTTGCCGTGATCGATGTGTCCGATCGTCCCGATGTTGACGTGCGGCTTGCTCCGGTCAAATTTCTCTTTCGCCATATTTGCTTCACACTTCCAGTTAAAATTTCGGTCGTCCTTGTTTGGGAGAAGACTTGATCAAACTCAGGGTCGTCAAATGACCCGCAGTGGCTGCCAGCAGACCAATGAGTGGCCCGAATGGCTAAAAACGCGGAAGGAACCGCTAGCAAATTACCGCCAGCGGCTGAACAAACGCGGGTACACTGGCAAGGTGCTCACGCCCATCGTAAAGGATACCACGAGGGGGAGTGAATATCACGAAGCCCCACCCAAGGAGCAAGAAAATGCTGGCGCCAGATTGCCGCAAGCTGTTGAAACAAAAAACATCCTACGAATCGTTGCTGATAGGCGCGGATGCTCTCTGCCCGACCTTATTTAGAGATAATCCTCGAAAAACTCGGTCATCGCCTCCATAAGGAGTGACAATTGGGCGGCGTTCGTTCGATAATTTGCTCCTTCCAGATTCAACACATGGAGGCGTTTCCCCACTGTCGCGGGTTTGGCCTCCTTCAGCGCTTCTTGCAAGGCCGCCAAATGCCTTGGCCGAATCTCCGGATTGTCCGCACTGGCAGCAACCAACAGTTCTCCCGTCATGCCCTTCGCATGTTCGAGTGCGGAAGAATCTTGGTATTCGGTAATGCGCTTCCGAGGTAACCCCAAATACCGTTCGGTAAAGTAAGCGTCAGAGCTTCCCCAATCGGTAATCGGCGAGTCGGCGAAGCCTGCCTTGAAGCCGTGCGAAAACTCCAGCATGGCGTGAACCACCGTGTGTCCGCCATAGTCGCAGCCCCAGATCCCCAGGCGCTCCGGGTCCACATACGTCTGCCGCCGCAGAAAACTGACCACTTCCCGCAAATCCGATGTCTCTTGTGCCCCGAAACGATAGTGAATATACTCTTCAAACAAATGTCCATACCCGCCCGATCCGCGGACATCCACTGCCAGCACTAAATACCCGCGGCGCGCCATATAGCGATTCCAGGCCATCTGCCAGCCGCCCCAACCATCCATAACCACGCGCCCGCGCGGACCGGAGAATGTGTAAAGAATCAGCGGGTATCTTTTATTCGCATCAAAATCGTCCGGCTTGAAAAGCCTGGCGGGCAGTGGAATATTGTCATGCGTCTTGATTGTGAAAAACTCATTCGACACCGGTTTTTGCGACGAACTTGCCGGCGTGATCTCGCGCGGCTGACGCTCTCCTATCCGCCACCAAATACACGGCGGTGTCATTGCGGAAGAGTAACGATCGATATAGGCATTTCCCTGAGAACTTACACTCACCTCATGCCAGCCTGCCTCAGTCGTGAGTCTCGTCGCCTCGCCACTCTCCAAGTCCACTCGAAAGAGATGCTGCTCCTGCTTATCGCCAACACTGCCACTCACATAAAGACTGCCGTGGCTACCCCGAGCGGAATGCGATCGGTACACCTCGAGCCCAGGCGGCGTCACCTCCCGCACCAAATTGCCATCCAATTGATAAAGATAGAGCCGCCGCTCACCGCTTCGCTCGCTCGATACCACAACGCTATCGCCGTGATTCACAAACAGGGGCGTCGCCGGTGCGTTCACCCAATACCCATCCTTCTCCGTCAACACAATCTGCTCGCTGCCACTGCTAAACAAGCAAAGTTCCGCCGTATCCTGCAAACGGTTCAACCGGTAAAACGCGATGCGGCGGCTATCAGGGTGCCAAGCGACCCGCAAAAGGTAAGGCCACTGTTCGTTTGTTTCCCAAACGCTGCTTACTTGTCCGGTATCTACGTCAATGATTTTCAGCCGGAAGTGAGGAAGCTCACCGCCAGGCAAAACATAATGGTCGGCGGTGCGGAATTCGGTCTCGATGAACGCAATGGCTGACGAATCGGGCGCCCACCAATAGTGACGCTCCACGTCGAACTCAGCCGCGTACAACCGATCCGGCTCAGCTGCCAGGAGATTCATGTTCCCGGATCTGGTCAACGGTTTCTGCGCTTTACCATCGAGCGCCGTCAACCATAAATTATGGTCTCGAACGGCCGATAAATAGCGGCCGTTCGACGAGACATCCACGTAAGACAGCGCCGTGGTGCCGGCTAAGAGAGAGTGATGTTTGCCGCTGCGTACCTCATACGCCACAACCGATCCCTTGCCCGTCACCAATAGATAGTGATCGTCTGGAGACCAGCGCAAAGCGAACGCCTCCGTATTTCGCACCAGGAGCTTTTTGGCGCCCGTCGCGGAATCAAACAACCAAACCGCACCTTGCTCATCCTCCAATGCAACCAGCCGGCCGGAATGACTAAGGGCAACTATTGGCGCGGGTTTCACCGCGTCCGCGGCAAGCTGAGAAAGCGCTTCATTGGAGAACGCCGAAGCGGCCACCCAAAAGAGGAGGAGAACGAATCGCAGCACTCACTCATTATTCCAGCCGAGTAATGGAGCCTCCGGTCAGCCCCTGGAGTTTGTACATCAACTTCCTATGAACCCAGTCCGGCGCCCATAACGGCTGGCTTAGTGGACGGGGCAGTCGGCAGCACGCGAACGCCCAGCGCTTCAAACAGCCGGCGTTGTCCATCCGGCGCGAATAGATCAACCTGCGAATGGTCTCCTCCCCAATCGGCGCCGCCGCGAAGCTGGTCACGGTCGATCAGGATGGGTTGTACGTTGCAGCCTTCCGAGGCGTACTTGCCTCCATCTGACAACGCCGGCGGCGGATAAAACTTTTTCGAGAAGAGGAAACTGCGCGAGAGAGCGGGTTCGATTCCGTCGCCCGTTTTGCAGCCGGCCCCTAGGTCGTTTCGGAAGGATTCGATCCTGTGATCTGTGGCGAAGGCGATGTGTGTGGCGCCTTCCTTGATCATGCCCAGCGAAATGTTGAAGTGCCGGCGCATTGTGATCTTCCTTTTGGCATTCCACTGCGAGAGAATCATCGGAATCGAACACGCTTCTAGCCTCACCGGAATCAGAAACGTGCCGTGCTTGACTCGGTCTTTCGCAATCGCCCGCGCCAACCCCTGGTCGGATACGCTGCCGAAAGCTATCCTGGCCGGCCGGGATGGGGAGGGAAATCGGCTTGCGCCTTTCTCGTCAATACTCTCATTTCGAATCGATCCCTCCAGATTGGCGCGAATGGCGAGTGAACACCGCCAAAGCTGGCGCATTGGATCGCACCCCTGCTAGGATCGCGAACTCGCGCTGCTCTTTCGGGAGTTGGCCACCCTCCCAACCGACATCCAGCTATTCGATGACGTGGAAGAGTTGAAATGAAACGGACCAAACTCCGCCTGTCCAGCGCTCGCGTCCTGGCTGGATGCGGCTGTTACCCAAAAGCGCAAAGAGCGCGGCTCCGCGCCACCATCGTAGGAGAACTGTAGCGGCCGAGACAGCGGCCAACCATTCCAAGACGACCACTATCCGTCCTCAAGCCCCTCAGCCTGCAGCCAATTTTCTCCGTTCACAGCTTCTGAAAAAAAAGTTTTTTCGCCCCTATCTCCCTGATCCTTTGACCACTTGCCCGTTTTCACTACCCTCGCAAAATCCCCACCCCGTTTGGCGCCGTTCTACTCTTTTCTTGCAAGTGCGTCGTGCCAACAAACGCAGCCGCCGAATTTTTATGAAAACAACATCGAGAGTCGGCACCCGTCGTCACACGGCGCAAAACCGTTCGCTACCCGGCCAAAGCTGGTATTTTTTTTCGTCTCTCGCCCTTACTTTAATAGGCCGAAAAAAATACCCCTCTCCCCGCAAACATGGGCCAACGCGTTCGTGATATCGTGTTCGCGAAAGCCTTTAAATGCGGAATCGTCCGCGCAACTGGAGATCCCATGCGAAAAATTCAATTTTGTTGCGTCCCCTTACTGATCGCTATGTTTGCTTCCGAAAGCCCCTCTTCCTCCGCCGGTGCCAGCGCCGGCTATCTGTTAACCGCGAATAAAGGCGACCACTCGCTGGGCATCATCGATTGCGCGGCCGACAAGGAACTGGCCACCGTCCCGGAAGGCGGCGTCACCGGCCATGAGGTGATTGCTTCGCCCGACGGTCGTTTGGCCTACGTGCCCATTTACGGCAACAGTGGCGTCGGCAAGCCTGGCACCGATGGCCGCAACATGGTAGTCATTGACATTACCTCCCGCAAGGTCGTCGGCAACGTCGATTTCGGTCATGGCGTGCGCCCCCACTGCCCTATGTTCAATCCGAAAAACGGCATGCTCTATGTCACCACCGAGCTGGATAAGACCATCAGCGTCATCGATCCGAAAACTTTGCAGATTGTCAACACGGTACCCACCGGCTCGGAAGAATCGCACATGCTCGCAATCTCCAAAGATGGCCGCTATGGCTACACCGCGAACGTGGGTCCAGGCACTGTCTCCGTGCTGGATCTCGCTGCCAGGAAAGTCGTGACCATCATCCCCATTTCGAAGAACACCCAGCGTATCTCGTTGTCTCCCGACGACAAGTGGGCCTTTACCGCCGACCAAACCAAGCCGCAACTCGCAGTGATCGACGCCAAGAAGCACGTTGTGTCGAGTTGGATTGAGTTACCCGGTTTAGGCTATGGCACGGCCCCAACAAGCGACGGCCGCTGGCTGATCGTTGCCGTTCCGACGGTGAACAAAGTATCTGTGGTTGATCTGAAAACCTTAAAAGTAGTTCGCAGCATCGACGTACCCAAAGCGCCGCAAGAAGTTCTGATCCGGCCCGACGATAAAATGGCCTATGTTTCCTGCGATTCAAGTCATCAAGTGGCCGCCATCAATTTGGACGATTGGAGCGTCAATTTGATTGACGCTGGCAAGGGGACGGACGGCTTGGCTTGGGCCGTCGCATCGCGCTGATGCTGCGCGCCGTTCTGCCATCGCTTGTGCTACTCACTCTGTGGGGCAGCGCCATGCGCGGCCAATCCGCCCAGACTAATCCCGCACCACCTCCCAAGGCGAACGTCGAACGTGGCCGCACTTTCTTGGGCTTGCCGCCACCACCCGACCCCGAAGCCGCCGCGCGCGGCCAGCAAGTTTATGCGCAGGCCTGCGGCTTCTGTCATGGCCCGAACGCTACCGGCGCCGAAGGACCAGATCTGCTGCGTTCCTCCTTGGTGCTGCATGACGATAAAGGTGAAAAGATCGGTCCATTCTTAAAGAAAGGCCGGCCTGACAAAGGCATGCCCGCGTTCCCCAACATGACGCAGGCACAAGCCTTCGATATCGCCGAGTTTCTGCATATGCGCGTCGATGCCGCAGCCAATCGTTCCGGCTATATCTTTCAGAACGTCGTTACCGGCAATGCCAAAGCCGGCGAGGCCTATTTCAATACGCACTGCGCCTCGTGTCATTCAGCCACGGGCAACTTGGCTCATATCGGGCAAATGGATCCGGCTGATTTGCAGGCGCGCTTCTTGTACCCCGACCGTAACCCGCCGCCTGTCTCGGCCACCGTTACGCTAGCCTCCGGCGACCAAGTTACCGGCACTCTAAAACGGCTGGACGATTTTGATGTTTCCCTCATTGACGGAAACGGCGATTACCGTTCTTTCCCGCGCTCTTCCGTGAAGCTCTCGCTGAAAGACCCGCTCGCCGCGCATCGTGAGTTACTCGCAAAATACAGCGACGCCGACATGCATAACATACTGGCCTATTTGGTTACCCTGAAATGAATCTGCGAAGACTGTGCTATTGGTTGGCGCTGGCGGCGGCGTGTTACGCCCAATTACTCAATCCCACCAAGCTCTTACAGCCGCCCACCGATACTTGGCCCACTTACAACGGCGATTACTCAGGTCGCCGCTACAGCACCCTCAAGCAGATTGACTCTGCGAACGTAGCCTCGCTTGCCATGCAGTGGATGTTCCGAACGAATGTCGGGCCCATGCGCGGCGGCATGGCGCCGTCCCCCATCAAGTCGACCCCCTTGCTGGTAAACGGCATTCTCTATTTCACTCTGCCCGATCACGTCTGGGCAGTCAACGCGCGCACCGGCGAAGAACTCTGGCACTACGATTGGGTCGATCACGGCGGCCACTTACTGGGTAATCGCGGCGTGGGTATGTACGGCAACTGGCTTTATTTCCTTGCGCCCGATGGCTGGTTCATCTGCCTGAATGCCAAAGACGGCAAAGAGCGCTGGAAGATGGAGGTGGCCGATTCGCGCATGCAGTATTTCACCACCATGGCGCCGCTCGTCGTAGGCAATCACATCATCGTGGGCGTGGGCGGCGACGCCATGGACGTCCCCGGTTATCTGGAAGCGCGCGATCCCGAAACCGGCGATTTGCAATGGCGTTGGAATAGCGAGCCGCGCGCCGGCGAACCGGGCGCCGAGACCTGGCCCAACCGCAGGCGCCATGGAACACGGCGGCGGCATGACCTGGATGCCTGGCACCTATGATCCGGAGCTGAATCTACTCTATTGGGGCACCGGCAATCCGAATCCCGTTTACGCCGGACAGGGCCGCCAAGGCAATAATCTCTGGACCTGTTCCATCGTTGCGCTCAATCCCGATACCGGCAAGCTGGTGTGGTATTTCCAGGCGTCGCCGCACGATACGCACGATTGGGACAACGTAGAAACGCCCGTGGTGTTCGATGCCGAGTTTCACGGTCAGCAGCGCAAGTTGCTGGCGCAGGCAGCGCGCAACGGATATTTCTTTGTGCTCGACCGCGCCACCGGCAAAGATCTTGTCGCCGTCCCGTTCGCCGGGGCCAATTGGGCGAAAGGCGTGGATGAGATCGGCCAGCCGGTTCCAAACCAGGCGAAGGAGCCTAAGCCGGATGGAGTGTTACTCAACACGCCCGGCGGAGGTGGCACCAACTGGTTTCCTCCGAGTTTCGATCCCGAAACTGGTTTGTTCTATGTGAACGCTGTGAGCGGCTACAGCCTCGCCTACTTGACTGACACCGCCGAGCAGCCGGAAGGATACGGCGGCAATGGCCGCACCTTGCTCTCGCAATCTGTGTTGAAAGCAATTGACTATAAGACGGGCGAGACGCGCTGGAGCCACGATTTTCCAGGTAAAGGAACTGCCGGCTCGGGCATGTTAACCACCGCGGGCAAGCTATTGTTCAGTGGCGATCCTTCCGGCAATCTGATTGCATGGAATCCCGCCGATGGCAAAATTTTGTGGCATTTCCATTTACCCGCTCCCGTCAGTAACGGCCCCATGACTTATGAATTAGACGGGCGGCAATACTTAGTCGCCGGCGCCGGCGATACGCTCTATTCCTTCGCCCTAGTCAAATAACTTCAATTGTGGGCGATTGTCGTCGGGCGTCGGCGGTCGTCATCATCGTCGTCATCGGGCGGCTTTCCCGGGCTATTATTCGGGTTCTGGAGCCCGCGGGTCGCCGTCCAGGGCCGCTGCGGCTCATCGACTTCTCCGGCGTGCCCCAAGAAGACCTCGCCTCCTCCTCTCGAATGAGACGTTCCGGTGATTTTGTTTCCGTCGACAGTTCCGTTAAACTCGATCGTGTAGGGATAGGCGCCTGTGAAGGGCACCACCAGCGTAACGACCCGACCCTGCACACTTCCCGAAAGCGGATACGACTTCCCATATTCCAGAAATGTGCCGCTCAAGTTGTCGGCCTTCTGCTTCAAGACCAGAATCCCGCGAACGGTCCCCAAGCGAACGTCCCAGGCAATTCGCCACTTACCGGCAACCCTGGCGGTCTTCACCGCCGAGTCATGGTCGCCGGCATGCGCGCTTCCGGCCATAAGAATGAGCGAAATCAGAACCGCAATCGTTATTCGAAAGGCCGGCGCGGCGCTCGCCACGCCGGTCTCGTACTTATTGATTCGGAAAGTGGAATGCATCGAACAAATCGGTTATGGCCGGGCTGTTAATCGGCACGTAAGGATTGCCTTTCTTCGCAATCGGATTGGGGAAATTGTCCCGGCTCCGGTTCGAGATCGTTTTCAAGTTCCAGTTCTTCTCAATGAACTTGTCTATCGAGACGTGGTCGGCATAGCCATGGTAGACATATCCGCCTTCTGAGTAGGGAGAAATGATCAAGAACGGCATGCGCGTGCCGTCGCCAAAAAAGTCGACCGGTTGAATGTAGCCGGAATCGTAGTAGCCACCGCCTTCGTCGAAAATTACGAAGATTGCGGTACTCGACCAGGAGGGAGAGGCCTGCACCTTGTCCACAACATTCTTGACGAAGCCTTCAAAAATCTGCAGCTTGGAAGAGGCCGGATGGCCGTCCGCAAAGCCGCTCGGTTGAATGATGGAAACCGCCGGCAGCGTGCTCGACTTCACCTCCGAGAAAAAGGTGCCCATATCCTGAATGTGCGCGGCTCTCTGCGCCGGGTTGGTCATAATGTCGGTGGCGTACTGAAACACATTGCAGATGTTGCAGTAAGCGTCTTTAGGGTTCGCTCCTGTCGGGTCCGTCACGTAGATGTCCCAATCCTCGCCGAAGAAGGTGTAGCTCAGACCCGCCGCTCCCAGTACGTCGCCAATGTGCGGCTGAGACGTGGGAGGAATGGTGAATTGAGAGTACTGGGCCGCGAGCGTGCCATCGCCGTTATATCCGGGATTGTAATTGTTCAACAAGTAGTAGTGGCCTGTTTCGCAATTGGGTTTAATGGGCTTGGGCAGCGACTTCAGGTATTTCACGATTGGCTCAACTCCGGGTTGCTCTCGATCGGAGCAATCGGTATAGCTGCCGCCGCTGTAGCCGTCTTCCGCATACCAGTTATTGGTGCCGGGATCGGGATTCGGGTTTTCGACCTGGTTGTACGGTGGCGTTGCAACACCACCCTTACCGTCGCTGTACCACATGGCGTCGGCGTAGCCAAACATGATGTGATTGGCCCCGGTGCCGCCCATCACGCCTTGATGCATGTTGTCACTCAGCGTGTATTTGTCGGCTAGCGACTTCAAGTAAGGAGCATCACCTTTCTGCATATTGTAGAACTCAATCGAGGTTCCTCCTTCGCCCGTACTCAGGTCATTAAAGCCGGCTGCTTGGGGGTCCCCGTTCGAACCCGCGCCGATGCTGACCTCCACCCATGGAAACAGGTCGCTTAGGCAGCCGCTCGGATTGGATTGATTGGCGTGCGTCTCGCTGCAGTCCGTTTGCTGCCACATCTGATAGAAGCGATGCACTGGGCTGGATGAGTAATCGGTGTAGCTGAGGGTCGGACCGGTGAGTTGGACTACGCCGCTGGGAAGGCTGGTGTCATCGGTGATGCGAGTGTCTATCGCGTGCGCCGGCAAGCCCGTCGCGCCTGTCAATAGAAACGGGTAGTAGGAGCTATCGAGGTTCGGTTCATACTGCTCTGCCTCGGTGATGCTCTGGAACGGGCCGGTATCGCCCGCCGTCCGAGTGTCACTCGCAAACTCCGGGCCGCCCACGAGAATAGCCGGAACGTGAGTATACAGAGCCTTCCCGCCCGGATGAATTTCGTACAAATTTTCGTCCTTCGCGGAATATTGGTAGGTCTTGTCATAATGGGGGCCCGGTTTGCCGTCGGCATCAACGATCCCCTCAGAAAAAAGATTATGAATCGTCTCGCCTGCGCGCGCAGGAACATAGGTCCCGAAGACGTGATCGAAGCTGCGATTCTCACCGAAGATCACAATCACGTGCTGAATGGGCGTTATCGGGCTTGGGGGGGAACTCACAACCGGCTTCGGGCCGGGACCTTGCCCGACAGCGTCCTGCGCAGCGCTGGCGACCGGTGCGAAACCGATCGCGCACGCGAGTAACAGGCTCACCGCCGGCCTCCCGGTGGGCAAGCAAGCATGCAGATTGCTTGGAATCAACTTCATCATTATCCTCCTAGACTTCCGCCGCAGAAAATGGGAATACCAGGATGATTGTTACTCCTGACTTACCTCCGGTAACACCAACACCGACGCGTGCTCGGCATCGTGCAAAACCGTATTCGTCGCCTTCACCATCCTCGTCCCAAACTGGCTACTCTCACCCGTGTTCAAGTTTCGATCAAACCTGGGAAAGTTGCTGCTGCTGACCTCCAGCCTGATCTTATGTCCCTTCTTGAACACATTGCTGGTCGACCACAAATCCAGAGACAATTTATAGATCTCCTCGGGATTGAGCAACTCTGGTTTCTCCTGCGAGTCGCGATATCTCGCCCGCACAATTCCCTCGGTCAAGTTTTGCGCGAAGCCATTCGGCCAAATATCCAGCAGCTTTGCCGTAAAATCTGTGTCTACCGCGGAGGATTTCGCCCAGAAATTGAGTTTCACCTGTCCGGTTACTTCCACATCGTGGTCCAGCGCGGGCGTCGAATATACCAGCACATCGTCGCGCGCTTCTACCGCTCTTTGATCGCGCGGGCCGGGCGGTAAATGAGTGGCATCACAGCACAACGGACCGCCTGTTGTCGGAACGGGATTGGCGGGATCGTAGACGAACTGATCTGAGTCGCGCCCTGAACCGCCTGCCCGGGTTTGCAAAACGCCATCGCCTCGCAATGAGTTCGCGCCTTTAGTAGAAACCAGGAAGTAGCTCGCTGCTTTAGCGCGCCGCGGCGGCCACTCGTCTTCATCCCGCCACTCATTTGTGCCCATTACAAAAATGCGTACCGGATGCTTGGCAAATCCGTTCTGCACGCCTTTAAAGAGAAAGTCGTACCACTCCAGGGTGACCTGCGTTTCATTGAAATCCGCCGCTGGGCCAAAATCCACCTCGCCAATTTTCCGGCCGCCGCCCGCATGCCCGCCGATAATCACCAGCAGTCTCTGTCCACGCCGCGCGGCCTCGTTGCCGGCATGCTCCTGCAGGCCTTGATAATTCCTGAGCGAACCACCCTGAAAAATGTCATACCAAGCCGCCACGTGCAGCGCGGGCACTTGTATGTCCGCATAGTGGTCTTCAATCGACCAGCGCTTCCAATACTCGTCATAGCTCGGATGCGCCAGCCAGTCCAGGAAATAAGGCGCTAATCCTTCCGCCGAATCCAACTGCGCCACACCACCTGGGGCATTGAATAGTGGATAAGAAGTCAGCGGGAGCTTCCACGCCCCGTCCATAGCGTTCGTCTCAGTTTGTATTTTGCGATTCAAACTATCCTGCGCCAAACCCGATGTCCAGGATTCGTTAAACCACTGTTCGAACGCGCCGCCCTGATAAGTCCAGTTACTATGATAGTTACTAGCTGTTACGACAGGTAAGATTCCCGCTAAGTGTGGCGGGTGGGCAATGGCTGTTAGCATCTGGGTGGCGCCCACATACGAGCCGCCCCACATGCCAACTTTGCCGTTCGAATAAGGCAGGGCCGCCGCCCATTCCACTGTGTCGAACCCGTCCTGCGATTCCCACTTGAAGGGATACCATTCGCCCTCCGATGTGAAGCGCCCGCGCACGTCCTGCACGATCGCCACGTAGCCTGCTGCCGCTGCAAGCATGCCAAAATCTACCCCGCTCGTCTTGTTATACGGCGTGCGCTGCAACAAAATCGGATAGCGGCCTTCTTCTTTCGGCCGGTAAATGTCCGCCCGCAAGGTCACACCATCGCGCATCATCACTTTCACACCACGTTCCACTACTACATCCGTTGATGGAAAAGCACTACATGCCGCCGCGAGCACCACAACTATCGGTAATATTTTCATTCCGTTGCGTACGATATCATGCCCGTCTTCTATGCACTAGTGTTAACCCGTGATTCGCAGATTTTTGCAGGCAAATGAGCAGGTTCATGCATCTGTAGTGTTTAGAAGGTGGGAATGCGCGCTTCGGAAGTTTTACGTGCTTGGAAGAAAATACTGCGGGGAGAATCTCCGTCTCTCTCTATTGAAATCACCCGCGAATGCCCGCTTCGCTGTCCTGGTTGTTACGCCTACGGGGCCGATCACATCGGAGGCGGCGTCACCCTGCGCGAATTGAGCGACTACAAGGGGCAGGAACTGGTGACAAACATTTTGCAAGTGGTGGATCGCTATCAGCCCTTGCATTTATCGCTTGTCGGTGGGGATCCGTTAGTGAGGTACCGCGAGTTAGAGCAACTGGTTCCACTCATTGTGGAACGCGGCATCCATCTACAAATCGTTACCAGTGCCTTTCGTCCCTTTCCGCTATCTTGGACGCGCAACCCCTTAGTGAACATTGTTGTCTCGATTGATGGCCTGCAACCGGAACACGATGTGCGCCGCGCTCCAGCCACTTACCAGCGCATTCTCGCAAACATCGCCGACCAGAAGATCACCGTCCATTGCACCATCACGGGTCAGATGATGAAACGGCCGTCGTATTTAGAAGATTTTGTTGACTTTTGGAGCGCCCAAGATGAAGTCAAAAGAATCTGGTTCAGCATTTTTACTCCGCAAGTCGGTGAATCGCTGCCCGAAATTCTAACTCCGTCCGAACGCGCCCAAGCTATCGCTGATCTGAGTGTCTTGCGCAAGTCCTATCCCAAGCTCGACATGCCGGTCGAGATGCTGCGCCAGTTTGCCAGGCCGCCTTCATCGCCCAACAATTGCATCTTCGCGCAAACCACCACTACCATTTCGGCAAACCTGACCAATTTCATCACTCCCTGCCAGTTCGGCGGCAATCCCGATTGTTCCCAATGCGGCTGCGCGGCTTCCATGGGCTTGGCTGCAGTGGGCGATCACAAGCTAGCGGGACTTATCCCGATCAAACCCATTTTCGATTTGTCTCTTCGTATCGGCCGAGCGCGATCCAAAGCAGAACCTGCGAACGTGATCGTTGAAAACCCCTTTCAGGTTTTGCGCTAGCCCCCTCGTACGGTGGTGGGCGCTGGTTGGTGTCCACTCTTAGACGGGTTTATAACGCATCGCGAGGAGCCTTGTGGCCGCGGCGATGTCAAGATCCGCAATGAGCAACCCTTCCATACCGTATGGCTGATAGCTGTTCAATGTCCCATCGGGCCGCACCACCGCCGATGTAGTGGGTGACCCAGCGCTTGCATAGTTAACCGTTGCCAGATAGCAGTTGTTCTCGGCGGCGCGGCACAAGACAGCTTTCTCATGGAATGAATTCGCCGGGTCAGCGAAACTCGAGGGGATATAACCGCCCGCCTCGGCTTGGTGAAAATGGGGATGAAACACTACCTGCGCGCCGTGCCGCACCGCCCAGCGCACAGTCTCTGGATAACGCCAACCCTCATGACAGATGACAATGCCAAATGTCAGTGGACCGGCTTCAAAGATGCGCCTCCCAGAACCAGACGAGTAGATAGGTTCTTCAGAGGGATCGATCTGGACTTTGTCCTGGAAACCGGCGACAGTTCCATCCCGCTGAATCACGAGTGCGGTGGCTAGGAGTGCGTTACCAACTAGGCGTTCGGTGCCGAGAACAACGGCGACGTTTGCCTTCGCGGCCGCTGCGGCAACGGCAGACCAGGCGTGTTCAAGGAACGCGCCATTGGGCGGTGGTAGCGGTTTTCCCGGCGCGCGATAGCCAGGAATGTAGCACTCCGGAAAGCAGATGAGGTCGGCGCGCTCTGTGGCCGCTTGTTCGAGGGCCTGTTCCGCCAGTGCGACCGACTGATCGGGAGTTGTGGGGAATCGGATGTTGGCGAGTGCGATGCGAAACGGGTTCATGCCATACTCCCGCAAGAATTCCCATTGCGCAAGCGCTGGTATAACCGCTGCTTAATGTCTGGCCACTCCGCCGCCAAAATCGAAAAGCGTGCCGAGTCGCGAGGACTGTAGTCCGCCGCCATGCGATGGGCTCGCAAGATTCCCTCGAACTTCCCACCGATGCGTTCGATGGCCGCGCGCGAACGTTGATTCCGCGCATCGGTATGAAGACAGACGCGCAGGACCTGCCATGTTTCGAAGGCATAGGTGAGCATGAGCAACTTAGCCTCGGTGTTGGCGGCCGTGCGAATGGCGGAGCGCGTCAGCCAAGTATGGCCAATCTCACACGCGTCAGGGAACTGACGCCCGTGCCGCGCGTGTCCGGGAGGCCAAGCCCAACTTTCGATGTTCCAAAAGCGCGTCGATCCTATAACGGTGCTGTCGGCTATCCGTACGATCGCAAATGGCAGGGCGGTGCCGGCGTCTTGCCAGGTTAAGGCAGTTTCGATGTAGCGCGTGGTTTCGACGGTGTCGCGCGGGACCAGACTCCATTGGTACAAGGAGGAGTCTGCGGCCGCAGCGGCTACCAAGCCGTCCACGTGGCGATAGTCAAGGGATTCGAGGCGAACGTGCTCACCCACCAGCAGAGGTGCTCTTGTGTCCAGGTTTACCAGCACTCGATCTACCACATTATCTTCTCGCGGGGGGTTGCCGCTTGCACCCATGCAACGTTTTGATCTGTCTCGGATTGGCCAAGAAATGGCTGAATCCGTGACGGCCGCGGCCCTGGTTCTGACGCATTCGGGTGTATTCTCATCTAAGTATGCGCAACCAATTTTCGAGATTTTTCGCGTCGGCGGCTCTGATTGCCGTGGGCGCTCCTCTTTTCGCACAGCAACCCACCACGGCGAAACCGGAAGAGACAGAAGTGTGGGAGCCGGTGCCGAAGGTGGTGACGCCGGGCGCCACTTGCACGGCGCCTCCGTCGGACGCGATCGTGCTGTTCGACGGCAAGAACCTGGATGAATGGGTGACGAACAAGGACAAGTCGCCGGCCAAATGGATCGTGGCCGATGGGGTGATGACGGTGGCCAAGTCGCAAGGGAACATCGAGACGAAACGGAGCTTCCGGAACTATCAACTACACATCGAGTATAAAATTCCCGAGAACATCACCGGCAGCGGTCAAGGGCGGGGCAATAGCGGGGTGTTTTTGGCCTCGACAGGGCCGGGCGACGCTGGTTATGAATTGCAAGTGCTGGATGGCTACAACAACAAGACGTACGTGAATGGCATGGTTGGGAGCATCTACAAGCAGGCGATTCCGTTGGCGAATGCCAGCCGCAAGCCTGGGGAGTGGCAAGCTTATGACGTAGTTTGGACGGCCCCCACCTTCAATAGCGATGGCACGCTGAAGACACCGGCTTATGTGACGGTCTTCCTCAACAATGTGCTGGTGGAGAATCACTTCGAATTGAAGGGCGAGACGCGCTACATTGGCACACCGTTCTACAAGCAATACGACAGCGCGCCCATCAAGCTGCAGGCGCACGGCGATAAGAGTGAGCCATTGAGCTTCCGGAATATTTGGGTGAGAGAGCTCAACTAGTTCCATGTCCCGGCCCCTGACTGTGCTGGCTCTCTGCGGGGTGTTTGGGATTGCTTATTCGCAAACGCCAAGCGCATTGGTGACGAAGATCCAGGGCGAACTGGCGGGGGCTTTCCCACCGCCTGAAGGCAAGCCCGACCCAACCGTGCCGCATGGCGAGTTCCTTGAAGGCACGATTAACGATTCCAAAATCTATGCTGGTACCGAGAACCGTTTTCAGGTTTACGTTCCGGCACAATACAATCCGGCCCAGCCGGCGTGCCTGCTGGTAAAGCTCGACGGCTTGGGCGCTTTCGAGGGCACGGTGCTTGACAACCTGATTGCCAGCAAAGAATTGCCGGTGATGATTGGCGTCGGCATCGTGCCGGGAACCATTTGGAAAGATCCGGCGGGGACGCCGAAGCGGCAAGCTTACCGCTTCAATCGATCGTACGAGTTCGATAGCGCGAACGATCGGTTTGCCGATTACGTGCTGGGCGAGTTGCTGCCGGCAGTGCAGAAGATGAGAACCGGCGACGGACGGCCGATCAAGCTCTCGCCCAACGGCAACGACCATGCCGCAACCGGGGGTAGCACCGGCGGCATTGGATCATTCACTTTGGCTTGGCAACGACCGGACCAGTTCAGCCGCGTCTACTCCGTGATCGGGACCTTCGTTTCGATGCGCGGAGGGCACGAATATCCAGCGCTGATCCGTAAGACCGAGCCAAAGGCGCTGCGGATTTTTCTAGAAGATGGCTCGACGGACGCTTGGAATCCGCTGTTCGGTTCCTGGTACGACGCCAACCTCAATATGGAGTCGGCGTTGACGTTTGCGGGCTATGACGTGGCTCACGCCTGGGGCAATCATGGGCATGATGGGCGACCCGGACAGGTGATCTTTCCGGATGTGATGCGCTGGCTGTGGCGCGATTATCCAGCGCCGATTCGCAGTGGGGTTTCCCACAATAGCACGCTGCAGGAGATCACTTTGCCGCGGGAAGGTTGGCAGAAGGTGAGCCGACTGTTTGATGGTGCGGCTGGGCTGGCGGCAAATGCGAACGGGGATGTTTACTGGAGCGACGCCGCCGGGGTTTATCGCATCGCCAACGACGGCGAGCCCAGCACCTTCGTCAAAACTAACTTAGAAATTGGCGGCGAAGCGTTCGGTCCGGATGGAATGCTTTATGCTACGGTTCCCGCGGAGAAAAGGATTGTCGAGTTCGATCCAGAAGGCCACAGACGGACGGTAGCGGACGGGATTGCGGGGCGTGGGATTGTTGTAACGCATGATGGCGTGCTTTACGTGAGTGAACCCGGCGCGCACAATGATATGCCGAGCAAAGTTTGGCGGATTAGCGACCGTGGAAAGAAAGTGATCGACGAGGGACTGCTTGGCGCTTCGGGAGTGGCGTTTTCGCCGGACGGATGGCTGTTCTACGCAGCCGAACGGCGCACGAAATGGATTTACAGCTACGTTGTTCAGGCGGACGGTTCTTTGCATGATAAGCAGCAGTTTGATTGGCTGCATATGACGGATGTTCCCAACGATAGCGGCGCAGAAGATCTGGCAGTCGATACGCATGGCAATCTTTACGTGGCGACGCGCATGGGCATTCAGGTCTGCGATCAGAACGGGCGGGTGCGAGCCATCCTGCCATTGCCGACGCCGAGCGGACCGCTGCGTAGCCTGTGTTTTGGCGGCCAAGAATTCGATGTGTTGTATGTGACGGACGGAAAGCAGGTTTTCAAACGGCGGCTGAAGGTGCGCGGCTTTGCGCCATGGGCGGCACCGGTCGCTGTGCCTAGCCAAGGGGCGGGTTAGGCTGCAGACTTGAATGGGCGCAGGTGTGGCTTGGAACTGGCGGACGATTGCTGGAGCGCGCGGTTCTGATCCGCGGTTAGGCGGGTTTTTTGCGCATTTGGGCTTTCCAGCAACGGTCGAGTTGCTTGACGGCGGCCTGTCCGCCGCTCTCTTGGGCGGCTAAGCGGATGTCGAGAAACTCATCGGTGTAGAGTAGAGCGACCGCAATGCCCGAAGAGCACGACGGGCCGCCCCCCTCATCGGTAGGGTCGAGGACTGGCGCGGTGTTCCGAAGGTTAAGCCTATCTTGTTTGCTCCCCGTTTCCTCTGGGAGTGCCTCACTAGCCGAACCGTAAACCCGTTTCCAGCCCCCGCCACGTCAAACCCAGCGTGCGGATTTCCCGCACTGAGCTTTCCTGTTGGCTTCCTGCCAAAGTTTATGGGACCTATCCTGCTGGTTGGGCTTTCGGTTCCGGCCGACGCACCCGGTATGCATTAAACAGACCAAGTTCGCTATAAAGCCATTGCCTACTCCACCGCCGCCAGCCAAAGCCGTGCCGCTTTCGGGCGCGCATCAGGTGTCGCCGAATCTTCTTCTCTACCCAGTCTTTGATAAACGAAAAGCAGCGGCTCGCATGCCCCACCGCAAAGTAGTTCACCCAGCCCCGAAGAATAGGGTTGATCTCCTCGATCACCCGCCTCACCGGTTGGCTGGCAAACCGTCGGAACACAGCCCTGAGCTTCTCCACCAACGCCGTGCGCTTTTTCAGCTTGGGCTGATAGTTGGGCCGCCTTGCTCCTGTAAGACTCAGAACCAGACGAAATTCAAAGCCCAGGAAACCAAAACTGTCTCCCTTTGCGAGGTTGGCCAGTCGGCTCTTCTCCTTGTTAATCTCGACTCGCAGTTTGGCCAACTCCTCCCGCAATCGCTTATGCAGCGCTTGCACCAGCCAGTCATGCCGCCGATAAGGTCGATTAATATCACCAGATCATCCGCAATTCGTGCATATTGGACGTAGGTGTATTTTCCGTTGCGCGTGTTGTCTATCGCCCTTTCTCGCATCCGATCCACCTCGTTGAGGTAGAGGTTACTGAGCAGTGGCGAAATCACCCCGCCTTGCGGAACGCCCTGTTTTCCGGTCGCCTTCAGCATCATCTTGAGCAAATGGATGACCGCCTCATCTTTCACCCGGCGTGCCACCTTCTCTAACAGCAGATAATGCTGAACGTTATCGAAGTAGGCTCGCAAGTCGATGTCGATGATTCGTGTCTTGCTTTGGAGATGCGGGTGAAAATAAATGTTTTCGAGCTGTGAACGGGGTTGGGGCTTGGGAAAAACGCTGGCTAACGCGCGCGGTTCCGAAGGCGGAAGCGTTTTGTGCTTCCTCGAATGATATGGAATAGCTGTTCGAACTCCCAGGAAAGTACGGCAGCGGCGGGAATAGTGAGCAGCCAGCCCAAACGATATTCGTTGGAACTCCCTAGCGCACCGCCTTCATTCGCTGTAAAGAGCCCACGCCGGCGATGGCACCCGCAGTCACATGCGTGGTCGATACGGGAAGCTTGAAGAAGGTGAAAATTAAGATGGACGCTGCGGCGCCGTCGCTGGTCGGTTGAAGGCCGATCTCAAAGTGCCCTTAATCGCGACTGCCGATAAAGGCGATTTTGCTCTTGACGCGCTGTTGAGACTCAATTTCACCGGCCGCCAGAGTCAAGAACTGCAAGGGCAGCGCGCCCTTGACTATCCCGAAATCACGTCCATCATCGGCTCCGCTATCGGCAGGCCCGACCTCCGCTACCAGGAGATTTCGAGCGAGCAATTTGCGGGCTTTCTGCGGCAAATGGGCATGTCGAAAAATGTGGCATCCCTGATGGCGGAAATAGTAGACGCGCAAAACGACGGTTATATCCTTGCTCTGGAGCCTCGCTCCGCACGCAACACCACACCGACTTTTGAACAATTCGTCGCGGAGAGCTTTGTACCGGCCTATCACGCCGCTTCTGCCTCTGCTTAGTGGTAGCCTGGCCCGTTACCCGCGCTGTCAGATAGTCACCTATTTGAAAGAACATCCTCTTCGAGACTGCGAACGGTGGGCTGGGTCAGGGTTTCCGAAGGGCTTTTGTTTGGCTGCGACGGGTCGAAGATGCCACAGCGGCACGCGAGCGAGGATCGGCGGTGGGGGCGATCTTTGGGCAAATTTATGGCGTGTGGTTTTGCGAGCAGCGCTGGCGACCTGATTGGGGTAGCGGACGTCCGGTGGGCGATGGGACCGAAGCGATTGGACGGTTCGGGCACCGCCGATAGATCGATAAGCGCAATGCCATTGCCAGGCAACAGGATGGCCACGAGAATGTTGTCGACGTTGTCGGAGACAAGCGGATCAAAGGAATTGGCTGGGGTAGTGGGCAGGCCAATTTCCTGAATGGGCAAAGCAGTGGCCACATTGATCACGGTGATAGCTTGCTCGTCAGCCTGAAATAAGAGTTTTCCGTCAGCGCTAAACTTGATTCCTTCGGCGGGAGTTATGTGCGCCAACCCATAGGAATAAGGTTCACCAATGGAAGCGAGCGGATTACCGCTGCTGTCGGTAAGCGCGCCGCCCGCCTGCAAGGTTGTGCCATCTGGAGAAAGGGTCAAGCCAGTGGAATCAACTAGAATGCTTAAACCGATGGCAAGATCTGCAATGTAGCCGCCCTCGTCGGTCGCGGTGTCTACCTTATAGAGGAAGTTCGTATCCGCTTCGGCGAAAAAGACGGTGGCATTATCCGGGGTGATCAGGACGTGCGAGTCGAACTGGTCAGTCTGGTTGAAGGCGGGGATAGCGGAATAGGAGGTTACGATCCCTGTGCTCGTGTCCAATCGGTGGAACGTCGATGCACCGCCGGTCGTAGTCTCGTAAGAGGCGAAGTAGACGATGCCGGAGTCCGATATGGCAATGCCGCAAGGAACAGAGTCGCCGGAAGCAACGGAAAACGTGTTGAGGACCGACAGCGTGGCCGTATCCAGGACGTATATTGATGCAGTGCCGTCGTCTGAAATGGCCATTTTGGTGCCGTCGGGAGAGAGCGCGATGCCGACCAGGTCTTGCGTTCCCTGGGTTGGATTTGGCAGGGGGATGGGAGACTGCCAGCTCATGGTGTTGCGTGAGAAAACCTGGATTTTGGTGAGGTCGGTGAAATAGTAGAGTTGGTGCTTGGCGTCATAAACGCCTTCGGCAAGATTCGAGCCGGGCAAGGGGAAGGTTTGAATGGCTGGCATATATGTGATTGATGATGGCGCGGTGGTGGACCCGTACTGGTTGGAAATGGTGATGGGTAGGGTTGCTCCAGCTTGGCCTGGCGGGATAGTGAATTGAACGTATTGATAGGGGATGCCGCCTTCACCGTTCACATTCGCAGAGTAAGAGGTAACCGACGCGGTTTGGGCTCCGACCTGTACCTGCGGTTGGTCGCTAAGATTTTGCTGCGACAAGCCGTAGCCGAAAACGGATGCCGTGCCTCCACCTTCGGCGGTGGACGTGTAGCCGATGACCTGAGTCGCGGACGGCCCGTAGCTAAAAGCGTTAAATCCAACGAAGACGGCGCCATCGGACGTAGTAAGAGCTAAATCGACAGTACCAGCCGCGTGAGGCGGAGAAACGGCGGTGGGTGAGCCGTTACTGGGAGCCGCGAAATTAGCGACGGACTGGTAATCGAAATAGAGTGCGGTGGCGCTTTGGTTGCTCGGCACGTAAGAGAATTGCACCGGCGTTCCACCGCTGGTGGGGCCGACATTCACGAGGGCGTTGTATGGACCTTCCATCCAATTGGAAAGTTGAGTAGTGATGGTAACGCTTGTTTGAAGGTGAGAGACATCGGCGAATCCAAAGCCGCCGTTAATAATGCTGCCAACAGTGCCTCCGATGAGGCCCGTATTATCGATGACCATTGGCACCAGCGCTCCGTTCAGATTTGCGATTGGTTCGCTGGCCCAGCCTATCTGGGTGAAGGTGCGCCAATTATAGGCCAGGACCACTCCGGCATCCAGCGGAGAGTAATAAAGCGTGTTGCCGTCCGGACTGAGGACGCCCGTTCCTGCGGATAGATAGGCCGGGAAAGTGAACTGATTAGTGGTGGTCATACTCCCGCTATCCCAGATGTAGAGGTTGCCCAGACCAAAAGTGAGGAAGTTCCCGTCGGGTGTGGGGAGCGCTTGTGTGCTGCCGCCGTTAGAAGTAATGGCAGACGCGTTGGCTGTTGCGGACTGGCCAGTAGCGGGATCGAATTGACAAATAGTAGGGTCGGAGTAGCCGCCAACGAAAACTTTGGTTCGTGTGGTGTTGATCGTTATGTTTCCAATGCCCACGAGCGATCCGCAGAAGCTCTGGCCAGTCAAGGAGTTTTTCACGCCGTCGGCAGTAACGTATTTCGTTACGGTATTGCCGGCTTTGTTCCAAACGGCAATCGAGTTATAGCTCGAAGGCGTGCCGAGTGCCGAAGGATCTCCCATCAACACAAAGTTGCCGTCGGCTAGAGGGAATATCGCGAACGCAGGATAGCCGGATGGGCCGATTTGGGAGCCCTTTATCAGCTCCGTGATGGCGAGAGCGCTGGGATCGAAAGCGTAGATGTTACCCAAGCTGGTGGCGACGTAGACGACACTGCCATCGGGTGCCTGATCTAAGGACAAGGCGTTGGGAATATAAATGGAACTCAGTTGTTTCTGGGTTTTGCCGTCAAATGCGAATACCTGGTTTTGGGATCCGTCAACGAAGAAGAAATGCCCGGATGGGGCGTTGTAAAGCGCGACCGGCGCTATGTATCCCTCATTTGAAATACCTGTTCCTGTGTTGAAATAGCGGATGCGAGTTGTGAGGGTTTGCGGGGGAATGTGCAGGCTGAGAGCCACAGATGCGGCGTGGCTGAGCGACCCCGAAGTTGCATTGAAATTTACGGTGGCGATTGCGGCGGTGGCAGTGGCCGCCGCGGTGAGGGTAACGGTTTGCGGAGTGCCTGGTGTGACAGAGAGGGAAACGGGCGCCGCGGTGACGGTGGATGGGAGACCGGAAATGCTAACGGCGACAGTAGAGTTAAAAGAACCGGTAGCTGTGACGGAGACGGTTAGGGTAGCGGGCGCGGTGGGAAAAATGGTGACGCTGCTGGGCGTGACTGAAAGGGCGAAATCACCAGTTTGTTGGGGTACGGTTGGGGCGGGGTTTGATTGCGCGGTGCCGCCGCCGCAGCTGACCAGGGACATCGCTAACGAGGCGCACACAATGGCGAAAAGGGGTGAGTGGTCTCCGAGGCGCATGCACGAATGCTAACACGCGCTTATACCTATAGTGAACGGCGCGTTGTTTAGCGGGAAGATTGGGTTCGGTCCGGTCGTTAACCGCTCTTTTAAGGCTAAGTATGGGTAAGGCTAAGTATGGGTGCGTGCGAGTGGTGGGTCAGGGGTGGTACCGGTTTGGTGTCCAAGAAGGTGCCTTGGTAAGTGGGTTTCAGCAGCCCGTTATCCTCCGTCAGGTCCTCCGGCCGCTCATGATCCGCCAGCGGGCTCTTCGGTCCACAGCCCACTGACAGCTCTCTCATTTGCCGCTACGCCCTTCGGGCGCGCCGCCTGGACCAACGAAAGCCATGCCTCGTTGTAAAGTGGAAACGTCTCCACTCTTTCAAGCCGGCAGCACGCCACAAGACGACCGATCCCAGGTGCCCACGTGAAGCTTACCGACCTCCGCGAAATTCTGCAATACATCCCGCAATTCCGCGAAAAAACCTTCATTCTGGCGGTGGACGGAGGCGTCGTTACGGACGAGAACTTCGCCAATATCCTCTTGGACCTGGCAGTGCTGCGTTCCTTGAACATCCGCGTGGTGATCGTCCATGGGGCGGCGGAGCACATCAAGTCGCTCGCCGAGAAACAGGGAGTCAAAGCGTCCGACCTCGACGGCACCGGCGTGACCGACGCCGCGACCCTGCAACTGGCGATAGAAGCCGCGAACCGAATCACGCATGAGATCCTGGAAGGTCTTTCCGCCAACGACCTCCGCGCCGCCTGCACCAATGCCGTCATTGCGCATCCGCTCGGCATCATCCACGGCATCGACCACTTGTTTACGGGCAAGGTCGAGCGTTTCGATATTGAACTCCTGCAAACGCTGTTGAACCAGGGCATCGTTCCCGTCGTTCCACCGCTCGGCTTCGATGGGGAAGGTAAGACCTACCGCGTGAACTCCGACAGCATTGCGGTGGCGGTGGCCGAAGCATTGAAGGCGGCAAAGTTAATCTTCATCACCACACAGGATGGGTTGCGGTACAACGGTCAACTCATCCGCCAGATCTTGGACGCAGATCTGCAGAAACTTGTGCAGTCCGCGCCCGGCGGATTTGCGCCGGAAATGGTGTCCAAGGCTCGCTACGCGGCGGCGGCGTGCGCGGCGGGCGTGCATCGCGTCCACATTGTGAGCGGTCGCGAGGACGAAGGGCTGTTGGCGGAAGTGTTCTCGAACGAGGGCATTGGCACGCTGATCCACGCCAACGAGTATGAACAGATCCGGCCCGCCAGGAAGAAAGACATTGGGGCGATCCAGTTGTTGACAAAGAAGGCAATGGAAGCCGAAGAGCTGGTTCGGCGGACGCGCGGCGAGATTGAGAAGAGCCTGGCGGATTACTATATCTTTGAAATCGACAAGAACCCGGTGGCGTGCGTGGCATTGCACCTTTTTCCCGCGCAACAACAAGGCGAATTAGCCAGTCTCTATGTCGACCCATCGCACGAAAATCAGGGCATCGGCCGAAAGCT
This sequence comes from Bryobacterales bacterium, assembly GCA_963764105.1. GTDB lineage: Bacteria > Acidobacteriota > Terriglobia > Bryobacterales > Bryobacteraceae > Bog-105. The sequence goes on from CAVXRP010000008.1 coordinate 255,636, forward strand.
GATTCAATTCGTGGAAAACAAGGCTCGCGAAGTTGGATTAAGGGAATTGATCGCGCTATCGACGCAAACGTTCACTTACTTCCAGTCGAAAGGCGGTTTTACCGAAGGCACACCCGATGACCTACCGCCGGCGCGCCGCGAGAAATACGACCAGAGCGGACGGAACTCGAAGGTTCTGGTGAAGAAGCTGAAGGCTGGTTCGCCATAGGAGGCACTTTACAAACTTCAGGCAAACGCCTTAACCACCGCTTGTAACTGCGTGCGCAGCGACTTATCATGTGGTGTTACAGGCGGTATCTTGCGGTCAAGCTCGAGTAACTGGTACACCGCCATCTGCGCCGCTCGCACCGAATACTCGACCGTGAAGACCACATCCTCGGGAATCTCCACAAATTGGCTCACAAAGGCTAGATTTTTCGAGTTATCGGGAACGGGCAAAGGACGGTCGCTCCGCAAGCGCGGCATGAACATGCTGGTGATATAAGGCATTCGGCAAGGAATGCAGTTCGCGGTGGCCACTGTCTCCGCATCGAATCTCAAATGCCCGCAGAGTTCGCGCAAAATCTCGGCGCCATTGCAATCGGCCATGGGTTTCGCTACAAAATCGCCAATTCGGTCTGGCGATAACGCATATCCCCAAAACACCTGAACGTCCGCCGGCTGATTAATAAAATGCGGTTGATGCGCCAGCACGATGGACATCAACCAGTTGGAATCTTTGAACGTTACCAGCCCACCCGTGCCGGCCTCGTTCCCGCTAAACTCAGTCATCTTGTCGAAGAACGCCGGGCTCTTCAGAGTTACCGTGAACGACTCCCAATACGACTGAGCGATGCAGCTATTGAACGCCGCGGGGTTGCCGAATTCGCGCCGGCCTTGCGCCAGTTTCTCCCACAGAGCCCAGCCGCCGCTCTCCGCTTTGGTCAGCTTGGCCGGTGCGCTTGTCATCGAACCGAGGCTGGAGGCATCCGTCATGGAAGCGTTTTGTACGAAAACAACGTCACCGTCTTCGACCGCCATCACCTCGCTTTGGCCGAGCCGCCAACAGTGAAGACTCGTCACAACGAATTTGCCCTCTTCCGTTTTATAATCCAGATCTGTCACTTGGCAGTCGGTCATCAGGTGCACGCCCTTGGCGGCGAGCCATGTTTGCAAAGGCAGCACTAACGAATCGTACTGATTGTAGATGGTCCGCTTTACGCCCGCCAGCGTCTCAATCCTCGAAAACTCGAGCATGAAACGGTGCAGATAACGCTTGAACTCAACGGCGCTATGCCAAGGCTGGAAGGCGAAGGTGGTCGCCCACATGTACCAGAATTCGGTGTCAAAAAACCCAGGCGAAAGCCAGTCAGTAATGCAACTGTCGGCCAGTTTTTCCTCACTGGCTTCAGTCAATTTCAATAGCTCCGCCCGGTCTTGCATGGAGAAGCCCATCGAACTCACCGGCACTTTGGCACGCCGGCGATCCACCAGCCGCGCCATCGAATGCGACTTATGCCGCTCATTGAACTCCACAGTTTCGTCGAAAACCGTTTTGCCGGGGTTCGCTAAGGAGGGAATAGATTTGAACAGATCCCAGGTACATTCGTAATTATCGGTGGTCAGCATGCGGCCGCCGCGCAGGGAATAGCCGCGCTCGAGGTTTCCGGCGCCATCCAGGCTACCTCCCAGGACGGGCAGGGCTTCAAAGATTGAAATATTCTCACCGGGCAATCCGCCGTCGCGGATCATAAACGCGGCGGCGGCGAGCGAGCCAATGCCGCCGCCAATCAAATAAGCCTTCGCTGTTGGGTTCATCATGACAAGCACAGTGGTTGCACTTGCGGGCCCAAATCGGAAGTCCTTTGAAATCAGAGGGAAGGATGTTGGCAATGGCTAAACGGTGCGCCAAAGCGCCTAAACCGCTTGTTTATGGTCGGTTTTCAAAAGCCGTTCCGCGTAAAGCGCACCCGCGGGTGTCTCTTCGTGTTTGAAAATGGCGAACGTGGGATAGCCATTGCGGAGATATTGCTGAGTGCGCCGTTCGATCTCACACAATTCAGACTCGGTGTAGTCTGGCTTGCGAAGGCGCAGGTAGACAAAATCCGCCGTCAAGACGTGCGGCGTCTCCATATTCTCGTTCTCGGCCAAACAGAGAGCCACGTTCGTTTCGCGGAGGATCTTATAGATGTCTTCCTCAAACCAAGTGGCATTGCGAAATTCGAAAACGTATTTGCTGGTCTTCGGCAGCAGCCGCACAAACTCTGCCAGCAGCACACGGTCGGCTTTGAAGCTCGGGGCGAGTTGGAACAAAATGGGACCCAGGCGCCCGGCGTGGCGCAAGGGTTCGAGCGATTCCAAAAAGTAACGGGTAAATTCCTCGGCGTCTTTCAGTTTAAGAGCGTGGGTAATCTTCATGTGCGCTTTGGGAAGGAACATGAAATGCGGCTCGGTGACCGCGATCCACTTTTCAAACGTGGCGGCTGAAGCAATCCGGCGATAAGTGTAATTAATCTCGACCGTGTTCAGGCGCGTCGCATAGAACGAGAGAAATTTGCCGCTGGGCAGTTTTTCCGGATAAAAGCCGGGCTTCCAGCTTGGATAAGCGAAGCCGGACGTGCCGCAATATAATTGTGCGTCAGACAAGTGTCACAAACCTGCGAACCAATCGTAACCACGCTCATACCAGTAGTCGCGTGGCTTCTGATTAGTGTAGCGAATCAGACCTATCCGTTTGAGATTCTTGATCCCATATTTTACCGGAATGATCAGGCGGAGCGGCGCCCCGTGTTCGTAGACGAGTGGCTTGTCGTTCTGCTCCCACGCCAATAGCGTTTGCGGGTGGAGCGCGCTCTTCATATCCAAGCCGACGTAATAATCTTCGCCATCCGTGGCCATGTAGACGAAATCGGTGAGACCGGCGCCCGCTGGTAAAAACTTCCGGGTGAAGTCGGAGAAGCGCGCGCCCGCCCATTTTTGCACCACGCTCCAGCCTTCAATGCAGCAGAACTTGGTGATCATTTCATGGCGCGGTAGAGATTGCACGTCGGACAGTTGCAGAGTGACGGGGGTGAGGCCGGGCGCCTGCAGTTGAAAGCCATCCCATTCGGGAGGGTTGCCTTGCTCGTCCGGTTCTTCGTCCAGTCCATACTCGCCGTTCGGTTTAAGGTAGCCGATCTGGCTCGCGGAATAGCTGGGCATCAGGTGGGCATCGTCCAGGTAGCTGTGCCAGAGCTTGCCGTTCAAATTGAGCACATCGCGCTGCGGCCAGGCAACTTCGTTGTCTTTGCTGGAGAGGCGAACCGCCTTGTAAGCGCCGAACCCTCCGGCGGCGGCGAGCCCGGCGAGCAGGAATCCACGGCGCGATTTTTTCTGCAATTCGCGCGTTAAATCAGCTTCGGGAAGGATGATTTCCGGATGGTGCTTGTTCATGACCGTTCCCCATCTTTCACCAGTTCGTAGCCAATCACCATGCTGCGAAAGTTATTCCATCCGGCCAGAATCACTTGGCCCACATGAACCACAAAGAAGCCGATGTAACCCATCGTTAGGGCGAAATGGATGAGCCGGGCGAATTCGTAGCCGCCACACAGCGTCGCCAGCCAAGCGAGTTGAGCGGGTTTGTAGATAGCCAAACCCGTGATGAGAGAGCCAATGCCCATGACGATGATTCCGCTATAGGCGATCTGTTGGGCGGCATTGTATTTCTCTTGCGGCGGCGCGTCCTTGCGCAAATGCAGGTCGTGCAACACAACTTGCCACGCGTCGCGGAAGGCGGAGATAGATCGAGGAACCAGATATCTCCATTCACCGGAAAAGAGGGTGTAGGCGACGTAGAGAATGCCATTCACAATGAAGATCCACATGAAAACGAAATGCAGCGCCATGCCTTCGGCCAAGCGGAATTTCAGACCGAATATGGCGAACAGCCACTGCGGGAAAAGGGGAACAGGGCCTAGGTGATACACAGGGTAAGCCCAATAAATCATCATTCCGCTCCAGATCATCAGGAACAGAATCGGAAAATTCACCCAGTGGAACCAACGGATTGCCAGTAGGTGCTTCAGAACTAATTTCGCCATATCCAGCCAGTTCCTTCGTTTGGCGGAACGAAATAGTTACGCCAGCGTCTCACATGGTAACAGGAAAAGCGCAGAGGGCGTGGTTCGCTTCAAAAAGCGCTATGCTGAACGGCATTGAACATGAACCACGAACGAACGCTCACAATGCTGTGCCTGGCTAGCTATGAAAAGGGCCATCGATTCCTGGAAGAAGCGCGGCGACAGGGCTGCCGGGTCTTGCTGCTCACTTCGCTGAGCTTGGAACATAGATGGCCGGCCGAACTTCATGACGATATTTTTTACATGCCGGACAAAGAGTTTGAGTGGAATTTGCAGGACATGTTGCAAGGTGTGAATCATTTGGTCCGGCGCGAGCGGATCGACCGCATCGTGCCGCTTGACGATTTTGATTTGGAGAAAGCCGCGCTGCTGCGGGAACATTTGCGGATACCCGGTTTGGGTGAGAGTGCCACGCGCTTCTTCCGCGATAAGCTCGCCATGCGAATGCGCGCGGCGGAAAGTGGCATCCGCGTGCCGGTGTTTACGGCCACGGCGCATTATCAGGACATTACCGATTTTCTAGAGACGGTACCGCCGCCCTGGGTTCTCAAGCCGCGGCTCCTGGCTGGGGCGATGGGCATTCACAAGTGTCATAGCAAAGAAGAAGTCTGGGAAATCATTCACAGCCTGGGCGACGACCAATCCTTTTTTGTGCTGGAGCAGTTCGTTCCGGGCGATATCTTTCATGTGGATTCCATTTGGTTTGGCGGGGAAGTGGTTTTCGCGATCGCTAGCGCGTATGGTACGCCGCCGCTTGAAGTGGCGACGGGTGGTGGCATCTTTACCACCGAAACGCTGGAGGCGGGCAGCGAAATCGATGTGAGCTTACGTCAGTTAAACGAAACGGTTTTACGCGCTTGCGGGTTGCGCGATGGCGTTTCGCATACCGAATTCATCCGCGCGCACGCGGACGGTGCGCTTTATTTCCTGGAAACGTCGGCGCGCGTAGGTGGTGCGAATATCGCCGATTTAATTGAGGCGGCGAGTGGTGTGAATATGTGGGCCGAATGGGCTAAGGTGGAAGTGGCGGCGGCGCGCGGCGCCGCATATTGCGTCGCCGAGCAGCCCAGGCAACAGGCGGGATTGCTGGTTTCCCTCGCGCACCAGGAATGGCCGGACACCTCGAGCTTCAATGAGCCCGAACTGGTTTGGCGGATGAACAAAAAGCACCACGTTGGATTCATAGTAAAATCGCCACAAAGGCAAAGGGTCGCAGAACTCTTAAAGTTATATACCGATCGTGTGCGCAGAGATTATCACGCGTCTGCGCCACCACGTAAAAAACCGGGAGAGTGAACGCCATGAGTGTTTCAAGAGCGCTGGGATTTACGGCCGGCGCATTATTGGGCGGTTTGTCGGCCGCTGCCGCCTACGGAAGTGTTGCCAAGGACTCGCAGATGTTTGGGCCTTCCGTATATCGAGGGCCGGGTATCAGAAAATCGATCGCCCTGACATTTGACGATGGGCCCAGCGAGAGTACGCCCGATTTGCTGGACTATCTGGAAAAGGAAGGCATTGCCGCCACCTTCTTTCAATGCGGCATGAACGTCAAACGCCTGCCGCACATTGCCGGCCAAGTGGCGGCGGCCGGCCATGAGATTGGCAACCATTCCTATTCGCACCCTAAGCTGCCGTTTAAGTCGCGTGATTTTATCCTGCGTGAATTCAGCGCGGCGCAGCGCGTGATTGAATCGGAGACGGGCGTGACGCCCATGCTGATGCGTGCGCCTTATGGATTCCGCTGGATGGGGATGCGCGAGGTGCAGGAGCGATTATTGCTGCTGGGCGTAATGTGGACCGTCATCGGCTTTGATTGGCGCTGGCCGGCTCAGCGCGTGAGTGAATATGTGTTGCGGCATCGATCGCCGGGCGGCATCGTTTGCCTGCACGATGGGCGGGGCGTCAACGTGCGCCCGCAAATTGGGAATACGCTGGAAGCAGTGCGCGCGATCGTGCCACGCCTGCGGGACGAGGGGTATCGGTTTGAGACTGTGAGTGCGCTACTGGACGGCTAGTAAATCAGATCTACTTGCTCCACAATCCCAATCTGAGGGGCTGACCTCCTGGTCAGCCAGAGATAAAACCACCAGATTCCCACTACCAAAATGTGCCTCTGTACCGCCGGCGTTTGCCCCATCTCTCCGCGCCTGGCCTACCGGTATTCCTCACTTGGCGCCTACACGGCAGTCTACCCGCCAGTCGCCGCTTTCCAGCCGCATCGCTGACGTCTGGAAAAGCATTTGCAACCGCCGACAGACTCCTGGATGAGGCCCGCGGCGGCCCCGTATATCTGCGACAGCCCTTGATTGCCGATATGATCGTCGACGTCTTCTTTCACACCGAAAAGCTCTTGCAGCTTTGTAGCATGCAAGCTTTCGTGGTAATGCCAAAGCATGTTCATTTGGTAGCAACCCCGAACGGGCCACTGTCGCAGTTGGTCAAATCGATTAAAGGCTTTACTGCAAAAAGAGCAAACGAGCTCCTAGGTCTTACCGGAGAGCCATTTTGGCAAGACGAAAGCTACGATCATTTGGTGCGCGATTCGTCCGGCGCTGAGAAAATACGACGCTACATAGAGCAGAACCCTGTTCGCGCGGGGTTGGCCAAAGCCGCTGAGGTGAGCCGCAGACCAGGAGGTCTGCCCCACTTTAGCTTAGTAGCCCCGCCTCTCGTACTAACAGGCCCATCTTCGGATGGCTGGGTTCCATTGCCGGCGCTATGCCGTGTGCCCGCAGAGATTCACTGCATGTCGGACCAATCGACGCGACGAACGTCCTCTTGAGCGCGTCTAGCACTTCCGCACGTCTCCCTTGTTGCTCGGCGAATTCCAACAAATGATCGATCTGCACACCAGTTGTGAAAATCACCACCTTGAATTGGCCCGCGATCAGGTTCTCGAGCGCCTCAGCCAGCGGAGTTGTATCTTCGGGCAAAGCCCATTGATAAACGGGTACGCGGGTCGCAGTGCGGCCCTGTTCAGCCAATCCAGCCAGCAACTCAGGATTGCTTCGCCCATACTCCTGCACAGCTACCGACTTTTCATTGCGCGTCACAATGGCGTCCAACAGTTCGCGCCAAGTGTTAGGTTCGGGTACCGTGACGGCGATGGGCACTCCCCATTCACGCAGCACCGCCACCGGCTTAGGACCGCGCGCCACAATCGCAAGTTTCCGCAGCGCATCCACAAAACGGTCTTCCGCTTCGCGCGTTGCCAGCACCCGCTGCAACAGCCGCGCCCCCACGCCAGTCAGGAAAATGACCATATCAAACTCGCCCGCGTAAAGCTTGCCGGCAAATTCGAAAGCCGCGGAATTCTCCTCCAAGGGAACCTCGCGCAAAGCCGGAGCCACAAACGGTATGCCCCCGTTGCTGCGAATGAGTTCCGCCATCTCCTTCGCGCGGCGGCTCTCAAACGCGAGAACGTTGCTATTGCCGAAGGACATAAAAAATGGTAACCCAAATTACTTGATAGTATATGGATACAGGGTGCTATGAAACTGAGTGCGCGTGTGCTTTTCGGTGGCTTGCTGGTCGGTCTGGGCATGATGAGCGCTGCGGCGCAACAGACGCAGGACACCCGCGCGCCCGACGTTTTCCTGGATAATCACCGGCCGTTGAATCCCAAGAAGGGAAAGAACCCCACCACCCGCACCGTAACCGGGCAGGTGGTGGACGATTCCGGCCAGCCCTTGGAAGGCGCGCTTGTGACGCTGCTTGACGACAAAACCAAAGAGCGGCACGAGTACTTTACCAAAAAAGACGGCCGCTACAAGTTCGAAGACCTGAGTTTCTCTGTCGATTACCAGTTGAAAGCGAAATGGAAGAATCTGGTGAGCGACGAGCGTAAGCTAAGCCAGTACGACCACACCGCCCGCATTGTTCGCCTGCTGGAAGTGACGACGCCGGAGGGCGCGCCGCCACCCGCCAGCGAGGCCAAGACCGATAAACCCAAGGGTAATTGACCGCCTCCAAAGTCACGACCGCAAACGTGGCGAGGGCGCCCCTACTTTGTACCAAGGGCGCGCCGCCACCCGCCAGCGAGGCCAAGACCGATAAACCCAAGGGTAATTGACCGTCTCCAAAGTCACGACCGCAAACGTGGCGAGCGCGGCCCTACTTTGTACCAAGGGCGCGCCGCCACCCGCCAGCGAGGCCAAGACCGATAAACCCAAGGGTAATTGACCGTCTCCAAAGTCACGACCGCAAACGTGGCGAGCGCGGCCCTACTTTGTACCAAGGGCGCGCCGCCACCCGCCAGCGAGGCCAAGACCGATAAACCCAAGCCTTAGCGTTTGCAAAGGTCCGGATAATATTTCTTAAGCGCGTTCACTTTCGGCAAATCGTTGTACACGATATACGGATAGTTGGGGTTGTTTTGCATGAAGTGCTGGTGATGCGCTTCGGCCGGATAAAATGCCTTGAGCGGTACCACCTGGGTCACAATCCGGTGTGAGTAAACGCCCGCTTCTTGCAGCTGTTGAATGTACGCTTCCGCCACCTTCTTCTGCTCGTCATTCGCATAGAAGATTACGGACCGGTATTGCGAACCCCAGTCTGGGCCTTGATGATCTTTTTCGGTCGGGTTGTGCGCCACGGAAAAGAAGATCTTCAGCAATTGGCCATACGTGATCTGCGCCGGATCGAATGTCACTTCAACCGATTCGGCATGACCCGTGTTACCTTCGCTCACCATTTCATAATGAGCCGTTGACTTCTCGCCGCCGGAATAGCCGGCCACTGCGGTTTTCACGCCCTTGACTTTTTCGTAAACGCCCTCAATGCCCCAGAAGCACCCTCCCGCGAACACGGCAATTTGTTCACCCGTAGCCGGTGGCACGTCAACGGCTGGATCTGGGAACACTTTGTCCGCTGCAGAAAGCAAACACGCGGCAACCAGAAACGAACCCAAAAAACCACTTATTTTTCGAATAAACATAGCAAGCACCCTTTCACTAGATTGCTCTACCCGATGATTCGCTGCGGAATCTCGAAAAGTTATTAACGCCAGCCGGGATTTTTGCCCAAGCTGATGAGATTGGCCAGAATTCGATAAGCGCCAGGCACGCCCTCCGGCAGCTGCCGGTACAAAGCATACGCGTCATAAACATAGATGCCCTTGCCATAGCGCGTTAGCAGCAGGCCGCCTTTTTGCGGCTCTTGCTCGGGATCGTGTGTTTCCAGTAGGGCCTGATAATGGTCGTCCCACTTCTGTAGGAAACCGTGGCCGCGCTCTTCCTGCCAGCCATCGAAATCCGCTGTGGTGATTTTATTCGGCCAGTTAAAAAGCGGGTTCTGCGGCTCGAGGATCTTAACCGGTGAAGCTTCATCCACCACCCTGGGTGCGTTCCCAACCGAGAACGGGTACGGCCCGTAATCGCGATCAAAGCTTTGCACATTGTATTGCACAATCAACGCGCCACCGTTGTTGACGTAGTTCATGAGCCGGTTGTTAGCCGCGCGTAATTCGGGACGAACGGCGTAAGCGCGCACGCCTAAAACAATCACGTCGAAAGCCGACAAATCGCCGTTTTCAATATCGGCGGCGGACAGAATTTGCAATTGAACCCCGAGATCCTCAAGCGCGCGCGGGACATCGTCGCCGGTGCCGGGCAGGAAGCCCACGTGCAAGCCAGGAGCCGTCTTTACGTCCACGCCCACCGCTTTGTAAGTAGCCGGATGGTAGCTCGGGTAGGGTCGCAAGCCCGTATAGCCAACCAGCCGAAACCCTTCTTCGTAGGTCTTGCCGCCATAATCGGCCACCGCGCGAATTTCATAGTTGCCCGCTGCCAGAGAATGAGGCGTCACTTGAAACGTCAGTGTGGCGGTATCGCCATCGTGGCCGAACGAAAAGGGCGCTTGCGCGGGCGAGGAATCCCAACCAGCAGGCAGGCGCAAACGAACCGACCCTTTGGCTGGACCTTTGACGTTGCTGCGTAGGCCGCACGAAAAAGCGAAGGATGCGGCGCTAAGGGGCACCGCGCCGGCGGATGGAGTAATCGAAACAGAAATGGCCGGCGCCATGATCAGCGGGTCGGCAACAATCCCGATCCCGTCCAGCCGTTGATTGGCTTCCACTACACTTTGCAGAGAAAACGTCACACCCTTGAAGCTGAGCCGCGCTGCTGCGATGAGCGGATAGGGCGCCAGCGACAAGTTGCGGAAGCGCTCATCGGTGAGGTTGTAGTAAGGCTGCTCGCGATTCGGCCGGCTGAAGTAGGCTTTGGTGATGGTGGCGTCGTCCGGTGCCGCAACGGCGAATTTGAGACTGCTCTCCGTGCCACCGGAAATTGCCCCCGCCGGCGCTTTGTCTGCTTTGATGGCCCATGGTTTACCATCGGAGGCCATCACCGCTATCTCTTCAACCGCGACAGTTTCGGGTCCGTTGTTGTGCAAGTTAGTCTGAACAAGAAATTTCTGTCCTGGAATGGCGATCGTGAAAGTGATCGCCTGTGCGCCGCCAAAGCGATTATCCGGCTCCTTTTCCGGCGCAACGACCGCGTCGAAGGATACTTCGAGCGCCAGCGCCAGGGCCTTGGCAAACTGCTTCTCCTTCACCTTCAGTTCAAAAGCCACGTCGCTTTTGCCGGGCTCTGGCAGAGCGCTGGCCTGCACTTGCGCGAGCAACTCACGCGTGGCTCGCAGACCGTCGGCTAGTGGCGGCGCGATCTGCCAAGGGCTGCCGGGCCGGTACTTGTCGCAAGCTTCGTCGGCGAGCTTGGCAAGGTGCCCCAAGCCGGCCTGCAAGAACGCCGTGTCGCCTGTGGCTAACGAAGCAATCCCTGCCAGTGAGGTATCAATCCCGTCATAGAACGAATGGTCTTTACTGCCCGCTTCTACCCGCGAACCATAGCGATGATAAGCGGCATTGTATATGCCTTCCGGCGGGGTGGTGCCGCCGCCGTTCTGACTTTTCTCAAAGCCCCAGCCCGTCCGCCCTATCTGCAAATACGTCAGCCCGGCGGAAGGATCCAAGCGGCCTTCCGGAATCTCCAGATTGGTGGGCGGCCGCTCGTTAATCCAAGTTTGGTCTACATAATTGCGAAAGCGAATCGGCACGTACTTATCGGTCGCGTAATCGTAGATCGTATTGTCTTTGGTAGGCGCGAAGAACGGTACGCGCGCATACACCTTCACCGGCGCCCACGGGCGCAAGCCTTCGCGAATTTGTTCGGGAAAACGCTTGGGATCAGCGGCCGCGACGAAAGCTTCTTGCGCCATTTGGCCTGCGACCTGGTGATTGCCATGGCCATCCGTCGGTGCGCCGACGAAACTGGATGTCAACACCAGCGGCCGGGTCATGCGGACCACCCGAACGACATCGGACAAAACGCGTTCGTAACCCCATTTATCAATGGCTTCCTCGCGCGTTTTGGAAAACCCATAGTCGATCACCGTCCCCCAGTATTGGTCGACATCGTAATAACGATCTGCCTGCAACAGCTCTTGCGTCCGCACCAAGCCGAGTTCGTCGTACATGTCCGAAGACATCGCGTTTTGGCCGCCTTCGCCCCGCGTCAGCGTCATCAAAGAGCCGCGCGCACCACGGCCGCGCGTTTCCGCAGCCAGCATGCCGCCGTCTTCATCGTCTGGATGCGCCACGATCATCAAAATACTGGCGCGCGTCCGAATGGCGGCCAAAGCTTGCGAAAGGCCTGCGGCGCCGCGGTTGGGAGCGATGGGTTGAGCATTGGGCTTGACTTGCGCCAATTCTTGCGGGGTTTGCGCCGCCAGAGCCAAGCCCAAAGCCGCAACGGTAAGAAGGTGGAACAGTGATGATCGTTTTCGAGACTTTGCCAACATAGGTTTCCGCTCTATTGGTGCAAATAGCGCCATGCCCTGCACGGCATCGGTGTGAGCTTGCTTCGCAAGCATGTCGATAGACTTAATAGTACGCCAGAAGCGCGCTCCGCCTCCCGCTAAACAAGTTTTAATTTAGCCCTGAGCACGGGCGAACGTATCCTTTAAGCTGGCAGGGTCGTCCAAAGGAGTGACAGAGGACATTGACCAATGCAAACGAATAAAGCAGTGATGGCCATGGTTTTAGGGGTTGCCATGGCGCAACTTGGCTTCACCCAGCAGTACCCGCCGTCCACACCCCCGCAATATCCCCAGGGGCCGCCGCAAAGCCAGACACCGCCCCAACAGCCGTATCCGCAGCAGCAGTATCCACAATATCCGCAAGCGCAGCCGCAATACCCACCTTCGCAAGGCGCCTCCTATCCGCCACAGGGCTTTCCAGCCGCCAATCAACCGCCACTTTTGCCGCCGCAGCAATTGGATCAAATGGTCGCCTCCATTGCCCTTTATCCCGACGGTCTTCTGGCCCACGTCTTGACGGCCGCCACGTTTCCCCAACAGATTCCCGAAGCAGCGGGCTGGGCGAATCAGCATGCTTACCTGCACGGTGAAGCATTAGCTCAGGCGATTCGCGAGGATAACCTTCCCTGGGACGTCAGCGTGCTTGCACTCCTGCCCTTTCCCCAAGTCTTGAGCCAGATGGCCCAGTATATGCAGTGGACCCAGCAGCTCGGCGATGCTGTGCTAGCGCAGCGCGGCGATGTCATGGATGCCATTCAACGATTGCGCGCCAGGGCGAATCAGGAAGGTTATCTGCGCGATCCACAATTCACCCAATATGAGCGCGTGGTAGTCCAAGGACCCGGCATCATTCAAATCGATCCGATCGGCCCTGCGTATTACGTGCCCTATTACAATCCGCAAATTTTCTTTGTCGCTCCACGGCCCGGCTTCTATGCCGGCTTTAGTTTCGGCCCGGCCATCACCATTGGCGGCTTCTTCGGCGGCTTCGGTTGGGGCGCCGGCTATGGCTTTGGCTGGCGCGATCACGCCATTCTGTTCGGCGGTAATCCATGGAATCGTGGTTGGGTCGATCGCGGCCGCGTAGTGGTCCGGCCCGGCTTCGAACCCAACCGCCGTGTCGAGAGCCATGGCTGGGCTCCCGAACGCCGGGGCGAAGAGCACCACGACCGCGAGCATCGCTAATCACTTGTGGGGCGGCCTGCTGGCCTGCGGCTGACCTCCCGGTCAGCCTTTTGCTAGCGGCGGCCCCCGCAAGGAAAGCGCGCCAATGACCGTGACCATATCAAGCCGCTCGCTTGTCGCACTTCCAGCAAGTTGATTGCCCTTACAACGCTCGCGCTAATTACGAGCGTTCAGGCTCAGAAAACACCCGAGCCGCTGCAACAACCCAGGTGCGGCACGCCATTCAGCTTCTGTACGATCGGTTTGAAGATTCTTACGTCCGCGGAGATTTTGCAGATACTCAGGCTCTTGCGCTGCCAAGCGCCCGCTACCTGGACGAGCGGAACGATACCAACAAGCCGTTTGCAGCCCAGCTTGAGTTCTGGAAGAACGTTCGCGCCGCTGGAACGACCTTCATTTTCAGGCCTCAGGGGCGAAGCCGAAAGCTTAGATTTCTCACAAGGCAAGGAAGTGAGCAGCCTCCCGGGTAGGACTTGGGCTCCAATGGCGCAGGAGTTTCTTCGGCTTGGACTGAAGATCCAGCCATCTGCCGATCCACCAAGTCGTGGACGTCAGCCAACACCGTGGCGCTAAGTTCCGCCTGACCGCCGAGGTGACGGCGCAGGTTGTGGGGTCAGGAAACGTTGCCCGCCTCATTGCGCGTCAGCACACAGACGAGGGCACAACGCGCTTTCGCGACGAAATCGATGGCGAGATCGCGCCAGATGCACGGGACCTCGAATTCGGTCTTCACATGGTTGGCATAGGCACTGCGAAGATAAACGTTGCGGCGGACCGAAGGGCCGTCCTGGGTCAGTCACAGATTTCGAAAAAAATCGCGAATATTTTTATCTCTCATCCTCCCAGCAGCTTACCGCCAATTTTTCCCTCCTACACCTGTAGGCGAAGTTCGTTTCACCCGGGGTCCCATGCTATAAAAAATCAGGCTCGCCCGAGATTCCCATCTCGTTTGGCGGGCCGTTCGCTTTCCAGGAGCAACCAAATGTCAAACCGAGCCGCCCGTCGTGCCGCCGCGCACCAAGCATCCGAAGCCCAACTCGCCGCCAACCGAGCCAACTCCCAATCGTCGACCGGCCCCAAGACCGAGCAAGGGAAACTCGTCTCCTCCCACAACGCCCTCAAAACCGGTCTCACCGGCCGCACCATCGTCCTGCCCAGCGACGACGTCGCCGCCTACCAATCCCTCGTCGCCCTCATCAACCAAAAATTCGCTCCCGCCAACGACATCGAACAACACCTCACCCAAACCATCGCCGATACCGAATGGCGTCTCCTTCGCATCCCCACGCTCGAATCCGGTTTCTACGCCCTCGGCCGCCACGAACTCGCCGCCGACTGCGCCCATGAACCCGACACCCAACTCCGCGCCGCCATGCTCGAAGCCCACATCTTCCGCACCTATCAAAAGGACCTGCGCAACCTCGCCCTGCAAGAACGCCGCCTCCGCAATCAACTCAAGCAGGACACCGCCGAACTCCGCCGCCTGCAACAGGAACGCCTCGAAACCGCCGCCGCTGAAGCTGAAGCCAAACCCAAACCCGCTCCTGTTCCAAATGGCTTCGAATTTTCAACTCCGCCAACTCACGTCGCACCCGAACCGGTTACCACTCCCGAAACCGCCCAACCAGACCAAATCACCCTCAAATCGGAGGCCACCGCCGCCTAATTCGTGATCAGCGATTCTAGCTTCTGACTTCTAGCTTCCAATACTTTGGTCGCCTTGGCGCGCTTCTACTGGCCTGCGCTCAACCAATGGTGGGAGAACGAGAGGCGCGAGGAGAACCCGTTGTGGACTTTCATCTACGCGGTGGCACAACCCACGAGGTTTGTCGATTTTGTGAGCGCCGCGCGTACCCTTTACCGGATGCCCATCGGTACCATCGATTGGAGTGTGAAGAACTCGCAGCTTGAGGATATCGCGCTGGATCGCGTTCGCGACCGCTTTGCACGGCCCCAGGCGACCACCCTTTTGCCGCCCGACGAACGCCCGGTGATGAAATGGAATACCAATCCGTTTGAGGTTGACAGCGACTCGGGCGGCCGCGAAGAAGACGAGGGTGCTGCCTTTCTGCTGCCATACTGGATGGGCCGTTACCTTGGATTCTTGTTAGGAGAGTGACATGAAACTCTATCGCACCGCCGTGGGTTATCTCGTTGAACAAGGTTCGCAATTCTTCCGTGGCGACGATACGGCTTGGGATGTGCTCATTGCCCGAGACGATCTAGCCGAATGGCTGTCGGCATCGCTCGCCCAATTCCCAGCCGTAAGCCCACCCGGCGAGAGCGAGATATTGGCTCCCATCGGCAGCCAGGAGGTTTGGGCCGCCGGCGTGACTTACTATCGCAGCCGCGACGCCCGCATGGAAGAAGCGAAATCCGCAGGCGGCGGCGATTTCTACGATCGCGTGTATGCGGCCGAGCGGCCGGAACTGTTCATGAAAGCGACGCCGCACCGGGTGGTGGGCCCAAATCAGAAAGTCGCCATTCGCGACGATGCTAAGTGGAACGTGCCCGAACCGGAGTTAACCTTGCTGATCACGCCCAGCGGCAAGATCACCGGCTACACCATCGGCAACGATATGAGCTCGCGCGATATTGAGGGTGAAAATCCGCTCTATCTTCCCCAAGCGAAAGTGTATGACCGAAGTTGCGCGTTGGGCCCATGCATTTTGGTTTCGGCGGCAGCGCTCGAGAAATCAACCGAGATCCGCCTTGCTATTTTGCGCGCAAACAAGAACGAGTTTTCGGCAGCGACCACCCTCGAATCGCTGAAGCGCGAGCCGGCCTCGCTGGTTTCCTATCTTTACCGCAACAACAGTTTTCCGAGCGGCTGTTTTTTGCTAACAGGCACGGGCATCGTTCCACCGGATGCGTTCACACTTCAGCTCGGCGATGAGATTCGCATTACCATTCCGCCTATCGGTACACTCGTAAATCGGGTCGGCTAAAAGGTACAGGCACAACAAGGGAATTGCTAAGGCAGGAACTTCCTGGCGCGCTCGAGCGAGCCGCCGCCCCTCGAAAAAGAGAAGTATCTTCCGCCACGCTCACTACCTACTTACGAATGCTAGCGGCTGGCCAACTTTGCGCGAAACGCCTGCTGGTTGCTTGTCTCCTGGTCACACCGCTCGTCGAAAGGGCCTATGCCGCACCCATTGCCCCTCCCGTAGCCGCCATTGCGACCGTGGACAGTGCGCGCCATAGCAGCGCCGGCGGCACGCTGGTACCGCATCCGGCCAAACTTCGCGGCGTCGTCACCGCCTTCGCCGGCTGGAAAAATTCGTTCTTCCTGCAAGATGAAACTGGCGCGATAGGGGTTGATCGGCTGGAGCAAACGCCAGTCCACATTGGGGATGAAGTCGAGGTGACCGGAACCATCCAGCCAGGCCTCTTTGCGCCCTTAATGATCAGTAGCGCGCTTCAGGTGTTGGGTAAAGGAAATTTACCCGCGCCCAGGGTTTCCACATTCTACGAACTCTCTCGCGGAAACTTGGATAGCCGGTGGGTCGAGGTCAGCGGTATAGTCCACTCTGCCGGTATATGGGAAATCTGGGGCAAGCAAGTGCTTTTCTTAGAGTTGCGTACTTTGGACGGCGGCGATATCACCGTTCATGTGATCAATTTCCCGGCGAAAGGGTTTGACCGCCTCATCGACAGTGCCGTGCGGGTTCGCGGTGCTTGCGGAGCCGTCCCCAACGATCAACGGCAAATTGTTGGAGTGAGGCTGTTCGTACCGGACATGCAAGACATCACCGTTGAATCGGCGGCGGCTGATTCTTCCCGCCTGCCGTTCTCGTCAATCGACAGCTTGGCGCAATTCCATCCGGACTCCTCGCTCGAACACCGCGTGAGGATCAAGGGAACCGTTACTTTCCAGGCGCCCGGCAGCGCGCTTTACTTGCAACGCAACAATTCAGGGATTCGCGTCGAGACCCGCCAGCGCGGAACTTTCGAACCAGGCGCACAGGTCGAGGCGTTCGGATTTGTCGCCGCAGATGGCTATTCGCCGATCTTGGAAGACACTATCGTGCGCCGGCTTGGTCAAGGCGTCGCACCCATGCCGGTGCAGCTTAGAGCCGCGCAAGTCATCACCACCGAAGACCGCTTTACCCGCACCCCCTACGACGGCCTGCTGGTGCACATCGAAGGCAAGATCATCGAGCGCTTGCCAGGAACAAAAGGTGAACTTTGGCTACTCCAAGACAAAACAGTTCAGTTTCAGGCGGAGTTGAGCCAGTTTAGTGAAAACCCGAGCAGGATTGAGCCCGGCACATTGGTTGGGCTCAGCGGCATCTGCCGCACGGAAGCCGATGTCCGCCGCAATCCGACATCCTTTCGAATCCTTTTGCGCACAGAGCAGGATATCACCGTGCTGCGCACTGCCTATTCGACGGTCTCTGTCATCGTTCTGGTCAGCGCGGCAGTCTTCATAGTTGGTATCGGCCTGCTGTTCTTTTGGCTGCAGGAGGGGTACGCGGGCCGAGCCTCGCAGCACGGCGAAACCTTGCTTCCAAACCACGGGCAGGCCGCCTTTACGCGCGCCTCGAAAATTATGGCGGCGCTGGTTGGAAGTTTCGGGGCACTGGTGCTCGTCGGATGGGGAGCCGGTATCCCGTTCTTAAAGAGTGTGCGGCCCGGCTACCCTACCATGCAAGCCAACACCGCGTTGGCCTTGCTGGCCGCGAGTGTAGCGCTGTGGCTGGCGAACGAGCATGGCGGCCACGGTCGCGCGGCGCTCGAAAGGCTCCTTGCAGGCGTCGCAGCTGCCATCGGCGCTCTCACTCTGCTGGAATACGCCACGGGCTGGAATCTCCATATTGATGAGTTGGTGGTTCGGGATGCGGGTTCGCTCATCGCTGGCAGCCCGGGAAGAATGGCGGCGGTGGCCGCTCTGTCTCTTTTGCTGCTAGGAGGCGCTCTTGTTGTCGTTCTCCACAAACGATTGGCGGTGTTGGCGCAACTCTGCGCCCTACTCACCGGATCCCTTTGCCTATTAAGCCTGAACTGCTATTTGTTTGGGATTCACGAGTTCCCCGGCGTTGCCGTGTACGCGGCCCTGTCCATCCATACCTCTGGCAGTCTGCTGCTGCTCAGTCTTGGGGTGCTGTTCTGTCACGCCGATTGTGGCCCAATGGAATCGATTTCTTCCAGAGCGCCCGGCGGGATCATGGCGATCCGGCTCCTTCCGGGCGTTTTGTTGGTGCCGTCCGTTATTGGCTGGATTCGCTGGCAAGGCCAACTGCACGGCTTGTATGACTCAGCCTTTGGTCTTGCTCTGTTCGCTTCCGCCAACGCCGTCTTCTTCGCTTTTCTGATTTGGAGCACCGCCACCGTGCTCAACCGGCTCGATTTGGGACGTTTGCGGGCCGAAGCCGAGATTCGCAGCTTCAACCATAAGCTGGAAATGGCTGCCGCTGAGGCCGAATCGGCCAACCGCGCCAAGAGCACGTTTCTATCCACCATGTCCCACGAAATACGCACGCCGCTCAACGCGGTTCTCGGTTATACCCAGTTGATGTTGCGCGATCCGAGTCTCAGCAAAGACACCAAAGAGAATCTCTCGATTATCGGCCGCAGTGGCGAGCATCTCCTGAATCTTATTAACGACGTGATGGATATGTCGAAAATCGAGGCGGGCCGGACGGAGCTCACTCCTGTGACATTCAGCCTCGCCTCACTACTCGATCATCTGGTGGCAATGTTCCGCCTGCGAGCCGAGGCCAAGGGTGTCCGATTTGACCTGTCGGCGGATGTGAAAGCCACCAGCTACCTGGTGGGCGACGAGGGCAAAATACGCCAGGTGCTGATCAATCTGGTTGGAAACGCCATCAAATTTACCGCTCGCGGCCAAATTCAACTTCACGTTAGCCTTACCCATAAAAGCGGGCAGCTATGGCTCGCGGCCCGCGTTCAGGATACCGGCCCGGGCATTTCGGCTGAGGATCAGGCGAAGTTGTTTGAACCGTTTATGCAGGCAAAGGGAGAACTGAACACCCAGAAGGGCACTGGCCTGGGTCTCGCCATCAGCCGCAAATACGCCCGCCTCATGGATGGCGATATCACCGCCACCAGCCTTCCCGGTGAGGGTTCGCTTTTCCTGTTTGAGATCCCCGTGCAATCAGGTGACGCCACTGCGGCAGTCAGGACCCAGGCGCCCCGCAGGGTCATCGGCCTGCGCACCGGAAGCGAAACTCCCGAAATCTTGGTGGTGGACGATCAGCCGGAAAATCGCGACAGCCTGATGAAGCTGCTGAATTATGTCGGGTTTTCGGTACGCGGCGCGGGCAGCGGTGAGGAGGCCCTCCGAATGATGGAAGAGCGCAGGCCGCGCATGATTCTGATGGATGTGCATATGCCCGGGATAGACGGCTTGGAGACCACGCGCAGGATTAAGGCGAGTTCCAGTGGCAAAGACACCCTGATTGTGGCACTGACTGCCAGCGCGATGGAGGACGACAGGCGAATGGTTGCTGCCAGCGGCGCCGACGATTTCCTGGCGAAGCCTTGCCCGGAGAATGAGCTGTTTGAAATGCTGCGGGTGCTCCTCAACGTTACCTATGATTATGAGGAGTCGACAATCGCCGAAAACCAAGGGACGTCAGCGGAGGCGATCAGCGCCGAGCATCTCATGCAATTGCCGTCGCAGTGGATGGAAGAGCTACTGGATGCCACCGTTGAAGGCAAAAAGAAAGAGATGGATGCAGTGCTTCTCAAAGTGCGCGAGACGCATGACACCACACTGGCGACCCGTTTGCAAGATCTCGCCGACAGATATGAGTACGACACCCTGACGCGCATCCTGCAGGAGCGTGTGGCAAAGGAGAAAGCCATTGACAACGCCACGTAGGCCTCACGAGTGTGGCTGCAAGCGCCCGAGACCGTGCCAACTTACTCGAACGATTCCAAGAACTCTGGTGCGCCCGGAGGGATTCGAACCCCCGGCCTAATGATTCGAAGTCATTCGCTCTATCCAGCTGAGCTACGGGCGCGTTTTTCTCCGTCAGCCCCCAGTATAGAATGCGAGACTCATTCTAGCGGTCCGCCCGCTCCCATCCCAAATGTCCACCGCCCATGGCATAGAAACCGAAGTCAAGATCCGTCTCAAAGACGCCATCTCTGCTCAGCAGCTTCTCACCAACGCCGGCTTTTCCATCTCCGTCCCGCGCCGCTTCGAAGCCAACACCATCTATGACACCGCCGATCAAACTCTCAAGAACTCGCAAATGCTGCTGCGCTTGCGCCGCATCGGAACCGATTCCCTCATCACCTGGAAAGGCCCGTACCTCGCCGGTCCCCACAAGGCGCGGCCCGAACTCGAAACCAGCGTTGGTTCACTGGAAATGCTTGAGCAGATTCTGCACGCCTTAGGGTATGACCCCAGCTTTCGCTACGAAAAATACCGCACCGAATACCAGCAACCAACCTTGCCCGATGGCACGGTGACATTGGATGAAACGCCCATTGGCATCTTTTTCGAGCTGGAAGGCGCCTCGGATTGGATTGACCAGACCGCCGCGCTATTAGGCTTCGAACCCGCTGCTTATGTGTTGGAAAGCTATCTTCGGCTGTACCAGGATGACTGTTCCGCCAAGGGCATTGAACCCGCGAATATGGTCTTTTCGCCAGCACCTTGAAACTTGCCAGGAAGCGCCTTCGTACACTAGTAAAAGGTACCCTTCCTCTACAATAATTTGAATGGCAGAAACATTGAGCGCCCACACCGCCGACGTCGAACGCGCCACGGCTGAGCTGGCTCGAGTACGTGAAGAAATCGGGAAAGTGATTGTTGGACAAACCAGCGTCATCGAAGGCGTGCTCATCTGCCTGATCGCCGGTGGCCACGTCCTTCTAGAAGGCGTGCCTGGACTTGGTAAGACGACCCTCCTCCGCACGCTCGCGCGCGTCCTCGATCTGCGCTACTCGCGAATTCAGTTTACACCCGACCTGATGCCCGGCGATATCGTCGGCAGCATGGTCATGGAAAGCGACGACCACGGGCACAAAAGCCTGCGCTTTCAGCAGGGTCCCATCTTCGCCAATCTCGTACTGGCCGACGAAATCAATCGCGCCACCCCGAAAACGCAGTCGGCCCTGCTCGAAGCCATGCAGGAGCGCACTGTGACAAGCGGCACCACCAGCTATCAACTCGAACTGCCCTTCCTGGTCATGGCCACGCAGAACCCCATTGAGATGGAAGGAACCTACCCGCTCCCGGAAGCGCAACTGGATCGCTTCCTCATGAAAATTTTGGTAGCCTATCCATCGCGCGAAGATCTGAACCGCATTGTCGATGTAACCACCAAGAACGACGAAGTCACCTTGCACACCATCATGGGCCGCGTTCAAATTGCCGAGTTGAAAGCCATCTGCCGGCAAGTTCTCGTGGCGCCGCACGTGCAGGAATATGCCATTGCGGTCATCATGGCCACCCAGCCCGGCGTGCGCGGCGCCGCCGAAATCACCAATCGCTATGTCCGCTATGGCAGCTCACCTCGTGGCGCGCAGGCGCTCATTGAGTGCGGCAGAGTGCTCGCTTTGATGCGCGGCCGTCTTCATTTAAGCATCGAAGATGTCGCCACCGTAGCGCCCGGCGTCCTCCGGCATCGCATCATCCTGAACTTCGACGCCCACGCCGATGGTGAAACAACGGAAACGATTCTCACGAAGATTCTAGCTGGCGTCGCGGCGGCCTAGCGGTCTCCCATGGCAGAGCCCCTTGTCGATCGCAGTTTCCTCGAACGTCTCGAACGGCTCACCTTGCACTGGCAGAAATCGTTTAACGGATTGGTGGGAGGCCACAACACTTCGCGCTTTTCGGGACCCGGCCAGGAGTTTCTCGACCACCGCAATTTTCATCAAGGCGATGATCTGCGCGCCGTCAACTGGCGCGCTTTCATGCGCTTTGAAAAGCTCTTTCTCAAGATGTTTCAAGTGGAACCCAGAGTGCCCGTGCGGCTTCTCATAGACGTGAGCGCTTCCATGACGGCCGGCAGTCCGCCGAAGCAGATGAATAAGTTCGATTACGCTCGCAAGCTGGCGGCGGCGCTTGTGTACGTGGGGCTCGTTCGTCTTGATTCCATTCTGCTCCAACCCTTTTCCGCGCGCTTATTCGATCCGTTCCTGGCCAGCGGCGGCCGGCACCGTTTTCAGCCGGCGGAAAACTTTCTGCGTGGTTTAGAGCCTGGCGGAAAGACAGATTATTTGGAAACCGCGCGCCAGTTTCTGAGCGAGTACCCACAGCGCGGCTTAGTAATCTTTATTTCAGATTTTCTGGACGATAGCGATTGTTTCCGCCCGCTCCAATACGTCGCCGATTTCGGCCATGAGCTCCTGTTTATTCAGCTTTGGGGCGAAGAAGACCGCACGCCAACCGGCCAGGGTGAAGTGGAATTGCACGACGCCGAATCGGGCGCTCAGTTGAAAATCGCGCTTGACGATCACGCGCGCCTGTCTTACACGGCCGCTTTTGACGAACATGCCGCCGCGCTCCGCAAGCTCGCCGCGCGCAATGGCGGCCGTTACGCCGGCATCTCCACTGCTATTCCTTTAGAAGAAGCGATGTTCGGACCGCTCATGATGGTGCAGGGCAACTAACCGCCGATGTTCTTTTTGAATCTCACAGCCGGCGAGTTTTTCACGCTGCTGGGCGCGGTCGGAAGTCTCATTGCCGCGCTTTATCTGCTCGATAAAAGTAAACGCAAAAAGGTTGTTTCCACCTTGCGCTTTTGGACTCCCGCCTCGAGCGCTGAAGAACTGCAGAGCCGTCGCCGCATGCGTGAGCCATGGTCTCTCATTCTTCAGTTATTAGGTTTGTTATTCCTTCTGTTGGCCATTGCCCAGTTGCAATGGGGAAGCAAGCGCTGGCGCGGCCGCGATCACGTTCTGCTGCTCGATACTTCCTCCTGGTCCGCCGCCAGCGTAAAAGGGGGCAAACTACTCGATACCGAAAAAAGTCTGGCCTTGGACTACCTGGCGCGTTTACCCGGCGCCGATCGCGTCATGCTCGTGCGGGTAGATGCGCTGGCCACGCCCATTACGCCGTTTACCTCGAATCGCAAACAACTCACGTCCGCCATTGACAGTTCGGTGTCTGAATCGTCCGCCTTGAATTTGGCGCAAGCTCTATCGTTTGCTGAGCAAGCGGGGAGTTGGGCGGAAGGAATGTCCGGTGAAATCGTTTACGACGGGGCCGGCATGATCTCCGGTGAGCCAGTCGATGTTCCGGCCGTTCCCAATTTGCGAATCCTCAGTCCTGAGCTCAATCGTGAGCATGTTGGCATCCGCCGTTTAGCGGCGAAGCGCGACCAGCAGGAATCGAACTCCTGGGACGCTACCGTCACCCTGAAGAACTTTGGCTCTCAACCGCATGCGGTCCGCCTGCAAACCCAATTTGCCGGCACGCGCTTTGCGCCGCGCACCATCCAGCTTGCGCCGCGCCAGGAAGCCGCCGCCGAGTATAGTTTCGTCACTGCCTCAGCAGGCGAATTGCTGGCTCGCATTGCTCCCGCTGACGTTTTGCCAACCGATCAGGAAGCGCATTTGCGCCTGCCCCGCAGTGGCCCGCTCGAAGTGAATGTTTATACCCGGCGCGCCCCGGAACTCAGGCCTTTATTTGCCGCCAACCGTCGCTTAGTTGCGCACTTCTTCGAGCCGGCTAGCTATCCGGCCGCTCAACCGGCCGAGATTGTGGTGCTCGATGGTTTTGCGCCTGGTGTGCGCCCCACTTTGCCGAGTTTGTGGATCTCTCCGCCGCGTAATGGCTCGCCGATCCCCGTTAAGGGTCTCGATTACGATGCGGTGATCAAAGCTTGGCATAACGAAAGCGCGCTGGGCGCTGGATTGCACGCCAAAGAAGCCCATATCGCCAACGCCGAAATCTTTGAAACCTATGAAGGCGATACTCCCGTGGCTAGTGTTTCAGGCGGCCCAATTGTCGTTGCTCGTGATGCCGCGCCGGGGCATGCAAGATTTGCGCTCATCGGCTTTGACCCGCTGCAAGGGCAATTAAAGTTCGAAGTAACCACTCCCATTTTGTTTGCCAATCTCCTGCGCTGGCTCTCGCCCGAATCTTTCCGCACGCTCGATCTCGCCGCCGGCAGTGTGGGAACGGCGTCCATTCCGCTCGATTCGCAAGAACGCCAGGATCAGATCCGCGTGCTGGATGACAATGGTCTCGCTTTGCCCTTCACCGTTCACGGCGCAGTCTTGCAACTCTTCGCCCCTGAACCCAGCGTTTTGCATGTGTATACCGGCGACCGCGAGCGGATTCTTTCCCTCACTCTGCCCGATGTGGGCGAAACGGAATGGAAGGCTCCTGAGGGAGCGGCGAAAGGTCTTCCCCGCCCTTCTCGGCTGCAAGGTGGACCGGTCGATCTCTGGAAATGGCTCGCACTGGCCGGCTTAGGCTGCTTGTTGGCCGAGTGGTTCGCTTTTGGGCGGCAGCGTAGGGCAAGAAATGTCAGCCGGAATAAGCAGGCCACGCCTCAACGCGAGCCGGAATTGGCGGCGAAATGACTTTCGTACATCCGTGGATTTTGCTTCTCGCTTTGCTGCCCGCGGTCTGGGCTGCCTACCTTTGGAACAAAACCGCGCGGCGCCTGCCTTTATTGCTGAAGGCGGCCAGTTTCAGTGCGGTACTGGTGGCGCTCGCCGAACCCACACTCATCTTGCCGCGCACGAAAGTTGGCGCGGTTTTGCTGGTTGATACCTCGGCCAGCATCACGCGCAACGATTTGCGCCGCGCGTCGTCACTTGTTTCAGATATTGAAGACCAGCGCGGCGGAAATTGGACGAAGGTCGTGCCATTTGCTGGCAAGCCTCGCTTGCTGGCCGCGCAGGAAGTGGCGCAGGGAATCCGGCTGCTGCCTGCGGCTTCTCCCTGGGCGATTCTACCAATCTGGAAGCGGCGCTTGCCGGCAGCATGTCCGCGGTTCCAGCGGGTTATATTCCGCGGCTCGTTCTTATTAGTGACGGCAACGAAAACGAGGGCAGTTCTGCGCGCGCGATTGCCCAGATGCGCCGCTTGCAAGTCCCGGTCGATACCATCGCACTCGCCGGCCGCCCGGGCACCGATCTGCGTTTAGATTCGCTCGCCCTACCGCACATCGCCTACGCGGGTGAGCAAATTCCCATCGACCTAACCGTTCAATCCCCAGCCGATGCCAGGGCCACGGTGGAAGTGTCTGTCGAAGGTCGCCCGCTTGGTTCCAACGCCGTGCAGCTAGCGGCCGGGGTGAACACACTGCGTGTGCATGCGCGCTTGAACACCACGGGCGCCACTTCCATTTCCGGGCGCATTCTCACCAGCAAATTTGGCGAACTGCCGTTTGAGCAGGCGATTGCCATGCGTCGCGCCAAAGTGCTTTATCTTTCACAAGACCCCACCGGCAGCGACCTCAACCTCTTACGTGTCTTTGAACAAGGCGCCTTCGACGTCAGCCGCGATGCCTCGCTCATGGATCGCAATCTCAGCAGTATTCAATTGGTGGTGCTGAATAATCTCGACCTGAACGACTTAAGCCCTGCGCGCAAAGATCGTCTCGATGCCTATGTGCGCAATGGCGGCGGCCTTTTGCTCATAGGCGGCGAACGGCAGGTTTACAAAAGCGAAAAGCGCATGGATGCACTCGACCGTGCTCTCCCGGCGAAACTTGCGCCGCCCAAATCACCGGAAGGCACCAGCGTTATTTTGATCATCGATAAATCGTCCTCCATGGAAGGCCGCAAGATTGAGTTGGCTCGCTTGTCGGCCATCGGTGTTGTCGATCACTTGAGGCCCGTCGATAACATCGGCGTCCTGATCTTCGATAACTCCTTCCAATGGGCAGTGCCGCTGCGGCGTGCCGAGGATAAGTCGCTTATCAAACGGCTGATTTCCGGCATCACGCCCGATGGCGGCACACAGATCGCCCCGGCGCTGAACGAAGCTTATCGCAAAGTGCTGCCGTCGAAAGGCGTCTATAAGCATATTGTCTTGTTGACGGACGGTATCTCGGAAGAAGGCGATAGCATCGAGCTAGCTAAGAAAGCGGCCGATAACCAAGTTACTATCTCTACTGTTGGTCTCGGTCAGGACGTAAATCGCGCCTACCTGGAGAAAGTAGCCGCAACCTCAAATGGTCGAAGTTACTTCCTGAATGAGCCGCAAGGCCTCGAGCAAATACTTCTAAAAGACGTTAAAGATTACACCGGCGGAACGGCCGTTGAACGGGTGCTGTCTCCCATCGTGGCGCGCAAGGCCGAAGTATTGGAAGGCGTCGGCATGGAAAGCGCTCCGGCATTGAAGGGCTACGCGCGCTATGCCGCCAAAGACGGCGCTGAAACGATTCTAGCTATTGACGCGGTGAAGCGCGACCCGCTGTTCGTGCGCTGGCAGTATGGCCTCGGACGCTCGGCCGTTTTCGCATCCGACGCCAAAAGCCGCTGGGCCGAGGAATGGATGACATGGCCCGGGTTCGATAAGTTCTGGACCAATGTCGCCCGCGATCTACTGACCCACTCCGATTCGAGCGAAGCCAGTGCGCAATTCGACGCCGCCAATGGCGATGTTGACGTCAGCTACCGTCTCTCCGATGAAATTCCCGATCCGGGCACGGCGCCTCCTATTTTCGTCCTCGGTCCCGGCAAGTTCGAAAGAGCCATTCCTATAAAGAGAGTGGCCGCGCGCCTCTATCGCGGAAGTTTGCACATTGGCAGCCTGCGTGGGCTGTTCCGTATCCGGCCCGTGCAGGAAACGCCGGCTTTCCCGGAAGTCGGCCTCTACCGGCAGCGAGAAGAACTGCAGGATTACGGCTCGAATAATACGCTGCTCAAGCAGATTGCGACCTTAACGGGCGGTCGATTCAATCCACCCGTGGAGAGCATATTCGATGCGCGCGGCAGGTCGGTCTCTACTGTATGGCAACTTTGGCCGGCGCTTCTAGGTTTGGCGATTGCCCTCAGTGTGGCGGAGTTAGTAGCTCGTAAATGGGGCGGGTTGCTGGCGAATTTCAAGCCAAGCTAGCCTCGCCGAGCCTCCGCGCAGTGCGTCGCCCCGCGCAGCCGCCGAGGTGATCTTTCGAATATGATCCAACGTCACCTCCAGGTCTCAGTTGCCCGGATGATACTCCCGCTCCGTATGCTCCTTCAACTCGTCTTTATAAAAATACACTTCGCGTAGATCCCCCGTGCTGTAGCGTACTGCCTCATCGTCAAAATGCTTGGAGTCTGCGTGCCCACTCTCTCCACCCGCCGTCACCGCGCGCGCCCGCACCCGATCGCCAAACTCCACCACAGCCACAAAACTATTCCCACTCGTCCCATACCATTTCTTGGTCCCCGGATACGCCCGTGCGCCAAACGAAGCCAAAGATCCCCAGAAAGACGAAGTAAATCCCACCGGAATACTAGCGCTCGCATCGCTGAAGGGTTGCACAATGTCGCCGGTGAGTCTTTGGAAACGGTTAATCACGCCCCAGGGCGTTTTCCAACTCCCAAAATCTGCCGCTAGCTTGTCCGAGGCCGCCGCCAATGATCGCAACAACTGCTCCGCTGGCACCTTGCCGGCAATGTAGTCTTCCAGCGACATACCCGCGCTCTTCGCCTCCGCACTCAATTGGTGCCGCAGTTCCTCGCCCCAAAACACCGCCAACGAAGTCGCCACCGAACCCACTCCCCAGCGCAAATCCCACCCTCGCAAAACTTCAATCTGCCCCGCCAGCGCCTTGAGCGGATCGCTCGCCGCGGTATCGTCCCAGGCCTTGAGCAGCGCCGGGATCGTCTTCTCAAACCAAGGCAGATAACTGTCATACGCGGCGCTCATCAGCGAATCCAGCGTGAAGTCCTTCTTATCTTGCAGCAGTCGAATCGCATGCAGGCCGCGGGCCGACTCGCCTCCCCTCTCCACATACACCGGATAATCCTCCTTTTTCGGACTGCTCTCTCCGGCAGCTGACCACGGCCAATTGTTCGCGTTGTACAGCCAGCCACTCTTGGGGTTCAGCAGGTGGGGCGTCTCATCAATGGATAACAATCCCTTCCAGTCAGTCGCTGGATTGCTGCCGTCCACCGGTTTGGTCCAGTCGAAACTCGGATCGCGGCGGGGAATAAAATTGCCGTGGAAGTAAGCGATATCGCCATCGGCATCCGCGAAAATCGTGTTGTTTGAGGAATTCGCTTGCAGCTCCATGGTCTTGCGATAGGCCGCATAATCCCTGGCCTTGGTCCGCAAGTACGATTGCATTAGCGCTTTCACCGGCTCCTGCATCAAACGGATGCTCACCCATTTCCCATTCCACTCACGCACGACGGGTCCATGCAGCGTTCGGTAGACCGTGAACTTCTTCTCGGCCATGCCGCTGGCGCTTTTGTAAGGAACGCTGATTTCCTTCGCCGGGACTAGCCGTTCTTCACTCCCGTAGCGGTAGACGAAATGGGCGCCTTTCTTCTCGACAGTCTCCAGATATTCATCCACTGCATCCACGCCGCTTGAGGTGTGCATCCAACCCGCACGTTCGTTGAATCCCTGATAGATAAAAAACTGTCCCCATGTCACTGCCCCGTAAGCGTCTAATCCCTCCCCACTCACCATTTGCAATTCCGACCGGAAGAAAAAGGAGGTATGCGGATTGATCAGCAGCAGCGCGTGATGCGCCACCGTGTTTGCCGGTGCAATGGCAATCCCGTTTGATCCGCGCGGCTCTTCATCGCCATTGCCCAGACTCGCGCGGCTCACCTTCACCTTGCTATAGAACTCTTCCAATTGATTGAGGTTCACCCGCTCGATGTCGCCGCCTATGCTGCCTTCCGTAAAGCTCAGGGCCATCCATGGCTCAAATCGCTTGATCACCCGCGGCGTCACCTCGGGATGTTTTGCCATGTAGAAATTCAGGCCGTCGGCAAACGCATTCATCAGCTTCTGCAGCCAAGCTGGACTCTTCGCGTATTCCTGCTTTAGCGCCGCGGGATCGATAAACAACTTCATCCGCAGGTCTTGATAGATTTTCGCTTCGCCCTCCGCCTCCGCTAACCGCCCCAGCGAATTCAGGTAGTTCGTTTCGACGCGGTTGAAATCGTCTTCTGCCTGTGCGTACACCATGCCGAACACCGCATCGGCGTCTGTCTTGCCGTAGACATGGGCAATGCCCCAGGTATCGCGGATGATCGTCACCGCCTTCGACTCGCGCTCCCACCGCTTGGCCTCCGGTTCGCCGGCAGCCGCTACGCATACCAGACCAAACATCGCCAGACACAGTTTTGTATTCAACATTTCACCTGTTCGTTTATGGTACCCGGTATAGTGAGCGCCGATTGCCAATCGGCGCGCCGGATGCCATCCCGCCCACTCTCGGGCAAATCTTAGTTTCGTCGGTCTTCGGCCGTGGCTGGGCTAACGTTCCGATTCGCCCGCTAATCCTGTTCTGAAACGGAGGATTCCCGCCGTTCGTTTCACAACGATTCGGTTAACACTCCAGACTTCGTAGCCTTTCTTTGCATGAATCGCTGAGCAGTGGGTAAGCCCCTTATTTTTAAGTCAGTTGCCCGTTCTAAGGCGCTATCGCCTCCGGTGGCTCTTCTAGTGCTTTTCTCTTTGCGTACCGAGCGTTGAATCAGCCGCTCGCAACCGAGGAGAAATAAAGTGACTGCCGCCAGCCAAACCGCACTGTCCGGAAAATCAGCACTGGATATCGATCCAGACGTCCGCGCCCGCCGGGACGAGCTCATGCTCGATCATATGCCGCTTGTTACAGCGATCGCCGCGCACATCCAAAAGTCGATTCCCGTTCATGTGGAGTTGGACGATTTGGTCCATGCGGGCATTATGGGGCTGTTCGATGCCGCCACCAAATATCGCGACGATAAGGAAGTCGCTTTCCCGACCTACGCCAAGCATCGGATTCGCGGCGCGATTCTAGATAGCCTACGGCAGCAAGATTGGGCTTCGCGGGATCTGAGAAAACGTTATAAGCAAGTGGAAGCCGTGACGCGCGAACTCACTGCGCGGCTCGAGCGGGCGCCGACGGACGCTGAGATTGCCAATCACATTGGCCTTTCGCCGCGCCGCTGGCAGGCATTGATGGTGGATTTTCGAAGCCTCGGCGTGGTTGCGGTTCAACAACACCCAAACGACCGCGAGGATCATTTGGTGCCGGAGGCCAGCAGTTCCCCAGAACTCGCGCCGGATCGCATTTTTGCGCGCGGCGAGCTCCGCCAGAAACTCGACAAAGCTATCCAAACGCTACCCCAGCGCTATCAGCAGGTGGTCACCCTCTACTACGAGAAAGACATGACCATGAAGGAGATTGGCGGCGTCCTGGGAGTCAACGAGAGCCGCGTTTCGCAGATTCACAAATCCGCTCTCGACCGCATGCAGAACGCACTGAACGGCAACGGCATTGGCTCGCCGGGGATGTTTTAAGAGGAACAGCTACCCTTGTGCTCTTTGCAATGCGTTCACCGCGGCGCCGATCACAGCTACCGATTCGCCGCCGGTCACGACTTCTACCGAATATCCCTGCAAGGGACTGAGCTTAACCATCTCGTGCATGTATTCATTCAGCAGCGATACATTCACGAAGCCGGCGTTGAATCCGGTGATGAAAAACTTTCCCGGACCATCCAAGTGAACGCTGGTAGCCGTCGCGGCAGCCAAAGCCCGGTGCCAGAGCTTAGTAAAGTCAACGCAACGCGCGTCGCCAGATTCGGCGTGGGCGAACACTTCTTCGGGTTCCATATCCATGAAGCGCAAACGCATGGCACGCTGGCCCATGATGCCTTCCAAGTGTCCCTTACCGCCGCAGCCGCAGAATTGTTCCTTGGGGTCGAGGGTTACCACCGAGTGACCGGCTTCCCAGAAGCCGTCACGAAACGGATAGCGGCCGTAGCCGATACCCGTGCCCAAAGTCCAAACTCGGATCAGGCGGTCCAAATGGCCGTGCGTGGCGGCGATCCCCGCCGCCATCACGTCGGCATCGTTAAACACCGACACTGGAATTTTGCCAAAGGTGGGGGCAAACGCGGCGCTCACCGATTCCTGCATGTTCATCCCTTTGAACTGAATCAAATTGGGCGAATCTTCAATTGAGCCATTGCGCACAATCCCCGGCATGCCGATTCCGATATGCGATGGGGGCTCGGTTAAACCGAGCGCTTTCACTTCTTCCACCACACGCTGCACAATCAGTTCAGCCGGCACGCCGTGCAGCGAATCGGCGATCGCACGATCTTCCGGATTAACGCGGAGCGCTCCGCTGATTGCGTTATCCGCCACGGCAGCCACCGCTATACGTTCGGTGATGACGATTCCTATACCTTTTGCCATTTCCGTCCTACGGCCGCGAGAGCTTGTTCAGCCCATTGAAAGCAGCCGCCTTATAACATTCCGCCAGTGTTGGGTAATTAAAAACCGTTTCGACAAAGTAAGTCACTTTGCCCTTCAGAATCATTACCGCTTGCCCGATGTGCAACAACTCCGAGGCGCCTTCGCCAATGATATGCACACCCAATATTTCCAAAGTTTCGCGATGAAAGATCAGCTTCAAACGCCCGGTTGTATCGCCGCGAATCTGACCGCGCGCAATCTCCCGATAATACGCCACTCCCACTTCATACGGCACATCTTCATCGGTGAGCTGCTCTTCCGTCTTTCCGATAAACGAAATTTCCGGTATGGTGTAAATGCCAAACGGAAAATAGCTCGGATTCGAAGACACATTTTTGTTGTAGGCATGCGCCACGGCGATCCTGCCCTGCTCCATCGAAACCGAAGCCAGGCTCGGGAAGCCGATCACATCGCCCACGGCGTAGATATTCGGTTGCTTGGTCTGGTAAAACTCGTTGACCGCGATACGGCCGCGCGAATCCGCTTCCAGGCCAGCGGCCGGCAGATTCAACTCGTCAACGTTGCCTTGGCGGCCTACGGCATAAAGCAACGAATCGCCCGTCACCTTCTTCTTGCTTTCGAGCATCGCCACCACCGTGCCGCCGCCCTCAGTTTCCTCTACGCTCTCCACTTCCTCGTTCAGACGCATGGTTACGCGATGATCGCGTAAATGATACGAAAGAGCTTCAATAATCTCCTGATCGGCAAACTCCAACAGCCGCGGCCGCTTTTCAATCAGCGTCACACGAACGCCGAGCGCCGCGAACATGCAAGTATACTCGACGCCAATGACGCCGCCACCCACCACAATTAAGGTGCGCGGCAGAGTCGGCATTTCCAAAACCTGATCGCTGTTAATGATGTTTTGCCCGTTGATCTTTACTTTCGTCGAGGCCGCCGGCTTGGTCCCTGTACCGATCACCACCTTGTCGCCGGTAATTTCGTTCGTGCCACGCACGCCTGTCACCAGAACGGTATTGGGGCTCTTGAAGCTGGCTATGCCATTCAGCACTTCGATCCCGTTCCGCGACAACTGGGCAGTGGTGACGTCAATTTCGGTTTTGATCACATGCTGCACCCGGAACGCCAAGTCCGCCATGCTGATCTTTTCCTTAACGCGGTAACTCACGCCATATATATTCTGGTAATTGTAGCCGGACAGGTGCAGTACGGCTTCGCGCATGGTCTTACTCGGTATGGTGCCCGTGTTGATACAGGCGCCGCCAATCACCTCGCGCCTTTCCACCAGCGCAACCTTGTTGCCGGTCTTCGCTCCCTGTATGGCAGCTCGTTGGCCGGCCGGCCCTGAACCGATCACAATCAGATCATATTGAGACATCGGGATGTAAGTTTTTCCCTACCTATGCTGCATAGGGCTATACAGGTATAACACTCCTGAGTATAGCTTTCGTTTGTGACGGGACGGTCAAATTCGTATCGGCGATAGTATGCGCCCCAGAATGACTAAAGTTGAAATCTATCCAATCTTTTCTCAGGCCCGATTCGCCGCTGCGCGATTTTGTGGCTCTGAGGGAAGCGCGCGGGTGGCAAAAGCAGAGCGAACGTGGAACCGACTACGCCAGACAAGTGAGAATCTGCGCCGATTTGTGGGACCATAATTTTAGGGCTCACGCCAACCGATCCCCCATTGCCCTGAGCCAACCGCGAGCGCCGCACACGTCGTGGTCGCTCCTTCGCCTGCGGCACGCAGGTCTTTTCCGAACCGTTACCAAACTGGTGGACTCGCTCCGATCACTTCGTTAGACGCGCATCGGAAGCGCAGTAACCTGCCCGCCACTTGGCGAGAAACAGAGCGGCATCCATGTCTCAAACTACGAAAGAAGGCACCCTTCGCCCCATCAAGGGGAAGCCTGTCGCCGGGGCGGACAACGGCTAATGCTCACCGCCGAAAACCTGGATCGTGCCTCGGGTCTCGATCAATGTGCGCAAGAACCGATTCACGTCATCGGCCACATCCAACCGCATGGCATGCTGTTTGCCCTTTCGGAGCCGGATCTCATCGTTCGCCAAGTCAGCGCCAATGTATCCGCTCTCCTTGGGACACCTCCGGAAGCCGTGCTCGGCCGCTCATTCGAAGCCGTCCTGGGAGCGCAGCAGTTCGCGCTATTTCGAGCCCGCACACTGAGCCCCGAAGCGCTTGAGGAAAATCCACTGCGCCTTCGGCTAGCGGGCGGCGGGCTGGCCGTATTGTGTGTGGCGCACCGGCACGATGGCGTCCTCATTGTGGAACTCGAGCTTCAAGAAGGAGCGTACTCCTTTGAGCCGCTCAGCCTCAACGCCCATATCCGGCTTCCGCTCTCACGCCTGGAACTGGCCTCCAGCATTGCAGAGCTTGCGGAACTGGCCGCCAGCGAGATCCGCCGCCTCAGCGGCTTCGACCGTGTTATGGTTTACCGTTTTGACGAGGAATGGAACGGCGATGTCATCGCTGAGTCGGCGATCCCATCGCCAGTCTCGTACCTCGCCTTGCGCTTCCCGGCCAGCGATATTCCCGCACAGGCGCGGCGCCTCTTTCTACAGAACCGTTTACGGGCCATTGCGGACGTCGCTGCCGGCCCGGTGCCGATTGTTCCCGAACATAGCCCGTTGACGGGACGGCCGCTGGATTTGACGTTTTCGTTTTTACGTAGCCCCGCGCCTATTCACTTGGAATACCTGCGCAATATCGGCGTCGAATCGTCTTTGACTGTCTCCGTCCTCGTCCGTCAGCAGCTTTGGGGCCTGATTGCCTGTCATCACGCGTCGCCGCACCCTGTCGATTACTCCACCCGGGCCGTGTGTGAGCTCATCGGCCAGGCTCTCGGCTCACAGGTGGCATTGCGAACGGACAATGCCGCTTTGCAATTGCAGTTGGCATTTCGCGGGTTGCTGGACAGCTATTTGGCGCAGATTGACGCGCCGGCCTCACTTTCGTTCGCGGATTGTTTCCAAAGCCAGCCGCTGCTCGAGCTCTTTAGCGCGGATGGATTGGTTTTGTCGGTCGGCGGCATCGTAGCGACTCACGGCCACGCCTTACCACCCGCGGCTCTTCTTCCCGTCATTGCCAGGCTGCGGGAACTCTCGTCAAACGGCATCGCGAGTTCAAATATGTTGAGCGCTTTGGGAGCCGGGACCATTTCAGGCGCCAATGAGGTCAGCGGAGCCCTATATTTGGGCCTCGGCGGGGAAACGGGCGATTACCTCCTGCTGCTGCGGCGCGGGCTTGTGACAACGGTGACCTGGGCGGGCAATCCGGCGAAGAGCGTCAATACCGATCCCCAGGGCACGCTGCATCCGCGCGCCTCGTTTCAAGCTTGGCGGGAAACCGTGCATGGCCGCAGCCGGCCTTGGAGTGAACTAGAACTCGAGGGGGCGCGCGCGCTGCGCGCGCATTTGCTGCAGCGGCAAGCCTCGTTAGAGTCGGCATGGAGCGAGCAGCGTTTCCGCTTCCTGGCCGATAGTATGCCGCAACTGATCTGGACCGCGAAACCGGATGGCAACGCCGATTATTACAACCAGCGCTGGGCCAGTTACAGCGGGCTGTCCATTGAGCAGTCGATTGATCGGGGCTGGGAGCCGGCACTGCATCCGGACGATCTTCCTAACTGCCTCGAGCAATGGAAACGAAGCATCGCTACTGAATGCGATTACGAACTGGAATTCCGTCTCAGACGCGCAGCCGACGGCGCTTACCGTTGGCACCTGGCGCGCGCCTTTCCGCTGCGAAACCATAAGGGCGAAGTTTCCAAGTGGGTTGGCACAGCCACCGACATTGAAGACCAGAAACAGGCGCGCCACGACCTGGAAAGACGCGTGGCGGAGCGCACAGCAGAGCTGACCCAAGCACATGAAAAACTGCAATCGGTGCTGGACGGCTCTACCAACGTTGCGATTATCGCCACGAACCTGAATGGAATCATTACGCTTTTCAATGCCGGCGCCGAAAATTTGTTCGGCTACAAGTCGGAGGAATTGGTGGGCAGGCAGACACCGGGCATCTTTCATCTCGCGTCCGAGATAGTGGCGCGGGGATTAGAACTGACTGAGGAATTGGGCAAGCCGGTGGAGGGTTTCGACGTCTTTACAGAGAAAACGAAAAACGGTGGGCATGAGGAGCGTGAGTGGACCTGTGTTCGTAAAGACGGCAGCCAGTTTACGGTCAACGGGGTGGTAACGGCTTTAAAGGACCCGGCCGGGACCATCAGCGGATTTCTAGGCGTTGCCATGGACGTCACGGCACGCAAAGAAGCGGAAGCCGCTTCGCGAGCCAGCGCTGAGCATTTCCGTCTGATTGTCGAGACGGTTGAGGATTACGCGCTGATAATGCTTGACGCCGGCGGCCGCGTGATCAGTTGGAATGTAGGTGCGGAACGGATTGAAGGATATAAGGCCTGCGAAATCATCGGGCGGCATTTCTCTATGTTTTATACGCCCGAGGACATTGAGAAGGAGCATCCAGACGAAGAGTTGCGTATTGCGGCCAAGCTGGGCCGTTATACAGAAGAAGGCTGGCGCGTGCGCAAAGATGGCTCGCGCTTCGTCGCCGATGTGGCAATCGCGGCCATTCATGACGACGCCGGCAAAGTGCGCGGCTTCGCGAAAGTGGTGCACGACACTACCGAGCGTAAGCGGACCGAGGAGCGTTTTCAGTTGGTGGTGGAGGCCTCGCCCAGCGCCTTGATTATGGTGAGGCGCGATGGGCGGATCACCCTGGTGAACTCGCAGACCGAGAAGCTGTTTGGTTACGCCCGCCACGAATTAGTGGGCCGGTCCATCGAGATGCTGCTGCCGGAGCGGTCCCGCGGACCACATGGCGTTCTTGTGGACGGCTTCTTCAGTGCGCCGGCCGCGCGCGCGATGGCAGCCGGCCGCGAGTTATTCGGCGTGCGCAAGGACGGCAGCGAAGTACCCGTCGAAATAGGCTTGAATCCGATCGACGCGTCGAGCGGCAAATTCGTGCTGGCTTCCATCGTCGACATTACGGAGCGCAAAACGGCGGAGAAGATGTTGCGCGATCAGGCCCTGATCCTCGACCTGGCAAATGACTCCTTTTTGATTCGAGACAGAGAAGACCGCATCACCTATTGGAACCACGGCGCCGAAACTCTGTATGGCTGGAACAAAAACGAAGCTGTGGGGCAAATCTCCCGCCACCTGCTTAAAACGCATTTCCCTGAACCGCTCATTGAAATCCAGGAGCAACTGCTTTCCCTGGGGCACTGGAGAGGCGAATTGGTGCAGACTCGGCGCGACGGCTCTTTGGTTACAGTGGCAAGCAACTGGACGCTGCAACGTGACGATCCAAATCGGTCCGCCTCGGTGCTTGAAGTGAATTACGACATTACGGCGCGCAAGCGGGTGGAGACCGCCTTGCAAGAGAGCGAGGTAAAATTTCGCACCTTGGTCGAGGCCGTGCCGCAAATCGTCTGGATCACGCGAGCGGACGGGTTTAACATTTATTTCAGTCAGAAATGGATGGACTACACTGGGCTCACCTTGGAGGAAAGTCTGGGCCACGGGTGGAACAAGCCTTTTCATCCAGCAGATCAACAGCGCGCCTGGGACGCGTGGCAGCAGGCGATAAAGACGACCGATGGCACCTACCGGATCGAATCTCGACTTCGCCGGGCGGATGGAGCTTACCGTTGGTTCCTGATCCTGGGTGTGCGCCAACTGGATTTCGACGGCACCACGCTGAATTGGTTTGGCACCTGTACGGATATCACTCTGGTTAAGCTATCCGAAGAAGAGCTAAAAGCTGCCAACCACGAACTTGAGCAGTTTGCCTACGTTGCCTCGCACGATTTAAAAGCGCCGCTGCGGGCCATCCACAATTCGGCGAGGTGGCTCGAGGAAGACCTAGCGGAACATCTGACCGAGGAAACGCGCGAACATCTCAGTTCGCTGGGCGGTCGGGTGAAGCGTATGGAAAAGCTGTTGGACGATTTGCTGGAATACGCGCGTATTGGTCGGTCGGCCGATAACCGCCATGCCGAAATGATAAAAGGCGATGTGCTCATGGAAGATGTGTTGTCCCTGCTTCCTTTGGAAGGCTTCACGGTGGAAGTAAGCCCGCGCTTTGCCAACATTGAGGTGTGCCGAATGCCCCTGCAGCAGATTCTGATGAATCTGATCGGAAACGGCATTAAGCATCATCACCGGAGGACGGGCAACATCGCCGTGACGGTGGAGGATGACGGCGACTTCTATGCCTTTGCGGTGAAGGACGACGGTCCAGGCATCGGCGCGCAGTTTCACGAGCAGATCTTCGAAATGTTCCGCACGCTGCGGCCCCGGGATCAAGTGGAAGGCAGCGGCATGGGACTGGCGATGGTACGCAAGTATATCGACATGAGCGGGGGAACGCTGCGGCTTGAATCGGCGCCGGGTCAGGGAAGCACCTTTCGTTTTAGCTGGCCCAAACGACAAAAGCCGAGAAAGGATCTCGCATGAACGACCCGGTAAGGGCCAGCGAAATGCCGCTTAACATTTTTCTGATTGACGACGACGATATGGATGCGAAGGCGCTGGAGCGCGCCTTTCGGAAGGGCAAGATCGGAAACACGATTGTGCGGGCGGTGGACGGAATAGAGGCGCTGGAGATGCTGAAAGGCGCGAACGGCAAAACGAAACCGCCGTCTCCGCGCATCCTGCTGGTGGACCTGAACATGCCCAGAATGAATGGCATCGAGCTTGTGCAAGCGCTAAGAGCCGACGAGGAATTGCAGCAGTCCATCGTTTTCATACTCACCACATCCAAGCGCGACGAAGACAAGATGGCCGCCTACGATTTACATGTCGCCGGCTATATCTCTAAAGCGACGGCGGCAGAAGATATGGGGAGTCTGGTCTCTCTCATGGACTCTTACGGCCGCGTTGTGGAGCTGCCCTAATGCCCGAAACAAATGGCGTTCCCTCAAAACTGCTGAATATTTTACTGGCGGACGATGACGATCAGGACCGCAAACACATCAAACGCGCCCTGAAGCAAAGCGGACTGACATGCATCTGCAGCGAAGCAAGCACAATCGAGGACGCGCTCAAAGCCTGTCAAGCGCAAGCCTTCGACTGCGCCATCATCGACTACCATTTGCCCGGACAAGACGGCTTGGCTGGCATCAGCGCGCTGCATGCGCGTGTACCTTACATGGCCATTATCATGCTCACGGGCTTGGGCGATGAATCGGTTGCCGTTCAGGCTATGCAGCGCGGCGCCCTGGACTACTTGTCTAAGAAGAACTTGGAGGCAGAGCCAATCAGGCGCAGCATCGAAAATGCCGTAGCGAAGGCAAGTCTGCTGCAGACAGTGGCGCGGCAACGGGATGAGTTGGAGATCTTCAGCCGCGTGCTGGTGCATGACCTCAAGTCGCCCATCCACTCAGCGCTCGGATTTGCCGGTCTGATCGAGAAAAATATTCAGCAAGGGAAGCCGGAACAGGTTGCCTTATATTGCGGCAAAGTGATCAAGGGTTTAAAGCGCATGGCCGCCTTGATTGAGACACTGCGCCGCTACGCGATTTCAGAAGAGCGGGTGGTGTTAGAGCCGGTCGAAATGCGTGACGTGATCATAGACACGCTGGCTAACATGGAAGATCTGATCAAGGGACGCGGGGCGCAGGTAACATATGGCGAGTTGCCCAGAGTATCAGGGACCCCGCAGCTCTTCCAGCTGCTACAGAACTTGATTGGCAATGGCATCAAATATTGCGAAGCCGAAATCCCACATGTCCACGTCAGCGCCAAGCCGGTTGATGGCAACATTTGGCAATTTTCAGTGAAGGACAACGGCATCGGCATTCCCGAGAAAAATTACCAAGAGGTTTTCGAGCCGTTTCACCGGCTGCATTCTGAGGCTAAATACGAAGGCATGGGGCTGGGTCTTGCCACCTGCAAGAAGATTGTTGAGCGTCACGGGGGCGTCATTTCCTGCCAGTCAGAGGAAGGCCACGGCACTACCTTTTTGTTTACGCTTCACGCCGCTTGAGCAGGGCGCGATGGACCGAGTCGCTTTGCTTTCGCTGTTGTGGGCAGCGACGGGCGACGGCCTGGCAGATACAAGTGCTTATGATACGCCTGTAATCTCGCCTTGTGCGTCGAGATCGATCTCCAGGGCGCGCGATTCCTTGGGCAATCCCGGCATCAACATCATGCTCCCGGAAATCACAACCAAAAAGCCGGCTCCAGCCGATAGTTTCAAATCAGAAACGTGCAACGTCCAGCCGGTGGGCGCGCCCGACAGTTTTGGATCGTCTGAGAACGAATACTGCGTCTTGGCAATGCAAATGGGCATGCGGCTAAAACCCCATGCGGAAAATTGAGCCAGCTTCTTGGACGCTCGTTCGCTGTATTCAACCGTCGCTGCACCGTAAACCTTTTGCGCCACTTGCAAGATCTTCTCCTCGGTCGAATCGCCGGGCGAATAGGCCGTCTGCAGCGCGGGGTTTGGATGAGCATCGATGGTGCGCACAACTTCTTGCGCCAGTGCGGCGGCTCCCTCGCCGCCTTTAGTAAAGGCTTCCGACAAGGCGCTGGCCGCGCCCTGGTCCTGACAATATGTCTGCAACAAGCGGAGCTCCTCGTCGGTATCGCTGGGAAACCGATTGATCGCCACTACCGTTGGAACCCCGAATTGGCGCAAATTAGCGATGTGCTTTTGCAGGTTTACGAATCCCCGCTGCAATTCGCCGTCCCCTTGATTTCGCAAGCTCTGCAAGGTGGTGACTAAGACGGCGGCACTGGGCTGCAAGCCGGCGGAGGGCATCACCAGATCCAGGTACTTTTCAAAGCCAAGGTCGGTAGCAAATCCTACTTCATTCACGACGTAATCGGCTAAGCGCAGCGCCATATCCTGCGAGACAACGCTGCTGGTTCCATGCGCAATATTGGCGAACGGACCGCAATGGACGAAGGCTGGCGTTCCCTCGGTGGTTTGCACCAGATTCGGCAGAAATGCTTCGCTGAGCAACGCCATCATGCCACCGGTTGCGTGGAGTTCGGCCGCGCGAACAGGCTTTCCGTCGTGCGTTGTTCCAATGACAATCGAATCCAGCCTGTGCCGCAGATCGTCCAGGCTTTGCGCGAGCGCCAGGATCGCCATGATCTCCGACGCCGCTGTAATCACAAACTCACCACGCCGGTTGCTGCCTTCGCGTTTTCCGCCGACGCTCAATATGATCTGACGAAGAGCGCGATCGTTCATGTCCATGGCGCGCGGCCAGGTGATACCGTCCGGATCGAGTTTGAGAGCGTTGCCATGAAAGATATGCGCATCAATCAATGCGGCAAGAAGATTGTGAGCCGATGTGATGGCGTGGAAATCGCCATGGAAATGCAGATTGATCTTAGCGCTGGGTTCTAACGCAGAACGCCCGGCACCAGCCGCACCGCCTTTCATGCCAAACACGGGACCTAGCGACGGCTCGCGCGAGGTGATCACTGCCCTCTTGCCGATCCGCTCCAATCCTTGCACCAGACCGATGGCGGTGACCGTCTTGCCTTCGCCGGAAACGGTGGGTGTGGTGGCGGTTACCAGGATCAGTTTGCCGCGCCGAGGGAGGTTTGGATCCTGGAGAAGCTCTAACTTCAACTTGGCGCCGTATGGCCCCAACTGCTCGATGTATTGCGGAGGTACTGCCAACTTCTTTGCGATCGTCTCAATGGGCGCTAGTTGCTTATTCATCCTTTACCAAGATATTAGTAACGCTCCGGGTGTGATGGCGCGGGAAAAGGCCAAACCAGGCCGCTGACGCTCCCGGCTCCGAGTCGATTTACATTATCATTGACGGGCCGAAGGTCGATGGGCACATAGGAGGCGGTACGAGCGCGTGCATCAGAGTTCGCGAGCAACGCCGGTTGAATCCCTAACGACAAACTCGGGATCGATCAGAATTTCCCGGCTGCCATTGGGCATTTTGCCGTGATCCTGCACCAAGCTTTCGAAAACGCTCTGACCGATACGGTCGCGGGGAATGTGGACGGTTGTGAGGGCCGGAGAACAGAACTCCGAAAGCTTGATGTTGTCAAAGCCAGTCACCGAAACGTCATGTGGAACGCGCAGTCCTTGATCGCGCAATTCGCGAAGCACGCCGATAGCAGTGAAGTCATTCGCGCAGATGATGGCCGAGGGGACAGAGCGGGCGGCGAGAAGTTGCCGGGCTGCTTTGCGGCCTCCTTCGGGACCGTCGGCATCGGCTTCGGTCGTCACCTCTAGGTGCGGCGAGTAGCGGGCAACCGTTTCGAGGAAGGCTTTCTTACGTTCATCAATGGGCGCCAATTGGGCATGATGCCCCACGAAAGCCATACGCGTGTGACCCAGATTGTGGAGGTATTGAACGGTCTTTTCAATTCCTTTGCGGTATTGCACGCGTATGTTGGTGATGTGCTTACCGGGCGCGCCCACGTCGTAGAACACAACCGGCATGCTGCCGTTTGCCAGTTCGTCGCGCAGCGCGGGATCCATTTCGGAAACTATGACGGCGAGGCCGGCGACGCGTCGACCCATCATGAGCCGGATACTGGAGACCAAACGTTCGGGTTGATAACCGGTGTTCGCGGCGACCACCTCATAGCCGCGCGCCAAGGCGGCCGTTTCGAGCGCTTCAAAAACATCGAAAAAGAAAGGATTGGCCATGTTTGACATGACGATGCCCAGGGTGCGGCTGCGTCCGCCAGCCAGTGTACGGGCGTGCAGATTGGGGTGATAATTCAACTCCGCCACCGCCTTCATCACGCGAGCGCGCGTGGAACCTTTCACTACGTCCAGGTTGTTCAGGACGCGCGAAACGGTAGCAGGCGAAACACGCGCGCGCTTCGCTACTTCGTCAAGACTCATGGAAGATTCTACCTAGATGGTAGCGCTTGCATTAACTGCGCAATCCGTCGAACGCTGTCTCAATCTCGGCCTTCGCCTCGGGGGAGGGTGGAACGAAGGGCAATCGTGGCGGTCCGCCGTAATAACCATTCAAATCCATGGCATGCTTCAAGCCCGGTATGCCATGCTTGCCGGCGATCAATTTCGCGGCGGGCAGGATGCGGCTCTGCCAATCTTTGGCAGCTTCATATTCGCGGGTGCGAAAGGCCTCCCATACCGTCACGCAAGCATACGGCAGGGCATTGGCTATGGCCAGAATCGCCCCGGCGGCGCCCAACTGGAGAGCCTCGCCGAAACCCGCGCCCGATCCTGAAAATATTTGGAATCCGGGCTTAACAGCGGCCACGACTACTTTCATCCGTTCGTTATCGCCCGAGCTATCCTTCATGCCGGCGATATTCGGGTGATGCGAAAGGTCGGCGACGGTCTCGACGGGCAGCATGTAGCCCGTCACTTGCGGGATGTTGTAAAGGAGGACGGGAATCTTCGATTGATCGGCCACGGCGCGGAAGTAAAGGGCCTGCGTATCGGGGCGGTGCATCTGGGTGCGATAGTAAAAGGGCGTCAATGCCAACGCGTAGTGGAAACCGATTTCCGCCGCGCGATTGGCGACCTTCACTGTCTCATGCACACTTTCGGCGCCGACGCCGGCGATGAGGGTCTTCCCGTCGGCGGCTGCTTGCTTCACCCATTCCATCAGCTGGATGCGTTCATTGACGCTCAGCAGAGGAGTCTCGGCCGTTGAACCGCAAACGGTGTAACCAGCCAAGGCGATTTGATTGAGCTTCTCCACGTTGTGAAGAACCTTGGCTTTGTATAGTTCGCCGTGGTGGTCGAAGCAGGTAGCGAGTGCGGGGAAAATTCCTTGAAGTTTCATGACGGTGTCTGCCAATAGAACAAGCCTGCCAGCGCGGAAGCAACTGGCAGGC
This sequence comes from Bryobacterales bacterium, assembly GCA_963764105.1. Taxonomy (GTDB): domain Bacteria; phylum Acidobacteriota; class Terriglobia; order Bryobacterales; family Bryobacteraceae; genus Bog-105. The sequence goes on from CAVXRP010000008.1 coordinate 298,896, forward strand.
TTGTGGAACTACAGAGAAGCTATTTTGTGATGTAAGTCGCCATTAACGCGTAGAGGCCGAGCGATTCGATAAACGCCAAACCGATAAAGAGCGAGAGGCGAATGGCCGCGATGGCGCCTGGATTGCGGGCCATCGCTTCAGCGGCGGAAGCGGTGGCTCTGCCCTGACCAAGGCCGCACAGGCCGGAAGCGATGCCGACGGAAAGGTAGGCTGCCGCCCGGCGGGTCGCGTCGGCGGAAGCGTTGCCTTCGGCCGCCCCTTGCGCCAGTAGCGGCCCGGCAAAAACCAGCAGGCCCATGCCCAGCGTCATCAATTTATTCTTCATTGTGTTTCTCCTATTAAGTAAAGTAGCTGCCAGGAGGTGGTTCGACACCGTGCGTTGGGACGCCGGGCGCTCACACTGGAAGCGGTGATAAAGCCTAATGTTCGTCCGAAACTGCGCCGCCCACATATGCCATGGCAAGCACCATAAAAATGTAAGCCTGCAGAAGACAAGCGAAGGCATGCAGGCCGATAAAAATAACTGGAATTACGAGTTTGGTGAGGGCCGTGAAAGCACTGGATACCTGCTCACCCGCAAACATGTTTGCGTAGAGACGAATGGTTAGGGAAAGCGGGCGCGCCAGATGGCTGATCAGTTCGATGGGCAGCATGAGAATCACCAACCACCAAACAGGGCCCAAAAACTGCTTAATATAGCCGAACCCGTGCGCTCTAACGCCGGCAGCGTTATAGAAGACGAAAAGCGACAAAGCCATGCCCATGGGTACGCAGGGAGACATGGTCGGCGCGACGAATCCAGGGATGAGGCCCAGGGAGTTCATGCAAAAAATAAAGAGAAAAATCGTACCGAAAAAAGGAATGTACTTGTTGGGGTTGTGTTCCACCATCTCTTCGGAAGACGCGTGAACAAACTCGTAATAGAGCTCAAAGACGTGCTGCAATTTGCCAGGCTTGTCTACGGAGAGCCGGGTTCGCAGAAAAGCGAACAGCACTACGATGAACGCCACCACCAGGATTTCGCAAACCATCCAGTCGGCCCAGGGACGAGCCGAGTCGTGGGTAATATGCAGCGCGTCAAGCAGGGCGTTGGCGGGACTTGCCAGAGCGCGGTTCACGAGAGACGTGATGAAGAGTTCCGGTTCCATTTAATGCGAAGAGCGGCTGAGAAAGAAGCTTTCCAATAGTTCAATGATGGTGGAGGTTACGACTGCGGCGGTGCTGGTGAGAAGCCCCAGAATTACCGCCAAAGCATTGACACCCAAAGCTTTGACTATAGCATAGGCCACCGCGATCATGACCACGTAGCGGAGGATGAATACGCCGGCCGTCCAGGGCTTTTTGGGCGGTTCGCCGGGAGCGGGCGGCTCAATGCTGCGTGTGAGTCTTTCATAAAGCCACAGATTGCCAAGGGAGGCCAAAGCTCCCATGGCGAAGCCGGCGGCGGGACGCCAACCTTGCAGGCCGAAGTAGACAACAACTCCGAGCAAGCCAAAGCCTAAGGCGAGCCAGTAAATGCGCCTTACGTAGAGGACAGCTTCTGGTTCCGTCATTTGGAAGCATCCTTGGAACTTTGGGCGCGCTTCTCGTCGCGTAGAAGTTGGCGAACCAGCTGACTAATTCCCGTAAAAGTGCCCAGAATGACGCCAATGCCGCGCAGAACCGGCCAATGCAGCCAATGATCGGCAAAAGCCCCGAGCAGAAAACCGGCGACGACGTAGCCAGGTAAGGCGGTGGCCAGCGCAAGATATTTGCCGCCGGTGATGAGCGATTTGCCGGAAGGGGTGGGCATTTTACGATTCGAAGCCAATCCAGCGCTTCACTCCGGGCATGTCGAGGCCGAACTGATCGAGCAGGCGGCCCACGACATGGTTCACAATATCGTCAACGGTGGCTGGTTTGTTGTAAAAGGCGGGAATGGGAGGGAAAATCACCACGCCCATCCGCGCTAAGGCCAGCATGTTTTCCAAATGGATTTCGCTAAACGGGCTTTCGCGGGCAAGCAGCACCAGCTTGCGGCGTTCTTTGAGAGCCACATCGGCGGCGCGGCTGATCAGTGTGTCACCAAAGCCCATGCGGATGGCTGCCAGAGTTTTCATGCTGCACGGAGCGACTATCATGCCGTCCGTCTTGAAAGAGCCGCTCGAAATAGGAGCAGCCTGGTTTTCGTGATGATAGACAACGGTGGCCAACGCTTCCACCTGGGCCAGCGAAGCGGAGGTCTCATGCGCGATGGTGGAGCGCGCCCATTTACTGATAACGAGGTGGGTCTCAATATCTAAGGCATGCAATGCTTCGAGGGTGCGAATGCCGAAGAGAGCGCCTGACGCTCCGGTGATAGCGACCACTAATCTCATCCACTCATAGTCTACTGACCAAGAGGGCAGAAGCTTTCGGTTGACCCGGAGGAGGGTTTTTACGGTTCGAACCCAATTTGGCACTTTGATCATTCCTTTCTTTGGTTTAGAGATATTTCTTGCAGCGCGCGGCGGCGACTCCAAACGACTTCAGTTTGCGGGATGGGGCGAACGGTGAAACGAATTTTGGTTTGGATGTGATTGAAAAGAAGGGAAATCGAGTTGTACGAATTTTGTGATGGCGAGAAAAGGGGGGGAAGCACCCGCCACGAGTGGATTGACCCACATGAAAACGCTCCCTTGCGCTTGCGGCTCGGCAAATGTTAACTAACGGGATATCGTTCCTACTTCTTCTCTTCCAGTTCCGCGACGCGGCGCTCCAGCGCCCGCAAGGTCCGAAGCATTTCAGGCAAGCGCGAAAACGCCGCAGAAGCTCGCAGCCAGACACGTGAATCGAAGGCCGGCGATCCGCTGACCACCGCGCCTTCGGGCACATCGTGCCCCACTCCGGACTGCGCCCAAACAATGGCATTTTTGTGAATCGTGATGTGTCCTGAGGATCCGGTTTGACCGGCCATGACGACGTTCTCTTCGAGCACGGTACTGCCTGCCAGCCCGGTTTGACCGCAGATGATGTTGTCTTCTCCAACAACGCAGCCATGGCCGATCTGGCATAGGCTGTCGACTTTGGCGCCGCGCTTCACGCGCGTTTCGCTGAGCGCGCCGCGATCCACCGAGGTCAGGGTTTGAATCTCAACATCGTCTTCAATCACGGTAATGGCCGCTTGCGGGATCTTGTATTGCGTGCCTTCGTTGGTCTTAGCGAAACCAAAGCCGTCGCCGCCAATGGCCACTCCGTTGTGTAGCGTGACACGGTGGCCGATGCGGCAGAATTCGCGCACTGACACATGGGAGTGGGCCGTGAAATCATCGCCGATGCTGCATCCTTGATAGATCACGGCATGCGGATGCAACGTAGCGTTAACACCGATGGTGGTATGGTCTCCTACCACGGCAAATGGGCCGATGGATGGATTCGCGCCAATGACGGCGGTGTCGGCAACAAAAGCCAGCGGATGAATGCCGGATGGCGGTTTGGGCGCCTGATAAAAGTAGCCAAGCGCACGCGCGAAATCGTGATACGGATTTTGGGAAACCAGCGTAGCACCTGAAAAACTCTTGATGGGTTCGGCGGCAATCATCGCGGCAGCGCGGCAGTCCTTCGCTTTCGGCGCATACTTCAAGTTCGCGAGGAATGTGAGGTCTCCAGGTCCGGCTTTTTCGATAGTCGAGAGGGCATGAATGACAAGATCGGGTGGGCCGCTGAGCTGGCAGCCGAGCAAATGGCTCAGCTGCGCTGCGCTGAAAGAAGGCATACTATCCTTCTGCCACGACTGGATTGACCAATTCACCAATGGCCGGGATCCTGACTGTCACTTCTTCGCCGGGGTGCAGGAAGCGCGGTGGATTGCGCGCCACTCCGACGCCGGCAGGGGTGCCTGTCGAAACAATGTCGCCGGGTTCTAACGTAAACACGCTTGAGAGAAAGGCGATCAGGTCGGGAATCTTGAAGATCAGTTCCCGCGTGTTTGAATTTTGCAAAATTTCGCCATCGATTTCGAGCTGGATATCGAGGTTGTGGGGATCGGCAATTTCGTCAGCGGTGACGATCCACGGACCCATTGGCGCGAAGCTATCAAAGGTTTTCCCCATGAGCCATTGGGTGGTAGCGCGCTGGTAATCGCGCGCGGAAACGTCGTTGATCATGGTGTAGCCGAAGATGTGCTTCTGCCAGTCGGCGGCGGCGATATGGCGTCCGCCTATGCCAACAACGAAAGCGAATTCAGCTTCGTAATCGGGCGATTTCGATACTTTCGGCAGAACGATATCATCGCCAGGGCCAATGACGGCGGTGGCGAATTTATTGAAGATGGTCGGAACATCGGGAATTTGCGAGCCGGTTTCCGCCGCATGGTCGCGATAATTCAGACCCACGCAGATCAGTTTGCGCGGCCGGGGGATGGGCGCGAGCAGTTTCACCGATTGAAGGCTATGCGTATTTGCGCTAGCAGCGCCGGCAGCCCATGCTTCAGCCTTGGCTCGCCCCGCAGCGCCGGCTTCAATTAATTCGAGGATAGAAGAGAAGCCAGCGGCGGATAGATCGACTATGAGATCGTTTGTCGTGAGCAGGCCGGGACGGGCTTTCCCGCCGGATTCAAATGTTACGAAGCGCATGTAAGCAGTGTAGACCTTGCTTGTTTACACACGAAGCAAAGTTAGACTGGGCTGGTGAGACGCATTCATGCAGACGAGCGGTAATGCTTTGGTGACCGGCGCATCGCGTGGGATTGGCGCGGCTACCGCTTGGAAGCTGGCAGAACGCGGCTATGATGTGGCGCTGAATTACCACAATAAAGGGCCGCGCGCCGAGCAGGTGGCAACGCAGATCGGAGCCTTAGGCAGACGGGCTGTTCTGGCGCAAGCCGATATTACGAATGAAAGCGAAGTGATGGCCATGCTGCGCGTGGTGGAGCGCGAGTTGGGCCATTTGGACGCGCTCATTCTAAACGCCAGCGGCGGTTTGGAATCGGGCAAGGCCGAAGATTATGCGATGAAACTAAATCTCACGGCGCAAATGAGCGTGGCCCAAAAAACGGCAACGCTGATGAGCGCGGGCGGGCGGATCGTCTTCGTAACGAGCCATTGGGCGCATTTCTACGGTACGAAGCCAGTGCTGGCGGCGTATGAACCAGTGGCGAAAAGCAAACGCGCCGGTGAAGATGCCTTGCGTGGGTACTCAAAAGAACTCGCGGAACGAGGGATTTCGCTGGTGATCGTGAGTGGCGATGCGATTGAAGGGACGATCACACCGAAACTATTGGAGCGTAAAAGCCGCGGAAAAGTTGATGCGCCCAGTAGGGCATCCCGAGTCTTGCCAACGGTGGATGAATTTGCCGAAGCGATTGCGGCGGCTACGGCGGACCGCTCGCTCCGCAACGGTGAGACGATTTTTGTAGGTTCAACCGATTGGTAAATGGACCAGCTTACGACGTTCTCGTCTTGGCAATCTCCGGCGCTTCTTCGCTGGCGGGAAGTCCGGCCTCGGGCACCAAGTAGTATTTCGTTAGCCCCTCCTTCAAGATGCGCAGCGCGTCTTCCGGGGTATCGGCGAAACCAAATAGGTTCAAATCCTCGGGCGCAATCATGCCGTATTTCACCAGCGCGTCGAAATTCAAAATTTCTCGCCAATAGTCCGATCCATAAAGCAAAATGAGAATTTTGTTTTCGAGTTTCTTGGTTTGCGCCAGCGTCAGAATTTCGGTCATTTCATCGAGCGTGCCAAAGCCTCCCGGAAAAACCACCAAGGCCTTGGCCAGGTAGGCGAACCAAAACTTACGCATGAAGAAATAGTGGAATTCGAAAGAGAGGTCAGGGGTGATGTAGGGATTGGGCCGCTGCTCGAAGGGCAAACCAATGTTGAGGCCGATCGTTTTGCCGCCCGCGTCACTGGCACCGCGGTTCGCAGCCTCCATAATACCGGGGCCGCCCCCAGAACAGATGACGAAGCGGTGGCTCTTGAGATGGTCGGGAGAGTCTGGCTTCGAGAGCGATTCGGACCAAACGGTCAACGAGCGCGCCAGTTCGCGCGCTTCGCGATAATAGCGCGCCAGGGGGCCGTTTTCATCGACTCGCGCGGAGCCAAAGAAGACGATAGTATCGTGAATTTTTTCGTCTTGAAAATGGGCCAATGGCCACAAATACTCGGACAGGAAGCGCAGCGGACGCGACTCCGGGCTTTGTAGAAATGCCTCTTCCCGGTAAGCCAGCGGGCGGCGCAACGAATCGTTTCCGTTAGTGGGGGGCAATAGTTCCTCGTACTGCGGCAAACACGATTGTCGCACCGGCAAAGGCGCTCGGCGGAAACTGATTTGAGCGGTTGATAAAATTCGCTCAAATGCCCGGTCGCAACGTTTACACAGTATTAACAGAGACTGCCGCCCAATATGGCGACGCGGCCGCCCTGCATCAGCCCAACGGCAACAAGACTGGGCCGCCCTACCGTATCTATTCTTGGAACGAATGGGTCAACATTTCGTCTGAAGTGGGATTAGGCTTGCGCGCGCTCGGCTTGGTGAAGGGCGATGTGGTCTGCATTCTGTCTGAGACCCGCGCTGAGTTTTATTTGGTGGATTTGGCGGTCATGGCGGCCGGAGGCGTGGCGGCGGCGCTCTATACGGCGTATCCCATGGCCGATCTGGTGAGAAGTATCAAAGCGTCTAGCCCGAGATTCCTGTTTGTAGAAAACCCCAAGACGTGGACGAGCCTCTTGCAGGCTGCCGAAACACAGGGAGTCAAACTGCCGGACCAAGTGATGCTAATGACGGGCAGCGAGCCCGGTCTGCTGTCGCTCGACCAGGTGAGGGAAATGGGGCGGGACCTGCTCGCGCGCGAGCCGGGAGTTCTGGAACGCGGGCAACAGGAGATCTCTCCACAGGATGGCGCGATTTTATATTTGACGTCCGGCGCGACGGGCGAACCGAAGATGGGTTTGAGCAGTCACGCAGCAGTGATCGCCAACATAGACATGGGTCCTGCGGTGCTGCCCATTAGCCCGCAAGATTCCACCATTGTCTTCTTGCCTTCGGCGCACATCACCCAGCGTATTGCCTTGGAGTTGCTCCCCATGCGCATGGGCACACCGGTTTGGTTTTCAGAAAGCCTGTCACGCTTACCCGCCGAGTTGAAGGCCATCCGGCCGACCTTCTTCCTGGCGCCGCCGCGTGTCTGGGAGCGAATGTACGCCAGTATTTTGAGTGAGGTAAAAAAACGCCCGCTCATCGCGCGCAAGTTATTTCATGGCGCGTTGGGGCTTGGCGCGGAAGCGGCGCGCCAACAGCGCGAAGGAAAGCAGCCGCCGGTTTGGATGAAACGCGGTTTAAAGGTGGCCAACAAATTGGTTTTTCAGAGAGTGCGCGATCGGCTGGGCGGAAGATTGCGAATTGCCGCTTCCGGCGGCGCGCCACTCGGGAAGGATCTGGCGGAGTTTTACGCGGCCATCGGCATGCCGCTCGTCGAGGGCTACGGTTTGACAGAAGCCGGTATCGTGAGCTTCAATCCATTGGATCGTTCCAAGCCGGGCAGCATTGGGAAGATGTTACCCGGCGTGGAAGCGCGGCTGGCGGAGGATGGCGAATTACAAGTTCGATCGCCTTGTTTGTTTGCGGGCTACTATGGCGACGAGGCGGCAACGCGGTCGGTGGTAGACGCCGAAGGATGGTTTTCTACGGGCGATATAGCCGAAGCGGATGGCGAGAGTTATTGGTACATCACGGGGCGCAAGAAGGAGTTGATTGTTTCTTCAAACGGCAAGAAAATCTACCCTTCGCGCATCGAAAATCTGTTCAAGATGGAGCCACTCGTGAATCAGGTGGTCCTGGTCGGGGACAAAAAGCCTTATATGACGGCGATTTTGACATTGAATCTAGCGAATCTGAAAGGCGCCAAGCCAGCGGCGGCTGCCGAGCAGGTTAAGGCTGATCCGGTGACCAAGGCGGTGGAGGAAGCGGTGGCGCGGGTCAACAAACAACTAGCCGATTTTGAGCGGATCAGACGTTTTCGGATCTTAGACCGCGACTTCTCGATTGAGCATGGCGAACTGACACCAACGATGAAGATTCGTCGGGCACGAGTGCTGGACATTCATAAGGATCTCGTGAGTCAACTTTACTTAGGGCGAGAAGAGAGCGAGTAAAGCCGACCTCCGAAAAGACATCTGAGAAGACATCGATTTTTTGTGCGTGCATCATTGCTTGCGCGTGCATCATGGCCGGCGGCTGACTCGCTGAATCCTCTTTCACGCGATTATCGTCCAGTTCATTCAGGATGCGCGACACGCGGCCGTGCGATTCCCCTAAACCCACCAGCGACAAAGCGCATATTGCCATAAACACTAAGATGCCAACTCCGATTATCATTTTTGTCTCCTAGCTCACTTTTCGATTGCCCGCACCCGAATACAAATGCAAGCCCGCCAACTTGAGGGCTTTCTATCAGAATTCGCCTACAAGGACTCTATCGACGAAGTTTGGATTTACTTTGAAGCGAACCGTACTAAAACTATGGAGTGGGTTGCGGATTGCGAACTTCTTGGGGAAGGCGCGCAAAATGGGCAGGGTGTCATAAAGCTCCGCCTCTACGCTTAGGGAAGATTGCTCGCGGGCTATGACTGGAGGTTCGTAGGCTCGTGCGTTCGCAGACAAACCGCGATAATCATATTTGGCCGCTCGCTGGATGCACCCCCAGTATGCCTACCAACATGTCGTCGAATACAGCCTTTCTAAAGCCGTTTCCACTAATCCCACTGTTCCAGGAGAAAGTGTGGGGCCGCCGCAATTTGGCGCCGTTCTACCCAGGTCACGCGTCAGACTTTCCTATTGGTGAGGTTTGGTTTACCTTTACCGAGAACCGAACAAAATCCGGTGAGACGCTGGGCCAGATCATAAGGGCGCACCCTGAACTTTTGGGTTCAGCTTACGATCCATTACACCCGGAACAGTGTCCCTTATTAGTGAAATTCCTGTTCACGACGGAGAGGCTGTCGGTGCAGGTGCATCCCGGCGACGACTATGCACGGCAGCAGCATGAAAGCCTGGGAAAAACGGAGGCGTGGTATGTGGTGGCCACTGAACCTGAGGCTGAGGTCGCGGTGGGTTTTAAGGAGGTGCTCAGTTCACAGCGGCTGGAACAGGCGGCCCGCTCCGGAGAAATCGAAGCGCTGCTCGACTGGCGCCCCGTCAAAACAGGAGATGTAATCTTCGTGCCGGCGGGAACGGTGCATGCGATCGGCGCGGGTGTAACCATCTGTGAAATTCAGCAAAACTCCGACATTACTTACCGCCTCTACGATTACGGCCGCCCACGCGAGCTGCACTTGGAACACGGCGTGAACGTCTCCCACCTTGGGCCGGCGCACAGTCGCGTTGAACCGCGGTTGCTGGCACCCGGGCGTGAGGAACTGGCCGTTTCTGCGTATTTCCGAATTGAGCGTTTACGTGTAGCTGAAGGGGTGCGTTTTGGCGCAGGCTCACCGTATTACATGCTGTTGACCTGCCTAAGCGGAAGCGGCCAGATTGCCGGCGAGGAATTCGCTAGCGGGGAGACTTGGCTCATTCCGGCGCATGCCGAAGAGTTCAGCTTGTCCGGCGGTTCTTCGGAATGGATTCTCTCCTACACCTCCGATGTGCCTGCCGGCAACGTGCTGGTAGAGCACAGTACCGCTGTTATAGATTGAGGAATGCGTTTTCTTCGGTTCCTGAGCGCGATTCTCACTTTAGGCGGATTGCAAGCGGCCGATTTCAATTTGCCCGCATCGCCGGCCACTGTTGTATGGGGCTATTATTCACAAGACGCGAAACCCGTCTTGACAATCCATTCCGGCGATTCCGTGCGCATTCAAACGGCCTCTTCGTGCCCTTCCCCGGCGCGACTGGAGGCGGCAGGCGTAGCGCCAGGCGACATTCCCGAATATGATCGCGATATTCATGATCACGTGACGGATAAAGGGCCGGGCGGTCACATTCTGACAGGGCCCGTGGCGATTGCCGAAGCGGAGCCGGGCGATGTTCTTGAAGTGCAGATACAAAAGATCGACCTCGACGTGCCCTTCGCTTGCAATTCTTTCGGGCCAGGCCGCGGGTTCCTACCGAATGATTTTCCGTACGCCCGCTTGAAGATTATTCCGCTTGACCGGCAACGCATGATCGGCAAGTTTGCGCCCGGTATCAATCTTCCGCTGCGGCCGTTCTTCGGCAGCATGGGAGTAGCGCCACCGTCGGCGGGACGTTTGAATAGTGGACCGCCCTGGATGCACGCGGGCAACATGGATAATAAGGAACTGGTTGCAGGCACGACGCTTTTTATTCCAGTTTTCGCAAAAGGCGCGTTGTTTGAAGTAGGAGATGGACATGCCGGCCAGGGCAACGGTGAGGTGGATATCACGGCGCTCGAAACGCTGCTCACGGGGACATTCAAGCTCGTTGTGCACAAAGGCGACCGTTTGTTGTGGCCGCGCGCAGAGACGCCTACCAGCTATATCAGCATGGGGTTTGACGAAGACTTGAAGACAGCGACCGAAATGGCCGTGCGCAACATGATTGATTTTCTGGTGAAGGAAAAGCACTTGAGCCGTGAGGACGCCTACGCTCTCACGAGTGTGGCGGTGGATGTGGATATTACGCAGTTAGTGGACGGCAAAGTTGGGGTCCACGCGATTTGCCCGAAGAATATTTTTTGAGACGCTCTGCAAGCTTAAAGAAGTGGCGGCCGGCTGAAACCCACCTGCTCAGCCACAACCGTCCCGCGCTTCAGATAGATCAGGTGAGTGAAATTTTCGGTGGGCGTGGTAGCAACGCTCACCAGTTCCCAGCCGTCTTTGCCCGTTTCATTCAAGAACTCCTCCAGCAGCAAAATCTTTTGGCTATCTTGAACGCTAAATTCTCTCACCATGTATTCCCAAATCATGTTTCATCCATGATAGAACTCGATCGGCAAAGGCCTCAGCGCGCTATGATTGAGTCCAGGAACATCAAATCGAGCAATGACCTTGGACACCTCCACGACATTGTCGCAATTCCTGGGCAGCATGCCAACCTTCATCGCGGTGCTACTTGCTTGGATGCACTCGAACGGCAGAATTTCGGATGTCCACAAACGCATTGACGACCTTCGCGACATCATAAGGGCGGAGGCAGCGTCTACCCGTTCCGAGCTGCGCAGCGAACTCCGCCGCGTAAAGAGGTGATGGATGCGCGTCTGAAACATCTCGAAGAACGCGAGCGCTAAGATTTAAGTCTCTGCTATTGGGCCAAGGTCATGCCCGTCATAAAGCTTCTTAAGTTCGGCGGCCGAAGGCGTGTTGCGCACCATTTCGTCGGCGTCGTGAGCGAACTTGCGCATGACCTCGAGCAGTTCCCACTCCCGGCCAATGGCGATGTAGACTTCTATGCCAGATAGAAGGAGGGCCAGCTGTTCGTCGCCTCGTTGGCTTACTTCATCGCGCAGCCGTCGCAACGCTTGCAGGGACTCCGGATGGGGAGGACGGAGCATGGGGGTTGCTTCCTCTGGTTACCAAAATAGCTCAATACCTGAGTCCCTTGCAATCAGATTTTCTCATGATCTGCTCTTGACAAAATCGCACCTCTGTGGCAATCTGAGGGTAGAAATTCTCTGAGAGGAACGGGAACGACGCTCTCGGCAACGGCTGCAAACAGCCGGCTGAGGGAGTTTGCAGAATGCTTCCTATCCTGCCGTTTCGGGCCTCGTGCTCGGCCTCTCACACAAAATCCAAAGAAGATTGAGGAGCCTTATGTTGAGCACATTATTTACCAATGATGTTCGGCATACTTTGGATCAGTTCCGCCGTTCTGTCGATCAGATGTTTGAAAGTTTTTATGGCCGGACCGAGCCAGCCGCTTCCGCCTCCGTTGCGAGCGGCGAGCCGGGATGGACGTTCAGTCCCATAATAGAGTCGGGATGGAACGAAAATTTCTTGCGTTTGCGGGCGATTCTGCCAGGCGTATCCGAAAAGGACGTGCGGGTGAGCGTGCAGAGTAACCAGCTCATCCTGCAAGGCGAGCGCAAGGCCCCCGAAGGCTACGAGAAAAGTCCGTTCACCCAACTCGCTTATGGGAAATTCTATGCGGCTTTGACGCTGCCGACCGGGCTGGATACAGATAACGTCCGCTGCCATCTGCGCAACGGCGTTCTCGACATTCAAGTGCCGATCTTAGAGGCCAGCAAGCCAAAACAGATCCAGATCGGCGACGAGCGAAAAGCCATTGGGGCTTAGCTTTTCGGGCGAGAATGCCTACGATGCGTAGGCATTCTCCCCAAGCCTGAGTGGAGGACGCGATGGATTTTTACGCGATTCTTGGCATTGCCAGAGATGCGGACGATCCGAAGATCCGCAGTGCTTACCGGATCCTGGCGCGCCAGTATCATCCCGACGCTGGAGACGACTCGGCGGGTGAGAGATTTCGGCGGATCGCGGAGGCTTACGAAACGCTCATCGACCCCGGACGCCGTCGTAAGTATGATTTATCGCTTCGGTCGCCTGAGGTTCCGACGCCCGTTCGCGTCGAGTCTACCTATGCCCGATTCGATCGGCGGCCCGTTATTGTTCCCGGCTATCCTATTTACGAATTTATCCGTTCCCTGGAAGACGACCTGTTCTTTCTGCTGTGGCGTTAGAAGCTGCTTTCATCCCCGATCAACTCCGCGTATACCCTGTGAAAATAAGCGTCCGTCATGCCAGCCAAGTAATCGCAAACCACCCGTTCCGGCGCTTGCTCTTTGAGGCTCTCGCGGTAACCTGGCGAGACACGTTCGGGATGGGCGATCAGATACTCGAACAAGCGCGCTAACTTCTTGACACCGATTTCGCGGTCGCGCACCAAGGCCGGGTGTGAATAAAGATGCGCGACCAGCAACGTGCGCAGTTGTTCATTTACCTCTTTGGCTTCGGGCGTCAACATAGCCAGACGCCTATCGAGAGAGCGGATATCGTCAATTGTTTCCACTTGGGCGGCGTCGACCGCGGAGCGCGTACCGTCAATTAAGCCACCAATCAAAGAATTCATGATCTGGCGTTGCACTTCCCAGAAGCGCACGCGCTCCGTAGCGCCAGGGAATTGCGTATCGATTTGCTCCGCGAAGTGGTCGAAAAGCTGAACCTGCTGGCGGATCACGTCCATCGAGAATAGGCCGGCCGAGAAGGCGTCGTCCAGATCGGCCGTGTTGTAAGCAATTTCGTCGGCTAAATCAAGCAGTTGCGCCTCAAGGGGCGGGCGCAAGCCGGGCAAAAAATCCCGCAATGCTGGTTCGGCGTCAGGCGGGATTTCGCGCGAATGCTTGAGAATGCCTTCGCGGACTTCAAAGGTGAGATTGAGGCCATCAAAACGGGCGTAGCGTTCTTCTAGATGATCCACAATGCGCAAGGCATGCCGGTTGTGCTCGAAGCTGGAGCCGAAGCGCTCCATCTGATGGTTGAGTTCGCGCTCTCCTGCATGACCTAAAGGAGGATGCCCCAAATCATGCGCCAGAGCAAGCGTCTCAGTGAACTCCTCGTTCAAGCCCAGCGCCAGCGCAACCGTACGCGCCACCTGGGAAACTTCAATGGAATGAGTAAGGCGGTTGCGAAAATGATCGCAAAGGCCCGCCGCGAACACTTGGGTTTTGCCTTCCATGCGGCGAAAGGCGCGCGAATGGATCACCCGATCGCGGTCGCGCTGAAAATCGCTGCGATAAGGATGGGCTGGCTCGGGGAACTTCCGGCCACGCAGCTTTGCGCCAGCCAAACTGACCCGCTGGAGCATCAGGCAAAGATCACTTGGCGAACTGGGTATTTAATTGCTCGACGGCCCGTTTTACAGCAGGCCGCTGTTCAGCGGTGGGGTCAATGGATTTGAGCGCGTCTTTAGCGGCTTGCGGATTGGCAGATTGATCTACTTGCGCTTCCAAAATCTCAGCTTGCGCTTTGGAGATTAAGGGGCTGGGGTCTTTGACCAATCCTTGCAGAAGTGTCTGCGCCTCAACGCCCTTCTTGTCGCCTAAAAAGAGGTTTACCAGCGCAATCTTGGCGAGCGGCGCCACGCCGCTGCTCGAATCCGCTACCGTCCGCAGGTCGCTTTCGGCGCCTTGCACATCGCCCTTCTGCGCACGCACGGTGCCTCGGTAATACTGTGCTATTAACCCTTCCTTCGTGCCTTGATACTTGCCGATGATACTCGAAAGGGCAGCGGCAAAAGCGTCCTTCTTGGCATCCTCCGTGGGGTAAGTCTTGGCGAAATCGCTGGCGCCGCCCACTTGCGCATCCAGAATGCTCATGGCCGCAGAAAGCTCCTGCTGGCGCTTTTCGGATTGCTGGGCGAGATACCACCAGGTACCAGCGGCCAAAAAAGCGACGACAAGAACAGCAATGCCGGCACGGATCAGCGTTGCACGATGAGACTCGGCATAGGAAATAACGTTCGAAACTGCATCGGTGAAATGATCGTGCTGCAGTTGATCTTTTAATTCGTGGCGGGTCAAGAAACGGACAACAACCTTTCTTTGCTAATAAGGCGTTCTGTTGGTTAAGGCGCCGGACCTTCACACGGGGAGCAATAAATTGTCGCTACCCCACATACACAACACGCCTATTTGAGCCTAGCACAAAAAGGTTCTTTAGGCCCGAAGGTCAGCTAAATCGCGCCGGATGGCGAACTTCACTAAGCCCGCTACATCGTGAATATCGAGCTTACGCATCAAGCTAGAGCGGTAGGTATCGACCGTTTTAGGGCTAAGCGAAAGACGGGCGGCGATTTCTTTGGCGCGAATACCTTCCACTAAGAGCGAGAAAACCTGAAACTCGCGGCTGCTGAGAGATTCCAGGGGATCCTCATGATTCATCCGGCCTGCGCCATCGCCGAATAAAGACATCACTTCAATTTGCGGCGACACATAAATTCCGCCCTGGCTAAATTGTGTCAACGCGTCCGCCATCTGCTCGGAACTAGAGGATTTCAACAGAAAGCCACAAGCGCCGGTACGCAACACTTCGAGCACGGTTTTGCGGTCCTTGCGGACGGAGAAAACCGCGCAACGGGTGGGCAGGTTTAGAGCGCGCACGCGCCGAATTACCTCCGTGGCAGCCAAGTCAGAAAGGCCTAAATCCAGCAGCGCCAAAGACGGCTGTAAGCGCACAATCTCAGCCAAAGCTGCGCCCGCGGTTCCTACTTGCGACACCACATGGTAGCCGGGAATGGAGTTGCATAGCGCCGCTAAGCCCTCGCGTACCAGCGTCAACTCGTCTGCGAGCAGGATATCGACCACCCGCTGTTCGGAAACCGGGACAGGGGCGCTTTGTTGTTGTGTTGCGGAAACAGGCATAGGTTTTATTGAAGAGGAACAACCCGAATTACTGCTAAGAATGTGCCGCCTGAAGCTGAGTTGTCTCTCACAAAAAGCGAAACATTCCCGCAAGGGTTGGACAGAAGCTATGCCTGGCTTGCGAGCAAGACGGGCACGGTATCAGGCGCTCCGCCCGAACCTCTGCGAGAGTTCCTGCCTGTTTGGCGTCATGCAGCCGTGCCCTTTGCGCGTCTCCCTACTTGAAGCTGCGCACGGCTTCGGTCTCGTCGTCGAACGCTTCAAAAACCGTGTAGAGCTTGGTGATTTGCAGCAGGTCTTTGACGCGCTTTGACAAGCCGATGAGCTTGAGCTGGCCGCCGGCATTGGTAACGCTGGTAAATGCCGAGACCATTTCGCCGATTCCGGAGCTATCGATATACGAAACTTCGGATAAATTGATCAGCAGCTTCTTATTCCCTTTCGCGGCGAGGTCGCGAACCGTATCGCGAAAGGCGCTGGCGCCTTCGCCCAGGGTGATTCTTCCGGCCGCATCCACCACCGTCACATCGCCCACTTGGCGAGACGTTAACTTAACACTCACTTCTGCCTCCTCTTAATGAATGGGGTTGCCATTGATTTCAAATTCCTATTCTTTTACGAGATTCTTCACCAGCCGAACTTCAGTGCCGCCGCCCGGCCTCGGGTGCATATCGAATTCATCCATAAACGCGCGAATGATCATTATGCCTCGTCCCGATTGCTTCAATAAGTTCTCCGGGGCTAGCGGGTCGGCGATGGAATTCACGTCGAATCCTTCTCCCTCATCGCCCACCAGCACTTTAATTCCCAGCTGGTTCCATTCCACATCCAAGTGGACTTTCTTGTTTCTGTTATAGCGGTTGCCATGCACCACCGCATTCACGGTGCACTCTCGCACCGCCATGCCGATCTGATGCTGGGTGTCTTCATCAAAGCCAGCCTTGCCGGCTTCGCTGATCACCAGTTCCTCCGCCAAATCGACGCTTTGTAAAGTTGATTCGAGTGTGGTCTGAAGCTTATCCATCCGGTGTCGTTTTTTCCGCAGTCAAGGCCTTCAGAATCAGTTCTTACTGAATATAACCCACCGGGTTGGTAGTTTAAGAGCCGAATCGACAAAGTACTACTGGGAAGGGGGAAAGTCAACTGGTTTGTCGATCCTTCCTGGTACAAGGCCACGAATAAGCAGTGGCGCCAAGGGAGCACCGCCGTCAGATGATCTGCCGCACTGCTGGAATCCGCCGAATTGCGATGGCTGCGGTCCAGCTTAGCGTGAGCGCTCCAAGGAAGACGACCGCTCCTTTGATCACGGCAGGAATAGATGCCGGCAGCAGAGCGTATTGCAACCAAGTGACGAACGCATAATGCACGAGATAGATGGCATACGAGTTCTCCGCGAGGCTATCGAACAGAGGCGACCGCGATAGAGCGAAGTGGATAAAGATCGCAAGAAATGCCAAGCATGTGGCTGCGCAGGACACGACAAAGCCGACATCCATGGCAGCGGACCAAGCTGGCGAGGTGGCATGTGATGTTAGAGCGATAACGGTGACCACTGACGCCGCTCCAAATGCAAGCAGCGCTCGCAACGCCCACAGAAGCCAACGCTGGCCGAGTTTTCCGCCGGCCGCCAGTAGCCCCTGGTCGAAGCCGGTAGCACCGACAACAACACCAATCAGGAAGTACGCCAGGTAGTGAAATGGCCGGCTGGTTTGAAACGCGAATGGTCCCCATGCATTCCACTCGAGCGGGCTGGAAAGGAAGGCCAAGGGAATGTAGGTCAGCGCGGAGATACCCGCTAGCAAGGCGAAGAACCTTGCGGGCTGAGTGGGCATGATTCGGCCCAACCGCGCTCCCCACGTCGGGGCGATTCGAAACAAGAGTGCAGCCACACAGTCGAAAACGAACAACACCCAGACAAACCAGGCGGGTCCGGCCGGCCACTGTCCTAACGAGATCCATTGGTGCAAAAATCCGCCGAAACCGCTGTGATCGGAGGTCTGCAGATAGGCGGGGTAATAAGCAAGGGGCGCGAGGACTGCCGCGGAGACAAGGAATGGGAGGCCTAGTCTCAAAAACCGGCCGCGCACGAAGTTGTTGCTTCCCTTCGTAAGCAGGCCGTGCCAGACGAACAACCCCGAGAGGAAAAACATGAGTGACATGAAAAACACATCGTTGAAGCCAGCGAAAAGAGAGAAGCCGCTCCAGCGTTGGGTATCGACCACTGGGAATGCCCCCCACCAGCGAGGTTGCGCGGCCAACGAAACCGGGGGTGGCGGAGCAAAGGGATGATAAGCCAAGACGGCATGGTGAGCCACTACCAAAGCAACGATGAATGCCCGCAGGTAGCCGATTGCATAATTGTATTTCGCAGTTCCACTCACGGGCGCTGCGGTGATGAGCGCTTTAATTGACTGAGTCATTTCGACGTTCCTCCGTGGAAAGTTAAATCGTGCGGCCGAGACGGCAAAGCCCCTACTATGTTCACAAGCGAGAGGCTGAGCATCCGCAGCGCGTTGAGGTGTAGATGCCCATGAGGCGCCGCGGCCGTCATACTGCCCATGACGATAACGACGAACAGCGTCGACATGAGCATCTTGGCAACGAGTGAAGCGGCTGGCGGCACGGGCAGCGCACGCTTGAGTTTCAGCACAAACCTTGCTCGCGTTCCATCGCGACGGTAATGCCGAAGCCAAACGTACCCGGACCCGTCACACCTAGCACAGAAAAGCCCATGAAGGTGAACACGGCGGCGGCGGGATCTTTGCCGAGTTGTGCACGGCCAATACCTCACCGCGACGTACCTCGAGATCGAGTTGATTGATCAGCCTCAACAGGACCAAACCGCTTGGTCACACCCGAAAGCTCCGCCAGGCAATAATTATTCATCCGAATATGATTTTCGGCTCGCTGCTTCCTTTTGCCAAGCCGAAGTTGACCAAATGGATGAACCGCGTGGCGAACCGCCCGGCGCACCCACGCCCTAGAATGGATTCGCGGCCAGGGCTTTGAGTCTCTCGTTATACATTCGGCTGGACTGCACGCGCACGCCGTTGCTCAGCGTGATCACGTATTCGCCGTGTGTCACGGGCTGCATCTCTTTGATGCGCCGCACGTTGACAATCACACCGCGATGAATACGCAGAAATAATTCCGGGTCGAGTTGTTTCTCCAGCGTATTCATGGTGACGTGCAGCAGATGCTCCGCGCGTCCCACATGCAGCTGGACATAGTTCTCGGCCGCTTCCATCCAGTCGACGTCTTCAATATCCACAAACAGAGTTTTGCCGGCAGTCCGCACCGCCAAGCGTTTGAGCGAGCGCCGCGGCGCTGCGATGGTCTCAAGCAACGATAAGAGTTGCAGGTTAGCTTGCTCGACCGGCCGCGATTTCAAGGAAGACTTGGCGCGCGCCAGCGCTTTCGCAAAGCGCTCTTCCGTGACAGGCTTGAGCAGATAATCGATCGCGTTCATCTCGAACGCCTGGATCGCATATTTGTCATGGGCGGTGACAAAGACGACAGCGGGCATTTGCTCCGCACCCACATTCTGAAGCACCGCGAACCCATCCATCTCTGGCATCTGTACGTCTAGAAAAACCAGGTCGGGGCGCACGCGCTTAATTGTTTCCACCGCCTCGTTTCCGTTCCTCGCCTCGTGAATAGCACTAACATCGGGATCGCGCGCCAACAGGACGCGCAGTCCTTCGCGCGCCAACGGTTCGTCGTCAACCAGCAAGGTCGTGAACGGCATCGCTCTCCCTTTGGTTAGCATCGGAGATGGTTCTTAATTGGCGAAATGGCAAGACAATGGTGGCTGTCACTCCGCGTTGCTCGTCATTTTCGACCGTCAGGCTGGCTGCCTCTCCATAAAGCTGTCGGAGGCGGGCACGGGTGTTCGCAAGGCCAATGCCGCGAGTCTGCCCAGCGTTATCGGCCCCTAATCCAGGACCATCATCCTGAACCTTCATCTCCAAAGCGTCGTTCACGCGCCGCGCACCAATGTGGATTTTACCCGCCGCTGAACTACCGCCAATGCCATGCCGGATCGCGTTTTCGACGATGGGCTGCAGAACCATATGCGGTACTGCGGCATCCATCACGTCCGCATCCACCGCCAACTCTACGCTCATGCGGTCCTGAAAACGCACCTGTTCGATGGCCAGGTAGAGGCCCACATATTCCAGTTCGCGGCGCAGCGAAACCTCTTGCGCATCCACGTCGTCCAAAACGCAACGCAGCAGGTCGCTCAATCCGCCCAGCATCTCCTCAGCCTCCCGGTTCTTCTGCTGCCGCACTAAAACCATAATCGCGTTGAGGGTATTGAAGAGGAAATGCGGCTGGAGCTGCATATTGAGCGCGCTTAGGTGCGCTCGCGTGAGCTGGCTCTCCAATTGGGCGGAACGAAGCTCCAGGCGTAAGGCCGCCTGCTTACCTTCCACATATTTGCGGTACCACAGGAAGCCGTATTGCACCGCCAGCAGCATCCAATACATCAAGAACGCCTGGTGGAAAGCGATGATGAGAAGGAAGGCGAAGGTGGCGGCGAAAGTGGGCATGATGGCCGGAAAGATCCCGATCCTGTGCAGAATCGCGCTCTCAATGGTGAGTTGGATCAGCGCAACGGCCAGCGCTAAGGCTAAGTGAGTGAGTATCCTGCGAACCCAGTGCTCTCGCTCGAACGGAAAGCGACGCCCCAGCCAGAGGATGGCGGGAGTCAGCAGCATCCAGACATAAACGCCGACGAGCCACGAGACGAGATAGTGCCACCAGGGATTTGGATCTTTCTCAAACAGCCTTTGCACCATGCCTTGGCTGAACATGAAGAGCCCGAATGCGGTCCACGCAAGAAAATAAGCCGCGTATCGCCGTAGCAGCAGTTTGCGATCAGAAGTCATGCAGGAGTGTCTTTTGCCGCGTCTCGCCAGACTAACCTTGTAGGCTACCGTAAATCGGCCAAAACGCGGCCGCGTGTTTGACGAACAGGTTTCGAACTGTGACGGAACGGACGATCAGCCGGGGAGAAAAGCACAAATGGCCGGCGACTCACGTGCCCTCAGACGGAGCGTCTGAAGATAGCCCTTTGCCTACTTTGGATTACCCTGAACGACACCGGTTCGCTTGCCCTTGGGCTAAAGCGGAGCGAGGGCTGCAAGGGTGCCCTCATTCATGGAAATCGCGCAAATTCTCCAATGCTTGGTACTGACTTACGATTTGAGTACTGACACCGGGGGCGAATGAGTGTACCCTATCCTTCAGCGCCGATCGTTCAGTGCTGGTCGGCCTCTGCTAATGCCTTCGGTTGTTCTTTTTCGCAATGGCAACTATCTTTATCCGCTCCTTCTTTATCCGCTCTTTGCGAGCAATCGGTAAATCAACAATCACCCTGGATTCCATTTGGCGTTGTGGACTGCCGGATTAGATCTATGACAGAATGTTTTCACTCGGAGGCGTCCTCTTGAAACTGCGGCTCGTGCGTTCCCTGATGCTGCTGGCTGGCTTGCCCCTTAGCAACTGGGCCTTCCTCACGCCCGCTGCATACTCGCTGACTAGCACAACCGATGACGGCAATCTCGAGACAGATACGAACGATCTGCAGATTTACTCCGGCAACCTGCAAACTGGCGCCACCACCCGAACTTTGCAGCAACCGTTCATACTGCAGACCGCGGGCAATGTGGCATCCGGCAACGCGATTACATTTAATATTGTCGCCGATCCGGTGACGGGCGCGAGTGGCACGTTCACGCCTATGACGGGATTCACGTTCACCATTACAAACGGCGGAACGCAGGCGGCCGTGGTCACAGATGGGAACGGTTTTGCCACGTCTCCGCAATTGACGGCGAACGGCATTCCCGGTTCGTTTACGGTGACGGCGACGGACGGTACAGACACCGTGACCTTTGATGTTTCGACCGGCCAGTGCAATACGAATCCGCTGGTTTCCGTGAGTACCGATTCCGCCAACTCCGATAGCGTGGCGGGGAGCCTGCGGCAAGCGGTGGATTATGCCTGCGCGGGGTCAACTATCACGTTTCAAAGCGGCCTGAGCAGCCCGATTATATTGGTAAACCGGCTGCGGATTGACGACAATTTAACGATTGAAGGTCCCGGGGCGAGCAGCCTCGCCATAGATGGCCGCAGCGCTACACGGCTGTTTTTTATAGGTGCGGGAAACGTTTCAATTAGTAATTTGACGCTGCAAAATGGTCTCGGCAAAGGCGGCGATTCGTACGGTGGGGGCGGGGCGGCGGGCATGGGTGGGGCGATCTTTCAGAATGGCGGCAGCGTTACGCTGAGCGGCGTTACCTTCAGCGGGAACAAAGCGCAGGGCGGTAGCGGCGAAAACAGCTCTGCCGGACTGGCCGCCACGGGCGCGGGCTTTGGCTCGAATGCCGTGGCAAACTCGATGGGCGCTGGAGGCGGCGATCTGTTCGGTGTGGGCGGAGTAAAGCGCTATTACTTCACCGCCATCGATAGCGGCAACGGAGGCCCAGGAGCGGGTGGTGGCGTCGCTTCCGACAACTCTGGCGGAGCCGGCGGTTTCGGCGGCGGCGGCGGCTACGGCGCGGCTACTGGCGGACCAGGCGGATTCGGCGGCGGCGGCGGCGGCGCCAACACGGGAGCTCTCGGTGGTTTTGGGGGCGGCGTCGCCAGCCCCTATGACGGCGGCGGCGGCGCGGGCTTCGGCGGCGCGATCTTCGCTTACACCGGCACCCTCGCGCTCATCAACGACACGTTCAGCACCAATAGCGCTGCCGGCGGTGCCGGTGTCCAAGCCGGCCAAGGCAAGGGCGGCGCGCTTTTCATTTACAACGGCGCGACGGTGAGCGCGATGAACACCACCTTCAGTGGCAGTGTGGCGGCCAATGCGGGCAGCGCCGCCATCGGCAGTTCGCCGCCGCCTTATTCGACAGGCTCAACATGTCCCGGCGCGGACACAGCCGATATCTGCGGGGTACTTTACGAGATTACGGCGCCGGCCTCGGCGGTTTACAACACAAGCTTTACCCCTTCAATCCCGGCGGGCGCAACGTTGTCGGTCTTGTCCGGCCCATGCACAGTTTCGGGCACTTCCGTAAACGTGAATGGCGCCAACGGAACCTGCGTTCTTCAACAGAGTGTGGTGCCCAACGGTGGTACGACGGCCATCACTACAACCACAACCGTCACCATCACGCCGCGCAGTCCGGCAAGGGCGTGCGTCGCTCCGCCAGCCAATTTAACAGCCTGGTGGAAAGGCGAGAACAACGCCAACGATGTCACGGCTGAATACAACGGAACGGCCGGCGGCGATCTCAGCTACGCGGGCGGCGAAGTTGGTCAGGCTTTTTCCTTTGATGGCACGCAAAGCCCTTATGTGGCGCTGCCAGCGGCTGCGTTTCCGGCCCAACCGAGCAATAACCCCTTCAGCTTTGAAGCCTGGTTCCAAACCTCCAGCGGCGGTGTCATTCTCGGGCAACAGCCGGCAGCTCCGTATGCATCCTCACTGGGAGGCTGGTCGCCCGCCATCTATGTCGGGACGGACGGTAAGCTCCGCGCTGAAATGTTCTACAACAGCACGCTTGGCACGAGCCCAATCACCAGTTCTTACGCGGTCAACGATGGCCAATGGCACCATGTCGCGGTCATCTATGACGGCAGTACGGAGACGGCTTATCTGGATGGTGCAATGTTTGGCAGCGTTGGCTCCTACACACAGGCGCCGAACGGCAACCCGATTTCCTATCAGCTCGGCACAGGCTACACCGCTAGCTGGCCAAACAGTAATGGTGCCTGGTACACGTTCAACGGTCTGATTGACGAAGCCACCGTCTATTCGAGCGCGTTAAGCGTAAGCGACGTATATAACATCGTGGCGGCCGGCAGCTATGGCAAATGCACCACCCAAACCCTCACTTCGGGCGATAGCCAGACCGGCGTCACCACTCGCACGCTGCCGCAGCCTTTTATCGTGCAGACAAACGGCACACAGAGCAGCGTGACATTTACGGTCGTCTCCACCGGCGGCGCTGGCGGAACGTTCACGCCGATGAACGGATTCCCGGCTCCCACGCTCGCGAACAACAGCACGCAGGCTACGGTGACGGTGGATTCGAACAATTACGCGACCTCGCCGCAACTGACGGCGAACAGCGTGGCCGGCTCGTTCACGGTAACGGCGTTCGACGGCGAGAACACGACGGTCTTCAATGTGACGACGGTGGCGTGCACGCCTAGTCCGGCTGTGACAGCGTACACCGACATGGGAGCCGCCGGCGAGATGCGCGCGGCGGTGAACACGGCCTGCGCGGGTTCGCTGATTGATTTGACTCAGCTCAATGGAACGATCACTCTCACGAACCGCTTGCGCATCGACGACAGCTTAACCATCAGTGGCCCAGGCGCGAGCAGTTTGGCGATTGACGGCGGCGGAAGCGCGCGCCTGTTCTTTATCGGCAACGGCAATGTTTCGATCAGTAATCTGACGCTGCAGAATGGTTTGGGTAAGGGCGGGGACTCCAATAGCGGCGGGGGTGGGGCCGGCATGGGTGGCGCGATCTTCCTGAATGGGGGAACGCTGGCCGTGAACGGTGTGACCTTCAGCAATAACCAAGCGCGGGGCGGCAGCAACAGGAACGTTAATTCTGGCGCCGGCGGCGGCGGCTTCGGCGGAAATGCACCCACGAGCGGCAACGGCGCAAACGGCGGCGATCTTTTTGGCCTTGGCGGGAATAGCGGGGGCGGGGCCGGCGGCGGCAACGGCGGCCCGGGAGCAGGCGGCGGCAATGGGCGCGGCCAAGGCGGCTTCGGCGCGGGAGGCGGATATCAGTACTTGATGGGCGGAGCCGGGGGATTTGGCGGCGGCGCGGGGGGCGGCGACGACGACGCCACAAACGGAACGGGCGGGTTCGGCGCCAGCGATGGCGGCGCAGAGTTCGGCGGCGGCGGCGCTGGCTTTGGCGGAGCGATCTTTGCATTTGCCGGCACGCTCACGCTCACCAATGACACGTTCACCGGCAATTCGGCCGTTGGCGGCAGCGGGGTGTACGGCGGCCAAGGCAAAGGGGGGGCGATATTCATCTATGCCAGCGCGGGCGCAACAGTCAGCGCGAGCAACACCACCTTCAGCGGCAGCGTCGCGGCGGATGCTGGGCAACCCGGCAGCGGCAGTTCGCCCGCTCCCTACACGGCGGGGGTTACCTGTCCCACGGAAGACGACGCCAATATCTGCGGCGCGCTCGATCAAATCTCCGCCCCTGCTTCGGCAGGATACGGCTCTACCTTCCCGACTGGCGTCACGGCGGGAACAACGCTGACAGTCCTGTCAGGCCCGTGCTCGATTTCGGGTAGTTCGGTGAACGTGAATGGGGCGAACGGAACGTGTGTGATCCAGGCGAGTCTGCTGCCCAGTGGCGCAAGCACGCCCACTATCACGACGGTAATGGTCAGCATCACGCCGGCACCAGCGCCCACTGCGTGCGTTGCCGCGCCAGCGGACTTGACCGCTTGGTGGAGAGGCGACGGCAACACGAACGATGTTACGACTGAATACAATGGCCTGGCTGGCGGCGATCTTAGCTACGTAAAGGGAAAAGTAGGGCAGGCGTTTTCGTTTGACGGCACGCAAAGCCCGTATGTATCGCTGCCCCCTGGGGCATTTCCGCCGCAGCCAAGCAGCAGCCCCTTTAGCTTTGAAAGCTGGTTCCAAACCTCCAGCGGCGGTGTCATCCTGGGGCAACAGAGCAGCGCGACGCCCTATGGGCCAGTCGGCGGCTACGCTCCTGCTATTTATGTCGGCTCGGACGGCAAACTCCGTGCTGAAATGTTCTACAACAGCACGCTTGGCACGACACCGATCACTAGTTCCTACGCGGTGAACGATGGCCAATGGCACCATGTCGCGGTCACATACGACGGCAGCACGGAGACGGCTTACTTGGATGGCGCGGTGGTGGGGAGCGTTGCTTCCTACACGCAGGCGCCCAACGGCAGCCCGCTTTCTTATCTCCTCGGCACGGGCTATACCGCCAACTGGCCAGCGGGTAACAACGCCTGGTTCACGTGGAACGGTTTGATTGACGAAGCAACCGTGTACTCGCGCGCGTTAAGCGCCGCAGACGTGCTGAATGTGGTTTCAGCGGGCACGTATGGGAAGTGCACTAACGGCATCGGTACCCAGGTTTCAGGTAATAATCAAATGGGCGTAACCACGCGTACGCTGCCGCAGCCGTTTATTGTGCAGGCGCCGACCAGCGTGACGTTCACGGTGGTAGCGAACAACGGCGCGGGCGGCACATTCACGCCCATCAACGGATTTCCCGCACCGGTGTTATCGAACGGCAACACGCAGGCGGTAGTTGCGCCGGACGCCAGTGGTAACGTCACTTCGCCGCAATTGACGGCAAACGGCACGCCGGGAACTTTTAGCGTAACGGCGTTTGATGGGGTGAACACGCAGACGTTTACTATCACGACAACGGCTTGCGCGCCCAACCCGTTGGTGACGGCGTACACCGACACCGGAGCCGCCGGCGAGTTGCGCGCAGCGGTGAACACAGCCTGCGTGGGATCGACGATCGATTTAACCGCGCTCAGCGGCAGCATCACGCTGGTGAACAGGCTGCGCATCGACGACAACCTAACGATCAATGGCCCAGGCGCGAGCGGCTTGGCAATCGACGGCGGCGCGAGCACGCGGCTGTTTTTCATCGGCAACGGGAATGTTTCGATCAGTAATCTCACGCTGCAAAATGGACTGGGCAAGGGCGGGGACACGGGCGGAGTGGGCGGCGGCGGCGCAGGCATGGGCGGAGCTATCTTCCAAAATGGCGGGAATCTGTCAATTGAGGGCGTTGCCTTCAGTGGAAACACAGCACAAGGGGGAGGCGCTGCCAATGGAGGTTCCGGCGGCGGAGGATTTAGCGGCCTCGCGTCCGGAAGCGCCGGCGGGGCCGGCGGCGATCTTTTCGGGATTGGTGGTTACGTCGGCGGTGGTAGCGGCGGCCCTGGCGCGGGTGGCGGAACGGCGCCCAGTGATTCCGGCAACGGCGGTAACGGCGGTTTTGGCGGCGGCGGTGGCTACGCCGGCGTGGAGAGCGGCAATGGCGGCAGTGGCGGTTTTGGCGGCGGGGGCGGCGTTGCCTCCGAGGGCAACCCAGGCAACCCTGGGTACGGCGGCAATACCCAAGGCGGCGCCGGTTTTGGCGGGGCAATTTTCGCCTACGCCGGCACACTGACGCTTATCAACGATTCCTTTTCCGGCAACCAGGCGATCGGCGGCACCAGCGGTCAAACCGGCCAAGGCAAAGGCGGGGCAATTTTCATCTATTCCGGCGCGACGGCCAGCGCTACGAACACCACGTTTAGCGGCAGCGTGGCGGCGGACGCAGGTGCGCCGGGCAGCGGCAATTCGGCGCCGCCTTACACGAACAATGCTACTTGTCCCACTGAAGACGATGTCAATATCTGCGGCACGCTCGATCAAATTTCCGCTCCCGCTTCCGCCGGCTACGGGCATACCTTCCCGACCGGTGTAACGGCCGGCACAACCCTGACTGTTCTATCCGGTCCTTGCTCGATTTCGGGTAGTTCGGTGAACGTGAACGGGGCGAACGGAACGTGCGTCATCCAGGCGAGTCTGCTGCCCAGCGGCGCAAGCACGCCCACCACCACGACGGCAACGGTCAGCATCACGCCGGCAGCAGCGCCTATTTCGTGTGTTGCTCCGCCGGCGGATCTGACGGCCTGGTGGAAAGGCGACGGTAACACGAACGATGTCGCGGCTGAATACAACGGAACGGCGGGCGGCGATCTTAGCTACGCGAGCGGCAAAGTCGGACAAGCTTTCTCTTTCGACGGCACGCAAAGCCCATATGTGTCGCTGCCCGCGGGAGCGTTTCCACCGCAACCGGGCAACAGCCCCTTCAGCTTTGAGACCTGGTTCCAAACTTCTAGCGGCGGCGTTATCCTCGGCCAGCAGGCGGCTGCACCCTATGCCTCAGTCGGGAGCTACGCTCCTGCTATTTATGTCGGCGCCGACGGCAAACTCCGTGCTGAAATGTTCTACAACAGCACGCTTGGCACGACACCGATCACCAGTTCCTACGCGGTGAACGATGGCCAATGGCACCATATCGCCGTCACATACGACGGCAGCACCGAGGCAGTATACCTGGATGGTGCATTGGTGGGTAGCGTTGCTTCCTTTACGCAGGCGGCGAACGGCAGTCCGCTTTATTACCAAATCGGCACCGGTTATACGAGCTACTGGCCAGCCGGCAACAACGCCTGGTACACCTTCAGCGGCCGGGTCGACGAAGCGACCGTGTACTCGCGCGCGCTGAGCGCCACAGAGGTGCTGGGCATTGTATCGGCGGGCACTTACGGCAAATGCACTAACGGCATCAGTACGCCGGTTTCAGGCAATAACCAAATCGGCGTAACTACGCGTACGCTGCCGCAACCCTTTATTGTGGAATCGCCGAACAGTGTGACGTTCACCGTGATAGCGAACAGCGGCGCGGGCGGCACATTTACTCAGATCAATGGGTTTCCCGCGCCGGCTTTATCGAATGGCAACACGCAGGCGGTGGTGTCGCCGGATTCAAACGGGAATGCCACGTCGCCACAATTAACGGCGAACGGTACGCCCGGGACGTTTGCGGTCATGGCATTTGACGGAGTGAACACGCAGACGTTTACTGTGACGACGTCCGCTTGCTTGATGAACCCAACTGTGACGCTCTTGACGGATAGCGGTTTCGGCAATGAACTGCGCTATGCGGTGAATAACGCGTGCGCTGGATCGACGATTGATTTGACTGCGCTCAGCAGTAAGATCACGCTCGCCAGCCGCTTGCGCATTGACGATAACTTGACCATCAATGGCCCTGGCGCAAACACGCTTGCGATTGACGGCGGCAGCGCGACACGGCTTTTCTTCATCGGCAATGGCAATATTTCGATTACCAACTTGACCCTGCAGAATGGCCTCGGCCAAGGCGTTGCCGGCAACGGCGGTGGGGGCGGCGGCGCTGGCATGGGCGGGGCCATCTTCCAAAACGGTGGGAATCTGACGGTCAGCGGCGTAACCTTCAGTACGAACGAGGCGCTAGGCGGCGGCACGGGCGGCACTTTCAGCACAACAGCCAACGGTAGCGGCTTTGCAGCCGGCGGCGGCGGCGATTTGTTCGGCATCATTGGGATGACTGGCCAATACCCCGCTAGCGGCGGCCAGGGAGGGCCCGGTGCCGGTGGTGGCGGCGGTGGATTACAGGGCGGCACAGGCGGCTTTGGCGCCGGCGGTGGCACCGGTGAAGCGGCCGGGGGCCTCGGCGGCTTTGGCGGCGGTGGTGGCTCGGCTCTCTTCGGTGGCGGTGAGGGCGGTTTTGGCGGAGCACTCGGCGGAGCGGCCGCGCCCGGGGGTGTCGGCGCAGGCTTTGGCGGTGCGATCTTTGAATATGCCGGTACACTCACGCTCTCGAACGATCAGTTCCTGAATAACTCTGCGGTCGCGGGAAGCTCCGGCGCGCAAGGTAAGGGTGGTGCTCTCTTTATTTACGCCGGCGCAACGGCCAGCGCGACCAACCTGACGTTTAGCGGGAATGTGGCGGCCAGCGCAGGACAAAACAGCGTTGGCAACTCAGCCGCGCCCTATTCGACGAACAGCACTTGCCCGGGTTTGGACACGGTGGATGTTTGCGGCACGCTTACTGATAGTGAGTCGCCGGCCGTGACTTCCGGTAACAACCAAAGCGGCGTGACGACGCGCACTTTGCCTCTGCCGTTTGTTTTGCAAACGACCGGGAGCGGGACCGCCGTCACGTTTACCGTGAACCCCAACAGCAATAGTGGGGCGGGCGGGACGTTCCCGGGCGGCGTTAGCTCGCTACAAGTGATCACCGATTCGCAGGGGTTCGCGATATCGCCGCAATTGACGGCCAACAATATCGCGGGTCACTTTACGGTGTCCGCCTTCGACGGTCTCAGCACCCAGACGTTCAGCGTCATCACCATCGCATGCTTCTCGCCCGGGCCGGTTACCAGCACTGGCGATAGCGCCACCGATTCGACCACGCTGCGTTTTGCGATAACGAACGCGTGTGCGGGCTCGGCGATTGACCTGACGGGAGTCGGCGGCAAAATCACCCTGGGCAGCCGCTTGCGCATCGACGACAGCCTGACCCTCAACGGACTAAACTCCAGTTTGTTAGCGATTGACGGCGGCGGCAACACTCGACTGTTCTTTATCGGCGGCGGCAATGTTTCGATTAATAATCTCACGCTGCAGAACGGCCTTGGCCAGGGCGGCAACGGCAGCGGGGGTGGGGGCGGCGGCGCCGGTATGGGCGGGGCGATCTTCCAGAACGGCGGCAGCCTGACACTCTCCGGAGTGGTGTTTAGCGGCAATGCCGCCCAAGGCGGCAGCGGCAGCGATGGCACAAATGGCGTGGGTGGCGGCTTCGGCGGAAACGGTAGCGGTGGAGGCGATTTCTTTGGGATTG
The DNA here is from genome assembly GCA_963764105.1 of Bryobacterales bacterium. Classification (GTDB taxonomy): domain Bacteria; phylum Acidobacteriota; class Terriglobia; order Bryobacterales; family Bryobacteraceae; genus Bog-105. The sequence goes on from CAVXRP010000008.1 coordinate 328,663, forward strand.
GCGGTGACAGCGGGAGTCCTGGCGCTGGCGCCAGCGGTGGTGGGATCGCCAGCTTCGCCGGAGCAGGCGGGGGCGCGAACGGAATGGGCGGCTTTGGCGGCGGGGGTGGTTCTACGGATCAAAACGCGCCCTGCGGTCAAGGAACGCCTGCTACCAACCTGAGCGCCAGCGGCTTCGGCGGCGGGGGTGGCAATCTGTGCGGTTCGCCGGAACTGGGCGGCGGCGGAGCTGGTTTCGGCGGCGCCATATTCGAGTATGCCGGCACCTTGACGCTGAATAATGTTCAATTCAAGAGCAACTCCGCGGCGGGCGGAAGCGGCGGCCAAACCGGCCAGGGTAAAGGCGGCGCTATGTTCATTTACAACGGAGCGGCCGCCAACCTCACCAATGTCACCTTCAACGGCAGTGTCGCGCCGGACGCCGGCAAGGGCGGCATCGGCAACTCGGCCGCGCCTTACACCAGTGGCGCTCTGTGTCCAGGTCAGGATAGCGTGGACGTCTGTGGCGTCACGCTGAATGCCGTCACCGTCGGGACGAACGTAGCCGGTTTATCGTTCAGCGTAGACGGGTCGTTCCCTTACACGACGCCGCAAACCTTTAACTGGGTGAGCGGATCGCAGCACAAAGTGGGCACGATCACGCCTCAAGCCGGCACGACCGGGACGCAATATGTGTTCACGCAGTGGAGCGACGGGACGACGAGCACTATTGACGCCGTCACGGTGAATGCCTCGCTCAATAGCCTCACCGCCAGTTTCGAAACCCAATACTTATTAACGACCGCGGTAAATTCCGCAGTGGGCGGAACGGTGAGCAGCGGAGGGTACTACAATGCGAACGCCTCGGCTCCAGTGACCGCCACTGCAAACCCGGGTTACTATTTCGCGGGTTGGACGGGGCCGGTGGCTTCGGCGACGAGCGCCAGTTCAACGGTGAGCATGACCGGGCCCCAAGCAGTGACAGCGAATTTTGAAATGCTGGCGATGGCTTCCTACCTGGGGGATGACAGCGCCACGCAAGGTGCCTGGACAGGTCTTTACGGGGCCGACGGCTACGTGATTGAGAATGGCGGAAACGCGCCCCCCGCCTATGCGACTGTCGCCCTTACTCGAGACATGAATTACATCTGGGCGGCCAGCAGCCTAGACCCACGGGCGCTCGAAACCGCCAGTGGCTCGGCGAGCGCTACCGCAGCCACCTTCTTCGCGGGCAGCAGTTTCAATATCAACCTGAACCTCACAGATGGCAAAACGCACCGGGTTGCGCTTTATCTGCTGGATTGGGACTCCAGTACGCGGGTGGAGACTATTTCAATTCTGGATGCGGCAACCAACACGGTTCTCAGCACCCAGAAGTTTTCCAGTTTCCATAATGGCCTGTACGCTTCCTGGAGTGTGCGGGGCGACGTAGTCATTCAGGTGACGCACGACGGCGGAAGCAATGCAGTAGTGTCTGGGATTTTCTTCGATCCGCTGCCGACCCTTGCCACGGCTGCATACGCGGGTGTGGATACGACAACGCTGGGCAATTGGACCGGTTCCTATGGTGCCGAGGGCCAGATCATCGCGAGGGACTCAGCTGCGACTGCTCCCTCATACGCGAAAATAGGCCTTAGTAAAGAGGAGCTTTGGACGTGGGCTAACCCGACTTCCGACGCTCGTGGGCTACAACAAGCCGGCGGATCGGGCAACCTGCTCGCAACTGCCTACTTCTCCGCGAGCAGTTTCAACATCAATGTGAACCTGACGGACGGGCAGACGCACCGGATTTCGCTTTATTTGGTGGATTGGGATTCCAAGTCGCGGGTGGAAACGATCGCCGTTCTAGATGCCGCGACGAGAAGTGTTCTCGACACGGAAACCTACGCGAGCTTTTTTGCCGGGCAGTACGTCTCGTGGGACGTAAAGGGAGATGTTGTTTTCCAAGTAACGAAGAACGGGGGAGCCAATGCGGTGGTGAGTGGGCTTTTCTTCGATCCTCCCGTGGCGCCGCCCACTCCAACCGGGGGGACGGCCACCTATGTGGGTTTGGACACCACTACGCAGGGATCGTGGGGGGGCCATTATGGCTCGAACGGGTCTCTCATTGCGAATGAAACTGCCGATCTGCCGGCGTACGCCACCGTTGACGTTGCCGGGGAACCTTACATATGGGCCGCGTCGACTAGCGATGCACGGGCATTGCAGATTACAAGCGCTGCTTCGACGCGGACAGCGACGACCTATTACTCCCCCTATTCGATTGGCAGCTTCGACATCGATGTGAATCTGACGGACGGTAATCAGCACAAAATTTCGCTTTATCTGCTGGACTGGGATTCGACCTTGCGGGCGGAGACAATATCAGTATTGGATCCCGCCTCTGGCACAGTTCTTGATCGCGAGACATACGAGGGTTTCCACAATGGCGAGTATGCGGCGTGGACTGTCAGCGGTCATGTAGTGATTCAGGTGACCAGAACAGCCGGGGCAAATGCGGTTGTGAGCGGCGTGTTCGTAGATTGATCGCGGATCACGCCGAAGCCAGCGGCGGGCCAGTGCGCACCCTCACTCCAACTCCGGTCCGGAAGCCGTAATTCTCACGTTCATCTCGTGTGTTTCCAAAATGTCGCGGCCCAGAAACGAAACCTGCACCACTTCGCCATGTTGCGTTGCCTCGCGCTGGTACTGATCGAAGACAAAATTTCCTAGCGAATAATAAATGAGCCCGTCCCGGTATTTCTCTCTCGGCTGCACCACGTGCGGATGATGGCCAATGACCAGCTTTGCCCCTGCGTCAATGGCCGCATGCGCAAAGGCAATCTGCGCCGCCGATGGTTTCGTTTGATACTCTATGCCGCTATGCATCGAAACGATGACTACGTCGCAGCGCTTGCTCAACTGGAGCACGTCGCGCATCATCACGAGCGGATCGGCCAGCGCAATCCGCGGATCGATATCCTTCCAATTGCCATTCTTCTGGTCGAAGGTGTAGCCTAAGAACCCAAACCGCACTCCATTGTGCGCAAATACCACGCCTTCGTGCGCTGCGCGTTCCGTCTCGGCGCTCCCGACCGGCCGGATGCCATGCGAGCGCAGCCAGGCCAGTGTGAATTCCACACCATGCGGACCGCAATCGCGCGCGTGGTTATTCGCTGTGGACGCGAGATTGACCCCGGCCAGTTTCAGACCCTCCACCATTTGGGGTGCGGCGTGAAAGACTAGTCCGCCCGGCAGATATGGTCCTTGATCGGAAAACGGCGACTCCAGATTCACGAACGTGACATCGGCTGCTTTGAGCAGAGGTGCGATTTTGCGGAACGGCAGCGAAGAATCGTGCGTGTCCAGAATTTCCCGGCGCACGGCACGCGAAAACATCACATCGCCCGCAAAAATCAGGCGGTTATAGAACCCATAAATTTGCGGGTCTACCTGCACCTTCGCCGGAAATAACGGACCCGCATAAGCCGTCAACTCCCTCGTTCTCGGCCTGACGCAGGTGGTGAGGCTACAGGCAATGGCGGCAGTTAGGAATAACCGGGATCTCACTAAAGCTTGGCGGCAGCAGCACGGTCCAGAAACCAGACGGCCCTGCCGTCTCTACTCGCTATTTGACAAGGATATCGGAAAAAATCTTCGGGTTCAGTAAGCACCTGCCGCACGGCCTCAGCCTTCTCATCGCCTGAAACCTGCAAAACTGTACGCTTCGCCGCGAGCAATACGCCCGGCAGCAGCGTAACGCGGTCCATTTTCATTTTTTGAACCCAGACATGCGCCGCAATCCCATCCCGATTTGCAATCAACGGCTCACCCGGAAACAAGCTGGCCGTATGGGCATCCGGACCCATGCCGCGATGCAACACGTCGAACGCCGGCAGTGGACCGCCGCTCGAACCAAAGAATGCCTTAATCTCCGCCACATAACGCGCAGCGCCTTCTTCCGGCGCAAGTTCTCCATACACCCGATGGATATTTTGCTGCGGAATCTTGGCCGGCTGCAGCAGCGCGTCGTTCGCCAGTTTAAAGTTGCTCTGGGAATCCGTCGGCGGCACGCAACGCTCATCGACCCAGAAAATATGCACTCTCGACCAATCGAAAGCCGCCCGCGCCATGTCCGCGAACAATAACTTCGGCGAGCTTCCGCCGGAGATGGCCAGTGTCGCCAGCGGTGCGTTTGCCAGCGCACCAGCCAGCGTCTGTAAAACAAAATCGGAACAATCGCGCGCCGCGTCTTGCGCAGTCGCTAGAATGCGCAGCGGAGGAGTTTGAGCCACGGCAGCCATAATCTCACTTAACCAATTCGCGCGCCCGCTCGAACGCGCTATTGAATGCCGGATCGTAGCCGGGCACCGCCAGTTCTTCCGTCATCAACGCCGTAATGGTGCTCTCGCCAAACCAATATTTGCGTTCCCGCCCATTGGTGCTCCACAGCGTCACGCACTCAGCGCTCGTTCGTTCAAACTCAATGGCCGCCGTGTCCGAGCGGAAACTGACACGCTGAATACCTGGCCCATAGCCCGCGGCTTTGCGGAATTTTACCTCCGCATGACACGGCGCCGAAAGCCACCCGGCCAGATACAAGGCTTGGATTGACGGCTGATCTTCGCTGTGCTCAATCTCCAGCGACTGGAATGTGCTGAAAGTGTTCTCAAGCGCTGGATTATCGAAGCTATGCGCCAACGGCTCGCGCCATTGGGTCAGCCGGGTCCACTCTAGATCCGCCACCAACTTACCCTCGCCTTTCCACTTCGCCAAAAGATCAAGCCCTTCGCGAGCGTTCATTCCGCGCGTATCCACAATCAATTTCGTCGCCAGCTTGGCAATCGCTTCGAGCCCGCTTCTATCGGCGGCACTGGCTTCCTTCTTCAGCGCACCTTGATGGCGGCACCAGAAAATCACCGGCAGGTCGGCCGCCGTTAAGCCGGCCAAAGTGGGCGCGGCATTTTGCCAGTTCCCCGGCTTGGCGGTAATTTCAATCTGTTCGCAGCAAATCTGCTGCGCCTTGCCAAAGGGCTTCCAGCATTGCGCCAGCACGCGTGCCTGCAAATCGTTCTCAGCATCCGGCGAAACCGCCAGCACGATACCGCGCGCCGGATGCTCGTGCATCAACTCGGAAATTGTTTGCGACGCTAGGAACCCGGCATCGGCCTCGTCTGTCGCCACAATCAGCGTCATCGCGCAAGCGCGTAGCACCGTCGGCTTGCCCTGCTGCTTTTCTTCTTCGCCCAACGAGGTCCACAACTTGCTCAAGCCCTTCAAAATTTGTTCAGGCTGAGCCGGGAAAATGACGGCGCTCATGGCACCCTCCATACGTGTCCCTGGCGCGCCAGCATCTCATCGCTCGCCTGCGGCCCCCAGGTCCCTGCTGCATAATTCGGAAAGTCGAATTTCGTATTGCCCCACACATCTAAGATCGGCTGCACAATCTGCCAACTGGCATCCACCATGTCCTGCCGCGTATACAGCGTCGGGTCGCCCGCCATCGCATCCACCAGCAGCGTTTCGTAAGCCGTCGGGGTGCGCTCGCCAAAACTGGAGCCGTAGTTAAAATCCATCGACACCGGCCGCACGCGCATGCCGCTGCCCGGACTTTTCGATACAAAGCGCAACGAAATGCCCTCTTCCGGTTGAATGCGCAGCACCAGCAAATTGGGCCGTGCCTCACGCAAACCGCCTTTGGTCTCCTGCGAAAATAACCCGAGCGGCGGCGCATTGAATTGAATCGCAATGTCCGTCACCCGTTTCGGCAGGCGTTTGCCCGTCCTTATATAAAACGGCACATCCGCCCAGCGCCAGTTATCGATAAAAAACGTCACCGCCGCATAAGTATCCGTCTGCGCGTCGGGTTTGACACTCGGCTCTTGCCGGAACCCCGGCAAATTCTGCCCGCCCACGTTTGCCGGTCCATATTGTCCGGCAACCGCGAACTTCGCCACATCCTCCGGTTTCACCACGCGCACGGCGCGCAACAGTTTCGCCCGTTCGTCGCGCACATTCGTCGCGTCGAACACTGTCGGCGGTTCCATCGCCACCGTCGCCATCACCTGGCTTAAATGGTTTTGAATCATGTCGCGCAGCGCGCCCGCTTCCTGATAATAAGCGCCGCGCCCTTCCACGCCAATCGATTCCGCCGCGGTAATCTGCACATTATCCACATAGCGCCGGTTCCACAGCGGCTCGAAGATGCCATTGCCGAAGCGGAACGCCAAAATATTCTGAACGGTCTCTTTGCCTAGGTAATGATCGATGCGGTAGACATCCGATTCATCCAGCACCTTGTGGATTTCTTCATTCAGCTTGCGCGCGCTGGCTAGATCGTGCCCGAACGGCTTTTCGATAATCACGCGCCGCCAGCCATTCCCTTTCTCCAAATGATGCGCGCCCAGTTTCTTGATCGCTTCGGCGTAATAGCTCGGCTGCGTGGAAAGATAAAATAGCACATTGCCGGCTGTTTGATGCGATTTTTCCACCTCATCCAGCTTGGTCTTCAACCGCTCGTAAGAATTTTCTTCGCTCAGATCCCCGGCGACATAAAACAAGGATTGCGCGAACGACTTCCAAATATCTTCGTCGAAAGGCGCGTCTTCCAAAAACTTGGAAACCGACTCTTTCATTTTGTCGCGAAATTGGTCGTCCGACATCGGCGTGCGCGAACTGCCAATCACCGCGAAGTTTTGTGAAATGCGGCGTTCGTAGAATAGTCGATAGAGAGAAGGCAGCAGCTTACGCTTGGACAAATCGCCGCTCGCTCCGAAGATCACGATCGCGCAGGGTGGCACTCGCCTCGCGAATCGAAGTGAATCCTGCAATGGGTTCACCTCGGGTAGGGGTTGGACAAGAACGCTCATAGCCTCTTTGATGATAAAGCTTTAACGCTCGCATGGGCGTAGTTTTGCTAGTTTTTCCCTTTTATCCAGAATTTTTTTGATGACAAATCCAAGAAAAAAGATTGTTGCCGCTGTAACTGACCTGATGTTCATGGTGAAAATCCAGGAAGCCGCCAAACGGGCAGGATTGGACGTGGTTTTCGCCAAATCCCGCGAGGACGCCTTGGCGCAAGCCAAACTGAATCCCGCCGTCATGATTCTCGACCTTAATGGAACCAGCCTGGATGCTGTCGAATTAATTGGCGCCCTAAAAGCCGACAGCGAAACCAGCCAACTCGATCTAATCGGCTACGTTTCGCATGTGCAGGCCGATTTGAAGCAGGCTGCCCAACAGAAAGGCTGCGACACGGTGATCGCCCGCTCGGCGTTTTCGCAAAATCTGCCAACCATTCTCAAGCGCTACGCCGAAGGGCCGCAGATCGCCAGAGCGTAAAATGAGGGATGCTTCTTTCGCGGCGCAATTTCGTCTCACTGGCGGCGGCTACCCTTCCGATTCTGGCGCAGGAACCCGCCAAAACCGAGTCCCTGGTGCGTGTTGACGCCAAGTACGTCTGCTTCGTCACCAGACATCGCTTCGATAAAGAGCAATTGCCGGTCGCCGTCGAAGGCAAAACCTACTATGGCTGCTGCGACATGTGCAAAGCCAAACTCAAAGAGGATGCCGCGCAACGCTGCGACATAGATCCGGTCAGCGGCGTAAAAGTAGATAAGGCCTCAGCCGTCATCGGCGCAGATAGCCAAGGCAAGGTTTACTTCTTTGAGAACGCAGCCAATCTGAAGAAATATAAAGCGGCGCAGTAGCAATGCCGTGAGTGTCCAGCGCGCCATTGACACATGGCGCCCTGGACACCCGGCGTGATCTATTTAGCTAATCGACGAAGATCCCGCTGACCACCGCATTCGAGCCGCCGGTCTTCGTCACCTGAATCAACACGTGCCCTTGCACGTTCCAAACCGCATATTCGCCGTTGTGAAAGCTCGAGAACGATTGCGTGTTGAGCACGGTGTTGTTCTCCGCATCCACTATGGAAATGGTTTCGCCCCGTGCGCTGCTATCCCAATCCAACAAGTAGAGCGAGATCTTATGCACATTGCCGTCCGTCAAATTCAGATTGACGACAAAACTACTCGACGAGTAAAACGCTGACGCGATGCGGCTGGACGCGCCGCTACTGGTTTGCAAAGCCCGCACGTCGGACGTCGAAGCCGCCCAGGTGTACGCCGTATCATCCGTCAGACTCACCGCCGCGAATCCCGGCGTCGTATTCACACCATTGGCGATAATCTCGCCATTCGACCCGTACTTGCCCGTCCAGGTTCCCTGCGTGGTCGTGTCCAGACCACTATAAGTGGCCGTCGTCGGAGCGGTATCGAAGAAAATACCGGCCACTACGCCGTTGCTTCCTCCGGTCTTCGTCACTTGAATCAGCACGTGCCCTTGCACGTTCCATACCGCATACTCGCCGTTGTGGAAGCTGGAAAACGTCTGCGTGTTGAGCACCGCATTGCTGGTGGCATCCAGAATGGAGATGCTCTCCGCGCGCGTGGTTGAATCCCAATCGAGTAAATACAACGCGATCCGGTGCGCATTCCCGTCCAGCAGATTTAGATTGATCGTGAAACTGCTGCCCGAATAATAAGTAGAGGCAATACAGTTCGCCGACCCGCTCGATACCTGCAAAGCGCGCGGGCAATTGGCCGAACTGGCTGCCGCCCAGGTATAGACGGTATCGCCCGTGAGGCTCACCGTCGCATAGGTCGGAACAGCGCTGAGATCGTTGGCAATCACTTGGCCATCCGACCCGTATTTGCCTGTCCAGGTACCCTGCGTGGTCGTATCCAGACCGCTATAGCTGGCTGCCGACGGCGGGGCCGCATCGAAGAAAATACCCGCCACCACGGCGTTTGCCCCGCCGGTCTTCGTCACCTGAATCAGCACGTGCCCCTGCACATTCCAGACGGCATATACGCCATTGTGGAAGTTAGCGAAACTCTGGGTATCCAGAACCTGGTTGCTGGCCGCATCCAGGATGGAGATGGTTTCCGCTCGCGCCGTTGAATCCCAATCCACCAAGTAGAGCGACACCCGGTGCGTGTTGCCATCCGTCAGACTCACGTTAATCGTGAAGCTGCTGGCCGAATAATAAGCCGACCCGATGCAGCTCGTCGAGCCGCTCGCCACCTGCAACCCGCGCGGGCAATTAGCGGAACTGCCGCCCGCCCAAGTATAGGTGCTATCGCCTGTCAGGCTCACCGTCGCGTAAGATGGCGGGCTCGTCACATCGTTCGCAATCAGGAATCCATTGGCTCCGTATTTGCCGGTCCAAAGGCCCTGCGTGGCCGCGTCCAAGCCGGCGTAGGCCGCCGAGGACGATAAGGAAGCCACTGTCAGTTCGTCTGCGGGTGAGGTTACTCCGCTCATACTCGCCGTGATGTTGCTCGTCCCCGCCGCCACGCCTGTAGCCAAGCCACTCGAATTAATGTCGCCACGCTCGTTGTTCCAGATGCCCACGTCGCCGTGCTCGTCAGGTTCTGCGTGCTGCCATCGCTATACGTCCCAATCGCTGTGAACTGCTGGCTATCGCCCTTCACTATCGCCGGACTTGTCGGCGTCACGGCGATCGATTTCAGGATCTTCCCATTAGTAAGTGAGTAATTGGCGGTTAGTCCATCGACTGAGGCCATAACTATGTAACTGCCCGGTGTGCTATTGGCGGTGAAAACAGGCGAGGTCGCCTGACCCTGCGCATTCGTGACTGCGGTATTCACTCCACCCGCGAACGTACCGCTTGGGCCGCTGGACGGCGCAGTGAAGGTAACCGTCACACCCGCAACCGCGGTATTACTCCCATTCGTAACAGTGGCCACGAGTGGGCTCGCGAAGGCGGTATTGATCATCGCAGTTTGCGGAGTTCCGCCAGTCGCCGTAATCGAAGCCGGAGGTGGTCCGAAGTTGAGAGTCACTTGGACAGTTTGCCCGGCGACCCCGCCGTTCGGCGCAAACAAGGCTTCTCCTGTGTAAACGCCTGGAGTCAGTGAGGAAGTATTAACGGTGAACGTGAACGTTCGGGGCGCGGACGTGCTTCCATTGGGAGAGATCGACAACCAATTGCCACCGTTCCCCGTGAAGCTGGTTGCGGTAAGGTCAGGACCTCCTCCGCCAATCTCCACGATGTTAAGAGTTTGCGAGTCACTGCCTGGCGGTACATTAAACACCAAGCCGTTCGATTGAACAAAGGCGCTGTTGCCAATATTCACTGTAACTGGCACCGTCACACTCCCGCTAGCGCTCTCAAGCAGCACTTGCCCGCTGTAAGTGCCTGCCGTCGCGCCTTGTCCTGGCAGATTCTGCGCCAAAACGCCGACAGTAGGCATAGCCGGAGCTGTCCCGCTGCCGGACGAAACCGTCAGCCAGTTCCCTCCATCCGAGGTACTGGGCACAGCGTTCCAGCTCAGCGGACCCCGACTCCTTCGTTTCGAATCGAAATTGTTTGGCTCGCCGGATTGCCGCTCGATGTCTGTGCTGAGAAATATAAGCCTCCTGGGACATTATCGAAGAAGGGTACGCTCGGCGGGGCAATGGTAAGGCTGACCGGTATGGTGAGGCCACTGCGGTATCGCCATTATCGTGCGGCGTCGCAATGATTTCCGCCATATACGTTCCCGCCGCCAGCCCGGACACCACTGCCTGATTCACGCTCACCGTAAGATATTGCGTGCGTGTAAAGAGTGGAACCGTTTGCGACACCGTCAGCCAGTTGCCTCCCTCGCCGAGGAAATCGAAAGGTCGAAATAGAAGTTCGAACTGGTGAGGGACTGTCACTGGCCACTAACTGCGGCAGCGGCGCGTTGCCGTTAAGCGGCATCGTGAAGCTGAGAGGATTGACTTGCGCGTACCCGAGTCACACCCACCGAAACCGTGATCGGAACGGTGACGGTATTGCCGCCGCTTTCGAACAATAGCGTGCCACTGTACGAACCGGCCGCGCCGCCACCCGGAAGTTTCGCCGCCAATACGCCCACACTTACAACGAAGGAGCCGTACCACTGCTCGCGGAGACCGTGAGCCAGTTTCCACCGTCCGTCAGTCGTCGCAACCACCGTCCAGTTCAGCGTTCCAGAGCCGGCGTTTCTTACCTGAAAAACTTGGCTCGCTGGATTCCCGCCATTTGCCTGCAATGCAAATTCCAATCCGCCCGGCAGGCTGTCAAAGAGCGGCGCGCTGGTTGGTGAAATCGATCAACGTAACCGGTACTGTCAGCGGCGCGGCGTGCCGCGTGTCGTGCGGCGTCAGAATGACTTCACCGGTATAGACTCCCGCCGGCAGCGTGGAGAGCAACACTCTGATTAACGCCCGCCGCAAGCCCTCCGGCGTGTACAGCGTGCCGCTTGGCGATACCGCCAACCAATTGCCTCCCGTAGACGTGGAGATGGAATGTCGAAATAGAAATTGCTCGAAGTAATCTGGAAATCGCTAGTGACTGCGAAAGCGGAGCCGGCCCATTCGCCGGCATGTTGAAGTTCAGCGGGTTCACCTGAGCAAATCCCAAAACTCCCACTGAGACGGTAATGGGCAGCGAAGCCGTTCCGTTAGCGCTCTCAAAAAGCAGCGTGCCATTGTAAATGCCAGCCGCCGCGCCGCCCGGGAGATATTGTGAAAGACACCGACAGTGACCAGCGCGGGCGCGGTGCCGCTGTTAGGAGAAACAGTAAGCCAGTTTCCGCCATCGGCCGTGCTAGCCGTTACAGTCCAGTTCAGCGTTCCGGTGCCGGCATTTCCCAACCTGCATCACTTGGTTGCCGGGGCTAGCGCCGTTCGCCGGCAGGGAAAATTGCAGTCCTCCTGGGAAATCGTTAAAGAATGCTTCGCTCGCAGGCGCAACGGTTAGGGTAACTGGTATTGTCATTGCCACGGCGTCACCCGTGTTATGGTCACCACTACAACCTCACCCGTATAGCTCCCGGCCGCTAGTGTCGAGACGACTGATTCGTTGAAACCGATTTCCACGTCATTCGGTGTGTCGAACGTTCCGGAGGTGGTTGACGCGGTGAGCCAATTGCCGCCGGTTGCGGTGTAGACATCGGTATCGAAATAGAAGTTGCTTGTGGTCGTGCTCGCCACATTCGCTACTTGAACCACCGGAGCCGAACCATGCACAGGCATCACCGCACTGAGCGGACTGACTGGGAGAAAAGCCAGGAGTCCGACCGAGACAGTAATCGGGACACTTACCGTACTGTCGGCGCTTTCAAACAGAATAGTGCCGCTATAAGTGCCGGCCGCAGCTCCGCCGGGTAGAAACTGACTGGCAATTTGCACGTTCACTAGGGTAGGAGCGGTGCCGCTCGATTGCGAGACAGATAGCCAATTGCCCCCGTCAGCCGTGCTAGTGACTGCTGTCCAAGCCAGAGTTCCAGATCCCGCGTTCCGTATCTGCAAAGTCTGGCTTCCCGGGTTCGCGCCGTTCGCCGGGAGGGAAAAATTCATGCCGCCAGGCACGTTATCGAAGAAAGGTCTGCTTGTCGCAGAAACGGTCAGCGTAATCGGTATCACCATCGCGGGGGCGTACCCCGTGTTGTGGCCCGAGATCACCACTTCGCCAGTGTAGACACCGGCAGGTAACGTCGAAGCGACCGTCTGATTCACAATCACTTGCGAAGAGTCGGGCGTCTCCAAGGTGGCGCTGGCTGACGACACGGTGAGCCAATTGCCGCCCGTGCCAGTATATGCTGCGCCGTCAAAATAAAAATTGCTGCTTGTAGTGCTGGCTCCCGAAACCACTTGCGGCAGCGGTGCAGCTCCTCCGCTGGGCATGCTGAAGCTCAGTGGAGCAGACTGCACGAAGCTGAGAATTCCCACCGAAACTGCCACCGGAACAGTAACGCTGCCGGCAGAGGATGTGAAGACAAGCTGCCCGATGAAATTGCCCGCCGTCGTTCCACCACCGGGTAGATTTGCCGCGGCGACGCCGACTGTAACTAACGAAGGAGCCGTTCCCGAAGTTGCTGAAACGGTCAGGAAATTCGCACCGTTGAATGTACTCGCGCCCAGCGTCCAATTCAGAGTGCCCGAACCCGCATTATTGATCTGGATCACCTGTGACCCCGCACTCCCCCCGGCTGGCGACGCAAAAGTCAGCCCTCCAGGAAGATTGGCGAATGAGGGCGTGCTCGCCGCCACGACGGTCAGCGTCACCGCCACTGTCTCAGTGACAGGGCCGTTCGCGGTAACCACGATTTGTCCGCTATACGATCCCGCCGCCAATGCCGAGGCCACTGTACCGCTGATTGACACTACGAGCGAGCTCGGAGTTTCGAGCTTGGCACTGGTCACGGCGAGCCAATTGCCGCCGCTGGAAGTGGACGCAGCGGCCGAAAAATAAAAATTCCCGTCACTCGCCGGCGCCACCGGCAACACTTGCGGCAGCGGACTGGCACCGCCTTGCACCATTGAGAAATAGAGATTACCGGTCTGCTCGAACTGCTGTGCGGCCAGCGGCGTGGCGCAAACTCCCAAAAGCACGACCCACGGCAAGATACTCATCGCTTTACTTAGCTGAAACATTTCCTTACCTCCTCGGCGCTCTCAACTCCGATGTGGCCACTCATCGCCAATGTAAGATCGCTTACATTTGGCGCAGTGGCTTTCTCTGGAGAGATATGTCATTCATATCTAGTTGCGCAAACGGCGGTCGAAAGCCTTCATTCCCACTAGAAATTTTTTGGCCCGGAGGAGCGAGGTTAGGGAATAGGTTACACGATGGGCCCGGAGCGTGCGGGGGAGATTACTTCTGCGAACGGACAATCGCAGTGATTGACTTAGTCTATTGGTGCGTTTGCTGGCTCAGTCGACGAAGATCCCGCTGACCGCCGCATTCGAGCCGCCGGTCTTCGTCACCTGAATGAGCACGTGCCCTTGCACGTTCCAAACCGCATATTCGCCGTTGTGAAAGCTCGTGAACGATTGCGTGTTGAGCACGGTGTTGTTCTCGGCATCCACTATGGAAATGGTTTCGCCCCGTGCGCTGCTATCCCAATCCAACAAGTAGAGCGAGATCTTATGCACATTGCCGTCCGTCAAATTCAGATTGACGACAAAACTACTTGACGAATAAAACGCTGACGCGATGCGGCTGGACGCGCCGCTACTGGTTTGCAAAGCCCGCACGTCGGAGGTCGACGCCGCCCAGGTATACGCCGTGTCGTCCGTCAAACTCACGGCCGCGAATCCCGGCGTCGTATTCACACCATTGGCGATAATCTCGCCATTCGACCCGTACTTGCCCGTCCAGGTTCCCTGCGTGGTCGTGTCCAGACCACTATAAGTAGCCGTTGTCGGAGCGGTATCGAAGAAAATGCCGGCCACTACGCCGTTGCTTCCTCCGGTCTTCGTCACTTGAATCAGCACATGCCCTTGCACGTTCCATACCGCATACTCGCCGTTGTGGAAGCTGGAAAACGTCTGCGTGTTGAGCACCGCATTGCTGGTGGCATCCACAATGGAAATGCTCTCCGCGCGTGACGTCGAATCCCAATCCAGCAAATACAGTGCGATCCTATGCGCATTCCCGTCCAGCAGATTTAGATTGATCGTGAAACTGCTGCCCGAATAATAAGTAGAGGCAATACAGTTTGCCGACCCGCTCGATACCTGCAAAGCGCGCGGGCAATTGGCCGAACTGGCTGCCGCCCAGGTATAGACGGTATCGCCCGTGAGGCTCACCGTCGCATAGGTCGGAACAGCGCTGAGATCGTTGGCAATCACTTGGCCATCCGACCCGTATTTGCCCGTCCAGGTACCCTGCGTAGTCGTATCCAGACCGCTATAGGTGGCTGCCGACGGCGGGGCCGCATCGAAGAAAATACCCGCCACCACTGCATTTGCCCCGCCGGTCTTCGTCACCTGAATCAGCACGTGCCCCTGCACGTTCCAAACGGCATATACGCCATTGTGGAAGTTGGCGAAACTCTGGGTATCCAGAACCTCATTGCTGGCCGCGTCCAGGATAGAGATGGTTTCCGCTCGCGCCGTTGAATCCCAATCCACCAAGTAGAGCGAGACCCGGTGCGTGTTGCCATCCGTCAGACTCACGTTAATCGTGAAGCTGCTAGCCGAATAATAAGCCGACCCGATGCAGCTCGTCGAGCCGCTCGCCACCTGCAAGCCGCGCGGGCAATTAGCGGAACTGCCGCCAGCCCAAGTATAGGTGCTATCGCCCGTCAGGCTCACCGTCGCGTAAGATGGCGGGCTCGTCACATCATTCGCAATCAGGTATCCATTGGCTCCGTATTTGCCGGTCCAGAGGCCCTGCGTGGCCGCGTCCAACCCGGCGTAGGCCGCCGAGGACGATAACGACGCCACTGTCAGCTCGTCTGCGGGCGAGGTCACTCCGCTCATGCTCGCCGTGATGTTGCTCGTCCCTGCCGCCACGCCCGTCGCCACGCCAGCCGAGTTAATCGTCGCCACGCTCGTCGTTCCCGACACCCACGTCGCCGAGTTCGTTAGGTTCTGCGTGCTGCCATTGCTATACGTCCCTATCGCTGTGAACTGCTGCGTGTCGCCCTTTACAATCGCTGGACTCGTCGGCGTCACGGCAATCGAGGTCAGGGTCACTGCACCCGTAGACACTACCAAATTCACCGCCGACCCCGGACTCACGAACGTTCCAGCCGCTGGGCTCTCACTGATCACTTCACCTGCAGGCACAGTGCCACTTGACATCATTGTCACTGTCCCAACTGTCAGACCCGCATTATGAATTGCTGTACTTGCCGCGCTCTGGGTATCTCCCACCACGTTCGGAACGGCTACATCAATCGTCGTCGAATCGGTAGCCGTCGCCGAAGCCGACCCACCGCCGCTGGCTGTCACACTATTCACCTGGGGCGAACTCGCATTCGCCGCGACGTTGACAGTCACCGTAATTGCCCCATAGCTCATGCTGGGCATTAGTGAGTCTGATCGCGTGCAGGTATAGGGGCCGCCTGATGCGCAAGTCCATCCCGATCCTGCCATGGAAACAAACGTCTCCCCAGACGGCAAGTTTTCCGTCACTGTCACAGGATCGATAGTCGAACCAGTACCTACATTGCTGACGAGAACCGTGTACTGCGCGCTCTGTTGGCCTGGATTAAAGTTACCCACGTGCGACTTAGTAATCCCGAGCACGGGGGGTCCCGCCGAGTTGGCGACGGCGAAGGTGGAGACCGCGCTCGGATTGCAGCCCGAAGTGACAGTGTTTAGCACAACTATTTGGTAATACCCAGCAGTCGAAACATCGCCCGCATTGAGAGCAACCACCGTCTGCGTCGAACTCCCAGCGGGCGAGGGTGTGTTGGATCGGTATTGGTAGATCCCCGTACTCGGATTCACAAGATAGGTAAAAAGGTTCGAGGCATTCGTCGAGAATCCCGTACCGGTAACTGTGAGGTTCACCGCCCCACTCGTTGCAGTCACTGGCGAAACGCTGGTAATCGTCAGCGGCGCAGCCCCGCTGATATTGAAGTTCGCTGTCGCGAGCACTTGCCCCGTCAGTGCGTAACCCAGGGGATTAGTCGTCGCTCCAGAAGCCAAATCTTGCGACCAACCCACGAAGCTCAATCCCGTTGCCCCAGTCACGGCCGTGAAATTAACGGTTCCCGCAGTGAAAAACGCATCCAGATCTCCGTCCGACGTATCCTGCGGGTTGACGTTGGTTCCAGTTGGAGACGCCGTCACCATAAGTTCGTTGTCGTTTGAGCTATTCGGACAATACAACGATGGTTCCACGATGGAGCGGAAGCTGGGCGTGTAGTTCGCCGTCGATGTGGTTTGGCCGGAAGACGGCACAACGACACTCAGAGAACTCCCACTTGGGGTGCCCGCGCCCGTCCAGTCATTGAACTGGTAACTGATGTTGTAGGTCACCGGCGACAACACGGCCGCGCTAGAGAACGTCACAGTCTTTCCGGCGGCAAACCCCGACCCGTCGAAGCTGGCGTCGTAATTAACCGGTGTGTATGCCGTAGAAGTGTTCCCGTTCCCATCTACGACTCCAATGGCGAATCCCGGGAAAATGCCTGGCATCAGGCCCGTCGCCGCAGTGTCAGGAGAAGACGCCGTGATCGTCGTGACGGGATCGGAAACCACAACCGCCGTGGTCGGCATGCCATTCAGAGAAGAATCAAAATTGCTTGTTATATAGAAAGTGAAAGGATTAGCGTACAGATTGAAAAGCTCTACGTTGCCCCAAAAGTTAAAGCTGAATCCCGAACTCGGCGTGACGGTGAATGTTACCAACTGGCGGTCCTGATAATAGTTTGTAGCCGTACCGTTGATCGTTATGCTGCTGGGCGACGGTGAAGCTGAAATGGTGCCGTCGTTTTGAGAGACGACTGGACTGTACGGGTGAATAGGGATGAAACTGGCGAGATAGTTGGTGATCGCTGGAGATGTAGTCGGACTCAACAGCGTGCCATTGCCCGCTGAGTTCGTAACCGTGACGCTTTGTGCGGTTAGAGTGCCTGTCATCACGGCGTTCCAGCGCCCGAAAATATAGTTCTGCTTATTCAGTGTTTGCAGAGTCTGATTGCTGGATGGAACACTCAGCGTATGCTCGGAGCCAATCGTCCAATTCGTGAAGACACACGGAGCCGTGCAGGTTGCACCGTCCACAATAACCTGTAATCCAGTAGGATTCGTATCCACCGTGATCGCGCTCGGCGCATGCGCGTAAAGGCGCATGATTCCGTCCAAATCGCCAGTGGTATATTGCGGCATGGTGGTGCCCAGCACCATCCCCGCAGGTATCGTTTCTAGAGTTGGTGAGACACCATCTTTGTTGAACGAGAACGGACCATACTCCATGATCGACGCGTAATTGTAGAAACCGGAATCGACGCTGCTGGAACCAATAATGTCGAAATTGCCATGGTTAGGCTTGTCAATATTCTGCTCCATGTAATTCACGTAGGTGTTACGATCGGCGCGCGACTGCTCATGATACAGCCCCAGTGCGTGCCCCATCTCATGCATGATCGTCGTGGTCGTGCAGTTGACGGAGCCGCCGATCGTCTGGGGTCCTCCGATCATGCCTACATAGGCTTCGCAAGCCCCGCTCAGGTTGGTCGGGTCGAAGTCGAAATTCACATAGTTGGCGTCACTCGAGGTAGCCGGCTCCCACTGCACGACGCCTGCTAATTGCGTATTGGATTCTGCAATCGCCGCATTAATATTGTTCGTGTTTGCGGTGCTGACATTTGTTATCGTGTACGGCACGCGCGCCACGCCATTCACTACAGGCCACAAGCCGCTAGCGCTGAAGAAATTGGGTGCGATAGTAATTGAATTTGGGTGGACGGAATTTTCGGTGTTGGTGACCGGGTGGGAGTTCACTGTACCGGCGGCAACGTCCGCGGCCTTTCCCAGCACCATGTCACTTTGATAGATGGCCAGCCCATCTCTCACCTCATAGGTAATCTGCTTGCCATGCAGAAACGTTGTTCTAAGCACCGGCGGCGCGATGGGCGTCTGCGGAGCATAGAAGATATTCACAAAATTCGCGGCGCCTGATGGGCCCAGCGCTCTTACCCGCACATGGTTGATTCCGGGAAGTAACGGAACGGCCGATGTGGAATTCCAAAGAACAGTTTTGTGATCGGCGGCCAAGGCAACGCTAGCCAAATCGCTGAAACCGCGATCGTTCTTCCACAACACCCGCATATCTCCGCCCGCCCAGGTTACGGTTCCCTTCAGGGAGATCGCCGGTGAACTGGTGACAATCGTCCCATCTTTCGAAGGTGTTGGTTCTGTAATGAGCAGGCTGCCGCTTTGGCTGAAAGCGAAACCGCAGAAAAGCATGGGAGCGATCCAAAACAGGCGTTTAGGGACACTCTGGGTGGAACAAATCACTATGAATCCTTATGAATACTGGCTGGAAAAAATAACGCAGTTTCAGGCTACACTGGTTTGCTTCGACCGTCAATGCGCCCAATGGTAAGGGGTAGAGAACGAAGGGTTCAAAACTTAAGTACGGGAACTTTGCGCAGGATTGGAGCGGGAATCATCTACGCTTCACTCTTCCACTCGCCGCCCACTCCACACCTTGCGCGAACAGTCTCTGAAAATTCGCATCCTCCAAATTCGGGTTCGGCTCATTCTTCCAAGTGTGCCCCAGCATAGTCACATACACCCGCCCCTTGCCATAATGCCGCACCCAATCCATCGGCTCGCCTTGATGCGACACCTCTGAAACAGCATAGGTCAAAATCGTCAATCCCTCCGCAGGCCCGTGCTGACCGTGAGTCAGTTGTTCGGAGGGATGCATCCAGTGATCGGGCAGCCCGCGCGTAATCGGATGATTTTTGTCCAAAACAAAAATCTCGAAGTCGTGGCGCGGGCCATGACCGGGCGGCAACCCTTCGCCTTGCGGAATGATGATGATCTGCCGGTCGGCTCCAATCGCGATCCCCTTGCCAAACGATGGCTCGCGCCACCCCAGCCCGATCATCTCGTTATACTCCGGCCAATGAAGAAAAGCATTGTTGGCCGCATGGAAAATCACCAGCCCGCCCCCGCCTCGCACGTAATCGACCAGCGCCTGCTCGGCTTCTTTCGGCCATCTTGTGCCGGCGTCTGTGTGCCCGCCGTTGAAATTGTTAATCACCACGTCATAACGCGCAAAGTCCGGGAGCTTCGGGTAAGTGGCCACGTCTACCGTAAACCGTTTTGTGCCTTCCAATATTGCTTTTATCGCCGCAGTTCCCGCCGCCCAATCGTGGTTATTCACACCGTCCACAATCACCGCTTTGAGCTTGCGTGCGTCCGCGGTAGCGGAAGCGCAGCCAAGCGCGATAACGCAGATAAGAAGCCGTGTCCAACTCCGCAATGGGACAATTCTAAAAAGAGCGCGCGCGATTTGATTTCTCGATTGAAGACCGTCGTCCAGTTTCTGTCTCCTGTCTCCTGTATTCTATATTCCGTCGTGGGTCAGGTTCTGTCTTCTGTATTCTGTATTCTGTCTCCTGTCTTCTATCTTCTATATTCCGTCTTCGCTCTGCCTGCAGACTCCGCCCCGCAAGTGAGCGAACTCCATAAACAGGGCGCCGCTTTTTACGATCAGAAAAAATATCCCGAGGCCATCGCCGCTCTAGAGAAAGCCGCACAAACCGAAGACCCACACTCTCCTGAGTACGTCGAATCCACTTTATACATCGGCCAAAGTTATTTCTCTCTTCTACAACCCGCGAAAGCCATCCCGTGGCTCGAAAAAACCGCACCTACAGTAGAAGTCAACTACATGCTTGGCAATGCGTACATGCAGATTCGCGATGTCGATCGTGCCGAAATCGCCTTTGCCCGTTTATTCGGAGTTCCTCCCAATTCAGCCGCCGCCCACATCCTCGCCGCTGAACTCATGCTGAAACGCGAATACGAGGACGACGCCTTCGCCCAAGTGAAAAAAGCCCTCGCCCTCGACCCCAAAATGCCCGGCGCGCACTTCATGCTCGGCGAGATCGATATTTTTCACGCCCAACTCGATGATGGTATCGCCGAAATGGGCAAGGAGATCGAGGTCAATCCGAATTATGCGATGGCTTGGTATCGTCTCGGCGAAGTATTGAGCCGCCAGGAACGCTGGTCGGCCGCTATTCCAAACCTCGAACGCGCCATCTGGCTGAATTCTGATTTCAGCGGCCCATACATCGTCCTTGGCAAATGCTATTTCAAGACGGCTAATTATGCCAACGCCGAAAGCATTCTCCGGCACGCCCTCACCCTCGATCCGAATAACTATTCGGCCCGCTATCTGTTAGGCCAAACGCTAGTCGCTGAAGGTAAAAAGGACGAAGGGCGCGAGGTGCTAGAAAAGCTCAAAGGCATGGAGCACCGCTAGCCAGCACCTGAGGCCCTAGGCGCCGCTGGTGATCAGAAGCCAATCTCAACCAACGCATAACTCCCGTCTTGGCCGAATTCACCGCAGCCAGTTCGCCATTTCGGGAGCGCTTTCGACGGTGGGGCATTGCGACCAGCACAGAAACCTGTTGTGCCGAGTCTACTGTTTCAAGCGCACCCTTCTTAACGACTATCCGCAGCTTCGATGATAGCTTAGACCAGGAGGCCACGCCATGCACAAGCTTTTCCTATATTCCTTCCTCTCGATCGCAACTTCAGCGCAATCCCCCGAAGCGCGCATCGAACAGATCGTCCAATCCTATGTCGCCGATCACAAGTTCATGGGAACCGTCTTGATTGCCAAAGGCGACACTGTCCTCTTCGACAAAGGCTACGGCTATGCGAATCTCGAATGGCAGATTCCGAACACGCCCGATACCAAGTTCCGCTTGGGCTCCGTCACCAAACAATTCACCGCCGCTTCTATTCTTTTGCTTGAAGAGCGAGGGAAGTTGAAGACCGCCGACCCCGTGAAGAAATATCTCCCCGATGCACCCGCCGCCTGGGACAAAATCACCATCTACCACCTCCTGACCCACACCTCCGGCATCCCCAGTTTCACCAGCTTTCCCGAATACCCGGAGTTCGAAAAGAAGTCGGCCACCCCGCAAGAACTCGTCAAACGCTTCCAAGACAAGCCGCTGGAATTTGAACCGGGCTCGCAGTTTAAATACAGCAACTCCGGTTATCTGCTGCTTGGCTATTTGATTGACAAAATCAGCGGTGCAACATATCCCCAATTCGTCAAAGAAAACATCTTCGCGCCGCTCGCCATGGCGGATTCCGGCTATGATCTAAACTCAACCGTGATCTCACATCGCGCGTCCGGCTACACGCCCACCCCGCCCAACGGCGAAATCCAAAATACCGGCTACATCGACATGACCATTCCGTATTCCGCAGGCGCCCTTTATTCCACCACGCGAGACTTGCTGAAGTGGGAGCGCGGTTTGTATGGCGGGAAAGTTTTGCAAGCGGAATCGCTGAGGAAGATGACCACGCCCTTCAAAGACAATTACGGCTGTGGCTTGTTCATCTCAACCTCGAACGGCCACAAGAAAATAGATCATGGCGGCGGCATCGAAGGCTTCAATACGGAGTTGGCCTATTATCCGGACGATCAGTTGGCTGTCATCGTGCTCGCCAATTTGAACGGTGGCGCGCCCGACGAAATCGCGAATCAGGCCGCCACCGTTGCATTCGGCGGGAAAGTAGAGCTGACGTCGGAACGTAAGGAAATCACGCTTAAACCGGAGGATCTCGGCGCGCTGGTGGGAACATATTCGCTCGCGCCCAACGTCGATTTGACGGTCACCCTCGAAGGCAATCAGCTTTGGACTCAACTCACGGGCCAGCCAAAAATTCAGATCTACCCGCAAACCCCGACGTTTTTCTTCCTGAAGGTCGTGGATGCGCAGCTTGAGTTTGTCAAAGACAATTCCGGCAAGGCGTTCCAGGTAACCTTGCATCAAAACGGTCGGGATGTGGTAGCCAAGAAGAAGTGAGCAAGGCCCGGTATTATCCTGTTCTTAGCGCAAAGGGCGCGGATGCGTGCCACCATCACAGGAGAAACACGCCGCAACCCTTCCCGTGGCCGCCTGATACCGCGCCCGTCTTGCGCGTCTTTCTCGAAAGGGGACCTGTCCTTTGATTCCTAAACCCGACGACCCTGCACTGCAAGATCTCATCGCCATTCGCACATTCAGCAGTGAGTCTGAGGCTGATATTGCCAAGGGAGCACTCCAGGCGTTTGGAATCGAGTGCATGTTGAGCCACGACGATTGTGGCGGTCAACAACCGCCTCTCATGATGGGCGAGGGAGTTCGCCTCCTGGTGAGATCAAGCGATGCCGCCCAAGCCGAAGAAGCGTTAACTGTCGGCGAGCAACCCGAGCAAGAGGGCGCTCCGCCGGCCAGCTAACTGGTCTTCCGCACGTCCAGCTCGGTGCTTGTTTCGCTGCGCCCAGCTGGCCGTCTTATCGCAAACAACTTCTCGAGCGCTAATTCGGTGTTTGCTATATCGTTCTCGCCCGCGGCCGCAATTTCACGGTCCCAGTCCGTCATTTTTCGTCGCAGTGCCGCGTCCAGTTCGCCATCGTTCAATAAATCCACAGCCGAAATCCCCAACTTCGTTAGAATTCGATCCGCCAGGTGCATTTGCAATTTCCGCGCTCCTTTCAACACGTTATGTGTCTGCGATTGGGAAATGCCCAACAGCCGGGCGAGCCCCCGCTCTGTGAACTCCCCGTTGTTAATACGCCATCTAACCTGCTGAATTAGCCGCGCGCGAAGCACATCGAACGTGACTCTACCCGCCCCTAAAAGCGATTCCACTCTGAAATAGGGTTCCCCTTTCCCTAAACTAATTTGCAGTCTAGCACTTTAATCCGCGAAGATTGACGCGCCCTTATCCCCTTTGTTTCTGTTAGATTGTGTAAAATTTTCCTGATTGTTCTCGTAATGTCCGGAAATATTTTCAACTAAGTTTTGAAAAAGTACCAGAAGTCCTGTATCTTCAGAGTCATAAAGCGATGCCGATACGAACGCTTAAATCAAACGAAATAGTGACAGCTAAGAACAACAAAATGGAGTGGACCCGTTCTGAAACTCTGGCCCTCGCTCAGCAGTCTTGCACATTTTGTTATGGCCTAGGCCTTCGGCCTGGCAGAGCCGGGACGTCAAACCCTTGCAATTGTGTCTTTCGCGCAATCTTTCGCGTCTGTTACGAAAGATTTCGCGTTTGCGCTTCAAAAGAAAAGCACGTCAGCCGAGTCTCTCTTGAAGCCAACCCAGGCCAAAACCGCCGCTCGGTTTGGGGCTTGAAGGATGAAGAATACGTCGCCGACTTCTGCTTGGTCAGCCGGCGGGCCCTGTCGCTGCGCGAGCACATGATTTTCCGTTATCACTATCTGTTGGGAGCCGATTGGAAGCTTTGCTGCCAAAAGCTAAATACCGACAGAGGCGCTTTCTTCCATGAGATCTACCGCATTGAGCAGAAACTGGGGCGTGTCTTTCGCGAACTCGAACCGCACGCGCTGTTTCCAGTGGATGAGTACTTCAATTGCACCGGTCGCGCAGAGAAATCCGCCATCGCGGTGTTAAGCCCCTTCGGCATTGAGGGCGACGAGCAAGAGCAAGATTACGCGAAGCCGCCATTAAAAAACCTGCTCAGGTTTCCCATTAAAAAAGTTGCCTGACTTCTTTGGTCTGCATCTTGCATTCCTTCACTATGCCGGTGACGCGCAGGGATTGCCTTCTTGCGCGCCGGCCCACCTTTCGGGTGGCCCTCTAGTTCCTCCATTTTGCCGCTGTGCTGAACCAGATAGGGCGGGCGGTTTCGCCAGGTGCTCGCGCCTGGCGGTTCCGCCTGCCAAGACCACCTTTCATCTAGCCATCACTTCTTCCCGCTCAACCTTACGCCGAAGGGCCAATACCTAGCCCGCCTCGCGATGCTCTCAACTTCCGACTCACTTGAGCCGATACACCAAGTGTCGGGCTGTGTAGCGCGCTGGAGCGGCTCGTCTTGGCGGAGTCTGAACGTTTGGCAAATCGGATCACTCGAAGTCTATTTCATTTGGTGCTGAGTACCATCGCGCTCAGCCAAATGGCGTATGGCAATCTTGATCCTCATCTGGCGATCACTCAATATACCCAGGATTCGTGGGGCACGGAGGCCGGCTTGCCCCAGGCCACAATTCTTGCTATCACGCAGACCGCCGATGGCTACCTCTGGCTGGCAAGCGAGGAGGGGCTGGTTCGCTTCGACGGGGTAAGGTTCACGGTATTCGACAAGGAAAATACCCCCCAGCTCGGTGCCAACGATATCCGCGCCCTGCTGGTAGATCAAAAAGACAATCTCTGGGTTGGCACCAACGGCGGTGGAATCACTCGTTATAAAGATGGAGTGTTCACAACCTTCACCACGCGGGATGGTTTGGCGAACGATGCGATTCTTTCCCTGCATGAAGATGGACGAGGCTCCCTCTGGATCGGGACGGATGGCGGGGGATTGAGCCGCTATGCGAATGGCCGCTTCCAAACGTTCAACACCAAGGATGGCTTGCCCGACGATGCCGTATTTGCCATTTGCACTGGTCCGGACGGCAGCTTGTGGGTGGGAACACATGCGGGCTTGGCGCGCCTGAAAAACGATCAGTTCAGCGTGTATTCGACGAAGGACGGGTTAGGCAAAGACGATATTCGTGCGGTCTATGCCGACCGGCATGGCGATGTTTGGGTGGGCACGAATGGCGCCGGTTTATCCCGTTTGGTGGACAGTCGTTTCGTAACCTACACCACACTCGATGGCTTATCCGGTAATTTAATCTGGTCCATCGAGGAGGATAGCGCCGGCAGTTTGTGGATTGGCACGGGCGATGGCGGTTTGGACCGCTTTCGCGATGGCCGCTTCTCGTCATACACCATGAAGCTCGGTCTGCCCTCCGACGGAGTCTGGACAACGTTCGAAGACAAAGAAAGCAATTTGTGGATTGGTACGAAAGGCGGCGGATTAGTCCGGCTGAAGGGCGGACCCTTTACCACCTACACAACGAAAGAAGGCTTATCCAGCGATGTCATTCTGCCGGTTTTCGAAGACCGCGAAGGCGCCGTGTGGGTGGGAACCGGTGCCGCTGGTTTAAACCGCCTGAAGGACGGGAACGTTACCGTTTACACCACCCGTGAGGGGCTCCCGTCAGACAGTGTTTACTCTGTTGATCAAGACGGCGCAGGCACTCTCTGGGTGGGAACGCGTAAGGGTTTGGCCCGCTTGAAGGACGGCCGCTTTCAAACGGTCGGAGAAGGTTTGCCCAATGAGGTCGTGCAATGCACCTATACGGATCACACCGGCGATTTGTGGGTCGGCACGCGCGGCGGACTGAGTCGTTTTAGCGGCGAGCGGTTCATTACGTTTAGCAGCAAAGAGGGGCTTTCAAACGACAATGTTCACTCGATTTACGAGGATGCGTCGCATGTTTTGTGGGTCGGCACAGGCGGCGGCGGACTCGACAAATTTGAAGACGGCCGTTTTACCTCGTATACCCGCAGCAGCGGCCTTTCGAACAATGTAATTTGGGCGATTGCGGGGGACTCAACAGGCGGTCTATGGCTGGGCACGAACAATGGGCTGAACTACCTAAAAGATGGCAAGTTCACCGTGATCAGCACGCGGAACGGACTTTTTGACGACGCCATATTTGTCATTCTGGACGATCTTCACGGAAATCTATGGATGAGTTCGAACCGCGGCGTTTTCCGCGTTGCCATAAATGATTTGACCGCTTTTGTCCAAGGGAAGACGACGCTTATAAAGTCCATTGCCTACGGCGTTGCCGACGGCATGAAAAGCAAGGAATGCAACGGCGGATTTCAACCCATGGGTTGGCGCTCCAGGGACGGCAAGCTATATTTCCCGACCATGAAAGGGCTAAGCGTCCTCGACCCTTGGCGCATCAACAGCAATCATTTAGCGCCCAACGTAGTCATTGAGAGGGTGGTCGTCGATGGCAAGAGTTTCAATCCGAAGCGGCTGATTCAGTTGCCGCCCGGAAAAGGTGCGATGGAGTTCCAGTTCACCGCGCTCAGTTTGTCTTCGCCTGAGAAGCTACGCTTCAAATACATGCTGGAGGGCTTCGACAAAGATTGGGTGCAGGCCGGAGCGCGCAGGGTAGCCTATTACACGAACATTCCGGCGGGCGAATACAAATTTCGCGTGATCGCCAGCAATGACGAAAACTTCTCCAATCGGGGCGGTGCCTCTTCTGCTATTACGCTACAGCCCCATTTTTACCAGACTTACGTGTTTGCGTTGCTGTGCTCGCTGGTCGGTGCTGCCGCTTTCGTGGTCTTGTTCCGGTTGCGCATGCGGCAACTGCGCGTCAACGAAACCAAGCTGGTGTTGTTGGTCGATGAACGCACGCGCGCGCTGGCCCACCAGGCGCGCGCCTTGCAGGAAAGCGAAAAACGCTTCCGCCAGTTAGCTGAGAACATTCACGAAATATTCTGGATGGTCGATCCGCGCAGCGGCAAGTTTCTGTACGTCAGCCCCGCCTTCAAGGAAATATGGCTGCAGGATGCCGAGTCGGTCCTACGCGATCCGGACGCTTGGCTGGATTCCGTCCATAGCGAAGACCGCGAACTGGTGAATGCCTCCAAGCAATCGCAACTCAGCGGCAAACCCGCCGAATGCGAGTATCGAATTGCTCGGCCCGATGGGTCAATGCACTGGGTGTGGGATCGCTCGTTCCCGGTCTACGATTCTTCGGGTCAATTGGACCGCATCGTCGGCATTGTCGAAGATATCACCGAACGCAAGCGCGGTGAAGAGATGGTGCTGCGCTCACGCGATGAACTGCAATTGCGCGTGCTCGAACTGAAAGCCGAAAACGTCGAACGGCGGCGCGCTGAGCAACAGCTTAAAATCGCCAAAGAACAAGCGGAGGCGGCCAGTCAATCGAAAAGCGAATTCCTGGCCAACATGAGCCATGAAATCCGCACGCCCTTGAATGGAATTATCGGCATGATGCAGTTGGCCCTCGATACCGAGCTAACGCCGGAGCAGCGCCAATGCTTGGAATTGGTGGAGGGTTCGGCCGATTCGCTGCTGAGCATCATTAACGATATTCTCGATTTTTCGAAGATCGAGGCCCATAAGCTGCATCTGGAAGCCATCGAATTCGATCTTAGGAAAACGTTAGATCAGACCCTCAAGTCTCTGGCGGTCCGCGCACATCAAAAAGGCATCGAACTCATCAACCGCATTGAGAGCGACGTCCCTCATTTCATCACGGGAGACCCGGTCCGCCTGACCCAGATTGTGGTCAATTTAATCGGCAACGCCATCAAATTCACCGAAAAAGGTGAGATCGTCGTGCATGTCACGAAAGAAGCGGAAGAAGCTGGCCACGCCAGCCTGCGTTTTGTCGTTTCCGATACCGGCATTGGCATACCCGAGGATAGGCAGAGAGCCATCTTCGATGCGTTTACCCAGGCCGATGGCTCTTCCACGCGCAAGTATGGAGGAACCGGCTTGGGATTGTCCATCTCGTCGCAATTGGTGGCCATGATGGGCGGCCAGATTTGGGTGAAGAGCAAACCGGGCGAAGGCAGCAGGTTCGGGTTTACCGCCAAATTCGGCATCCCAGCACAAGTGGACAACTCCGAGGTGCTCAACCTGAACCACGTTCCGGTTCTCGTGGTTGACGATAACGAAACGAGTCTGCGGGTGCTCGAGGACCTCCTGCGGAATTGGGGCGCGCAGACCGTTACCGCGCGCGATGGAGAGTCGGCGCTGGCGATCCTGCAACTCAACAAGGCGAACGGTACGCCATTTCCGCTCGTTCTGTTAGATGCCGAGATGCCGGGCTTGAGCGGGTTTGAGGTAGCTGGTCGCATGAAGCTGGAAAGCGGTCTGGCTGGCCGCGTCATCATTTTGTTCGGCTCCGCCGCGGACATGGCCGATGCGGCACGCTGCCGCTCCCTTGGCATCGATGCTAGCGTCACCAAACCGCTGCACCAGGAAGAATTGAAAGCGGCCATCCTGCGCTGTTTCCAGAACATTGATCAAAAGCCCACATCCGCCCGTATCACGAAAATGACCCGGCCCTCTAGTCCTGCCATGGAGATGCTGCTCGTCGAAGACAATCCGGTGAACCGCAAAGTAGCGGTGCGGTTGCTCGAAAAGCAAGGGCATACTGTCATCACCGCCAACAACGGACGAGAGGCGCTGGATGTGCTGGAACGCTTAAACTGGAAGATCGATCTCATCCTGATGGATGTCCAAATGCCCGAAATGGACGGCTACCAGGCCACTGCCGCCATTCGCGAACACGAAAATCGCACCGGCGGCCACTTGCCCATTATCGCGATGACGGCCCACGCTCTAGACCGCGACCGCGAACGTTGCCTCGCAGCCGGAATGGATGCCTATCTCACCAAGCCCATTCAAATTGACAAACTCTTCGATCTGATTGAGCAGGTTGCCACGACCGGGTTGCTCGTTGGCAAATCCTAGCTGCGCCTGCCCACGGCGTGAGTGACTGGCAGAACTCCTGTTCCCGCATCCCAATCTGCAAAAGCTGATGCGATCTTTCACAGTCACAGCCCGAGAGAATTTATTTTTAATCCTCATCTCGAACTATGGCAATCACTTACAGCTTCTGTAAGATCCCATACGGTTCGTTTTAAGGGGGTCGCCTGCTACATTTCAATCGAGCTCGCCCGAGTTTTCCACTCGCGGCGGGCTTTCTTATTTCTTACAGGCGGCTTACCCGCCTTACTTGTACCAAGGAGCCACCACATGTCTGAATCTTCCTACCGCCGTGCCGTCGAGCAACAAGCAGCCCAAGCAGCCGCCCAATCCGCCGACTCCGAATCGTCCGAGAGTGCCACCCTCTCCGACGCTCAACTCGCCGCCAACCGAGCCAACGCCCAGCACAGCACCGGCCCCACCAGCCCCGAAGGGAAAGCCAAAGTCTCTCTCAACGCCGTCAAAACCGGGCTCACCGGCCGCACCGTGCTTCTCTCGTCCGAAGAAGCCGCTCCTTACCAAGCTCTCTTGGATGAATACGAAAAACTCCTGCAACCCGTCAACGTCGAAGAACGCGCGCTGGTCCAATCCATCGTCGATTGCCGCTGGCGTCTCGACCGCATCCCCGGCCTCGAAATGGCCCTGCTCACCATCATTCGCAACGAGTGGATCGCCCGCGACCCCATCTACAACGCCCCCGCCCGCGCCATCCTCACCGAAATGGAAATCCGGCGCAAACACGAAAAGGATTTCCGCAATCTGCAAATTCAGGAAGCCCGCCTCGCTCGTCGCCGCGAAAAGGAAATGGCCGAGCTGCTGCGCCTCCAAAAAGAACGCAGCGCCAAACAAGCCGAAGCCCTCGCCCAAGCCGCGCAAGCTTATCTCCTGGCCACTCATCGCAACCAATCCTTTGATCTCGCCTCGTTTGGCTTTGAATTTTCAACTCAGCAATTCCAGGCCTATTTCGCCACTCTCACCACCCCCCGCAAGCAGGAATTGCTCCAGCAAGGCCTGCAAGGCGGCTCAGCCGCCGCCTAGGCTCATCCGAAATCGAACCGCCGTTGCACTTTTTTGTATCCAGCTTTTTCCAGTCACAGATTTCGAAAAATTTCTCAAAGATTTTTTTCTCCCGCTGAATCAATGCTTTGGCGGGATTTTCTTCTCGCTGGCGCAAAGTGCATAGTTCGTTTCGCCGGGGGTACCATGCTAACTTCAAATCGCTCCCGGTGAAAACCGCGAGACCGAATTCAAAATCTCAAATGGCCAGGGCCGCAACCCTGGCCGTTTTGCTTTTAAGGAGTCATTCAAATGGGCAAATTGCTTGTGATGCCGTCGCGCACTTCTGAACCAGTGGACCGCGGTACCGCCACTCGGCGGACCACCGCCCAAATGAGCCATCAATTCGAAACCGATTTCTCCCTCTGGAAAAAAGCGCCACGCGAGCGCACCCCTGGGTATTTCCCCACCTATTCGGCTGTGTCGAAAGCCCTTCAGGGCGCCCTGCGCACCTGGGTCCGCGAATGGTTCGTCAGCAACATGGAAATTCTACAGCGGCCTAACGCCGCGTACGCGATCTTGGTGTATCAATGCACGCATCCGTTCTCCGGCCGCCCTACCAATATCTTCACCTACGAAATTCAGCAGACCGACACACTCAACCGCGCCTTTCGCTCCGCCGCGAACAAACTCGGCCGCCAGCTGAAGGATCTCGACACCAGGCGCCTGCCCTGGTTCACCCGTGAACATTATTTTGCCTACCGCAGCCGCGAAGTGGTCAAATATGTCTTTGCCAATCCGCGCGCCCTCTACCGCATGCTGCATGTGGAAACCATGCTCATGGACGCCATTCTGCGTTTCAGCATTATGGATATCCCGGAGATCGGCCTCGAACGGGCGCTCATCCGTCTCCGCCGCACCTTTAGAGTTCAACTCCACCGCTTCTCCGAACACTTCGATCTCAGCGTCCGCAGCGAAGAGTTGTTACAGATCGCCACCGACGCGCTCGTCGCTAAACTCGCCGCCGATGCCGCGCAACCCGTCCCCCTGGCAGCCTAGAGAAGGCTCGCAGAGTTCAGCCTCGTACCGCCACCTTCAAGTGGCCGAACGCCCGCTCTGCCTGCCAGTCTTGGCGTGCCACCATGAAGTGATATCGCCATGCCGCAACCCCTCGACACCGGCCAGCTCGCTCTCTCCTTCAGCCTGGAACGCCGCGTTTACGGCGTCAGCGAGTTGAACGCAACCGTACAAGCTTTATTCGCCGACACGTTTCGCGCGATTTGGGTCGAAGGCGAAATTTCCAATTGCCGCCCGGCCACCAGCGGCCATTTTTACTTCTCCTTGAAAGATAGCCAAAGCCAGTTGAAATGCGTCCTATTCAGAGGCGCGGCGCGCTTCGTTAAATTCCGCCCCCAAGATGGCCTCCGCGTCTTAGCGCGCGGCAGCCTTGATGTCTATGAAGCCCGCGGCGAGTACCAACTTGTCGTTGAATTGCTCGAACCCCAAGGCGCCGGCGCTCTTCAACTGGCTTTTGAACAACTAAAAAAGAAACTCGCCGCCGAGGGTCTTTTTGCCCCGGAACGCAAACGCCCGCTTCCCACTCTGCCCCGCCACCTTGGCATAGTAACCTCCACCAGCGGCGCCGCTATCCGCGACATCCTCCAAATCCTCGACCGCCGTTTCCCCGGCATCCACATCCGCATCTTCCCCGCCCTCGTCCAAGGCGAAGGCGCCATCGAGCAAATCTGCGCTGGTCTGGACTTCTTCAGCCGTCAGCCTTGGGCCGATGTCGTCATCCTAGCCCGCGGCGGCGGCTCGCTCGAAGATTTGTGGACTTTCAACGAAGAAGCCGTCGCCCGCGCCATCGCCTCCTCCGCCGTGCCCGTCATCTCCGCCATCGGCCACGAAACCGATTTCACTATCGCCGATTTTGTCGCCGACCTGCGCGCCCCCACTCCTTCAGCCGCCGCCGAACTCGTTATCTGCACGCGCGACAGTCTACTCGAGCAATTGGCCGCACACGACAGTAAGATGCTGCAAGCCCTGCGTTACCGCATGGCCATGGGCGCACGCGCCCTCCACGAACGTGGCATCGAGCGCGCCGCTACGCTGATCCATCGCTCCATCGCACGGCGCGCACAACGGCTCGATGAATTGGATTTCGCCCTGCGTCGCTCCATCCAACTCCTCTTAGAAATTCATGCGAAACGTCTAGCCGAGGCTAGCCGCCGCCTGCAGGCCAACGATCTCCGCCTGCGCCTCGCTCGCGGCCATCATTCGAGAGAAGCCCTTGAGCAGCGCTTCCTTCGCGCCATGAGCGATCGCCTATGGCAATCGCGCCGCCGTTTTGAATCGCTCGATGTTCGCCTGCGCCAACTCAGCCCGCTCGCCGTTCTGGCCCGCGGTTACGCCATCGTCCAGAACGCCCAAGGCCAAGCTCTCCGTTCGTCGTCTGAAACTGGTCCCGGCGAGGATCTAACCGTCCGCCTCAGCCGCGGCAAGCTCAGCGCCACAGTTGTACAAACCTACGACGAGCAGACTTGATCAAACAACCGGCGGAGTCGTCGAGTCCGAATTCGCGGGCTCAGCCCGTTCCACCACAATCGTAAACTTCGCCACCAGCGCCGAGATCGCTCCAACAGCCGCCAGCACAGGCGCCAAAATCATCCCAACCGCCGCCACCGTCACCGGAATCTCTACAAATGTGTTTCCCTGGACGTCTTTGATGATGATCCGCCGAACGTTGCCTTCATGTATTAACGCCTTTACTTTCTCGACCAGATCTCGCCCCAGAACCTGAACTTCTTCCACAAAGTCTTGTAACGCCATCTTTGATACCCTCTTCTTCTAAAATCAAGCTACGCAGAAGCCCTGGCCTTTGTTCAACGCGCGGCACCAAAACCACGTAGACTAGATCTGGGGAGTTCCTCGTATGACACCTCTTCAAGTCTGTCTGACCTATCTGGACAGCCTCGGCGTCGAATATTCGCACACCTGCGATAGCTACGTCGGCACAGCGGAGCAATTAACTGCTGCGCCTCCTACGCCCGCCCCTAAAGTCGTTCAGACCTTCGTTCTCAAAGGCGACTCCCAATATCTGCTGGTTGTCGTTCCAGCCGACTCGGTCGTCGAAATCGACCAGGTGCGTTCCCTGGCCGGAACCAGCAGCTTGCGTTTCGCAACCGAGTCTGAAGTATCTACGCTCTTTCCCTTCGGCGAAGTGGAACGCGTGCCGCCGCTGGGCCGTTTAGCCGCTGCTCCCGTTTATTTGGATCGCGAATTGGCCGATCAGGAATTCTTCACCTTTCACGCCTGCACTCGGCATGACATGATCCGCATGAAAACTGCGGATTTCCAGCAGCTCGCCCACACCATGACAGGATCGTTCAGCGCCACCGATTATCAAAAAGAATTTCGCCGCCGCTTGTTGGCGTCCGCCCAAAAAGCAGGAATGTAGTTCGCTTCGCCGCTATTCCTTCGCGCGCGGCGCCCGCTTGCCCTTTGCCGTTGGCTTGGTGCCGGCGTTCTTCTCAACCATTCGCTCCAAATCTTCAATCCGCCGCCGCAACTCTTCTACCGACGGCGGCTCTTTCGACTGCACGGGCGGAACAAAAGCTCTAAATGTGCTCTCATACATCTCCGACATCGCTTTCATATAGCCCAACATCCCCTCCTGCCCCATCCGTCCCGAAGCAATCACCATCTGCCGCAGCATGTCGATCGGAAAGGCCGAGTCCGACACTTTCGCGTTCTCCGCGATAATCTGAGTAAGCACCTGGCGCGTCAGATCCTCGCCCGAATTAGCGTCCACCACCTGCACCTCCGTCCCTTCGCGCACCATCTGCGCGATATCCTCCAGGTTGACGTACCGGCTGTTCGACGTGTCATAGAGCCGCCGGTTCTCATACTTCTTAATGATCACGGTTCTAGCTGACATAGAAGCCTAAGCGCAATGCGCTTAGTTCTCACTCTACTAGGCGCCGATTCCGCTGCCAGACCGCCCTCCCCACCCATCGTCAGACCACCTTATTTTCTTCTTGACACAGCGTTGCCGAAGCCTATAATAAAGGTGTAAATGCTGCAATGCAGCAAAGGAGGCGAATATGAACGCCAAGACTCAATCAACCACCGACGCCCCTCCAGAAGCGCCCACCGAAAAAACGGCAATCCCCGAAACTGCTGCCGCGTTAACAATGCTGATGCACCGCAATTTCGAAAGGTTAGCCAATCTGCAGAAAGCCACTCTGGATACGCTGAGTCATCAGACTGCGGACGTTACGGAAACCACGCGCAAGTCCCTAAAAGCCATTCCTAGCGGACCCGCCGCCGCATTATTCGACTTTGCAGTGTACGGTATGGACGGATGGATCGGCACGCAGAAGAGCATTTTGGACTTGCTCGTAGACCAGAGTGCGCACGCCGCGCAGGTCACGGCGGAGCGCGCCGGCTACGCGACTCAATCTCTCAATAAACTCAGCGAACTCGTTCAACAAAGCTTCGACCGGACCACCGCTGCGCAAAAGGCCATGCTCGATTTTGCTGCAAAGCAAAACGAAGCCTTCGCGCATGCATTTGCGCACCCCGCAGCCGGTCCGGCGGCCGAATCCATGGCGGAAATGGCACAATCCATGCACCGTGGCGTCGCCACTTTCATCGACAAGCAAAAAGAGTTCGTCGAAGCCGCCGGCAAAATGGCGAAAGAAGCCGCTGCGGCCAAAAGCTAGAGGCAGATCCTGGCCCTTAAGATGGGCCACCGGATTGCCTAAGAGGACATCATGGGTGAATCTAAAAGTGACGGGAAGCCCTTCGACCCGTTAGAAGCATGGCGCGGAATTCGCAACGAGGGTATGGATGCATGGGCGAAAGCCATGGTCCAGGCGGTCAATTCGGAGGAGTATGCCAAGACGAGCGGCGCCATGCTCGACGCCTACCTGACCGCCTCCATTCCTTTCACCGAAATGCTGAAAAAAGCTATGGCACAAGCGCTGCAACAAGCGAATATGCCAACCCGGGCCGATTTCATCAGCTTGGCGGAACGCTTAACGCAGGTCGAAATGCAGCTCGACGATCTGGCCGCCCAGCTTGATGAGTCGAGACCGCATCCGGTCGAGCCGCCTGAAAAGAAGAAAAGCAAAAGCAAGGGAGGGAAAAAACTATGACAGCCGCTCCCGTAGAAACGGACGAATTCGCCAAGGCCGAAGAACGCCTGCGGCGGCTCAGCAAAATTCTTGTCACCAAAGCCGCCATCGCGCAAACGCCCAAACAACAAGTCTGGGCGTTAAACAAGGCTAAACTGTATCGCTATTACCCGGTCGTGCCGGAGGAGAAGCGCCACAAAGTTCCGCTGTTGCTGGTGTTTGCCCTGATGAACAGGCCCTATATTCTCGATCTGCGGCCCGGGCACAGCTTTGTCGAGTTCATGGTGAGTCAAGGCTATGACGTGTTCCTGCTCGATTGGGGATCGCCTGGCCCCGAAGACAAAGATCTTAAGTTCGATGATTACGCCCTCGACTACCTGCCGCGCGCCATTCGAAAAATGAAGGCGATTACCGGTTCCGACGAGTTCAGCATGATCGGCTGGTGTATCGGAGCGATCCTGACCACCGTATATGCCGCGGTTTGCCCCGACGATGGCTTGCGCAATCTGCTGCTCTTGACCGCGCCGCTCGATTTCTCTAAGAAGAAGTGAAATCACCTTTGCCCAATGGACGGACGAACGCTATTTCGACGTTGAGAAGGTCCTGGCGATGTTCGGCAATATGCCCGCCGAAATGATCGAATATGGCGCCAAGGCGCTTAAGCCGGTCGAAAACTACATCGGCAACTACTTACGTCTGTGGGACAACCTTGACAATCCCAAGGTCGCCGAATCCTGGCACGCCATGAACACCTGGGTCAGCGACAACATTCCTATGGCAGGCGGTGCCTTCCGCCAGCTGATCGTCGATTTGTATCGCAATGACCGGCTCATGCAAGGCAGCTGGATAATGCGCGGAGCCCCGGTCGATGTAAGCCGTATCACCGCAAATCTGCTGACCGTGATCGCCGGCGACGACCATATCACTCCCCCTTGTCAGTCGGAGAAAATCCTGGAGAAAGTCAGCAGCATCGATAAAGAGCTGTTTCACATTCCCGGCGGCCATATTGGCATCATGGCCGGCAGCGAGGCCGCTAGAACAACTTGGCCCTACATCAATAAATGGCTGGCTGCCCGTTCAGCGCCGGAAGCGTAAACGACCAAGGAAGGACTCATATGAATATTCGAGATTCAATAGCTGTCGTAACAGGCGCCGGCAGCGGCATCGGCAAGGCCGTGTCCGTCGAACTCGCCCGCCGTGGCGCCAAGATGATCGCTCTCGTCGATATGTCCGATCACGTCTTGGAAACGGCCAATTGCCTCAATAAAACCGGCAACGTCCACGTTCAGACCTATCAGGGCGATACCACCGACCCGCAGTTTCGCAAGCACGTCTTCGACGAGGTGGTTCAGCGCTACGGTGTTCCCAACATCTGTGTGCCCGCTGCCGGAATCGCCCGCGACTCGCTGGCCGTCAGAATGAACAAGGAGACGAAGGAGCCGGACATCTACCCGCTAGAAGACTTCCATAAAGTGATCGAAGTCGATCTGGTAGCCCCAGTGTACTGGGCTTTAGAGATGCTCGCGCGCATCGCCAAGAAGCGTAGCGACCAAGGTCTGAAACGCTGGCAGGCCGCCGAGAATATGCAGGGCGTCGTCATTTTCATCGGCTCCATTTCGTCCTCCGGGATAAAAGGCCAGATCGCCTATTCGGCTTCTAAAGCCGGCCTCGAGGGCGCCGCCAATACTCTCACGAAGGAAGCCAATTACTTCGGCGTCCGCTGCGGCGTCATCCATCCCGGCTTCACTGACACTCCCATGGTGCGCGCCCTCGGCGAAGAATACATCAGCAAACACATCCTTCCCGAAACCCAGCTCGGCCGCTTAATCCGGCCCGACGAGATTGCCGACGCCATTTGCTTCATGATCTCCAACTCGGCCGTTACCGGTGAGCTTTGGGCCGACGCCGGCTGGCATCCCTCCGCCGCCTAAATAGAAGAAACTCGAAGACTCGGCTCGATCCCTCGCCCCGCCGCTTTGCTGAGCCGCGACCGCCAGGAAGCGAACCGCGGTGACTTTCGACGAAGTTCCCCCTATGGGCTTTCGCCCACGTTGCCGCCTAAACCTGCTAAACGCCACGACGGAGGGAGGGTACGAACATGGCAAATCTTGATTGGTCCCAATGTCCCGACGTCGAAAGCATTCCCGGCAAGGTAAGCGGCGCGTGGGTTTTGAAGGGAACCCGGATGCCAATGTCCGCGATCTTCGAGAACCTTGAAGCCGGAGCCAACATAGACGACATTATGGGATGGTTCGACGGTCTTAGCCGTAAGCAGGTCAAGGCCGTGATCGAATTCGCTGCTCGGAGCCTCGATAAAACCCCGGAATACGTTTGAGGTTTTTCTGACGACGGACAAAAATATCCGGCATCAGCAAAACCTCACTGGCCGCAAAATTGCCATCGTTCTCATACGCAGACAGCAATGGCCTGATCTAAGGCCGCATGTACAGCTTGTCGTGGCCGCCGTGAACGCCGCCACAACCGGCAGCTACGTTGAGGTGGAAATTCCGTACCAATAAGCGGGCACTGGCTCTCCCTGCTCATTCGCACCCCTAACTGATATAAATCCCCCCATTCACATTAATCGTCTCGCCGGTAATATAATCCGCATCCCCCGCCAGGAAACCCGCCGCCTTAGCAACATCTTCCACTTTTCCAAACCGTCCCATCGGTATCCGGGTTTTGAGCTGCTCTTGTATCTCCGCCGGCACTTTCGTCAACATATCCGTCGCCGTAAATCCTGGCGCCAGGCAATTCGCCGTTATGTTGTACTTCGCCAGCTCAATCGCAATCACTTTCGTGAACGCAATCATGCCGCCTTTGCTCGCCGCATAATTGGCCTGTCCAAAATTTCCGGCTTCCGCCACAAACGAGCTGATGTTGATAATCCGCCCGAACTTTCTCTCGATCATGCTGGGAATCGCCGCCGTCGTGATGTAGTAAGTACCATCCAGGTTGACGCTAATCACTTCGTGCCATTCCGCATCCGTGATCTTCCGAATAGAATGGTCGCGCGTGATCCCGGCATTATTCACTAGAATGTCCAGCCGCCCCCATTCCTCCAGCACGCGTTTGACAATCGATCGCGCCTCAGCCGCTTCGCCCACATGGCCTTGCACCACCATCGAGCGCCGCCCCATCTCGCAAACTTGCTTCGCGAGCTCTTCCGCCTCATCGTGCGAAGCGTGATAATTTACCGCGATATCGGCCCCGCGCCGCGCTAACTCCAGCGCAATCGCGTGTCCAATACCGCGTGCCGCGCCCGTGATTAAGGCAATTTTGCCCGCCAAGCTGCCGTGCCCGTTTCCATTTTCCAGAACTTCATTCATATAACTTTCCTCCTTGCCTCAAATCCGTTCGAAAATTGCCGCAATTCCCTGGCCTCCGCCGATGCAGAGCGATACCAGAGCGTAATGCCCTTGCGTCCGATGCAACTCATAAATCGCCTTAACCGTGATCAGACACCCAGTCGCACCCACCGGATGCCCAAGCGCGATCGCCCCGCCGTTGGGGTTCGTTTTGTCGCGCGGCAAATCGAGTTCCTTGATCACCGCCAAAGCCTGCGCGGCAAACGCCTCATTCACCTCAATCGAATCCATATCTTCCAGCCGCAAGCCGCTCTTCTTTAGAACGCTCCGGATCGCTGGCACCGGGCCAATGCCCATATACTTCGGCTCCACGCCCGCATGTGCATACGCAACCAGCCTCGCCATCGGTTTCAAACCACGCTGTTCGGCGGTTGCCCGATTCATTAAGACCACCGCGCCCGCGGCATCGTTGATGCCTGAAGCATTGCCGGCCGTCACCGTGCCCGTCTTACTGAAAGCCGGTTTCAGCTTCGCCATGCCCGCCAGCGTCGCGTCCGCCCGCACATGTTCGTCCGTCGTAAACTGCGTCACTCCTTCTTTGGTCTTCAACTCCACCGGCACAATCTGTTCCGCGAACCGGCAGTTCTTGATCGCCGCCAGCGCGCGCCGGTGACTCTCTACCGCAAACTCGTCCTGCTCTTCGCGGCTAATCTGGTACTTAGTCGCCAGGTTCTCGGCCGTGATCGCCATATGCGTGTTGTCGAACGGGTCGGTAAGTGCCCCCACCACCGCGTCCACTACCGCGCCATCATTAAGCCGTTGGCCCCAGCGCATGCTGGGCAGCCAGAATTGGCCGCGGCTCATGCTTTCCGCGCCGCCCGCCACTGCCGCCTCCGCATCCCCCAGCATGATCGTTTGCGCGGCCGAGACAATCGCCTGCAAGCCGCTCCCGCAAAGCCGGTTCACCAGCAAAGCCGGCGTCTCCACCGGAATGCCCGCGTTCACTCCAGCCACGCGCGCCAGATACATATCTCGCTGCTCACTGTGAATCACATTCCCAAAGACCACGTGACCCACATCGCCCGGCTCAATGCCGGCGCGCGTAACCGCTTCCTTAGTAACAAGAGTCGCCAGATCCGCCGGCGGCTTGTCTTTCAGGCTCCCTCCGTATTTACCAATCGCTGTGCGCACTGCGCTCAGAACCACTACCTCATGGGTCTCACTCATAAAATCTCCTGTTGGGTGTAACCACTCACACGCTTAGGCGAACCCACGCAACCTTCTCTGTTTCCGTGGAGCCTCGCGTGTCTAATCATGCGTTTCACCTTATCCCTCGTGATACGCCAAGCAGTCAAAGGACCAATTCCTATACTGAAATTTGCCCTCAGCTATCCAAAAACCCGCCATCTGCCTGCTCAGCGGCGGCCTTGATTCAGCTACCTGCCTCGCCATTGCCTGCAAACAAGGCTTCGCCTGTTACTGCCTGTCGTTCGATTACGGCCAGCGCCATCACGTCGAAATGGAGGCCGCCGCCAAAGTAGCCAAACAACTCGGCGCCGCGGAACACCGCACCGTCCGCTTCGACCTTCGCTCGTTCGGTGGCTCGGCCCTCACCAGTGACATCGCCGTCCCCAAGAACCGCGCCGAATCGCAAATGTCCGCCGGCATCCCCGTCACCTACGTCCCCGCCCGCAACACTATTTTTCTTTCCTTTGCGCTCGCCTACGCCGAAGTCACCGCCGCATCCGCCATCTTCATAGGCGTCAACGCCATCGATTATTCCGGCTACCCCGATTGCCGCCCCGAATTCATCGCCGCTTTTGAAAATATGGCGAACCTGGCCACCCAAGCCGGCGTCGAAGGCAAGACCAAAATCCACATACACACCCCACTTATTCAAATGACCAAAGCGGATATTGTTCGCCAGGCGGTGGCCTTAGGCGTTGACCTCTCACTCACCCATAGCTGCTACGATCCTTCGCCTGAGGGCCGCGCCTGTGGTCACTGTGACTCCTGCCTCCTTCGGCGAAAAGGCTTTCAAGAGGCGGGCGTAGTAGACCCGCTTGCCCTGTGAAGATCTCCGAAATCTTTTACTCGCTGCAAGGCGAAGGCTCGCTCATCGGTGTTCCCTCCGTCTTCGTCCGCACTTCAGGCTGCAACTTGCGCTGTGTGTGGTGCGACACGCCTTACACCTCCTGGCTGCCAGAAGGCGCTGACTGGCCCCTCGACCGTATCCTCGAAACCGTCGATTCATTCCGCGCCACACACGTCGTCGTCACTGGCGGTGAACCCATGATTGCTCCGCAAATCGGCGAACTCACCAAGCAGTTACGCGAGCGCGGTCTCCATATCACCATCGAAACCGCTGGCACCGTGAACACGCCTGTCGCCTGCGACCTAATGAGCATCAGCCCCAAACTCAAAAACTCGACCCCCCTCGAGCGCGAAGGCGGCCGCTGGGTGCAGCAACACGACCGCCTCCGCTGGCAGCCCACCGTGATAAGAGAGTTAATTGCAACTTACCCGTACCAATTGAAATTCGTTATCGCCGATCTACCAGATCTGGCCGAAGTCAACCAAATCCGCGACACGCTCAATGTCTCTCGCTCACAGATATCGCTCATGCCCGAAGGCACCAGCGCCGAAACCATCCACCGGCGCGGCCTTTGGCTCGCCGAAATCTGCAAGCAGCAAGGCTATCGCTTCAGCCCCCGCCTTCATGTAGACCTGTGGGGCGACAAACGCGGCGTCTGATTCTTTGGAGGAACTCGCCCTCTATGTCTGTCTCCCGCAACCATCCCCCTCTGGATGGTCAGCCGTTAGACGCTCATGCTTCTGTATTCTATATTCTGGATTCTGTATTCCTTTTCATGAAACTCCTCCCTGTCTGCGCCCTCTGCACCCTCCTTGCCGCCCAAACCCCCGCGCCCGATGCCAACCGCATGCAATGGTTTCGCCACGACAAATTCGGCATGTTCATCCACTTCGGTCCCTACTCAGCCCTCGCCGGCGAATGGCACGGCCAGCAAATCCCGCCGCACACCGAAGCCGAATGGATCATGCAGCGCTTCAACATCCCCGTCGCCGAATATCGCGAACGCGCCCATCAATTCAACCCTGTGAACTTCAATGCCGAAGCGATCGTCCAACTCGCCAAATCCACCGGCATGAAATACCTCGTCGTCACCGCCAAGCATCATGACGGTTTCGCCATGTATCATTCCAAAGTCAGCGCGTACAACATCGTCGATTGGACCCCCTTCAAGCGCGATCCCCTCCAAGAACTCTCCGCAGCCTGTCAGCGCGCCGGCATTCGCTTCTCCGTCTACTATTCGCACCGCGAAGATTGGGACGATCCCAACGGCTTCGGCAACAACTGGGATTACGATCCCGCGAAAAAAGATTTCTCCCAGTACCTCGAAAACAAATCCAAGCCGCAGCTCCGCGAGCTTCTCACCAACTATGGCCCGCTCGGCCTTGTTTGGTTCGATCGTGGCATGGACACGCCGGAACACGCTGCCGAATTCGCCGATCTCATTCACTTACTCCAGCCGCAGTGCCTCATCAATGGCCGCATCGGCAGTTACAAGCAGGAACTCATGGGAGATTACCAGGATATGACTGATAACGGCATGCCCTCCGGCGGTCTCGAAGAAGACTGGGAGACTCCGCAAACTCTCAACACTACCTGGGGCTACAGCAAGTTTGATCAGGATTGGAAAACGCCCGGCGTTGTCATTCGCCGTCTCGTCGAAATCGTCGGCAAAGGCGGCAATTATCTCCTGAACATCGGTCCCATGGCCGATGGCACCGTCCCGCAACCCAGCGTGGCCACGCTCAACGAAGTCGGCCGCTGGATGAGTCGCAACAGCGAAAGCATTTACGGCACCACCGCCAGCACCTTGCGCGAATTTCCCTGGGGCCGCACCACCGTGAAAGACAACATCGTTTACCTCCACGTCTTCAGTTGGCCGGCCGACCGCACCATCCGCCTCTCGGGCATCAACAACCAGCCCGTCTCCGCCCATCTGCTCATCGCACCCAAGCAAAAACTCGCGGTCTCGACTGATAACGGCAACATTCTTATCACCGTTCCGCCCTCTATGCCCGACATCCGCGACACCGTCATCGCCCTTACCCTTGATGCCCCGCCGCACGTCGATCCGCCCATCGTCACGCAGGATAGCGACACCGGTTTCACTCTCGATTACCTCACGGCCGTCACCGCTGGCAATGCCAAAAAGCGCTTCAATCGCGACGGTGGCTTCCACATTTCTAAATGGACCGGCCCGGAAGATTCCGCCACCTGGTACTTATCTGTTAGCTCCGCCGGAAAATATCAGGTCAAAATCCGCTACGCCGCCCGCCCCGATTGGAAAGACGGCCAATATCTGCTTACCGTTGGCACGCACGAACTCAAAACCGCCGTCCAGCCCACCGGCGATTGGTATCAATACAAAACTTTTGAAATCGGCGCCATTACCTTCCCAAAAGCGGGACAATATAAGTTGCAGCTAAAACCAGCGCAACCCTACGCTCACGACCTCATGTACCTCGAATCGCTCGAATTGGAGCCCCTCCAATGAAGCCTTTCTTAGCCGTTTTCATCGGCATTCATCTGTGGCCATTCTTTCTTCGCGCTCAAACTGTTGAATTCAACCGCGACATCCGCCCGATCCTTTCCGATAAATGCTTCACCTGCCACGGCCCCGACGCCGCCAATCGTAAAACCAAACTTCGCTTCGATATCGAATCCGGCGCGCTCATCGAACTGCGTGAAGGCCGCCACGCTATTGTCGCGGGCGATCCCGAACACAGCGAGATGGTTCGCCGTATTACCTCCACTGATAAAGCGGTTCGCATGCCTCCTGCTTACATGGGCCGCGATAAACTGTCCGACCGCGAAATCACGCTCATCCGCGATTGGATCGCACAAGGAGCCAAATGGCAGCCTTTCTGGTCTTTCATTCCACCGCTGCGTCCTGCGGTTCCCGTCATCGCGAATCCCAATTGGCCGAAGAATCCAA
This sequence comes from Bryobacterales bacterium, assembly GCA_963764105.1. Taxonomy (GTDB): domain Bacteria; phylum Acidobacteriota; class Terriglobia; order Bryobacterales; family Bryobacteraceae; genus Bog-105. The sequence goes on from CAVXRP010000008.1 coordinate 371,955, forward strand.
TTGATAACTTCGTCTTCTCTAAGCTCGCTCGCGAAGGTTTGAAACCTTCTCCCGAAGCGGATAAACGCACGCTCATCCGCCGCGTCACTCTCGATCTCACCGGCATTCCTCCCACTCCTCAGGAGGTCGACTCCTATCTCTCCGACACATCTCCCAAGGCCTATGAAAAAGTGGTTGACCGTCTTCTGAAATCCCCTCGCTATGGCGAGCGTATGGCTTTTCGTTGGATGGAGGCCGCCCGTTATGGCGACACCAATGGCTATCAAACCGACGGCCCTCGCGAGATGTGGCGCTGGCGCGACTGGGTGATCGACGCGTTTAACCACAACATGCCCTACGATCAGTTCACCATCGAGCAGCTCGCGGGCGATCTCCTACCTTATCCCACTCGCTCTCAGATCATCGCCACAGGCTTTAACCGCAACCACCGCACCAACGGCGAGGGCGGCATCATTCCCGAGGAATATCGCGTTGAATACGTCGCCGATCGCACCCAAACCACTTCCATCGTTTGGATGGGCCTCACGGTAGGCTGCGCCCGCTGTCATGATCACAAATACGATCCCATCGCCCAAAAAGATTTCTACCGCCTGTTCGCCTATTTCAATCGCATTCCCAATGAAAAGGGCTTCTCTTACAACTATGGCAACGAAGAACCCACTATTAAAGCTCCTCTGCCCGAGCAGGAAAGGCATCTCGCCGAGTTAGACGCAACAGTCGCGAAACTTGCGGCCGGACCTCCCGTGCCCAATGCTCACAACCTGGCGTACCTCTCCTCTGCTCTGACGTTCCCCGCCTGGCACTCGCCCGACCCGCCCATTACGCGCGCCGAGCCCATCGCTAATTTCGGCTACATGGAGCCGTTCACTTTCTCCGCCTGGATTAAACCCGAATCAGCGAATGGCGGCATTCTTTCGCAAGCCGAAGACTACATGGAAGGCCAAGGTCACACGCTGTATTTGATAGATGGCAAATTGCGCCTCCATATCGTCCTTCGTTGGACCGATCTCGCCTTGCGTCTCGAAACCGTCAAAGCTATCCCTCTAAATGAATGGCATCATGTCACCGCTACGTACGATGGCAAACGCAAAGCCGCCGGCACGCACCTATACATTGACGGCGTTCCCCAGGAGACTAAGGTTCTGTTCGATCAGAACGACGAACCCTTTAAGGTCGATCCCAAGAAAGTTCCCTTCCGGATAGGCATCGCCGGAGGAATGCCCTTTAAAGGCGCCATTGAAGACGTGCGCGTGTATAAAGAAGCTCTACTGCCTGAAGAATGCGCCGCTATCGCCGCCCGCGAAACAGCCGCCCAAATCGCCGCCATTCCGGCACCCCAGCGAACTTTCGCCCAAATCGCCAAATATAATCTGGACCACTTCGAAACAACCGCTTCGACCGAAACAAAGAAACGGCGCGATGACTTGCTGGCCGCCCGCCAGGAACGCGAAAAGTATTACGATGCCATCCCGACCGTGATGGTCATGGTCGATGATCCGAACGCCCGCAAAAGCTACGTTTTGAAGCGCGGCGCTTACGATTCTCATGGCGAAGAGGTCACACCCGGCATCCCGGCCATCCTTCCGCAGATTGATCCCAATTTGCCCGATAACCGACTGGGTCTCGCGCGCTGGCTGGTCGATCGCCGCAACCCACTCACCGCTCGCGTTACGGTCAATCGCTTCTGGCAATCCTACTTTGGCTTCGGCATCGTCAAAACCGTCGACGACTTCGGCTCGCAAGGCGAATGGCCGACTAACCCTGAGCTTCTCGACTGGCTCGCCGTCCAATTCATGGAGAGTGGTTGGGATGTGAAAGCGATGCAGCGTCTCATCGTGACCAGCGCCACCTATCGCCAGTCCTCCAAAGTCACCCCTGAGCTACTGCAAAAAGATCCTGATAATCGCTTGCTCGCTCGCGGCCCGCGTTTCCGCCTCGGCCCTGAAGTGATTCGCGACCAAGCTCTCGCTGTTTCCGGTTTACTCGTCGAAAAAGTCGGCGGTCCCTCCGTCAAACCCTATCAACCGCCGGGGTTATGGCAGGAATTGTCCAGCGGCGGTGGTTACGTGCAGGACAAAGGCGAAGGCCTTTACCGGCGCAGTCTCTACACCTATTGGAAGCGTACCGTCGCGCCGCCGTTCATGGGCAATTTCGATTCTCCCAATCGTGAAGTTTGCACCGTCTATGAGAACCGCACCAACACGCCGCTGCAAGCGCTCGATCTCATGAACGACGTCATATTCCTGGAGTCTTCCCGAAAACTCGCTGAACGCATGATTATCGAAGGCGGCACAACGCCCACCCAGCGCATCGATCACGCTTACGAGTTGCTCCTCGCTCGTCCTCCCAAGCCAGCCGAACTGAACATTTTGACCAAAGCCCTCGACAGTTTTGAATCCACTTATCAAAAAGATCCCAAGAGCCGCTGACGAATTTCTGAATTACGGCGATTCGCCCCGCAAACCGGGCATCGATGTCGCCGATCTGGCCGCTTATACCAGCGTGGCCAGCATGCTGTTCAATCTCGACGCAGTCATAAATAAGGAATAACTATGAGTTGTTGCGATTACGATAAACTGACCCGCCGCGCTTTCTTCGGCACAAGTTCCACCGGAGTCGGCGTGGCCGCTCTCGCCAGCCTCTTCGGCGGCAACGCCAATGCTGAAACTGTCGCCAAAACCGCCCACGGCGGTCTTCCCGGCTTTCCCAATTTCCCTCCCACCGCCAAGCGCGTCATCTATCTATTCCAATCCGGCGGCCCGTCGCAGATGGAACTCTTCGATTACAAGCCCCGTCTGGTCGAATTTCAAGGCACCGATCTGCCCGAATCCATTCGCGGCGGCCAGCGGCTCACCGGCATGTCGGCCACGCAAGCCTCATTCCCGGTCGTCCCTTCGAAATTCAAGTTCGCCCAGCACGGCAACTCCGGCGCTTGGGTCAGTGAGCTGCTTCCTCACACCGCCAAAATCGCCGACCAACTGACTTTCATCAAAACCGTCAACACAGAAGAGATCAATCACGATCCGGCCGTCACTCTCGCGCAAACCGGCTTTCGTCTCGGAGGTCGTCCCAGCATGGGAGCTTGGATTTCTTATGGCATCGGTTGCGAGACCCAAGACTTGCCTGCCTTCGTAGTGATGATTTCCTCCGCCGGCGGCGGCCAGCCACTCTATGACCGCTTGTGGGGCAACGGCTTCCTACCCAGCCGTTATCAAGGCGTGAAATTCCGCTCGGTCGGAGATCCGGTTCTCTATATCTCCGATCCCAAAGGCTTCTCTCCCACCGAACGCCGCGAGTATCTCGACTCACTCAATCAACTCAACAAGCTCGAATACGACGAATTCGGCGATCCTGAAACCAACACGCGCATCTCCCAATACGAGATGGCGTTCCGCATGCAAAGTTCAGTGCCGGACTTGACCGATCTATCGAAAGAGCCGGCCAGTACGTTCGAACTGTACGGGGAAGACGCGAAAAAATCCGGCACGTTCGCTTCGAATTGCCTGCTTGCGAGACGTCTGGCTGAGCGCGGCGTGCGCTTCATTCAGCTCTACCATCGCGATTGGGATCATCACGCTAATCTGCCGGTGGCACTTGCCCCAGCGCTGCAAAGATGTCGATCAAGCCTCCGCAGCCCTCATTACAGATCTGCAACAGCGCGGCATGTTAGACGATACTTTGGTCGTTTGGGGCGGTGAATTCGGCCGCACCGTTTACTGCCAGGGCCGCCTCACTGCCACTGACTATGGGCGCGATCATCACGGCCGCTGCTTCACCATGTGGGTCGCCGGCGGCGGCATCAAGCCGGGCATCACGCTCGGCGCCACAGACGATTACGGCTACAACATCACGCAAGATCCCGTGCATGCGCACGACCTGCAAGCCACCATCCTCCGTTGCCTGGGCATCGACCACACCAAACTCACGTTTCAGTTCCAAGGCCGTCACTTCCGCCTCACGGACGTGGCTGGAAAGGTAGTGAATCAGGTGCTGCTCAACACGTAGCTATAGCTAGGCCAAGACTGAATCCACCGGCTTGGCCGGTTTCTCAACCCCAGTTAAACGCTGATCCAATCCTTGATATTTGTAGGTGAATCGCTGAGAATCAATGCCAAAGCGGTTTAGGAGAGTGGACTGAAAATCTCTGATGTGCACTGGGTCCTTGACAATGTTGTAAGAGAACTCATCCGTCTCGCCATGCACCACTCCGCCCTTGATCCCTCCGCCGGCCATCCAGATCGAGTAACAACGCGGGTGATGATCGCGCCCATAATCCTTTGCCGTCAGCTTGCCCTGTGAGTAGATCGTTCTACCAAACTCACCACCCCAAATCACCAGTGTCTCGTCGAGCAAGCCGCGCTGCTTCAAGTCCTGCACCAACGCCCACGCGCCTTGATCCACATCTTTGCACTGACTCGGCAGCACTTCCGGCAAATCGCTATGCACGTCCCAGCCGCGATGATAAACCTGCACAAAACGCACATTGCGTTCCATCATGCGCCGCGCCATCAAGCAACAATTCGCGAACGTGCCGCCCTTCTTTGCGTCTTCGCCATACATCTGGAAGGTGCTTTCCGGCTCCTTGCTGATATCAGTCAAATCGGGTACTGACGATTGCATGCGAAACGCCATCTCATACTGCGCAATCCGCACGCGCGTTTCCGGATCGGCAATCTTCTCACTCGTAATCTCGTTCAGTTGTCCGAGCGCATCCAACATTCTGCGCCTGATCGAACTCGGTACGCCCTCTGGATTGCTGATATACAGAACCGGATCGCCGCTCGAGCGCAGTGCCACGCCGGAGTATTGCCCTGACAAGAAACCCGAACTCCACAAGCGGGCCGAAATCGCTTGCACGTTCGCTTTCGGATTCGAGTGAGTCGCATTCAAAACAACAAAGGTGGGCAGGTCGTGATTCAAACTGCCCAGCCCGTAAGAGAGCCAGGAACCGATGCAAGGTTTGCCCGGAATCATGAAGCCGGTTTGCAAAAACGTGACGGCGGGCTCGTGGTTAATTGCTTCGGTATACATGGAGCGGATGATCGCGATGTCGTCCACCATCTTGGCCGTATAGGGCAACAGTTCCGATACCCAAGCGCCACTCTGTCCGTGTTGCGCAAATTTGAAAATGGAAGGTGCGATGGGAAAGCGCGTCTGGCCCGACGTCATGGTGGTCAGCCGCTGCCCGCTACGAACGGAATCGGGCAGGTCTTTATCGAACCACTGCGCCATGCCCGGCTTGTAATCGAAAGTCTCCTGCTGCGGCGGCGCGCCCAGCATGTGCAGATAGATCGCACGTTTGGCCTTGCCGGGAAAGTGCGGTAATCCGGGCAATCCACCTGTTGCTGCCTTATCTGCCGCCTGCGCGTTTTCCGTCAGCAACGATGCCAGCGCCAACGAGCCCAGCCCGCGCGCGCCGCGCCCGAAAAATTGCCGTCTTGTTTCGGCTAAAACGGCTTCATCAGATGGGTGAATCACTTGGTCACTTTTCATTTCACAAGTACCTCGTCCATATTCATTAGCTCGTTGGCCACCATGGTCATGGCCGCAAACTGTGGTTTTGGCAAGCTCGCGATCTGCTTTCGATTCGCCGACACTGAGCAGCTTTTCGGCGTCTGCCGGCTTGCCATCGTAATAAGAAAGATAGTCGTGATAAGAACTCAACACGATCGACATTTCCTTAGCGTCCAAATCGCGGCTCAGTAAGCGGTCGGCCATGAAGTTGACTTCGCCCTCCACGTTCTTCATGCGAATCTTTGATCGCATGCTGCGCCAGCCAGCGAGCCGCTTCCACAAACTGCGGATCGTTCATGGTGACCAGTGCCTGCAAGGGCGTGTTCGTGCGCTCGCGCCGCACGACGCAGGTCTCGCGCGAGGGTGCATTGAAAATATCCATGCTGGGCGGCGGAGCACTGCGCTTCCAGAAGGTGTACATGCTGCGACGGTACAACGCGTCGCCAGTGTCTGCCTTGTAGAAACGGGTGTTGCTCTGTTCCATGGCGACCGTTTCCCAAATGTTGATGGGTTGATAGGGCTTTACGCTCGGGCCGCCAATCTCAGGCCGCAACAGTCCGCTGGCCGCCAGCGCGCAATCGCGCACCATCTCCGCATCCATGCGAAAACGAGGGCCATGCGAAAGCAGCCGGTTATCGGGATCTTTCGCCAGTTTCTCTTCGTCCGCGACAGCCGATTGGCGATAGGCCTCAGACATCACCATTAAACGGAAAAGCTTCTTGACATCCCAGCCCGAATCGCGAAACTCCAGCGCCAACCAGTCCAACAATTCCGGATGCGAAGGCGGTTCGCCTTGTGCGCCGAAATCTTCGGCCGTTTTGACAATGCCGGTGCCATAAAGTTCCTGCCAGAAACGATTCACCGTCACCCGCGCCGTCAACGGATTAGCCGGATCGACAATCCATTTCGCTAAGCCTAAGCGGTTACGCGGCAACGATTGCGCCATAGGCGGCAAGCACTGCCGGCACGCCCGGATGCACTTCCTCACGCATCTGGTCGTATTGGCCGCGATTCAGCACGTGCGCCACAGGCTGAGTGTCAGTGCGCTCCTGCATCACGAAGGTAACCGCGCCGCGGCGCGCAATGACCGAGCGCTCGGCATCCACCTGATGCAAGCGCGCCACGGCTTTGCGCACCCCAGGGTCAACCTCGTACGTAAACAGCTTGTGCAAGGCGTCGCGATCTCCGCTGGCCGCTCTGTCAGACGCGCACAGCAACTCAGCCTGTATTTCGTCCTCGTGGAAATTCAGCAGCTTGAACCCGGCGACGGCCGATCCACCCAATTTCAATTTCGCGGGTGCGGCCATTGAACCCTCAAGCGGATTGTTGTCCTCGCCTGTGCCGTAGGTGGGAATGAACACGCCGTTGACAAATAAGCTCAGGCCTTTACGGCTGCGGCTGCCGTCGTAGCTGAATTGCAGGTGATACCAGGTATCAGCTTTCAGTTCGTAATCTGCCGCCGGGCGTCCGCTTAGATACTTTCCATTCGTTCCGATGATGCGCAGTTCCGGCGCTTTACCGTTGACGCCCAACTCACCGCCGTTGACGCTGAGATACCAACCGTGCCGCTTGCCGTCCTTGGGTTCTTCTAACTGACTGGCCACCGTGAAGCTGCTTTTTTCTTTCGGAACGTAGATCCATGTCACAACGGTGAAGGGCTTATCAACGTCTATGGCGCCATTCGGCAGCAGTTCAAAGGTAGGCGGCTTGCTCTCCTTTTTATCCGCTTTATCGGTGTCCTTTTCTTCCTTCACCTCTTCTTTCTTGAAGAACAGCGCTTTGCCTTGGCCGGCGGGACCCTCGCCCACGCTGACGCCCGGCGGCAATTCGCCCAGCAAAGCATCGGTTTTCAACTCCGCCATTACAGACTGCGCGGAATAATGCGCAATGGAATGATTCTTGTGGTTCAACCATTTCTGAAACTGGGCATCGTTATTGGCTGCGCCATTGGCGATAGCCTCACGCAAACTCGCCCGTTCCACGCTCAGGTCGGTCCAACGCTTCCAATCTTCCTGCCTAGGCACCACGACGGTCGGCGGGGTATCGGGAACGTTCCCGTCCAGCGCTAATTGGGTGGTGTTTCGAAAGAATGCTGTGAGCGAATAGTATTCTTTTTGCGCGATGGGATCAAACTTGTGGTTGTGACAGGTGGCGCAGCCGACCGTAAGGCCCAGCCAAACGATTCCAGTGGTATCGGCACGGTCTTTGGCATACATCGCTTCCACTTCCGCTGGAATGGAGCCGCCCTCATTAGTCGTCACGTTGCAGCGATGAAAGCCGGAGGCTATTTTCTGCTCCAATGTCGCGTTGGGGAGTAAATCGCCTGCTAACTGATCAATCGTGAACTGATCGAACGGCATGTTTCGGTTGAAGGCATTAATGACCCACTCGCGATACGGCCACATCTCACGATAGTTATCGATATGCAAGCCCTGGCTATCGGCATAGCGGGCCGCATCGAGCCAGTAGCGCGCGCGATGTTCTCCATAACGCGGCGAAGCAAGTAAGCGGTCAACCACTTTTTCATATGCGGTCGGGCGAAGGATCGTTCACGAAGGCGGCCACTTCGTCAGGAGTGGGCGGCAAACCAGTGAGATCCAGCGTAACCCGGCGGATCAGCGTGCGGCGGTCCGCTTCGGCATTGGGCGACAAGCCCGCGCTTTCCAAGCGGGCGAGCACAAAGCGGTCAATCGGCGTTTTCACCCAGGCGGCATTTTTCACTTCGGGCAGCGCCGGCTGCACAGGCGGTATAAAGGACCAATGCTCCTTCCAGGGAGCGCCCTGCTCAATCCACTTGCGCAGCGTATCTTTTTGTTCGGCCGTCAACGTTTTGTGGGAAAACGTGGGCGGCATACGGTAAGCGGGATTATCGGAGAAAATCCGTCTTGATCAAAAGGCTTTCGTCCGGTTTGCCGGGCACGATGGGCGTGCCGTTCTTGCGCGCCGCCATGGCCCCGTCCTTTATATCGAGGCGCAGATCCACCATGCGCGTTCCTTTGTCCGGACCATGACAGAGAAAACAGTTGTCCGATAAGATCGGCCGCACCTGACGCTGGAAATCGACGGTTGTGCTGGGCGGTGCGGCCCAAAGCATTGGCGTTGCACACATCGACAGCAACACGAGAGAGACTCGGCGCAATTTGGGTTTGCTCCTTGGCAAGGGTAATAACAACCTATCAAAAGTTAACGAGAGAAGCGACCGGCGCGGCCTTTTGGGGGACGCAGCCGATTTAAGGACTGGTGGATGACGATTGCAGAATCGCGTCGGTAGCAAGCCCGAGGCCCGCTAGAGCCGACCCCGTCAGGAGAGCCAGGAGGGCCAGCCTGCGCTTGTGGTTGTTATTATCGGCGCTGGCACCGGACGGTAGTTTACTGGCGTCGGCTGGTGGATTGCCGGCACCCGATTGGAAAGCCGAAGCAGTGCCGGCGGCGATGCGCGTGAGCAGCGCGCCATGATCGTCAAAAACATTGAGCGAACCAGACAAAGCGGCAATCTCGACTGCCCCTTGGTTGAGCCTCACAATTGCTTGCGAAGAGGGCTTACCCTGGCGGATGTCATACCGATCGGCGTGAATGGAGTAGCCCGTCAGGTTATCAACTTTCGTGGCGCCCTGATTCAGCGTAAAATGGTCTCTATAGATAGTACCTGCGGAGCCGACCCCCAGTACCAGGGCAGCCCCGCTCATTAGATACACTTTACTTGAGGCCTTGTCGGTACGAATGCGTGAACCATCAAACAGATTGGCGTTCCCTTCAACCTCGGAACTATTCACCATAAAAGTTCCGACAGCGGACGCCACGCCGATAGCGGGTGAGGCCGCTATGACGCACGCGAGAGTAACAACCGCCAGCGCGAGGAGCTTGGGAAGTCTGTTTAGCGTCATTATCGGGTTCGCTAGTTGCCCCTTTCGGAGGGTAACAACTTCTTGAGTATAACGAAATCGATTATGATGATCAAAGAATTGCGATGAACTACTACGAGGAACTCGGAATTAGACCTGACGCGGATACCGAGGAGATCCGCAAGGCGCATCGTAGGCTGGTGAAACTCATGCATCCCGATCAGCATCGGGACCAGGGGTTAAAACAGCTTGCCGAGACACAGATGCGTCGCCTGAACTCCATTGTCGCAACTCTGCTCGACCCCGACGAGCGCGAAGAGTACGACGAACAACTGAAAGGCGAAGCCGTAGGACACGCGCCGCGGCAGAGCAGCTGGCGTTCCGTGCCCTGGTGGATTGCGAGCACCTTCGGCGCTATTGTCTTAACTGTGGGAGCCGTGTGGTTCTGGGCGGATCGCATGGGCAGTTCTATCAGCACTCATACTCCGATTGTTATTGAAAATCCAGATACTTCCGCGCCCAGCAAAGAAACCACGACGACCGTACCCGTGCCAATGCCATCTGCCACCGAGGGGGTTCAGACAACCCAGCCGGAGCAGCCTAGCCCGTCGGTAGCCGCTCCGCCAGCTCCGGCCCCCGTGAGAGAAAAACCGGCGGAAGCAGCTGGCGGCTTCCCCGCCCCACCGGCGACAAAAGTGGCGGCGCCTGCGCCGCAAATACCGCCCATCCCGACTCCGTTGGTTAAGCCAAAGCCTGCGGAATCGGTGAATACCCCCAAGCGGGATACGGCTCACGGCATTATCCCGCCGGCGGCCAAAACGGTGCCGGCGGAGACACCGAAGATTGACGGCAAGCGAAAGCTTGGGCCAGTGCCGCTGGTTTCGCAAGTAACGGTTCCGAAGCAGCAATGGCAGCCCGATGGCGCTCCCACGTTAGGCAATGCGGCTGTGCCGGCGGAAGACGACTGGGTGGTAGTGGATCATGGCCGCATTCCGGGACCGAAAGCGTTGCGCAACGATCCGCTGGAAGGCGAATGGGTTTACGCGCCCACTGAGCCGGAAAAGGGCAAGCCGGGGTTTTATCCGCCGGAGTTTATTAAGCTAAAGCTCGTCAAACAAGCGGATGGCATGCATGGCGAATACAATGCCCGTTACAACGTGGCCGACAGCCGCCCGGTATCGCCCGAAGTCAGTTTCGCCCTAAAATCGGTGGATAAGGACTCTCGAAAATACGTCTGGACTGCCGCTGACGGGCGGCATGGGACGTTTGAGATCAGGCTGCTGGAGAGCGACATCATGCGACTGGAATGGCGGACGACCGGTGGCAGGAGCGGTCCTGCGTTGACCTCTGGTATGGCCACGTTGGTCCGCAAGAATTAAGGCAGCGCGCTACTTTATTTCACCGGACTGTTCGTGTTCAGGTTGTGAATGGTAGTGCCCGTGTAGATTCCCGCTTCGGCAAAATTGCCGACAGCGAACGCAGTATGCCAATCGCGGTGTTTGCGGAAAATAATCTGCGGAGCTAGCATACCAGCCGCAATGACCCCTTTTATCGCCAAGCCCTTGCCCCCGAACGTGCCGTCGGATGATGCCAGCAAGCTATTGCTTTCCCGCCTGTTCCAGGACGACGCCGCATCAGCCGCCGTGCCGGCGGTCATCGCGAAAATGCTGGCAATCCAAATGATCCGCATGTGTTTGTCATGCTGATCCTCAACGCCGGCGATGTTGGTTTTCGGCACAACATTCGACGTGCTGCCACCGGCATCAAACGCCAATTGCATGGATGCGGCATGGGTTGAGCCCGATAATTCTCCCGGTGTAATCACGCTTTGGCCGAGTAACGCCGCAGAACTCGCTAGTAAACAAAAGGAGGGTATGCCCGCCAGCTTGACGAAATTCATTTGATTCTCCTGATCGCAGAGGCGATCAAAGAACGAATCGGATGGTCAATCCACAATCTTTAGGGAATCCATGGGAGGAGGCTTGGCGTGGTGAGTAAGACTACCGCCCGCAAAAGTTGGGTCTCAGGCGTTTTGGGACCTCGCCGCCTTCCTCCCGCCAAAGGCCGGCCAGTCTTTTGGTGTAACCCACTGGCAAACCGGCACGCCTAACCCATCTGAACCACGCTGATACGATGAGCAGCGAAGAGGAGAAATGATGTTGACCCGACGCAATATTCTCAAAATCGCAGTGGCGGCGCCGCCTTTGCTGCGAAATGCGCTAGCTTCGTCACATGACGAGTTCTGGAATTCCAAAGACCCCGCTCAATGGACTGACAAAGAAACCACGCAAATCTTGAACCACTCGCCCTGGGCGAAACAAGCGTCGATCGAATCCCAGGGCAATCAAGGCCGCATGGGTTTGCCCGGCGGCGGTGGCATGGGTAGATCCGGCGGGGGTATGGGTGGTGCAGGTGGCGGCATGGGCGGTGGAATGGGCGGCGGTCGCGGCATGGGCGGTGGCGGCATGGGTCAGGGGCAAGACGGCAATGGCGGCGGGTGGGGTGGCAATTCGCAGAATTTGCACGCCCTGGTGCGTTGGGAAAGCGCCGCGCCGGTAACTGCGGCTGAGAAAAAGTCGGCGCCTGCTGAAGCTGCTCAATCGTACATCATCAGCGTGACCGGGTTGCCGGCCCGGCAAAACAACGCAAACGACGAAGACAACGACCGGGCGGAGCGCATGTCTGGAATGATAAAGCAATACACTTCGCTGGACCGCAAAGGAAAAGATCCCATTTCGCCCGATCATGCCGATTTCACGGAGGACGTGGACGGCGGCACTTGGCGATTTAGCTTTCCGCGCGCCGGAAACCCGATCACTGTCGAAGATAAGGAGGTCACGTTCCTGACAAAAATCGGGCGCACTTCCTTGAAAGCCAAGTTCTCGTTGAAGGACATGGTGTATAAAGATCAGTTGGCGTTGTGAAATTAAGCAACGGCGGTATGCGGCTGGTTGACGGCGCTCGCGTAAGATGAAATTGATTTCTCCGCACTCGATCGCATAATTTCTCGTTAGTCAATTTCGCATGCCCCTCGACACAATTCCAGCGGCCAGCCAGGAGCTTGGCACGCACGTGCTTGGCGTTCAACCTAGGCCTGAGTATCCGCGGCCGCAGTTTTGCCGGACGGAGTGGATCAATCTCAATGGCTGGTGGAGTTTCGCGTTCGACGATCTCGATGTGGGGCTGCACGACGCATGGTTCAAGGGACTTCACGAGTTTGAACGGCAAATCCTGGTTCCCTTCACGTTTGAAGCAGATCTGAGCGGCATCGGCGATCGCTCATTCCATGAACGAGTTTGGTATCGCCGCGCGATTCAAGTGCCGAGCGAATGGGCCGAGCGCCGCATCCTGCTGCATTTCGGCGCGGTGGATTACCGGGCCACCGTGTGGCTCAATGGTTCCGTGGTTGGCGCGCATGAAGGGGGCCATACGCCTTTCACTTGCGATATAACTCGGGCACTGAAGGAGGGGAAAGGCGTGCTGGTTGTGCGCGCGGAAGACCCTCCCACCGACCGTTACATTCCACGAGGCAAGCAATATTGGGAAGAACAGCCCGCCAGCATCTTCTATGCCCGCACCACAGGCATTTGGCAGAGCGTATGGCTGGAGCCGGTTCCGCAAAGTTATATCTCCGCAGTGAAGACGACTCCTCGCGTGGAAGGAACGGTCACGTTCAATTTCAAGATCGCTGCGCCCGAGGCAAACCAGTTCGTCAAAGTAATGGTGCGTGATGAAGCGCGCCTATTGGCCACCGGAATGAGCATATGCAGTGGACCCTTGGCTGCGGTATCCGTTCTTTTGGACAACCCGAAACTGTGGTCGCCTGAATCGCCGAACCTCTATGATGCGCGGCTGGAACTGCACAATCCGCATGGGTTGATCGACACGGTGGAAACTTATTTCGGTTATCGTTCCATCGACACGCAGGATGGCAAGATCGTGCTGAACGGTTCGCCTTACTATTTGAAGACGGTTCTGGATCAGGGCTATTGGCCGACATCCAACTTAACGCCTCCCACCGATGAGGCCATTCAGGCGGACATCCGCGTGACTAAGCAGCTTGGCTTTAACGGGGTGCGCAAGCACCAGAAGGTGGAAGATCCGCGCTACCTCTATTGGGCCGATAAAATGGGTTTGTTGGTTTCAGGCGAAATGGCCAATTCCTACTTGTTCAATGACGATTCGGTGGCGCGCATTACACGTGAGTGGATGGGAGCGATCAGCCGCGATTACAACCACCCATCCATCGTGATTTGGGTTCCTGTCAATGAAAGCTGGGGCGTGCCGAATCTACGCGAGCCTAAAGAGCAAGCCCATTTACGCGCGCTGTATTATTTGACTAAGTCCCTGGACGATACTCGCCTGGTGATCGATAACGACGGCTGGGAGCACACTGAAGCGACTGACCTGTTCGCCATTCACGATTACACGAAGACCGGCGAAGAATTTTATCGGCGCTTTAAGGACATCGGTGCTCACGGCGTCCCGCTGCCGCTTTACGGAAAACTTTATCTGGCGCCCGGGCACACGTATAACGGCACGCCGATTTTTCTCTCGGAGTTCGGCGGTATCGGCTACGTCCCCACTGCGGATCACAGCAAAATCCCTGCCGGTTCATGGGGCTACGCAGGAATTGAGCCGACGGAAGAGGCGGCTACCGCGCGACTGCGCGGGATTTATGAAGCGATCGCGCAGATCCGGCAGATCGCCGGGATTTGTTACACGCAACTGTACGATGTGGAGCAGGAAGTGAACGGCCTTCTTACTTATGATCGAAAGCCGAAATTCGACATGAACATCATCCGCCAGCTCAACGATTTGCTTGTCTAACCAGCCAAAGGCAAGGGAACGGCGGAAGCAGCCCTGAGTAATTCCTGCCGGCTCGTACCCGCAATCCTGGCGCAGAGTGTCAGTGATTGGGCAACGACCTGATCCATGTTGTAGTACTTATAGGTGGCCAAACGACCTACAAAGTGGACGTTCGGAGTCGCCTGCGCCAACGCTTCATATTTGCGATAGATTGCGGCGTTCTCGGGTCGAGGCACCGGATAATAGGGATCTCCCTGCGCTTTTGGAAATTCATAAACAATACTTGTTTTGGGGTGTGACTGACCCGTGAGATGCTTAAACTCCGTAATACGTGTATAGGCATGTTCATTTGGATAGTTCACCACCGCCACTGGCTGGAACTGCTTCCGGTTCAAGGTTTCATGCTTAAACTCGAGAGAGCGATAGGGTAGCTTACCGAAACGGTAGTCAAAGAACTCATCTATCGGGCCGGAGTAAATCATCTCCCGGTAGGAAACTGTTTTCGCTACTTCGCGATAGTCGGAACCCAGTTCCACATGAATGCCTGAATGATCCAACATGTTCTCAAACATGTGAGTGAATCCGCGCAGCGGCATCACCTGATGAGTGTCGGTAAAATACCGATCGTCACGGTTTGTACGTACAGGAATGCGGGCTGTCACTTGCGCATCCAACTGCGATGGATCGAGCCCCCATTGTTTACGCGTATAGCCGCGGAACATTTTCTCATAAAGATCGCGGCCGACTCTGGAGAGCACGACATCCTCCGAGGTGCGGATTTCGACAATGTTCTCTACGCGGGCACGTAAGAAGTCAGCGACTTCGTCCTCCGAAAGGTTCAGATTGTATAGGCGGTTCACTGTGTCGAGGTTGATGGGAACCGGCACCAGTTTGCCTGTCACACTTGCCAACACCCGATGTTCGTAACGTCGCCACTTGGTAAACCGGGACAGGTAATGAAATACGTCATCGGAGTTGGTGTGGAAGATATGTGGGCCATACCTATGAATCAGCACGCCACTCCCGTTGAGATGATCGTAAGCATTGCCGGCGACATGGGGGCGCCGGTCGACCAGCAAGACCCTCTTGCCACAAACGCGGGCCAACTGCTCGGCAGCTACCGCTCCTGCGAAGCCGGCCCCGACAATGAGATAGTCGAAAGTCAGACAGCCTCCATAGCAGCGAGAGCAGGAGTTTCGACCGTCTCCGGCCGCGCGTCGGGTGCGTGCTTCCGAGACGAGGCGACGATTAGCCGGTTCATGGCGTTCCAGGTATGATCCCATGAAAGAGTTGAAAGAAAGGCGTCCGCGCGCTCGCGCCACTTCATGCTCATCCCGTAGGTGACAACGCGGTCCATGTCTGCGGCGAACTCGCCCGCGTTTCCGGCAATGCGAGCTAAACCTAAGTCTCCGTACGGACGGACTACATCACGGATAGCAGTGGAGATCACCGGCAGGCCAGCCGCCAGATACTCGGGAGTCTTTGTAGGGCTGATGAAGCGGGTGGCATCGTTCAAAGCGAAGGGCAGCATGGCCGCGTCCCAACTGGAGAAGTAAGCCGGTAATGCGGCGTAAGGCTTCATTCCAAGGTAGTGAATATTGGGCGCTTTTGGCAGGAGCTTTTCTGAAATCTTGACCACCGGCCCAAGCATGACGATCTGCCAATCGGGCTTGAGACGCGCAAGTTCGGCCAATAAAGCTGTATCTATGCGCTCGTCAATCACTCCCGCGTAGCCGATTCGCGGGCGCGGAATTCTCGCTTGATCGACGGGTTCCGTCTGGCGGATGCGTGCCTGGGCGAAATGCGGAACATCCACACTGCTGGGAAACGCATAAACCTCCTTGTGGCGTTCGCACTTGGCTTCAAACAGGCTGAGACCTCCGGTGAATACCAGATCGGCGCGCTCGAACAAGTTCCTCTCGAGATGAAGCAACTCTGGCGGTGCGCCGTGAAACAGCGCTAGCTCATCCATGCAGTCATAAAGCGTAACGGTCGGGCGCAAATCCGCCGCGTAGCCCAATGCCATGGGAGTATAGAACCACGCGACATACTCGCGGATAGTTTGTTCCCGCAGCAGGGAAGCGAGTAGCTTGCGAAGGGCTTTGTTGGCGTTCGAAGCGCTCGATCCCTCCGGTAAAGCTGGCACCACAAGATGCACCCCAGTTTGCGGGCAGATATGGTGACGAAGTTCAGGTGTGACCGCATCGAAAACGGGCTCTTCGAAAAAGAACACGCGCCGATGCTTGGCAAAGCGGCTCATGAGATGTTGGGGCCGCTGATACACGAATCCCCAACGCAGATGAGAGAAACAAATGAGGTCAATTTCGTTTGACATAGTAATCAATTCGTGTAAATGACTGAATTCAACTTGTGCTGGCGCCGAATCTCCTCCGCCAGCGGTTCATAAACTTGACGCTCGCCGCGCGTGTCCGCGTAATCGAAGAGGCCGTTATGGCAATGTCGCCCGTCGTCCCAGCCGGGATGATTGAGTATCGGATACAGACAAACGCCCGAGACGGGCACTCCCTTCCGAGTCGCATGCCGAACTTCCTCCGATATATAGGCGAACCATTCGGGACGCTTAGAATCTTCTGTCCCCGTTTCGGCGACGAACATAGGAACGTGATACCTATTCCAAACCTCGTCCAGGATTTCATTAAACGGACGATAAAGAGGATCGGACGGGGCAAGAGTTGCGCCGTGATTGATCCACTCATTGCGGTCGTAGAAATTAACGCCGATCACTTGCAGGACCTCCTCACTCCCTCCCAACTCCGGCTGCCGGCGGCCGGAAAGCATATCCCAGGCTTCGAACATGGAAAGCCGGTATGCCTCCGCCGCGTCTTGATCGCCCGGTTTGCCGGGATCGCCGGCAATGTGAATGACCGGCTCGGGCCAAACCAACCGTGTTCTTGGCAACTCGCTTTTGAAAGCTTCCGCAGCGCGGAGTGCGGCACGAACCAGTTGGGTCTTGAGTTCCGGCCCGCGTCCGCGCTCGAATGGGTTCAGGTACGCGGCATCGCCTCCTGCCCACGACAGGAAGGAAATTTCATTCATAGGCGCAATCAAGGGAGCCTCAAGCGCTCGCTCGCGCAATAGTTTGGCGAATGCCAACGCGAAGTTGCCGAAAGCCTCCACGAATTCTGGCGCAAAGATATCCAAATACTCGGGCCATCCAAAGTGAAACAAGTCGATGATCTGCTGAATTCCGAATTCCTTCGCAGCGTCGAGCATGGGCAGTACGGAACTGAAATCGTATTTGCCACGCGAGGCCTCAACCAGGTGCCAGCGCAACCCTTCGCGAACCGTCAGAATGCCAAATTTCAATAGGCGTGAGTAATCTTCCTTGATTAAGATGTCGTGAGCTGTGGCGGCTACCAAGTCCAGCCTGCATCCATTCCGCAGCCGATGCGTAGAGCATTCGAAACCGGCCTGAAGAAAACTTTGAAAGCCCGCTGGTACGTACACACACTCCTCTGAAGAGACTCGAATGCCGATACACGCTCTAAGGAAGAGCTACGTCGCTTACAACCAGTTAGACATGGGCTAGTGAAAACAGTTTCCTAGTAGTTCCCAGAGTGCGGGGTCGCGCATGGACAACGAGTTTAGGAGAATTCATTCAGAGTTGCTGCGGCCTTCTGCCCTGGTCGAATCAACAACTCCCACAACCATGAATTCATGGCTTTCTGAATGTCCGCGCCGGCTTTAATGACGTTGGAGAGACCCGGCTCCGCAGAAGGCAACAAGCGATTCAGGAAAGCAAATGTGCTCAGCGTGAGAGCGGGAAACAAACCATGAATGCGCGCCAACAGGTCGGCCGGGAATGATAGGATCTTCTCGCTTTGACCTCGCACAGTCGCCCTGACGATGGCACGAGCTGCGCGGTTGGCTTCGATAGACACTAATTTGCTCGCCGCGCTTGCACTGAACCACATATACTCCTGCGCATGTTTGCCTTTGAATTGAGCGTTCAGATGCGAACCGGTGCGCATTAGCCCTGGCACAATCGTCATCACTTGAATTCCAGCGGGAGCTAGCTCGGCTCGCAGCCCTTCGGAGAGAGCGGTGAGGGCGAACTTGGCACAACAGTATGGAAGAAGATGGGGTACGCTCGTCTTGCCGCCAATCGATGTGATGTTCACGATCCTGCCCCGTTTGCGCTGGCGCATTGCCGGCAACACGGCGAAGGTCGTGAAAACGGCTCCCCAGAACATCACATTCATCGCTTGCTCGAAATCTTCGATCGTCATGGCGGCGAACGGTCCTACTTGAATGACTCCTGCGTTGTTCACCAGGACGTCGATGGGCCCGAGCGCGCCGCTCACCCGGTCCACCATTGATTCCACTTGCGCCCGATCCGTGACATCGCAAACGGTGGTATGCAATTGCACGGCGCGTCCGCCGAAATCTTTTACGGCGCGCTGCAACTCAGCTTCATCGCGCGCGCAAATGGCCACGCGAGCCCCACATGCGCTAAACTCCCGAGCTAGCTGAAGACCAAGTCCGCGGGAACCTCCTGTAATGAGGACGGTCTTGTTATGAAGATCAAAGGAAGGATGCTTGAGCCTATTCAAAGCGAGGAAACCGGCGCCCAGCCCAGCGAGGGCCAGCACGCCGTTTCTTGCAGTCATTACTAAGCCTTTGCCTTCTTGGCGGTGGCTTTTTTGGAACTCGCTTTGGCGTGAGATCGGCTAGTTTGTTTCGGGGAAGCGTGACGAGGGGACTCACTTTCCTCCGCAGTTTCGCGGCTCACAATTGTATTGAAATTACTCCCCTCGCCTTCCGCCGTCTCCTCCTGATAAAGCAGCGCTAGTCCTTCTTCATCGAATTTTGCGAACCACTCGTCCCAGGAGATGTGCTGCAGCGAGTCTTCTCCGCTGTAACCGGGGAAGTCCAGCCGCAGTATGCCCACATCGCCAGATTTGCCGGTGCCTTTCACGCAGGCCGGTTCCGCTCCGCGCGCTTCTGCCCAGCGCTGAATCTCTTCGTGGTCAGTTGTGGTGTGTGATTGAGCTTCGGTTGCCATATGCTTTCTTCCTTGGGTGATAGCCGCAGGAGGATCAGAACTCCTGCCACGGTGAATCTGATTCCTACGAATTGAGGGCACTCAGGCGTGTTGGACCTGGTGTTTCGCCTCGGTTATCTCTTCAATCATCTTTTTATTGAAAGCTGGAATATCGTCTGGTTTCCGGCTGGTGACCAAGCCATGATCACTCACGACCTCCTGATCGACCCACTCTCCACCGGCATTTTTGATGTCGGTTTTTAAGGAAGGCCAAGACGTGAGCCTTCTGCCCTTCACCACCCCCGCTTCCACTAACAGCCAAGGGCCATGGCAGATAGCGGCCACAGGCTTATGGGCGTCGAAGAAAGCTTTGACGAATTGGACAGCAGTGGGGTCCTGACGCAAATGATCAGGGTTCATCACGCCGCCCGGTAATACTAACGCATCATAACTGTCGGCTTTGGCCGATTTTAGAGTGACATCGACTTTGACGGAATCTCCCCAGTCTGTGTGATTCCAACCTTTAATCTTGCCGTCCTTGGGAGAGACGACCTCCGTTTTAGCGCCCGCAGCTTCCAAGGCTTTCTTGGGCTCAGTCAATTCTACGTATTCAAATCCCTCCGTAGCTAAGATTGCGATTCGTTTGTTTTTTAGATTTTCGTTCATGTGAATGGTTCTCCCTTTCCACGAACGTTTGATTCACGGGGCAAAAGGGTGGTTTCACCTTAGGCTGACCGGGAGGTCAGCCGAAGGCCCGGAAGCGGGCCAGGAGGTCTGCCCCATTCTTATGAAGTTGTACTAAGTCACACGTGGTGATGATTGGAGATCGTCGCCGTCGTGCCGTCTACTTTTTGCAAGTGAACGGTGAACTTCTCGTTATACGTGTTCGCCAGGTCTTGAAGCAAACTTAAGGCCACAGCTTCACCGAGTTGGATGGAGGTGTCGGTATCGCTACGCCAGTGAATACCCGCCAGAATTCCATGACCAAAGCTGATATTGTGAGCCAGCTTGTTCAGTTCGCCGTTGACGGTGAGAGTAGCCGCGTCGGGTCCGCTATATGGGGCTGTTGACTCTCCCGTGTTCAAGGGCACGACGGGATTTGGAAGGATGAACCCGCCATCAAAGAAGAATTTCAGGATGGTGATGCAGGCGCCGGCGATGGTGCCGTGGCCGGTCGGATAGGCGGGATGAGTTGGCGAGCCTTCAGGGAAGGCTTGCGATAGAAAGTAGCTCTTACGATTGGTGTCGTAGCTTGTCTTGACCGCCTTGGAATTCAGCACCGTGGGACTCAGATGACCATCCACCGACCCATCGGACGGGGTGAAGCTCAAATGCACAATGGCGCCGCCGGATTCGGGGCGATGACGCAAGTGGATAAACCATTTCTGATACCAGACTGCTTTCAAAGCGGCGGCAGCCGCCGTCGCGATGGTGGTGGCGAAATCCGGCTGACCGAAGGTACCGAAACCGTTTTGTGTTTTGTCGTTGTTATACGGGTTGCCTTTATTCAGCGGCACGTTCAAAGAATTCAGGACAAGATAGGCTGTAAAATAAGCCTGATAAAGCACGTCTACGTGAGTATAAGCGGCCAGCCCGCGTCCGTCATGCAGATAAAGCGGGGCGGGACACTGCGTTAGCACTTGACCTGGGGTCGGCCGACCATTTTGGACAAGCTGAAAGTTGGTATAGTCCAACATAAAGTCAATCTGAGGCTTATTGGTGAAGTATTTCTGAGGCATGGGCAGAGTGCCCATTATTGTGTCTCGCAGGATGAGCTGGGAGAGGTAGGGTCCTGCCGTCTCGCCGGGGAATCCACCGCGGAATAACAGATCAGTCGTAACCTGGTTGCTACTATCACGTGGGCCGGCGTAGGTTGGCAAAGACGACAGTTCTTTGGCGGCCATGATGGCGATGTTGTTTGATGCGTAGTCGGTAAAAGCCACATCGCGCAGTAAGGACGCCCAATAGAGTTCCACCAGTTCGGTGGCGTATTCCTCGCTTGCCATGGCGGGAGCCGGCGGAACTTTGAACTGGCTGCTATCGAGGCATTCCATGAGAAACGCCAAGCCACCTTGCGGACCGTTCAAGGTTCGGGGTCCACCTAGAATGATGCGATCGAAATCGTGGGGCTTGCCGCTGTCCAAAGCTTTTCTGAAGGTTTTGTAGGCGTGGAGATCGACACGGCCGATCGAGTCCTGCTTCACGCCTTTGGTGTAAGTGCCGCATTTATCGGCATAGCGAAGTTCGTCGCCATTGTCGAGTTGTGCAGGACCATGAACGGAGGCGTCGCGGTGCGCTTCGGCGATTCGCAATTCTAAACTTCTGTGAACTCGATCCTTGGTGGCCGGGGTGGGCACGGGTATGTCATCGATGGGAGTGGTTTGTGGGGTACTCATAAAGGTTTCCGTAGCTAATGTGCCAGTAACTCCATGAACGTTTAATGCGACTGTTCTTTTTTCAGCTTTTCCTTTCATCCAGCGCCGAGTTATAAAGTGCGCGGATGTAACCCATACTATAGGACCACGAGGATTGACGAGCGCCTATCATGGCCGGGACGTGATCGGCAATCAGATTTCCGCGGAAATCGACCTCCACTAAGGCCTTCATCAGCTTGCACATGTCGGTATAACCGTTATCGATGTAGGTTTCGACAAAGTCGGGAATCGGCGCACTCACGTTGCGGAAATGAATTTTCCATAGTTTTCCCATTTTGGCGAAAGCGCGCGCCGCTTCAAAGGCGTTCTTACCCATGCTCGCTCCGCCTTCCATCCAGGTTCCACAGCACAGGCAAACACCTATGTTCGGCGAGTTAGCGATCTCGAGCGCCTTCACATAGCCATCGAACGTGCCGAAGATATGGCGCGGTATGCCGCCTAACATAGGAACGGGAGGATCGTCAGGATGAATGCCGATTCGCACACCCGCCTCTTCCGCGACCGGAGCAATCTGCCGGATGAAGTAAGTGTAGTTATCCCAAAGCTCTTGTTGCGAATAGACGCGCCCGTGCGTGAGCGGCCCTTCATACACCTTGCCGTTCCAATAGCCCTTAGCGGTCTTCAAGTGGAACGAGCGCGCCTTGCCTCCGCCGCGAATGATCTCGGGGTCGCTCGACCAGATACCATTCGCCATGTGCGCATATGTGATGTAGCCGATGCCGGCTTTGCCGGTGTCTCGAATATATTGCTTCAGCCACTCAATCTTTTGATCGCGTCCTGGCAGGTTCAGGGTGATTTGTTCTATGTTCCGGTTATCGTTATTGGAGATGTTCCAGACTTTCAGGCCGGCCGCTTCGACGCGCTGGCGGATCGCGAGAAAATTCGCGAGAGTCGCCCGTCCGCTGCCGGTTTGGACGTTGAGATACGCGATTCCCATTTGCTTGATCCAGGTCAGATCCTCGTCACTCACCGATTCGTCGACCTGCACTGAAATCTTGATGCCGGGTGAGAGTGGCTCGAGAGATTTCGCTCTGCCTGGCGGATCTAATGCCGCCGCAGCAATGGCCGAGAAGGTTCGCCGTGTCATTTCCATTGTTGGACAAACTCCTAGCGGGATCGAGCCGAACATTGCGGTGTCGCGCACGATGCCGTTCCGCTTTTGACGATTATCATATCGTTTGGGCGTTTAGGGACGCCGCCGCGAGAAAAACTCGGGCGAACTCAATTGAAATGGAGCAAGCCACATGCTTAAGCGGGAATCCGCTGTCGCGATGCCGCTCCGGCTGACTGGAGCGCTTCTGGTGGCTCATTTCCCTCAGCAACCACGCCCGAGCCATCGCCCATTCCCGTTTCACGGTGGCCGTCCGGCAGATCTCTCGGGCGCCACGTCTTACAACAACACAACCACGTTTTACTCCGTTTACAGCGACTACGTTATCCCGGTGGCGCAAGCTGCCAGTTGCAACGGTGTGTGGGACTATTCGTCCAGTTGGGTGGGCATTTATGGTTCGGGTTCCGCCGATGTTCTACAAGCCGGCACAGAGGCGGATGCCTATTGCAGTGGATCTACTAAATCCACTTTCTACACGCCCGGTGACTCAGCTGCCTATTTAGTGAACATGTCCGTCGCCCTGTCCTATCCCTCTGTCATCGGTCCGCAAGCGATCTGGTTCTACCAGTAGAACCTCGGCGGTCGCAGATAGCGCAAAACCAATTTATCTAAGGACTGGGCGTCTGCCGTTACCGCGATTGGCGCTCAGCTCTCCCCCAGGCCCAGTGTGGACTTAGTAATCCGCCTCCATTCACGATCTCCAGCAAGTCTCCGAAAGCGCCGCCAACGATAGCGTCGATCGCATTCGCGGTCCCATCAAACTCAGTGGCTGGCAATGGAGCGCCCCAATGGTGGCCGCGCCGCCGGCCTGAATCGCGCACTCTGCCTGAGCCGGTCTCAAGAGTGAGATTGGCCATTTGTGGGGCGGACCTCCTGGTCTGCGGCTGACCTCCCGGTCAGCCCTCTTACTGTTTCGTCGCCTCTGCTGGCGGCATCTCAGTTCAGCAGTGGCCAAATTTATTTGTCACTTAGAATCAGTGCTTTAGCCACAAAATTTCATTCGCCACGAAAGCCCCCATCTCACACTCAGACCAGAAAGCCATACTTATGCAAGCAAACCTTCACCTCGCGGACACGCCGATCTCCGCCGCCCCGCCGCGCCCGATTCCCGCGCCCAAACTCCAAGTCTTATTCGAATCCACGCATCGGTTAACTGACCCAGCCACCCACCCCCAAAAAACGCGGGAAGAATTCACCGGTCAACGATCGGAAAAGCGGGGTTTCTGTCGCGTCTCACTTCTATTCTTTATAGAGGGCCAAGTATTCGCGAAAAACGCTCCCGCCGCGCGCATCAAAAACCCCCCTCGCAGCGGCCTCTTTTCACGGCTGCATCGTCCCCGGTTTCCTCGGAAACGGCCGCTCTTCATTGGCGAAATCGCTCACCAGCGAAGCAATCACCGCCGCCGCTTGCATCAGGTCCTCGGGCACTGCGTGCGAATAAGTATCCGCCGCCGAATGATGCGCAATCGTGCCGTAGTCCAGCGGATCTTGAATGAATTGAAACCCCGGCAACCCCACGCTGTCGAACGAAAGATGATCCGTCCCGGTGGTATCTCGCAGCGTCACCGTCGTCACTCCCATGTCATGAAACGGCTGGAACGCCTCTTCAAACAACGGCCGCGCCGCATCGTTCCCCTGCAGGTAAACTCCGCGAATTTTGCCGCTCCCGTTGTCCAGGTTGAGATACACATCGAACTTATCTTTCTCCGCCCCGAAGTGCGCTTTCACGTAAGCTCGCGATCCCAACAGCCCCTGCTCTTCCCCGCTCCACAACCCAATGCGTACCGTGCGATTGAGTTTGAGATGCGCCGCTTTTAGAATGCGCATCACTTCAATCATCACCGCCGAGCCCGCGCCGTTATCGGTCGCGCCCGTGCCCGTATGCCACGAATCGAAATGCGCGCCAATCATCACCACCTCGTCTGGCTTGCTCTCGCCGCGTATCTCGCCGATGATGTTCATCCCATCCACGTCGCTATCGGAAGTCTTCGCCATCAAATTCAATCGCACCACCGGAGGGTGTTTGTCTTCAAGCAAGCGCGTCATGCGCGAATACTGTTCCTCGGTTACCACAAACGTCGGCGCGGGCATCGGATCCTTGCTCATCTGCGAGCCCGCTTCCTCCGCAAATACCAACCCGTTGTGCGCACGGCCGTCCGCGCGGATCACAGCTGCCACCCCTTGGTCACTGAAGAATCGGCCTTGCTCATAGGCGAATGCCTCGTACTGGTCGTAAAGCTGAAATGTGATGGAACTCGGCAGATGATCCACCAGCTTTTCCAGTTCGTCGGGGTCCGAGGGCATCTTGATGTCGTCCAGCGATTGCGCACTCAGTTTAAAGGGCTCGGGCGCCTGCGCCATTCCGGCGAGGTCCGCATCCGTGTATCGGCGGAAAAGCGGACGCGTCATGGGCTTGAGCGCGTGCGTTTCCGAAATCAGCACAATCTTGCCGCGCAGCTTGCCTTTCCATTTCGCTTTGTACTTTTCGAACGATTCCCTTTTCTTGGCGAGATCGAAGAACGAACCCGAGTCGTCAATCGGTGCGTACAAAGGTTCGCCCGTTTGCACCCCATTCGTCGAGCCGCTCCAGGCTAGCGGCGCTGCCGAGAGATGCGAATAGCGCGGCGCAATCATTTCGATGCTGTACCCTTCGAGTGACCACGCGCGGCCAAACGGACCCCACTTCTCGGTATGTACATTAGTCAGTCCGTATTCTTTGAGGCGCGAGACGGCCCAATCGGCGGCTTGCCCAAATTCGGGAGAGCCTGTCAGGCGCGGCCCGTACAGATCGCTCAGGAACGAAAGTTGTTCCATCACTTTGGAGTTTTGAAAGGCTTCTACTTTTATGCGGCGAACAGTCTCCAGCGGATTTTCTTGGGCGCGCAGGCAAGCCGCCGCGAGCAAAAGGCATATGAAACGATGCATTGTATGGTTTTACCATTTAACCGTGCCTCCCTTTCTCCATACACCGTCAAAACCCTCCGGTCACGGCCTCGTTCTCACCCACGGCGCCGGAGCCAACGCGCAAGCTCCTTTGCTGGTTCACGTAGCCGAAGCGTTTGCCGAAGCCGGTTGGTACGTCTTGCGTTATAACCTCCCATTTCGCCAAAGAAAACCGTTCGGCCCTCCTTCACCGGCGGGAGCCGCAGCCGATCGCGAGGGTTTGCGCTCTGCCGTTGCTGAGGTGAAGCAGATGGCTGAGCGCGTCTGTTTAGGCGGTCACTCCTACGGCGGCCGTCAGGCCAGCATGCTGGCAGCGGAATCTCCCGGCTTGGTGGAAGCGCTCCTGCTGCTTTCCTATCCGCTGCATCCGCCCAAGAAATCGGCGCAACTCCGTACCGCGCATTTTCCGCAAATCCACACACCGGCCTTATTCGTCAGTGGGACCAAAGACGAGTTCGCAACCGTGGACGAAATGCGTTCGGCCCTGGCCCTCATCCCAGCTAAGACCGAGCTACAAATCATTGAAGGCGCCGGTCATGATCTTAAGAAAGGCGCCTTCGATTTGAACGCTATTTTCAAGCAGTTCACCGCACTAGCAGAGCCGCGCGCGCCAGCAAGCGGTTACTTTACGCCCAGCTGAACCCACTCTTCGCCAGCGGCATCGTCCGAATCCGTTTGCCCGTTGCGGCAAAGATCGCGTTCGTCACCGCCGGAATCACCGGTGGCAAGGCAGGCTCTCCCAACCCGGTGGGATCGTGGTTGCTCTTCACAAAGTGAACGTCGATTTGCGGCGCTTTCGATAAGGGCAGTAACTTGTGCTGATTGTAGTTACTCTGCACCACGCACCCGTTATCTAACGTGATCTCTTGCGCCATCAGCTCACTCAGTCCGTCGATCACGCCGCCTTGCACCTGCGCCTCTGCGCCGCTGGGGTTGATGATCTGGCTGCCAATATCGCCGCAAACCCAGAACTTGTTGACCTTGAGTTTATTGGTCGCCACCATGCTGACTTCGGCCACATGCGCAAAGTAGCCCTGAAAGCTGTAGTGGAACGAAACACCCATCGCCGTTCCTTTGGGCAGCGTGCGTTTTCCCCAACCGGAACGGTCGGCCACCGCTTGCAAAACGCCGCGCATGCGCGCGACATCGTATTTTTCGTGGGCCTTGTCGCCCAGCAGTTCCAGCCGGAACGCAATCGGGTCTTTGCCCGCCGCGTGCGCCAGTTCGTCGATGAACGATTGCATGACGAAGCATTGCGAGTTGGCTGCTGGCGCGCGCAATGCACCGGTCTTCAGCGCCAGTGGCATGGCCGAAACGTAGATGGCAAAATTTGGCACAAAGTCCGAAGGGAACTCCAGTGGATTGATCGCGGCCGAACTGGCAAAGTGTTCGTTATCACCGTAAGTGACGAAGTGATTGCGCCACGCGACCACTTTTCCCGCGGTGTCCAATCCGCCTTTTAGATAGTGGAAGCCAGCGGGACGGTAGTAGTCATGGGTCATATCGTCTTCGCGAGTCCAGAGGAGCTTTACCGGCACCCCGCCGCCGATCGTCTTGGCAATGTGCGAAACCTCCACCATGTAATCGTTGGTCAAACCACGGCCGAAGGACCCACCCGCGCGCAACAGATGAATGGTGATATCGCTCTCTGGAATATTGAGAAGCTTTGAGACTAGCGTGCAGCCTCTCGCCGGCAGCTGTGTGGTGCTCCAGATTTCGAGTTTGCCGTCTTTAAACCGCGCGCTGCAATTGCGCGGTTCGAGCGGCGCGTGTGAGATGAACGGGTAATCATAGGCCGCTTCCAAAACCTTCGCAGCGCTCTTGAATCCTTCATCCAGGTTGCCGTCTGTTTTAAGCGTGCGGCCCGGCGCTTGTTGAGAAAGTTCGAGGGCGCGTTTGGCAAAGCCTTCGCTGCTTTGTGCAGCAGCCGCGCCTTCGTCCCACTTCACGTCGAGCTTTTTACGTGCGGAGTTGGCTGCCCACCAGGTGTCGGCCACAATGGCGATGCCGGGTTCTAGGCCAGGGTCGCCTTCAACAACGGGGCCGGTTTTAACCGTGGTATCGACCACGAACGCGTGCCGAATGCCGGGCAGTTTCTTGATGTCGTCTAGATTCGCACTGGCCACTTTGCCACCGAAGACGGGGCATTTGTGATAAACGGCGAACAGCATGCCGGGCATGGTGAAATCGATGCCGAAGATCGGTTTGCCGGCCACAATATCGGACACGTCGACCGAGCGGGTTGCCTTGCCGATGATCTTGAAATCGCCCTGATCTTTGAGCTTCAGCGTTTTGAGATCTGGCACCGCCATGCTGGCGGCGGCCGATGCCAGTTCGCCATAGCCCAGCGAACGGTCGGTGGATTCGTGATAAACGCGGCCGTTTTCTGCGAAGCATTCGGTTTCCGGCACGCCCCATTGTTTGGCGGCTGCGGCGATCAGCATGTGCCGCGTGGCCGCGCCCACTTGGCGCATCGGAACCCAGTTGTTCGAAGCGGCGCGGCTGCCGCCGGTAGTTTGCATACCGTATTTCGCATCGAAATCGGCTTGTTCGACTTTGACGGTTTTCCAATCCACTTCCAGCTCTTCCGCAATGAGCATGGGCAGCATGGTCTTGATGCCCTGGCCGATTTCAGGGTTGCGCGAGATGAGTGTGATGGTGCCGTCGGGTGCGATGCGCACGAAAGCCGTCGCTTCGAATGGCGGCGGCGCCGGCGGCTGTTGTGCCGCGGCAAAGGGAGTGGTAAAAGCACCGACGAGCAGTCCGCCGCCCGTGGCGGTTGCGACATGAAGGAAGGAACGGCGTGTCACGCGCATTAGGCAACTCCTTCCTGAGCTGTGCCCGCAGCTTTATGAATGGCTTGGCGGATGCGTAGATAGGTACCGCAGCGGCACAGATTGCCGCTCATGGCCTCGTCGATTTCCGTATTGGTTGGCTTGGGGTGTTTGGCCAGCAGCGCGGCGGCCGACATGATTTGGCCCGCCTGGCAGTAGCCGCACTGCGGAACATCCAGTTCCACCCAGGCTTGCTGTAGAGCATGCGAGGCGTTGGCCGACAGGCCTTCAATGGTGGTGATGTGGGCATTGACGGCAGCCCCGAGCGGCGTCACGCAGGAGCGTTGTGGCTGGCCGTTGACGTGAACGGTACAAGCGCCGCATTGGCCAATGCCGCATCCATATTTGGTGCCGTGCAGGTTGAGAACATCGCGCAACACCCACAGCAGAGGGGTATCAGCGGAGGCGTCGACGGTGGTGGGCCGTCCATTAACCGTTAGATTTGTCGACATAGTTTGAACCGAGGAAGGACATAGACCAACATATGACGAACCAAGCCAGAGCACAAGTTACTTCGCCCGCCCCCAGCTACAGCTGGGCCATACAGTAAACTCAAACGTGCTTATTCCTTACGATCTCAATGCAGCCGCGGTACAGACCGTCTGCGACAATGGCTTCCATCCCGATTTCCCGGCCGAAGTCCTCGCGGAACTGAATGCTTTGGTTACCGTAACTGCTCCAAATGCAGCAGATTTACGCAACTTGCTGTGGTCGTCGATTGATAATGATACCTCACGCGATCTCGATCAGATCGAATGGGCTGAACAGTTGGCCGACGGTCGCATTCGCGTCCTAGTGGGAATCGCCGACGTGGATTCGTGTGTGCGCCAAGGTTCAGCGCTCGATAGCCATGGACAAGCCGAAACGACCACGGTCTACGCACAGGTGCGCACATTTCCTATGCTGCCTGAAAAGCTATCCACCGGCGTGACCTCGCTTTTGGAAAACGAAGATCGTGCCGCCGTAATAACCGAGTATATCGTTGGAAGCAGCGGCGAGGTTACCGACGTCCTCTGCTACTCGGCAACGGTTTCAAACAAGGCGCAACTGATGTACAGCGCCGTCGGCCCATGGCTCGATGGAACTGCCGCTGCTCCGCAAAAAGTATCCGCCTCCAGCGAACTGGCAGCTCAGTTGCGCTTGCAAAATATTGCCGCCCGAAGGCTCTTGGAAGCACGCCACCGCTTGGGCGCCTTGAGCTTCGAAAGAACCGAAACCACGCCAGTCATCGAAAACGGTCAGGTCAGCGGATTGCTCGCATCACCAAAGAATACCGCCGGAATGCTGATTGAGAATTTCATGGTGGCGGCCAATGAGGCCATCGCCAGGACGTTTGCGCAGAAAAGCATCTCCTCCATTCGTCGCGTCGTCTCGAAACCGGTTCGCTGGGATCGCATTGTGGAACTGGCGCGCCGCGCTGGAAGCACCTTACCCGCGCAGCCCGATGTCAAAGCCTTGAACGAGTTCCTGCTCAAGCGTAAACAAGCGGATCCTGAACACTACGCCGACCTGTCTCTATCAGTCATTAAGCTGTTAGGTCCCGGCGAATATAAATTGCAGCGTCCCGGCGACAACGATGGCGGACACTTCAGCTTGGCCGCGCACGATTACACGCATTCGACGGCTCCTAATCGCCGCTTCGCCGATATAGTCACGCAACGCATACTGAAGGCTATGCTTCTAGGCTCTCCGGCCCCGTATACGGATGTTGAGTTGAATACCATCGCGGCTCATTGCACCGAGCGCGAAGATGCCGCGCGCAAGGTGGAACGGGTCATGCAAAAGCGTATCGCTGCTGTGGCCATGGCCAGCAAAGTCGGTCAAACTTTCCTGGCCATCGCCACTGGTGTCTCTGAAAAAGGCACCTTCGTACGTGTGCTCGATCCGCCCATGGAGGGACGGTTGATGCAGGGCACGGACGGTGTGGATGTCGGCGATAAATTAGAGGTTAGACTGACGCGCACAGACCCGGCACGCGGCTTCATCGATTTCTCTAAGATTCGAGAACTGCACTAATCATGTTCTCTCTGCGTCTCAAATGCGCGCCCGGCGAAGTCGATCTCATCTCTGCTGAACTCTGGGAAGCCGGCACGGTGGGCGTTCGCGAACTGGAAGAAGAGAATGGCGCCATACTCATCGCCAGCTTCGAGACCAATGCCTCGCGCACGGATCTCCTCAATCGCTTCGCTGGCCGCGACACGAGCTGGGTGCAAGAAGATTCGACCAACTGGATAGCAGCCACGCACCGCGCTTGGCCCCCGCGCCCCATCGGTCAGCGCATTTTCTTAGCTCCTCCCTGGTGCCTCGATGAGACTCCATCGGGCCGAGTCCGCATCGTTCACAACCCCGGACTCGCTTGCGGCACTGGCGAACATCCCTGCACCCAACTGGCTCTCTCCGCGCTAGAGAGGGCAAACCTGCCAGGCAAAATCGTGGTTGATATTGGCACTGGTTCCGGCGTGTTGGCCATCGCTGCGCTTCGCTTTGACGCAAGCATGGCCATTGGCATCGATACCGATGAGGCCGCTCTGGCCGCCGCGCGCGAGAATTTCGCACTCAACCGTTTGCCGCCCTTACTAGTGGCCGGATCGGCAGATTGCTTACGCGATGGCTTTGCGGACGTCACCGTCGCCAACATCAGCGGCACCGTCTTGCTGTCGATTGCCGATGAGCTTCTGCGTATTACCGGCCCACGCGGCCAACTCATTCTCACCGGTTTCAGCGAATACGAACTACCTGCCATTCAGCAAAACTTCGGCGATGGCGAAATCACTTCTTGCGGCGAGTGGCGCTGCTTGCATGCGCAGCTTTCTTAGGCTTCTCGTCGTCGCCTTGCAAGCGCGCCAAAGCTGTTTCCAGCTTCTGCCCGCCTTGCAAAACCGGTGCGAACAGATCTCCCACCCGCCGGAACCGCTCGATGGCATTATCGATTCGAAAATCGTTAGGACGCAAGCCGCGCACGACTTCTTTCCAATCGAGCGGCGTCGCCACCGGCGCGCCATCATAAGCCCGC
The DNA here is from genome assembly GCA_963764105.1 of Bryobacterales bacterium. Lineage (GTDB taxonomy): Bacteria > Acidobacteriota > Terriglobia > Bryobacterales > Bryobacteraceae > Bog-105. The sequence continues at coordinate 403,461 of CAVXRP010000008.1, forward strand.
ACCACATATGGCGCAGAGATCGTCTTGCTCTTGCCGATTTGCAGGTAATCGAAATATACCCGGTCCTTCTTGCGCTTTTCAACCGAGCGTGGCGTGGTAAATAGATTAGGTTCCCGATCAACCGCCAGATGCGAAACCAGCTCTGCGAAGCTGCGCACTTGCTCATACGTGTAGACGGGCTCCAGCGGAACGTAAATATGCATGCCGTCGCCGCCGGTCGTCTTGGCATAACCTTTTAATCCAAGTTCTGCCAGAATCTGCCGGATCAAAACCGCCGCTTCCACAATTTTGTCGTAAGAAACATCCACCGGATCGAGATCGAGCAGCATCCAGTCTGGATGATCGAGGCTGCCCACACGACTCATCCACGGATTGTGATCGATGCAACCTAAATTCACCAGATACATCAAGCCCGCTCGATCGTTTACCACCGGATAATGATTCGTCTTCGGCGGATCATGCTCCACAATCGGCTCGAGGTGCAGCCAATCGGGGAAATGGCTGCCGGCGTTTTTCTGAAAGAAGAAATCTTCCGCGATGCCGTTGGGATAGCGCTTCAGCGACAGCGGCCGGCCTTGCAAATGCGGCACCAGAAACTCGGCCACATCGTTGTAGAACAAGAGTAGATCGCGCTTCTTCCAACCGTCCTTTGGAAAGAAGACCTTATCGAGATTGGTGAACTTCAACGTATGGCCGTCTATTTCAACGGTTGCTTCTTTCGCTCTCAAGTCGAGCGACGACCCTTGGGATGCCACTTCGCGCACCACCTCCTCCGGCTTTTTATCTTCGCGAAGGCCGACAAACACCGGCGCGCGCAGCATACCGTCCTGCGTCCAATCCAGAAAACGCACCTGGCACACCACTTCCGGCCTTACCCAGGTAACCGGATCTTTGATCTTCGGTTTGGGATGAATCGGGCAGGTCTTGGTTACGAGCGGCTCGAGACGGCTGTGAATCGCCTTCATCAATTTTTGATCAAAGCCCGTGCCCACTTGGCCGGCGTGCGTCCATTTGCCGTCTTTTTCATACGCCAGAACGAGCGCCCCAAAGTAATCGCGTTCGCCCGCCGTAAAACCGGCAATCACAAATTCCTGTTCCGACTGCACTTTCAGCTTGAGCCACTGTGAACTGCGGGTGGATGAATAGGTGCTGCGCCGGTCTTTCGCCAAGATTCCTTCGAGCCCCATTTTTCGAGCGGCCTCAAACATCTGCGCGCCATCTGTATCAAACGACTCTGATACGCGGATCGCCTGATCGGGCGTAACAATGCTGTTGAGCACTCGCTTGCGATCTTCTAAGGCGACGCCGCGCAAATCGTAGCCATCCAGATAAAGCACGTCGAACAGAAACAACGTGACTGGAGACGCTTCCGCCAAACGCGGCGCGGCTGTGCCACTGGCCCCGATACGCGGCTGAATCAATTCGAAGCGCGCGCGGCCCTCTTCATCCAGTACACAAATTTCGCCGTCGAGCCAGGCCACTTTGGCATTGACATGAGTAGGAAGATCGCCAAGCTCAGGATATTGCTTTTCGCAACGATTGCCTCGCCGGGTCTGAATTTCCAGTTTGCCGTTCTTGATCAGGCATAACGCGCGCACTCCGTCCCACTTAATTTCATACAACCAATGCGACCCGTTTGGCGCATCGGTAACCGCCGTGGCGAGCATCGGATCGATTTCGACGGGCACAGTAGCCTTGCGCGCGCCTTTCAACTCGGACACGCTCAACGCCGGCGCATCTTCCGCAATCTCTTGCTGCGTGCGCTTGGTCGCGACGCTCCAGGCGAATTTTTCAATATCGTAATCGGGCACGGCGTGCTCGTCTTGCTTCTTGATGAGCAGCCATTCATTGCCTTTGGGCGATCGTTTCATGCGCACAATGGCGAACGAGCCGTTCAGTTTTGTGCCGTGCAGTTCAAACTTGAAATCACCACGCGCCAGCTGGCCCTGCGCGCCAGGGTCGCCAATCACTTCAAAGGTTCCCTTATCCCAAAGCATGACGCTGCCGCCGCCATAGCTCCCTTTCGGAATGTTGCCCTCAAACGTGCCGTAATCGAACGGGTGATCTTCCACTTTCATGGCCAGCGCTTTGCGGGCTGGATCGAGGCTCGGACCTTTCGGCACGGCCCAACTCACCAGCACGCCGCCTATTTCCAGCCGGAAATCGTAATGAAGACGCGACGCATCATGTCGCTGCACGCAAAAAAATCCACCTCGATCATCGCCTTTGGCCGCTTTTTCGTTCGGCGGCGGCTCCGGCGTTTTCTCGAAGTTTCTTTTCTGGGCGTACTCCTTGAGAGGCATCGCTGATTAGTATCCTAATCCAGCTCTGAACAAAAGCGCGAAAATTTAGCGGAACCAACCAGATTGTCAGGATGGTTACTAGGATCATTTTCAGAGGCAGCGCCGCCGCTCGAGTTCGCTTCGCGTTCCCGCCGAAATTGAAGGGCGGCTACTTTCCGAAAGCCACATTCAACATGACGAACATGGCTAAGAAGTAAATTCCAGTAATAAAAGACATGACGCTTAGCGACACGAAGAGAGTTTGCCGACGAGCTAGCTTGATGGTTCTCTTTTCGGGCCTTGCTCCATGAAGCATCAGCCAGAGCATTGAAACGCAAGACAGCAGTATCGATGAGGCCAAAAACGCCATGGAGATACCCACTAGAGCCTTAAACCTGAGATCAGCAAGCTTTTCAAAAAAAGTTGCCAGCACAACGATTGATCCGCTCGATAGAGTAGAGATATGTTTGACATAATCAATTCCGACCTTGGCAAGGTCGGTTTCGGAAAACTTGTCCTCTGTGGTCGGGATGGGTTCGGGCAAAGCTTCACCTATAAGGGAGCCTCGGCGTATAAGCTTTCACGTTGCGGGCAACAAAGTTTTGGGCGCTACGGCTTGGCATCGCCGCCCTTCTGCTTCCTGTCGTAGGAGTTTAACATGGCGTTTGCTATTACCGATGAAGACGCCACGCGCCGACGAATGCGCCGGCAAGTGAGGCCCGGACACATCAGTGCGGCGCCTCCACCGCGTAGCCGTCCGGGCTCCGTCCAGCCGTAATTTACCCGCGGCACATCGTGTTGTAGTTTAGTGAGGGGCACGGCAGCGTTTTTCGATCCGTTCGGCCAAGCGCCGTCCATCCATGCCGCCGTGCGTTCGCAAAGCTCGGGTTATCGCTAGTGCGTCGGCCGGGGAAGGATTCGCCACAGGATGCAGATTCCACAGCGCTTGTGTCCCGTAAACCGAAAAGGCGCGCCGGTAGAGGTTTATGAAATCGTCCGGTTCGAAAGTTTGCTCGTCCATAACGCGCCTCGACGCCTAACCATAGATTAACCTTGGATGCCCAGCGAACGAACTTCGTTAGAATGATGGATCACGTCAGATATGGAACCACCGGTCAACTCCAGACAAGTTCCCTTCTACACTGGCCGGTACCGCTGCGAGGAATACTTGGGCGGCGGCATGGCGGATGTCTATCGCGCGCGCGATACCGAACTTCCGCGCGATGTTGCCATCAAAATCTTAAGGTTATCCAATCAGGACGATCCGGAAGTGCGCGCATGCTTTCTCGACGAAGTCCAGTTGGCCAGCCGCTGCTCCCATGAAAATATTGTCAGCACCTATGACAAGGGCGAATTTGAAGGGTCTCCCTTCATTGTCATGGAGTTTCTGCGCGGCGAGAGACTCGACAAGCTTATTCACAACCAGGAGCAAGGAGACCTCAAGCACATTCTCGATATTGCGCTGCAAATCGCGCGCGCTATGGAATATGTTCACCTGCAGAGCATTGTTCATCGCGATCTAAAACCGCAGAATCTGCACGTCGACCAGAACGGCCGCGTCAAGCTGGTCGATTTCGGCATTGCCAAATCGGTCGAATGGAATAAAACGCAGGCAGGTCTTGTCAAGGGCACGGCTTACTACATGGCGCCGGAGCAGATTATGGGTAATCCGGTGACGTTTCGCACCGATATCTGGGCCTTTGGCGTGGTGCTCTTTGAAATGCTGAGCGGCGGGAAGCGGCCTTTTCAGGGTTCAACACTGGACACGCTATGGGCCTCCATCGTTAATGGCACGCCTGACTACCAACTGCTGACGACAGCCGGTGTCCCCGAACCGGTGCAGCAAATCGTCAAGCGATGCCTGGAGAAACAAGCGGAGAACCGTTTCGAATCTTTCGGCGAAATTGCGCAAACTCTCAAGCGATTTGTTTCTGCACAACCGCTGGGAGACACGGCACCAGCCATCCCGGCAAAAGGCAAGCCTCGACTGGCGCTCTGGATGGTTGCGGCAGCGTTGCTCTTGGCTGTTGCAGGCTTCGGCCTTTGGCTGCTCATGCGCACTCCGCCGGCCCAAACGAGAATTGAACCAGCAACCACCGCTCAAGTCGCTGCCCCGAAGCCGACTGCTGTCAGCCTTCCCAGAACGCGGACTTATGACACCGGCGATATGGTCCTAATCGACGGTGGTCCGGCGCTCCTAGGAAAGAATGATGAATCGGTTGACGTCCCCGCGTTCTATATCGATAAAACTGAGGTGTCAAACGCGTCATACCTCAAGTTCTGCCAGCAGGCTGAGCACACACCTCCGCCCGGAGCGCAGCAAGTTCCACCCGACGATCCGGTGGTCAACGTTTCATTCGATGATGCGGTGAAGTACGCGCAATGGGCGAAAAAACGGTTGCCTAATGCAAAAGAGTGGGAGAAGGCCGCACGCGGGCCGAGCGGCCAGAAGTTCCCCTGGGGCAATGATTGGCGCGATGACGCTGCCAACATCCCGCTCAACAAAACGGCTAGGCAGGCGGCAAAACTCGCTCCCGTATCTTCTTATGCTCCCTTCGCCAGCCCTTATGGAACATTTAACATGATCGGCAACGTTTGGGAGTGGGTTGACACGCCTGCCCCGCTTGACGAGCGCGAATTCGAATTACTGAAGAAGTACTCCGAAGTCTACTCGCCGCCACTCACGCGAACCGAAAGTTATTATCAAGCCAGAGGCGGCAGCTTTCGTTATCTTTCTCACGATCCAAAGTTCGCTTTGGTTTTCGATTGGCTTCCGCTGCCTGCGCGAGCACACGAGCCCGATGTCGGTTTCCGCTGCGCCCAAGATCCGTAAGCTATTTGTTCAGCTTTGGCAGAATCTGATCAATCTGCTCCACATACCCTTTGGCGTGTGAAGATTGTTCCATATTTGGATTTAGTTGGATCATCTTAAGGTAATTATTCCTGGCTGAGACGAGATATTCCCGTCGCGGAACCTGATTAAAGAGATCGCTGTAGACGTTGGCGAGGAGGAAATAAGCGATCGGATCGTTCGAATCGTAGTGAATGGCTTTCTCACACGATTCAATGGCATGCTGACGATTACCCAACATGTCCTGACACTCACACAAACCCATAAATGCAAGGCAGCGCTGGTAGGCATAATTGAGCGGCCGGTCGGGGCGGTTTCTGGCACCGCCCAGACCAAGGCCAGCCAGATAGGCAATTTTTTGGTAGAGCGGCGTTGCGAAATTTGTCAATTCGACATAAGAATCGTAAGCGTCTTCGGCTTGGGAATAGGTTTGGCGTTGCAGGGCGGCATCCTTTTCACGTGCGGCCGATCGGCGCAGGGCGTCGGCTTTCCAAAGGAAAGCTTGGTGATTATCGGAATTCAGCACGATGGCCTTGTCGGCAGCTTCCACGGCATTCGAGAAGACGCCTTTATCCAGATAGGCTCGGGCAAGATGCGAATAAGCGAGGTCGCGTTTGGGATCGAGGCGAATGGCCTCGACAAGTTGGCGAATCGCTTCGTCGGGGTCGCCCGATTCAATCAAGGCGCCGGCGTAGTCGACACGCGCGTCCACGTAGCTCGGATCGCTGCGAATCGCGCTGCGAAAACCTTCAAACATGCCGTTTTCGTCCGATAACAAATCGCACGTCTGGGCCAGATCATAAGCGGCGCGGGCATAATTCGGTTCTTGCTTGAGCGCTTCGCTGAAGAGTTCACGCGCGTGGACAAGTTCTTCTTTCCTTTGACTGGCCGGCGTATAAACCGTGATTGGATTTAGTGATCGCCCCAAGCTAGCGGGCTTGAAAAGCACTTTTTCACCGTTATCGAGCAGCTGGACGGCAGAACGTTTGTACTCACGCCGGTATTGGATGCGCAAGCTAACCGTATGGCGTTGGCCTTGAATCACGAGCTCTTGCTTGGTATCGGGCTCATAGCCTTCGCGGACGCCCTTTACGGTATGCGATCCAGTAGACAATCCTGGGATTAACAGCGGAGTTTTCGTATCGACTTTGCCGACGAAGGTTTCATCCAGGTAAACATCGACGTTGTCCATGTTGGACTCGACCACAATGCTGCCCAGCGGAATCCCTTGCGTCACCAATCCGCTGATGCAGGCCGGGTGCGCTGCCAAAATGATCTTCCGGTAATCGACATCTCCCTGGTCTTGCGGAGTTTGCGAAACGTTGCGGGCACGCGCATAGCTGCGGACTTCCCCGCGGACGTACTCGATCAGCTCATCGGCCGTGATGATGCCATCGCAGGGGTCGTTATCGGCATTGCCCATTAGGCCCTGAATCACAAAATAGGTGAAAATGCTGAACCCGGTGGATAGTTTCGGGTCCTCATAGCTCCGCTCGGCGGCGCGCGTAGCCGTAAAAGTCAGGAGCGTTTTGGGAAGCTGATGGAGTTGCGCAATGACGGCTTCGTCGCTGGTGTCGGAGGTGATCTTACCGGCGTGGCACGCGTCCAGCAGCAGCAGTTTCGATTTTGCCGCGACCTTTTGGCTCAAAACGGAACCAAGCGTATCCATTGGATAGCCGGTTCTTTCAACGCTTTGGGCATTGGATGGATCAACGTCCCAGGGAGCCAGGTAGCCATGTCCGTTGGTCACGACCCCATGTCCTGAGAAGTAAACCACCACGCGATCATTCGGCTGAGTCGCGACCGAGGGCAGCCAATTCTCAATTTCGTACTGCAAATTGGCGCGCGTTGCTTTGGATCCGGTTAACAAGTGAACATTCTCAGCAGGAAAAGCGCCGCCTTCTTTGCTGATGAGCGCGCGATACATAGCGCTGGCGTCGCTTTCTGAAAAGTGCAGGAACTCGGAAGGGTCCAGATTTTCATACTTGGCAATTCCGACCACCAGCGCGTAGGCGCGGGGTGCGCCGTTATTCACAACCGGTTGATTCGGTAAGGGTGTGGGCGGAGGGTTCTTGGCGCCCTCCGGCTTTGCCGGGATATCCGGGAGACGCGTCGGTGTGAGATCTTTGCCGGCGGGCTGTTGCGGCGCTGGCGCCTGAGCGGCGGCCGCTCCCAAGCACGCTAAAAAGAACGAGGACCTAACGATGTGCGACGCGGAACTCATAAACCACCGTCTTTCGAGATATGTCGGGAACGGAGATAAGCGCCGAGAGATCTTTGGTATGGAAATTCAAATCGTCTCGGGAACTCGAGATCGGGGCCGGACCGGCGCGGGTGTCGCGGCAAGCTAGACGCCCTTTCAGCAAACCGTCTTGGCACTTTGGCAGCAGGGTGCTGGGCTGGTCTGAGAATGCAGTAGGCTGCCAGTCTCCGTCCAAGGGCACCGTACTGACTACCCATTCGGTCAGATCGAATCCAGGCTTGCCTCCTACCACAAAAGAGCCGTTTTCAGCAGGAATGACATAATCCACGTTTGCCTCAACTGCGCTTGGCTGCTTGGCATCGCCGTAGGGAAACAGCGAAGACGTTTGGCCGTCGCTTGATTGATTTACTACCTTCAAATAACCGGGAAAGGACGTTTTGAAGCGAAAGCGGATCTGATCTTTGTTGCGGAAGACGGTGTGCACATCCACCGATTGCCACTGCCCGGCGCGGCGCAGTTCCAACTTCAATTCGATTTCTCCAGTGGCGGGTTGCGCAGTGTTTTGCTCCTGATAAACAGGCCACAACAGGCACAGGAGCGCTACCGGGATGGCGGAACTAATCATGTCTGATCAGAATTTCCGACACAAGACGGTCCGACGAGACATTCGAAGCATTCACGATGTAAACCGAATCTTGCGGCTCACCCGGCCGATCGGGTTCGGCAATTTTCTGAATGCTCATATCCTTTGAGCCAAGTTCCTCGCGCATGCGTTGCACCTCGGCGTCCAGCCTGTTCTCCGCCACGATGCTGGCGGCGGGGCTCGCAGTTTGCGGTGCAGCGGGGACTGCATTTGCCTTGTTTCTCCCGCGCACGGCTTTATCGAGCGCGTCAACATTCTCCTCGCTACGCGAGAGCACCACGAAGAGATGTTCAGTTCCGGCGGGCGGATCTACTTGGAAACAATAGTTTGCCGGAATGCGCACGGTCTCTTTGGCTCTCAAGCCGTTTGCTTCGCCAGTCATTGCAGTGGAAGGGAATAAAGGCTGCCATTTTCCGCTGGAACTTTGCAGGAAAACATATAAATACCCGGAGTGGTTTGGCGCAAATTCAAGCTGAATACATTCGTCGCTGTGAAAAAGGCGGTCGCGATCGACGGAGACACTATTGCGGGTCTTGCGGTCAACCAGCACAAGGTTGTATCGAAGCCCAAGATGCTGCATCACCGGAGTTGGGACCACGCTGCTCGCGGCTTTTTGATTATCCTGGCTTAATGAGGCCACTGGCTTCGGAACGGGCTTAACAGGCACAGTCTTTTTGGGTTTCGCCTGCGACTTTGCCGGCGCGCTATCATCATCCTGCCAACCTTGGTAATACAGGGTTTTAGGCGATAGCGGCGCGGCATCCTGCTGAGACCAGCCCAGGCCCGGCAGCAAAAGAAGAGCCGAGGTCAAAACAACTTTAGAGGACACAAAAACCTCCCAGGATACCACTCGCGCTCCCTGGCGGTCGCGGCTCTGAAAATCAGTGTAACAAGCTATATGACTTCCCGCTGGTACTTTCCAGCGGCGCTTTACCCGCTTAAGTAATGCATACAGCACCAATTCAAGCTAATGTTATATTATTCCCGCATGCAGCCTGCAAAATCACCAAAATCTCCTAATGGGGAAAGATTCCCGTTTTCTAAGGCAGTTTTATGTATGTTTTTGGGGGGGTTTCAGATAGTTTTCGGGGCTCAAAACCAGGTTTCCATGGCGTTTCCGCCGGTGCAGCCCGGCACGCTGGCAGAGCAAGCAAGCGCCGAAAATGGATTGCACATTCAAATTATTGAAGGAGACCGGGGCATCAACATTATTAAACGAAAAACCGCCGTGGCGCCCGTGGTGGAAGTACGCGACCGCAACAATCTGCCGGTGGCGGGCGCGGTGGTGACCTTCACAGCACCGAACGACGGTCCGAGTATCGTTTTTTTGAACGGTTCGAGATCGATCTCGGTGGTGGCGGAAGCCAACGGGCGCGCCACAACAGTCGGATTGAAGCCTGTGAATGAGGGAAGTCTGAAGATCAGCGTTTCCGCTACAGCCGACTCGCAGACCGCGACAGCTACCATCTCCATGACGAACGTCATGACCGCGGCAGCAGCGTCCGGTGTGGCGGGCGGAGGAACGGTCGCCAGCGCTGGCGTAGCGTCGGGCGGTGGGCTTTCGGCGGGAATGATCGGCTTGATTGTGGGCGTGGCAGCGGCTGCGGCGATCGGAATCGGCGTGGGGTTAACGCATCACGGGAGCAGCAGCACCAGCACGACTGCGACGATCGGTGTGGGCACCGGAACGGTCGGCGCTCCTCACTAGATTTGGCGTGGCTGTGACTCCGCCTACCCTACGCGTCAATTTCAAAACAGCTCTCGGCGATCGCGAGCTTGAATTCAACAAACCCTTTCGCATTGGACGCACGGATGAATGCGATGTTTGCATTCCGGACGAGTACGTGAGCCGGAGTCATGCCGAGGTGACTTTGGACGGCCAGCGATGGTCGATTCGCGATCTTCACAGCAGCAACGGCATTTTTGTTAATGGCCAGCGGGTGGAGAGCGTTGCGATCGAAAGCCCCGTTACAATTCGGCTCGGTATTGAAGGTCCGCACGTTTCGTTTGCCATTAAACAACCACCGCCGCCGGCGCCGCCCGCAATTGGCACTGACACGATGGCGCGCTATATCAACCGCTACTTCGCCAAGCCAAACGATGGTGAACCGGTGGGGGAACATACCGTGATGGTTCGGCGGGCCTTTGCGCAAGTACACAGCAAACAGCGTTGGAAGTACACGATCGCTTTGGCGCTCCTGGCTGTCGCGGTTCTGGGGGCGGTTGCCTACGCGTTTCACGAGCGTCAGGTGGCGGTCAAACAGAAGGCGTTCGCTGAGGAACTTTTCTACAACATGAAGTCTCTTGACGTCGACATCGCCAACGTGGAGAAGTTGGTTCTGGAATCCAATAATTCACAAGGGGCTGAGGAGGTTAAGAAGTACCAAAGCAGGCGCAAAGAGATGGAAAAGAATTACGACAAATTCTTGACCACTTTGCATGTTTACGACGCTAAGATGACCCCGCAGCAACAGTTAGTGCTGAGAGTGGCGAGGATATTCGGTGAATGCGAACTAGCGATGCCGCCGGCTTTCTTGTTGGAGATCAACAACTACATTCAAAAGTGGCAATCGTCCGATCGCTTGGCAAAGGCCATCGCGTTGGCCAACGAAAAAGGCTACACAGCCAAAATTTCGGCGGAGTTGTTGGCGCAGGATCTTCCGCCACAATTCTTCTACCTGGCTCTGCAGGAGAGTAATTTCGACCCTTACATTAGCGGCCCGGTGACACAAAAAGGAATTGCCAAAGGCATGTGGCAGTTCATTCCTGAGACGGCTGTTAAATATGGTTTGCAGGTGGGACCATTGGTGGACTTCAGGCGCGCAGACACGCGGGACGATCGGCATCATTGGGACAGAGAGACAGTGGCGGCGGCTAAGTACTTGAAGGACTTGTACAGCACAGATGCGCAGGCGTCTGACCTCCTCGTGATGGCCTGTTATAACTGGGGCGAAGGGCGGGTGCTGCCGTTGGTTCGGAGTATGCCGCCTAATCCGAGGGATCGTAATTTCTGGAAATTGCTTTCTTTATATAAAGACAAGGTTCCGCAGGAGACTTACGATTACGTTTTCTATATTGTTTCGGCGGCGGTGATTGGGGAGAATCCGCGACTGTTTGGTTTTGATTTTGATAATCCGCTGGCGGGGCGGTAAAATTTTTGTATGGGAATGCCGGCCGCGCGCGCGACAGATATGCATGTATGTCCGATGGTGACGCCGGGAGTCCCGCCGATTCCACATGTGGGCGGACCGATTCTGCCGCCTTGTTCAGTGACTGTCATCACGGGCGGCTTGCCGCAGGCGCGGGTAACGGATATGGCGGTCTGCGTTGGACCACCGGACATGATTGCGAAAGGGTCGATGACGGTTTTTGTCAATGATTTACCAGCCGCGCGCATTGGGGATATGTGTGAGCACGGGGGGACAATTGTGCTAGGGTGCCCGACGGTTTTGATAGGAGGTTAGCGCGGCCGGGATCTAGGGGCGGAAGGCCCCGCAAACTGCAGTATCGTTCCGCGCCGACGATGCTGGCTCAGGCCGCCATTGACGTAGCGCGGTGGTGGTGCTATAGAGTTGCGCTTGTGGACGAAGAAGCTGTGGAGGTCGATACCACGATTGAACTTGCGTTTCCTGCTGCAAAGAGTTGAGCGCCGATTGCCAATGGGCACGTAAGATGACCTCCTCCCGGGTGCGCGATTGCGGCATATACTCGGATAGGATGTGGAACAGTATACTCGCGGTCCTGGTGGTAGCAGTCGGAGCGCTGGCGGCCACACCGGTGGTGCTGCGCGTTTCGATTGACGGGCCGATTCATCCGGTAACAGCGGAAATCGTGGGGGATGCTATTGCGCAGGCCCAGGAACAGCATGCGGAAATGATCCTCCTTTGTCTGAACACTCCAGGAGGATTGGTGGATGCGACGCGGGAGATCGTGGAAAAAATCGTCTCCTCTCCTATTCCCGTGGTCGCCTATGTGAGTCCGAGCGGCGGGCGGGCGGCCTCCGGGGGCTTTTACGTTCTCGAGGCAGCTGACATTGCGGCCATGGCTCCGGGCACTAACACGGGTGCGGCGTCGCCGGTGCTCCTGGGACAGACCATGGATCCGGTTTTGCGCAGCAAAATGGAAAACGATCTTGCTGCCCTGCTGCGCGGCTTGACGGCGCGGCGCGGGCGGAATAGCGAACTCGCCGAAAAAGCCGTGCGCGAAGCTAAGGCTTTTAGTGACATAGAAGCCTTGAATGGGCATCTCATCGACCTGGAAGCTAGCAATGAATGGCAACTGATGGATCAGTTGAACGGCAGGGAGATCAAAGAGTTTAATGGCGCGAGGAAAACGCTGCGTCTCACGGGCGTGCACTTTAGCGATGTTCGCCTGAGCTGGCGGGAACAGATTGTCAAGCTTATTGCGGACCCGAACATAGGATTCATTCTGCTGGTGCTAGGAGGTCTCGGTATCTATGTGGAATACCTCTCACCCGGACTGATTTTTCCGGGGGTGGCGGGAGCTGTCTTGCTCATACTAGGCTTATCGTCGCTCGCGGTCCTGCCGATCAACTGGGCGGGTGCGGCGCTGCTGCTGATCGCGATTGCCTTTTTCGTGCTGGAACTGAAATTCGCTTCGCATGGTGTGCTGGGACTCGGCGGTACGACGGCGTTGATTCTGGGCGCGGTCATGCTGGTGAATGGCCCACCGGAGATGCGCATTCACTGGACCACCGCTTTCTCACTGGCGCTGCCGTTTACGCTGATTAGCTTATTCCTCACTTCGATGGCGCTCAAGGCGCGGAAATCGAAAGCGCTCACAGGAACCTCCACCTTGCTCGATGAGGTGGGCACCGCTCGCACAGCACTGACTCCCGGCGGACAGGTCTTTATTCATGGTGAATACTGGCAGGCAGTTGGCTCGGTGAATATCGAGAAAGGCAGCAAAGTCCGCGTGCGGCAGGTGGAGGGGCTTAAGCTCTACGTCGACCCTTCAAAGGATGGGGATTGATATGGAATTAAGAATTCTGAAGAGGCACCGCGACGATAAGAAGAAACTTAAAAAGTTTGCCGCGGCGGCGGGAGCGTTGGCCGTGGGTGCGATGGCGGTCGGTGCGGTGGCGGTGGGAGTCTTGACTGCAGGCCGCCTCTTAATCGGCACGCTGGCTATCGGCAGGTCGAAGATAGACTGGTTGAAAATAGCCAATCTGGAAGTTGACAGTTTGCGGGTGCGGAAATTTGAGGTGATTGAGAAGTAGGCTCCGTTGAGCTGGATGTTACCTTGAAGATTCTCAACCATGCTCCACCTCCGCTGCAGTGTGCCCGAGTGCGGAACGACTCTCGACCTTCACGACCGGGCGCTGGCTTGCCCGCAATGCGGCGATCTGCTGGAAGTGGTGATCGATGCGCCACAAAGTGATCCCGCGGCGCTGAAACAATGCTGGCTCAGCCGGCGGGCGTCTTACCATGCGCGAGATAGCTCGGGCGTGTGGCGCTTTCGGGAATTTCTGCCGGATGTGTACGGGACGAGCGGGGTAGTGACTCTCGGCGAGGGAAACACGCCTTTGGTGGCAGCGCAGAAGACGCTCGCCTTTGCCGGCCTCACGCATCTTTTCTTTAAACACCTAGGCTGGAATCCTACTGGATCGTTCAAGGATCTGGGAATGACGGCAGGCATTACGGAAGCGAAGTTTGTGGGCGCGAAGGCAGTGGCTTGCGCTTCTACGGGTAACACGGCGGCATCGCTGGCTGCCTATGCCGCGCGTGCGGGCGTGGTGGGACGCGTCTACCTCCCGGCAGGACAAGCCTCCACCAACAAACTGGCGCAGGCGCTGGATTATGGCGCGGAAACGGTGCAAATCGACGGAAATTTCGACGATGCGCTTAACGCTCTTCTCGCCTCGACAGATCGTGATCTTTACTTTTTGAATTCGATCAATCCGTTTCGCATCGAGGGGCAGAAGACGGCGATGATCGAACTGCTCGAGCAACTCCGCTGGGAGATTCCGGATTACCTGGTGGTGCCGGGCGGCAATCTCGGCAACTCGTCGGCGTTCGGCAAGGCGTTCATGGAGATGAAGAAGTTTGGCTTGATTGAGCGGCCGCCGCGGATAGTGATTGTGCAAGCGGCGGGGGCGAATCCGCTGGCGCAGATGTGGGCGAGCGGCGCGACCGAGCTGGAACCTGTCGCACAGCCGGAGACCGTGGCCACGGCCATTCGCATTGGCAATCCGCGTTCGTGGAAAAAGTCTTTGCAAGGGGTCCTTTTCAGCAATGGGTTCGTGCTGGATGTCACGGATGAAGAAATCGGCGAAGCGAAGGATTGGATTGGGCGCGACGGCATTGGTTGCGAACCTGCGTCCGCCACCACGTTGGCGGGCATTCGCAAACTGAGGCATGCCGGCAAGCTCGAACGCGATGCCAAAGTGGTGGCTATTTTAACGGGGCATGTGCTGAAGGACACCGATTACATCATCAAGCGGCGGCAGGAAAAAATACCGGGCAGCGCATAATTAAGTATGCTTTCGCCGCTCATCGGCTTCGAGATTCGCGTTCCCGCGTCCATTGCCAATCTGGGGCCAGGTTTCGACACGCTCGCCGTAGCCGTTGAGCTTTATTTGAATCTTTCCGTGACGATTGTGGAGGGCACAAACCACCTCGAGTTTGAATTTCCCGATTGTCAAATCGACGGCGAGAATTACATTGAGCGGGCCTTTCATTTTGCGGCCCGACAGCGAGGGGGATCTTTCCCATCGTTGCACGTAGAGGTGCGTACGGAGATTCCGATGCGCAGCGGCTTGGGCAGCAGCGCGGCGGCGACGGTGGCGGGGTTGCGTCTCTATGAAGCGGTGGCTGGTCCGCTACCGGAGCAAGGCTTGCTGAATGCCGCGTGCGCGTTGGAAGGTCATCCGGATAACGTAGCTGCGGCGCTGCTTGGGGGCCTTACGGTGAGCTGCCAGTTGCCGGACCGCTCGGCTTTCGCGGTGAAACTCGATTGGCCAGCGGCGCTCCACTTCCTGGTGCTGACGCCCGAGTACGCACTATCAACCGCGCAAGCGCGCGAGGCTTTGCCGGAATTCGTTTCGCGGGAGGACGCGGTCTTTAATTTGCAACGCATCGCGCTGCTCTTACAAGCGGTGCAAAGCGGCAATCACGCACTTTTGCGCGAGGCTCTGCATGATCGCATTCACCAGCCGCACCGGCAGAAACTGGTGCCCGCGCTCGAGGAGATTCTGGCGCTCGAGCATCCGGATTTGTTGGGGGTTTGCCTGAGCGGCGCGGGTCCGTCTATTGTGGGGCTGGCGGAGCAGAATTTCGATGAAATAGAGAAGCTGTTTTCCGAAACTTACCAGAAGACCGGGCTTCCTTTTACGATCCGACGGTTAGCGGCGCATCAGGAATGCGCGGCGGTATCGCAGCCCGTGGGGACGCGTTGAGCCACCGAAGTGAACAGACACTCCATCCAAGGTTTTGCGCCTGCAAGTCGCGCAGGTCTTGCCCTTGCGTGCTGATGCCGCCGCCAGCCGGCGCGTCCCACGAGGCGGGAGCCGCAGCCCGCGATCGTGTCGCGATGACTCTTGCCACCACCAGCCCCTGCAGGCACTCTCCGCTTCGGCCACTATGCCAAAACCGCTCTGCTGCGTGAGAGCACAGACGTCTGCGTAGCAAATTTAGCGGTGCCGCGGTCACTATCAAACGGAGTGCCCATGGGCCTTGCCTTTGTTGGGGCAGACCTCCCGGTCTGCGCTGACCTCCTGGTCAGCCCAGCGTCGCGGAATCAATCAGATACCCCGGTTTTTTCAACAGACCGGGGCGTAGTGCGCACTATCGAACGCCGAGTTTCCGCCGACCGGGTAATTGAACATTGCTGGAATTAAACCGGACCGGTCAAAGGCAGACACGAAAGTCTCTTCGTAGGTCACATCCGCTGCCGGCGACGGTTGAAATTGTATGGAAGGAGCAGGGAACGCCATCGCGTCCACAAACTTCTTCTGCGTCGTTTGAGATTCCGGCTAGCGTTTACCGCCCATCACCACGTGGCCAGCTTGGGGCGTGCTGAAGATCTCCGGCTGCAGGTGCACGTTGTGGGTAATTTTCTTAATCTTTAGATCCTCGCTGGCGCCGCCCGGCTGAGTGGTGGTGTGCAGGATGCGAAACGGCAGACGGACCCCGTCGACTTCCTGATAATCGAGATACTCCACTTTGTTCTTGAAATAGGCCGAAACTTCGCCGCTTTCGTCGACGAACCGCAGCAAGTGGGTAGTGGCGTCGAAGTACAGTTTAGTGGCCGAAAGGCTATTGGGCGCCACGATCACTTCCATTTTCTCGCCGTCAATCTCTTCGGGTGGGGCGGGGTTCAGTTCCGAATAGAAGTCGCGGATGTGGACGTAGCGCAGCGGGTTGGCGTCCATCTCAATGGGCACTTCGGCACCGCGGGCCAGCTTTTTTATTTTGCGCTTACTGGAAAGCGTCCAACCACGGGTGCCGTCAAAACCAATCCGTTCCTTTTTGGTCAGCGACAGAACCTCGTTCGGTTTCTGCCAGTAGAGAGTAACGCGCGGCCCATGATGCAGGTCGGCCAGGGTCTCACGGCTGGTGAGGCGGTCCACTGCCGGATAGCCGCCAACGGCCTTTACATAGTCCGCTAGAATGCTTTCGACGGGGCGCGGAGGCGTGGCATCGATGGCGACGGCGAGGCGCGCCATTGCTAGGATGCAGGTCCAGAAGAATCTCATGGTGTACTCGCTTCCATGCTAGCGATTCATGGCCAGAAAGCTTGAAAGCGTGTCTTTTCGGAACAGCTAGTGACCCTATCACGCTGAAATATTTGGAAAAAGAGAGTATTCCTTTCTGCTTAGCACTCAAGTGAAGAAGCAAACCTGCCGATAAGGAGAGCGTAGGCAGAGGTATGAATCTGGATCTAAGTCAGAATAAGAAGACCGTTTCAATTTGCGAAACACAACCGCTCACCGTTCACGGTTTGCAGCACTTGCTGGAATCCACCGACGATTTGGCCTTTGGTTCCGCACACGCATCGCCCGCTGAGTGGATGCTCAGCCCAGGCGCGGATAAAACAGACGTACTGATCATCGACAAGGGATTGGGCGCCAAGACCGTCTTGGACGCTTTAAACCAGTTGCCGGCTGAACACGGGCAGAACCGCTCCACAGTGCCATCGGTGGTGGTTTGGGGCATGTCCGTGACAGAAGCTGAGGCGCTGCGATTCCTGCAGTCGGGCGCCAAGGGCATTATTCGGAAATCGGCGGATATCGCCACGGTTTTAGCCTGTCTGCGGGCCGTTTCACAAGGCCGCAGTTGGATGCAAGATTCCGTTTTCCGCGAAGCATCGAGCATGGATGCGCAGGTCCGCACCGACCTCACTCCCCGCGAACATCAGGTTATGGAACTGGTGGAGCAGGGCTTTAAAAACCGGGAGATCGCCCAGGAATTGGGTATTCGGCCCGGAACAGTTAAAATCCATCTGAAACACATTTTCGAAAAGACGGGCGTGCGCGGCAGGCATGGGCTGGCGCTGAATGGTTTGCGTCAAAAAGGGGTGATCAGTCTGTTGGCGTCATAGCAGGCGGTTTGCGCTTGACTTTAGGGGAATAAAAGGCGAATATGGGTCTGGAGGTTTTTTCTCCGTGCCACAGCTCGCCTATTCTGAAACAACCCGCCGGCGGCCAGACGATCTGGTGCGCTTGGTGGGAATCGCCCGCATGGCTGCCGAGAGCAACGTCCTGGTGGAAAAGCGCCGTGTGGAGTACCGAAATCTTGCTACCCGCAAATGGTTGAATCGTTGCCAGTCGGAGCGTGTGCCTTTTGATTGGACGATTAATCCTTATCGCGGTTGTGAGTTCGGCTGCAAGTACTGCTACGCCCGCTATACGCACGATTTTCTTGAACGGCATGATCCGGCGGCGTTTGAAACCGAGATTTATGCCAAAGACTTTAACGCGAGCCATTTTCGCGATGAACTGAAGTCGGTGAAAGCAGGCCAAATCATTGCGATCGGCACCGCCACGGACCCCTATCAACCGGCCGAGCGGCGATTTCTAAGCACCCAGAATGTTTTGGAAGCGATGGCTGGGTTGCGCAGCGTATCCCTTTGTCTCACCACGAAATCGAGTTTGGTGAGCCGCGATGCGCCACTGTTTCTGGCGCTGGCGAAGCACAATCGCGTGCATGTGACCGTGACCGTTACCACCATGAACCGGCCACTGGCGCGATTGACTGAGCCTTATGCACCGAATCCCGAAATGCGCATGGGAGCAGTCGCGAAACTCGCCGAAGCGGGAGTATCGGTGGGCGTGATGGCGAGTCCCATTTTGCCGTTGATTAGCGATTCCGAAGAGAATCTGCTCGCGGTGGCAAGTGCCGCCAAAGCTGCCGGCGCCAAGCAGTTTGGCGCCTACGTGGTTTTCCTGCAGCCAACGGCGCAGCGCGTTTTCTTTCCTTTTCTGGCGGAGCATTTTCCGCAACACCTGGCGCGTTATCGAAGAAGTTTTCGCGACGATGCATATCTGAAGGGTCCTTATCCGAAAAAGATGTGCAGTTTGGTGCAGGATATTCGCCAGCAAGTCGGACTGCTGGCACGCGATCTGGATATAGCGCCGCCGCCGAGCTTGCAAGGGGAGCAGATGCTGTTGTTTTAGGACAGCCCCATGAATGGGTGATATGGTGGGCGTTTCCACTATGGAAATCTCACTTGCGAAGAAAGCGGCTATCGTTACGGGAGCGGGGCGAGGTATCGGCCGGGCTATCGCGCAAATTCTCGCACGCGCAGGCGCGTCCATTTTGTTGGCCGATATCGACGAATCAGCTCTCGGGGAAGCGAAATCGACGATTGAAACCGCGGTGCCGGGTGCGAAACTGGCTACGCTCGCGGGCGACTTGACCAGCGCCGGATTCCCGGAATCTGTGATCGCAAAGTCCATTGCCGATTTCGCATCGCTCGATATTATTGTCAATAACGCCGGCTATACCTGGGATAACGTCATTCAGAAAACAACTGACGAGCAGTTCCAGGCGATGCTCGATATCCACGTGGTTGCACCCTTTCGAATTTTGCGCGCGGCTGCGCCGTGGTTGCGGGAAAACGCCAAGAAGGAGATCGCTGCCGGCAAAACGGTGATGCGCAAGGTGGTGAACATCACGTCTATTTCGGGGCTGGGCGGCAACGCGGGGCAATCGGGCTACTCTTCCGGCAAAGCGGCGATTGTTGGCTTGACCAAAACGATTGCCAAAGAATGGGGCCGCTACAACGTGACGGTCAACGCGGTTGGGTTCGGCATCATCGATACACGGCTCACTCGTCCGATGGAGAGCGCGGAAACCAATATCGCCATCGGCGAGCGCCAGGTGCATGTCGGCATGCAATCGCAGGTGCGCGAGGAAGCGGAACGCACAATTCCCCTAGGACGGATGGGCACAGCGGAAGATGCGGCGAACGCGGTCTTCTTTTTCTGCTCTCCGCTATCGGATTATGTCACCGGGGAAGTGCTGGTTTGCGGCGGCGGAATCCGCTTTTAAAGTTCCGGTGCGGGCTGCGGGATTTTCTTCGATCCTTTTAGGATCTGCATCGCGGCGGGGATGAGCGAGATGAAGATAATTCCTAATACGAATTTCTCAAAGTTACGGCGCACCAGCGGCACACTCCCCAAGGAGTAGCCCAGCAAAATCATCGAAGTGACCCAACCGATCGCTCCGACTACGTTGAACGTGAGGAAGCGCTTGTAGCTCATTTTGCCCACGCCTGCGATGAAGGCGGCGAAAGTGCGGATAATGGGTACAAACTTCGCATAAATGATGGTTTTTCCGCCGTGCCGTTCATAGAACTCATGCGTTTTGTCGAGATACTCGCGGCGGAAAATCGGCGAATTCGTGTTCTTAAATAACGAGTAGCCGAGCGTGCCACCTAGCAAGAAGCCGGAGCCATCGCCGAGGATGGAGGCGGCGGCGAGCATCGCGATCATCAGGCCGATCGGCAGTTTGCCCGCACCCGCAACTACGCCAACGGTGAAAAGCAGCGAATCGCCGGGCAGGAAAAAGCCCACAAGCAAACCGCTTTCGGCGAAGACAATCAGGAAAAGTGCCAGATAGCCGATCCAGCCGGTCAGCACCGTCGAAAGCAGCTGAATCAGTTGATCGGGGTCGGTCAGACTGCGGAGAAAATGCAGGGCTTCAGTGAGCAATGGTTATCCTTGATATCTTTCCACAATGTGGTTGATGGCGGTTTGGTTGCGTTGTACTTTGCCACGCCGTTCCAGATCGGTTAGAACGCTATCGCGGAAAAGGGGCTGTTGCACCCGCAACCTATCCTGTTCAAGACCTTGTACGATGGCGGCTTTGTTGGCGGCATACTGATTCATATCGGCGGGAATCTTTTCAGAAACCTTGCAGATGAACTGGCCCACACCCGTCGTTACCGGGCCGATGATGTCGCCCACGTTGGCCTTGAATGCCTCCGCTAACTGAGCGCCCGAGCCGATCCCCTCCGCCGCGCCATCAATGCTGAAGGGCGCAGCCGTCTTCACAGAGGTTCCGTAGCGTTTGGCGATTTCTTCGAGACTCTCGCCCTTGCGGGCGCTTGCGGCCGCCTGCTTGCTCGCCTCCTGCGCCATTCGCTCGGCTTCGCTATTGGTGTAATTCTGCGTCACCTGCGCCTGAACCTCGCTGAATTCGGCGTTACGAGCGGGGGCGATGTTCGAAATCACAGCAAAGGCCGATTTAGACTCGTTGTCGTAATTAGAAATGTCGGTGACAGCGCCTTTCGCGGTGGTCGAAATGGCGGTCGAGAGTTGACCGGGCTGCGGCAGCTCGGGCAATGGCAGACCGCTCGCCACGTTCTCCTGCTTGAAGTCTTTGAGACCGTATTTTAAAGCGATGCTGGCTGCCTGGGTTGGATTACGCAATATCTCGTTGTGCGCCGCCTCTATGTTCTTGCGTAACATTTCGGCGGCCACTTGTTTCTTTGCTTCCAAAAGCAACTGCGGCATCGCCTCTTCGAAGGTCTGCGTGTGTGCGTCCTGCTTTTCCTCCGCCTGGACGATGTGATAGCCGTATTCGGTTTCGACGATGCCGCTCAACTCACCCGGTTTCAGGGAAAATGCAGCTTTTTCGAAATTGGGCACCATCTGGCCATGTGTCACCCAGCCCACTTCCCCTCCCTTAGCAGCGGACGTGGTATCGTCCGAATTCTTCTTGGCGAGTTCGGCAAAATCGGCGCCCGCTTTCAACTGCTTCAGCAAGGCTTCCGCCTTGGCGCGAAGTACAGGCTTGTCTGCTTCCGGTTTACCTTGTGTCTTGATCAGGATATGCCGCACGCGCACGCGCTCGGGGGTTCGAAAGCTGTCGATTTGATCGGCATAGTCTTTGCGCAGTTGCTCTTCGGGAACTGATGCGCTCTGCATGAAGTCGGCACTGGTTCCAACAATCAGATCGAAGCTGCGCTTTTCAGGGATGCGGAACATATTCCGGTTTTTGTCGAAATAGGCTTTGATGGCGGCGGCGTCGCTGTTCACTTTAGATATGAACTGATGCTTGTCGATCGCTACATATTGCAGGGCGATTCGCAAATTCTTCCGTTGATACTCAGCGCGCGCGTCGGCGTCCGAAATGACCATGGATTGCTGCTCAAGATTCTCCAATCGCGTGCTGAGCATCAAATCGCGCTGCTCATTTTCGAAGGCGGTAGGAGTCATTCCCTGCTGGGAGATGTAGGCCTCATAGATCCGCATGTCGAACTTGCCACCCATTTGAGCGGCAAACTCAGCCTGAATGGAATCCGCCAATTCCTGATCGGAGATCGTCAGACCAAGTTCCTTCGCCTTGAAGGCCATGGCCTTCTGTTCGATCAGTTGGTTGACGATATTCGGGATATACATCGCCAAAATGCCTTTGGGCAGATTGGTTTGGCCGCGGGTGACCATGGCGATCTGGCGCTGCACGTCCGTGTCGGTAATCTTTACCCCACCCACGGCGGCTACCACGTTGTCGCCGGTTATGCCGGTATTGCCGAAGCCGCCCGGAATCAAATAGATGAGCATGGATGCCGCGACGAGAAGCAACATGACGCCGAGCAAAACGCGCACACTTTTCTCTCGGCTGCGAAACAGATCGAACATGGGTTAAAAGGGATCTCCCTGCTAAGGTTTTTTGGGAGCGAAACTGCCCAAAACCCTAGTATAGCTTGCAGGGCGCTGTTGGGTGCGATCAAAGTGCAGGCGTAGGCGGCCGTTGAAGTTCTTTAACTGCCCTTCCGGGGAAGATCCGCCCCTACTCACGCGGATGGAGGATTCGTGTACCGGGAAGCACTCTTCGTGACATTTGAGGGCAAGGCCGCCGGGAGTTTTGGCCCACCATGCTATTCACTGCTTCAGTGAATCGATCGCAGCCGGCATCCTTCTCAAAAAAGGCAATCCGCCCAGGGTCGCCAACCGTAAAATCGACAACGAGGTTGGAATGATTCGGGCGTTGTTTCCACGCGGCAACCGCGGAGAAGGGAGGTGGGAGCCGAGATAGTAAATTCTCTTTCGAGATTGACGAGCACGCCGCGAAACCACAACTCCAGCGCGCGCCCATACGATTCAAACCACTTACGAAGAACTTGCCCACAGGCGAATTCGAGCCTTGATCTCACCGATCGTCGCGCAGCGTTGACGGATATGGCGAGCATCCCAGGTTTATGCAAGTCGATAACGCAACCTGGAAAGTCAGCAATCGGTAACTCCTTCACCAGACCCTCAAAAGAAAAGCTTTCCGCCTGCTCAAGCGGGGATGTGGCGCGGGCCGCCATACCGAGCAGCTGGGAAAGCCTTCTGGCCGTGTTCTGAATGGTATGAGCGAGTTCCTCCGCTTGCTTTTACACGATCGACTGAAGCGCTTTCCGCAACCAGTTGGAGTCCAAATCCGCGTTTGCATCAAGGGTTCGCCAGATCGAAATTGCATTATCTGCCAGCACATCAATGGCTTGTTCGGATGCGTCTCGGATCTGGCGCGTGAGGCGGAAGCACTCGCTGCTGGTTTGCTCCACCAGATTGGCGGCCGCGCGCAACTGGCTTTCCGTATTGCAAAATTCAGCCGCGGGCTCAGTGGAATCGGCAAGTCCGGCCGTTTTCAAAATCATATTCAGCGCATGAAGCACGCGCTGCCCAAGGGCGTGGGCTTTGCGCGCATTTGATTCGGCCGCCGGAGCTCGCGCGTTGGCGATTCTTGGGGCGATCTGCGTGCCAATCCATTCTTTTAAATAATGGCTCAGTTCGGGACGGCTGCTGAGCGGCGCGACGTCAACGGGCGCGGCGAGTTCCTTCTCAACCTGTCGGTGCGTATACTCCACGAGCCTCTTTAAGTCCTCAGGCCCAACAAGATCGGCCTTACTGAGAACGACGACACACGGCACCGTGCCAGTGCACAATGCGTCGAGCGTGGCAATGTCATCGGTGTGAAGATTGGAGGCGGCATCCACCAATACAACTCCCAAATCACAGTTCGGGAGATAGGCTAGCGTCTCGGCGGCGCCTTCGAGCGCGAGTGATCCGAGACCTGGAGTATCTACGAAGACGACCTCTTCGGGAAGGAGAGCGAGCGGGACTTCGGCCACCACACGCGTGAGCCGTTTTTCATTCCCTGGATTTCCCTCCTCCGTGACAAATTCAGAGAGCTCTGCCATTCGATGCCGCTCGAATCTGCCGTCGGCTGTCCAAACTAACAGTGCCGAGGTCGGGCTATTTCGAATGCGGGTGGGAACGGAGGTGACGGGCCTTACGCCGGTCGGCAGCGGTCATCTCCGATGATGCGGTTTAGCAACGAAGACTTGCCTGAACTAACGCGCCCAAAGAAGGCAATTTCGTAGGCAGGCGTTTCCAGCTTTGGACCAGCGTGGACAGCGGCGAGCGAAATTCAACAAAGCCATAGCGATCAACGAGCGCCGCGCGATCTGCGAGCAGAGCCGCCATGTCTCCTCGATCAGCCAGCCGCCCGAGACGAGCGGTCAAATCCGCAGCTGGTTGTTGCAGCAGATAGGAATCCATTTGACGGACGATTCCCTTAGTTTCCTGCAAGTCGCCCGCGAGCTGGCGCACTAAATCGGGCAGTGGTTCACCGTAGCCTTGCAGCCGGGCGGGCGCCGTTCTTCAATCGCCACTTCAATGAACTGGAGAGCGACCCGAAGGGAGTGGGTGGTATCGAATTTAGCTGGCGGCAGCGAGACGTCAACGTCGTTTAGAACATCGGGTGATCTGCTGTCTGATTCGCTTAATGTAGTCGTTGGTGGTTAGCACCTGAACGGGGTCAAAGGGTTCTTATACTTTGGAAAGGCTTGCGAGGAGGATGAGGCAAGAATCTCCTCCACGCTCATCAGGAGCTTGTCCATGGTGCTTTACGCACGCCCGAATGCGCGATTGCTGCGCTTCATTGAATCGTTCTGGCGCTGCAGCATTCATGACAATTGGCGGGTCAGAGAATCCACAAAGAGCGACGCAAAGCGGATGTGCCGATCATGACCGTGGTAAGCGGGATTCGCAGCGAGAGCGCACATTTCTACGATTCGGCCCGGATTGCCGCGAGCCGCCTGGGCACGCGCGCGGCAAAATCAGCTGGCAGTTGGACATCGGACAGAAAGTTGGACAGCGCAGCTTCTATCAGAGCGTTGGCATCGCGTCTATTCAGGCTGCCGAGAGCAATGGCAGCTTGCCGATTCCAGAAAATGCGCCGCAGGGCGCCAGCCGCGTGCTCGTGCGCCGTGGCACCGACAATGGTGTTCCCTTTGCCAGCCAGAACTCGCTCAAAGAACCGGTAATGCCGGGCGTGGCTTGGCGGATATCGTCGAGCAGGATAATGTGCGGCCTCGCTTCGAATGCTTTCCAAAGCGCGTCACGCAGGGAAAGGCTGGCCGTTTTCTCACATTTACGGAGAGCTTGTCGGCAATCGTCAGGAAAAACATGCGCAGTGGTTGTTCGAAGTGAACGTAAAGCACGTCTTGGCCATCAGCTGCCAACTGATTGCCCAGGCGCAGAAGGAGCCGCGTTTTTCCAGATCCCGGTGGTCCGTGGATCAGCGCCGGCGTTCTAGCTTCCACCAGACGCCGCAGTTTGTCCATTTCCCGCGCTCTCCCAAGAAATGCCAATTCCGAAACAGGCTTCATTCTAGGCGGGGTTGGTTGTTTCATCGCGGGAGAAGACATGGGCGTCAGCGGCTCTCGTTATAGAGTTGTCCTCTTGCCATCCGATACGATCGTCACCTCCACGTCGGTGACGGCGATCATGCCACTGCTCATCATCGCTTCCAGTTGCGGGATTATTTCTCGAGCCTTATCCGGACTCTCGACAATGGTGATCACAATCGGCTGATCGCTTTCGAGAAAGTGGCGCTGGTGCAGTTCAGCCGTTTCACCAAAGCCTTCCAGGGCTCGAAAAACTGTCGCTCCGGCAACGTTCAATTCCCGGCAGCGCTGCACGATTGCTTCATACAATGGCTTTCCGCCAAACTGGTCGTGCTCGGTTACATAAATACGGAGTAGCTTAGCTGGTTGGAGATTTATCAACGCAAAATTTCCTTAGATGGGCCTTTCATGCATAATCTGGTGCAACTCGACATCTGAAGTCACGATGATTCCGTCCTGCATCATCTCTGTAACAACGTGAAGCAGATCGTTCAGCTTTTCAGGTTTTTCGACCACTGAGATCATGATGGGCAAGTCATGGGAAAAGCCAAATCGTCCGCCCTTATGCGTGCGTCCCGCCGCTCCATAACCCAAAACGCCGCGATACACGGTGGCGCCTGAAAAATCCATCATTCGCAACTTCTTAACGATGGCTTCATACAGCGGTTCGCCGTCGCGTTTGTCCGATTCACCTAAATAAATACGCACTAATTTCGCAGTTGAATTCAGGATCTTCTTTGGGGTTTCGGGCACCGGTTGTTTCGCTATGGAATCTTTAGCGACTGACTTTACGACTGTCACGTCCTGCAGCGCAATTAAGCCGTCTGTGACCATGTCGTAGAGCGTTGGAAGTAATTCGTCTACCCGCCCCGGTGTTTCAATAAACTCGATCCGGACACCACATCGTCCGGGGACATATTCACTTTGTGGGTTATGCAATTGTTCATGCGAACCAAAACCCGCGTCCGCTCGCACAAGTGTGGCGCCCGCCACATGCTTATGTCTAAGGAATGCGAGAATCGCGGACCAAAGGGTGTCTACATGTGCCCGCGTTTCCTGATTGAGGTAAATTGTCACTTTCTTCGCGTTGCCTTTGGGTAGCATTATGTGGAACGTCCTTCCGCACCAAGATATCGCTTTCGCCGGCACGGCGTTAGCCTGCGGAAATCCAAAGAGAGTGGGGGGTGTGCTGGCAAATGCAACGACAGAGCTGCGCTTAAAGGAAAACCCGGAATTGGAGTGCCCTATGGAGAAACACGCGCAAGACGGACTCAGTGTCAATCGCCCGGGCCGAATGTCACCGGGAGTTCCTCTTTGTCCGGCGGAGCGCAGTCGCGCCCTTTGCTCTCTGAAAACAACTCGCCACATACGAAATTCCTCGTTGTAGGAGTCATTGGCCGCTTGACGCGGCAGGCAACGGCGAACTCCACCGCCGAACACAATTCTACCGCAGGAGGTGCATTCTTATCGACCCTTAACCGCGAAGTGGAGTTATAGTCTCGGCATCGGTGGGTTCGCTTAATGCCGCATGTTCGGCCAATGACTCCTGCTCGGGTTTTGTGCGTGAGCGCTTTCCTTAAGCCCAACCCGAAAGCAGTATCCAGGCGAGGAAGTGTCATCTGGCATTGTTCATGAGGATCGGTTGCGGCAAAACCCTAATACCACTAGCAGCAGCCCACTCGCTCTCGTTTCAGAAATCGTATCCCGCTCTTCCATAACACCTCTTGAAGAGTCAATCAAGATCTGCCGCTCAGCGCTGGAACGTGGCGGCGCTCGGGCGATTCACGGCCAGCAAGAGCAGCTTCGTGAATCATTTCATGGGACGCGATCTCCTCCCGGTCGCCGTGATCCCCATCACGTCTGTTGTTACCGAAATGGCCTGGGCATCCGACGACTTCGCTGAAGTCAGATTTTTAGATGGCCGCGTTCAACGTGTGGAATTGGAACAACTAGGCGATTATGTTACCGAAACCAACAACCCGCAGAACGTGAAAAGAGTTAGCGGAGTAAGTCTCCATTTGCCAGATCTTGCACGCTATCAAGGTCTAAGATTCGTGGATACGCCTGGCCTGGAAAGCGCATTTGTTCACAATACCGGAACCTCTTTGGGCTGGGCTCCTATATCGATTTGCCTTGGTGGCAGAGGGAGTCGATCCACCGCTCACACAACAAGACATCATTCTCACTCGCAAGCTCTTCGAGTACACGCCGAGAGTTCGTGTGCTTTTGACGAAGGTGCGATATTTTAACAAAGGCCGAGGCTGCTGAAGTTCTTGATTTCGTGCGGCAGCAACTGGGTCGCAACTTCGACCAGAACATCGCCGTCTTTCCCTATTCGACGCGTCCCGGCTTCGTTCAAGTCCGATTTGGAGAAGCAATTTCTTGGCCCGCCATTTGCTTGCCAAGACGAAGGAGCCACCGGTTTCCGATCGCGAAATTTTCGGCGAAGAGGATGTAAAAGAAATGCCGTAGCAGAGCGGCGAAGGGATGGATCTGCCGATGACCCCTACCACGAGTTTTTTTAGCCGCCCCGGCAGAACCTGTTCGCCTGCTTTTCGGATTCGCGCGCATTTGGTAAACTCATTCCCTTATGACCCGCGCGGTGCGTGTCAGAGCTGGCAGCGTTTAACGTTCACGTTCGTATTGAAAGCGAGGTGCGTCACAGTATGAATGGGTTTGCTGGCAGTCGTGTGCCGCGCTGGGCTGGCATTGGCCTTCATTATCATCGGGTTTCCGCTTTTCATGCGTTGATCCCCTGGGCGTTGTCGCTCCTGGGAACGCGGCATGGCTAGCGCGGTGGAGGACCTTCCTCCGTTAATTTCATAGGACTCATTCCGGTGGCCGTGGGATTCTTCGTTTCGTTTTTGTGCAGCCGCGAACACTTCTTAGCCGCGCCGGACGGCTGGGTGCTCGAACGAACCCCGCATTACCCAACTTCGGCTTACCTGGTGACAACAGGTCCCTATCGCTACAGTTGCCACCCCTACTATGTCGCCGACTTTATGATCTGGTTTGGCTGGACGGTATTCTACGGGCAGCTTTATTGTGGCTGGTGTCTTGGTGGTAATGGCCCTGGCGCGCTCGGGCCTATAATCGTCCCTCGCGAAGAACGAGGTCTGGCGATGCGGTTCGGCGACGCTTATCGCGAGTTCCGGCAAACGACACCGCGCTGGTTGGGAAAGCCAAGACGTTAGCGCAACGGCTGTTCGCTGGTTTCGCTTATGGCGGAAGCATTTTCGTTCATTTTGAAACCAGGACTGCGGGCGGGGCGTCTCGTGTGTTCCCATAGAAAATAAATGGCTACGTCACGAGTTACCTTACCCACACTGGTGGTGACATTCATCGCCGGGCTAGTGGCCTTTCACGACTTGCAGAACCTGTTCGCCTGCGTTTCCGGATTAACGCTGCTGGTGAGCTTATTCGCTTATGACCGGCGCGGTGCGCGCACGGGCTGGCAGAGTTTAGCGTTTGCGTTCGTCGCGGGGCTGGCGCTGCTTCTCGCGATTTTATATCCCCTGCGCTTGCTGCTTGCTGGCTTCACGGTGACAAACGAGCTACCCGCTCTGGTATGGCTGGTGGGTACGGCGGCGTTCTGGTTTATCGATCGCGCCCGCATGGATGCCCGCCACGCGGCGAGCTTCGCGGGCTATAGCCAGCCGCCGCTTCCCCAAGCCGCACCTTCCATTTATCCCGTGTCATCCTATGCGGCCCCGCCTCCTGCGCCAGCGCCCGCGCCTGTGCAGCGGACGTTTACTCCCGCTCCCCAGCCCCCACCGCCACCACTACAGCGCACCTTTGCCCAGCCGCCACCCGAACCTGAGCCGCAGCCGGTTGCACAGCCGGCGCCCGCCCCCGAACTCGAACCCATGATCAACGCCGTTCCGCCCGCCCGAGCGCCCATTCCTCGAGGTCAGGGTAAAGAAGTGAGCATCTACATCAACTTGCTGGGCGAGGGCATGAACGTGCTACGCGCGGTTCGCGCCGAACATCTGGGCCGGGATTATTACATCATCACGGAAGAGATGCCGGAGGGCGAGAGTTGGGAATACGCTCCGGGTCAGGTGGTTCGCTGCCGCAAAAAGAATTTATCCAGCGGTAAGGGGCTTGTCGCATACGAGGAAGCGCCGCGGGCGCAATAGGAGAATCCGTGACCATCAAAGACGACCTTGTCGAAATCCTACCCACGCCTACGGGGCCGATGCGCACTTGTATCTTTCGTCCCGCCGCAGAAGGACGTTACCCCGGTATCGTTTTCTATTCGGAGATTTTTCAGATAACCGGCCCTATACGGCGAACGGCCGCCTTCCTGGCGGGTCATGGCTACCTAGTCGCCGTGCCCGAGGTTTATCACGAGCTTGAGCCTGTCGGCACCGTTCTGGCGTACGACCAAGAAGGCGCCGATAAAGGCAATGCCGATAAGTACGGCAAAGAAGTGTCTTCCTACGACGCCGATGCCCGGGCTGTGCTCGATCATCTTACATCTCGTCCCGATTGCACGGGGAAGCTAGGCGCGCTCGGGATTTGTCTCGGCGGACACTTGGCGTTTCGCGCGGCGATGAACCCGGCTGTTCTGGCCACCGTATGCTTTTACGCGACCGATATCCATTCGGGAACGCTCGGCAAGGGGAAAAAGGATAACTCGCTCGAACGGGCGAGTGAAATAAAAGGCGAACTACTGCATTTCTGGGGGCGGCAAGATCCGCACGTTCCGCTGGTAGGCCGCAATAGGATCAAAGCGCGCCTTGAGGAAGCCGGCGCCCACTTTCAATGGGTAGAACTGAACGGCGCTCACGCTTTCATGCGCGATGAGGGATACCGTTACGATCCGGCGCTCGCGTATCTTTGCCAGGGAATGATGCTCGAACTCTTCCACCGGCAACTCAGCCAGTAACGGAGCCTGCATGTAACTTAGCGGCCTCTCGCCTAATCCAACCATTAGGAGAGAAATTAAGATGCGCAGGTTATTACAACCTACTCTAATTGCGGCTTTGTGTTTTTTGCCGCTCCAGTTAAGTGCGGGGCAGAAAAAAGATCATAACGACGCGTTCGTTCCCGGCCCCGCCGGCACAAGCAAATTGGCGCAGGAAGTGCGCCACCAGCTCGTCATGTTGCCGTATTACACGATTTTTGACGACTTGGCTTTCCGCGTAGACGGCGGGACGGTGACGCTGCTGGGCGCGGTCACCAATCCAGTGCTGAAAAGCGATGCAGGCAACGTGGTGAAGAGCGTGGAAGGCGTGACGCAGGTGAACAACGAAATTGAGGTTTTGCCGTTATCGCCCATGGACAACCAAATCAGACGGGCCGAAGCGAGAGCCATCTATGGCGATCCAGCGCTCAGCGATCGGTATGGAAATCGCGCACTTCCTTCCATCCACATCATAGTAAAAAACGGCGATGTAACGTTGGAAGGCGTGGTAGCCAACGAGTTCGACAAAAATGTAATTAACGTTCGCGCTAACGGCGTGCCGAACGTCTTCCACGTTACGAATAACTTGCAAGTAGAAAAGTAGTAGCCAGTTAAAAAGGCACATCGAGGGGCGTCCCCATCAGTTGCGCACCGAGACAGTCTTCGCCAAGTTCGCCTACCAGGACCCCTTCGAAGGGGTCCCAGAGTAGAAGGTTGGGGTATGCTGCAATCCCGCCGTATTGCCCATCAGAGAGGATGGGTAAATCTCCCGGCGAACCAAATGGAGTTGAGGAGTCAAGAGATTCGCAAGCCGATACCAGCAACCCCTGGAAGTACCAAAGGGTGGTAGAGGGGCGCCAGAGGGCGAGGCTCGCCGGGATTGAACCGAATAGGCGCAAGACTATGGGAATATCGCCCGATTTTCCGAACGATTGCTCGGTGGGCACAGATGGGTTGCTACTGGGAACGACATACCAAGTTCCGTTCGAGGGGCGAAATACCCCAAAGTCCGATTTCCCGTCAGCATCAAAATCGCTTACTAACGGAATGTCTCCCAGTTTGCCCCATTGCCGGATAATCGGCTCCGACGGGTTACTGCTGGGCACGATATACCAAGTTCCATTAGATGGTCGCCACACTGCGAAATCTGCTTTCCCATCTCCGTCGAAATCGCCAATCAACGGAATATCTCCCGCCATTCCCCATTGCCGCAGCAGCGGCACCGATGGGTCGCTGCTGCGGCGGACGTACCACGTTCCGTTGGAGGGCCGCCACACGGTGAAGTCGGCCTTGCCATCGCCGTCAAAGTCGCCGAGTAAAGGGACATCGCCCAGTTCACCCCATTGCTGAACAATCGTTGTAGGGACGCCGGGCGAACCCGGTGACACCGTCCAGACTCCGGTATCGGGATGCCATGAGGTTAGGGAGGAGATCCTGTAGCCCGCGAAATCCCCGGTTAGAACAATGTCCTCTCGCGCCCCCCACACTTGCGTGATGGGGGATGATGGATGACTGGTCGGACGGATTTTCCAAGTGGCCGACGAGGGTGTCCACACCGCGTAATCGGCTTTACCGTCGCCGTCGAAATCGCCGGGCACCGGAATATCCCCTGCCGCGCCCCACTGCTGCGTCATGGGAGATGATGGCGCGCTGCTCGGAATGACGAGCCAAGTTCCATCCAGCGGGCGCCAGACGGCCAAATCCGTTTTCCCGTCGCCATCGAAATCAGCCGCCACGGGAGTGTCGCCCGACGCACCCCACTCTTTCACGATGGGCGACGATGGGTTGCCGCTCGGAATCACATACCAGGTTCCATTACTGGGCCGCCAGATGGCGAAATCCGCCTTGCCGTCGCCGTCGAAATCGCCCGTTAGAGGAATGTCCGTCGGCAGCCCCCACTGGCGGATCACAGGCGCGCTCGAGTTACTGCTCAGCATCACTCGCCACTGTCCGAGCGATTGACGCCAAACAGCCAGATCCGCTTTACCGTCGCCATCGAAGTCGCCTACCAGCGGAATGTCGCCCGCCTGTCCCCACTGCCGCACAATCGGTGACGACGGATGGCTGCTCGGAATGATGTACCAATTCCCGTTGCTTGGCCGCCAGACGGCCACGTCAGCTTTGCCGTCGCCATCGTAATCGCCGGGCACAGGCACGTCACCCGGCAATCCCCACTGCACGACAATGGGCTGCGCCGGATGACTGCTGGGCACGATATGCCAGGTTCCATCGCTCGGCCGCCAGACCGCCAGATCGGCTTGGCCGTCGCCATCGAAATCGGCCGAAACACGCAGATAGCCTGGTCCGCCGCGAATGGCGTTCGTCTGCAAGAAGCCGGTTCCGGTCAGAGTCACCGTTTGCGGCAATCCAGGCGTTGTGTTCCCGGCGACCAGTTGCAGAGTCGCCGTGCGCAGGCCGACTCCACCCGGCGTGAAGGCGACAACGATCGTACAGTTGGCGCCCGGCAGCACATTGCCATAACAATTGTCCCCAATCGAAAAGTCGGATACATTCGGCCCGCTCGCAATATAAGAGACACCTACCAGATATCCGTTCCCTGTGCTGGTAATGGTGATGGTTTGCAACGGCCCGGTGATGGCCACTTGCTGGCCTCCAAACTCCTTGATCGAATTAAGCCCGAGGTTCAAGTTGAGCGGAGATACGGAAGCGCCGGTCGTCACACCGGTTCCCGTTCCGTTGAGCCCTACCTGCTGAGGGGAGTTGCTGGCATCATCGGTCACAGTCAGGGCCGATTGGACCCCTCCATTCATCAGCGGTGTAAAGGTCACCGCAATGCTGCACTGCGCGCCGGCCGCCAAGCTTGCGCCGCAGTTGTTGGTGACGTTGAAACCTTGACCCGCGGTGATGCTCGCGATGTGGAGCGTGGCAATGCCCGGATTCGTGAGAGTGATGGTCTGCGGCGGACTGGTCGTCCCACCATTCTGCGTCGCGAAGATCAAAGCCCCGGTGCTCAAAACGGCTTGCTGCGGACTCAAGCCAATTCCGTTCAGTGAGACGTTGCGCGGGGACCCGGGAGCGTTGTCGGTGACCACCAGATTCGCTGAACGAGGCCCCATCGCTTGCGGCTGAAAAGTGACGGTAATCGTGCAGTCCGCGCCGGGCGCGAGACTTGCGGGGCAGTTGTTCGTTTGCGCGAAGTCGCCGGGATTCGTGCCTGTAAACGACAGCCCCGCCAGGTTCAACAGCTCATTGCCGGTGTTGTAGTAAATCAGTTGAAGCGGGCTGCTCAATTTCCCGGCATTGGTTGAAGCAAAGCTAAGGAGGGGCGCTTGCGTCGAGATCTTCTCGGCCAGCGAGAAAGCGTCGCTTGAATAAAAATTGCCCGCCGGGTCGAGGGCCAGGCTGTTAATGAGGTAGTTCACCGCGACGGCGTTTGAGTCGAACACGGTCGAGACTAGATGAGCCGCGCTGGCATCCAGCTTGCGGATCGCCACACAACAAGTCGCGCCATCCACGAAGTACGTGTTGCCGCCCGCATCGAAAAAGATGTTGCTTATGGCATAGAAGCCGGTGTCCAAAGCAGGTGCTCCATCTCCGGCAGGTCCGGTCTCGGAACCGGCAAAGCGCGAAATCACGCCTCCCGAAACGACTCGTATGATGCCGCCGTATTCGATGGTACCCCCGCTCTGTTGCACGATATACAGATTGCCGCTCCAGTCGCAACTCAAAGCGAGGGGGTCAATCTGGGCATTCACGGCCGGGCCGCCGTCGCCGGTATACCCTTGTACACCCGATCCCGCGACGACACTCAGCGTTTGCGTTATGGCATTCACCTCGCGGACTTTGTAATCCGTCACGCTGTCGTCGGGCGCTGCCTCCAAAAAATAAAGATTCCCCGCGGGATCGAAGGTCAAGCTAAAAGGAGTAGTGAGCAGTGCGCTGGCGGCCGACCCGCTATCGCTGCGGCCTGCGCTTCCGGTTCCCACCGCGGTGGTGATGATGCCGGTGGCGAGATCGATTTTCCGAATTACGTTATTGCCCGTATCGGCGATAAACAAATTGCCCGCGCCATCGAGCGCCAGACTGGAAGGCCCGTTCAATTGAGCGTTGATGGCCGGACCATTGTCGCCGCTGTAACCCGCCGTCGTGGTTCCGGCAAAAACGCTAACCGACTGGTTGAGCGCGCTAGTCTTCAAAACCTGATTCGATTCCCACGCCAGCGTATAAGCGTTTCCCAGCGAGTCTAACGCCCAAGCGGACGGAATTGTATAGTTGTTCCCGCTTGGCAATATCTGAGTGGCGATGCCGGGCGCCAACGATGCTTGCGGGCCGGTGCCCGTCCCGCTGAGCGGCATTCTTCCCAGAACCTGATTCGCCGCGTTGCGCACCAGCACGACGTCCGTTCGCGTCCCCGGATAGGCAGGTTTGAAAGTAGCCGGCAGTGTGCAAGTTGTCTTACTGCTGTTGCAAGTGGCCGAGCCGACGCTGAACTCGCTGCCGTACAGCAGGGAAAAAACCGGCGCCGCGCTTTGATTGCTAAACGTGAAGCTGAGAGTGGTGACCGCGGACGTGGTTGCCACAGGAACGTTTCCGAAGCTCACAGAAGGGAAGCGGACGTCCGCCGTCGCGAAAGACGGAATCAGGAACACAGCTAAGGGGAAGGCCCACGGCAGCTTGGGGAACGAGGGCATGAGACATCCTATCATCAGCAATACCGTCTGCGCCAAGGAGTGCCGGCGAAAAACACTGCCGGCGCGACTTGACGTGCGCCGCCGGAAAGACTATTGTTAACGTCATGCACCGTAGAGGTTTCTTTGGTACTTCCGCAGGTCTGTTCGCCACATTGCAAAGCGGCGCCCTCTTGAAGGCCGATAGGGCAGTGGATGTCATATCCGGCCGCCCAGCCGACACTGTCGCGCGCGACGAAGATTTCTGGTTTAACGTCCGGCACGCGTTCACGGTTGACCGGAACATGATCAATCTGAACAATGGCGGGGTCTCTCCTGCGCCGAAGACGGTGATGGATACGGAGATCCGCTATCTCGAAGTGGAGAACATGAGCCCGTCCTATTACATGTGGAACGTGCTCGATCCCGGGGTGGAAACGGTGCGCCGCCGCTTAGCGCAGATGTTCGGCTGCGATACCGAAGAGATTGCGATCACGCGCAATGCCAGCGAAGCGAATGAGATTGTGCAGCTTGGCATGAAGCTGAACCCGGGCGACGAAGTGATCACTACGAATCAAGATTATCCGCGCATGATTACCACCTGGCAACAGCGGGAACGGCGCGACGGCATTGTCTTGAAGCAGCTTAAGTTTCCCGTGCCGCCGCCGAGCATGGCGTACTTGACGAAAATGTTCGAAGAAGCCATTACGCCGCGCACGAAAGTGATTTCCATTTGCCACATCACGAACCGCACCGGCCAAATTTTCCCGGTAAAGGCCATTTGCCAGATGGCGAGGGAACGCAGCATTGAAGTGACAGTGGATGGCGCGCATGCGTTCGCGCAGTTCCCGTTCAAGCAAGCGGATCTGGATTGCGATTATTACGGCACTTCGCTGCATAAGTGGGTGTTGGCGCCCATTGGCACCGGGATGCTGTACGTCAAGAAATCCAAGATAGAAAAGATCTGGCCCATGATGGCCGCACCACCGGAGATGAACGCGAATATCCGCAAGTTTGAGGAGATTGGCACGCATCCGGCTTCGCAGCGCAACGCTATCACGGAGGCTTTAGATTTTCACGACAGCATCGGTGGCGATCGCAAGGCTGAGCGGTTCCGCTATTTGCGCAAGAGATGGTCGAACCGCTTGCGCGATCTGCCGGGAGTGAAAATTCTGAATAGCGAAGACCCCGAACAATCCTGCGCCATCGGTTTCATCAGCATTGACGGCTTGGATGCACCCAAGCTATCGGCCTATTTGTGGTCGAAGTACCGGATCTGGACGGTGGCTATTGTGACGCCTGGCGAATACCAGGGCCTGCGCATTACGCCAAATGTTTATACCACGCTGGAAGAGATTGACACCTTCGCGAATGTGATGGAGAAGGTCATTAAGAGCGGGACGATTCCAGGGTAATTATTCCATAGAATTGACGCCGGCTCGCAATTCTGTGCGCGTGCCGTCTCCTCGACTTGGTGCGAGAGGTCCTCACTGATCAATGGTCTAGGTTCGGTAGCCATGTCCTTCCTCGATGTTTTCATTTTGCTGCACCCGAATTGAAAAGCCCTGAATCATTCATGGCGTAGAGCCTGAATAGGATCGATGCGCGACGCGCGCCAAGCGGGCAGCAGGGACGCGCCGAGAACCGCGACGAGCAAGATAAGAGCAGCTAGGGAATAGGGCAGCATGTCGTGTGGCGCGACTCCGAAGAGGAGACTTTCGAGCAGGCCGCTCGAGTACCAAGCTCCGGCGGAACCCAATGCCACTCCAGCCACAGCCAGTTTGAGGCCGCGCAGGATGGCATCCGCGGCGATGCCAGCGGGTTCCGCGCCCAGCGCAAGACGCACGCCGATTTCCTGCGTGCGCCGCGCGGTTTCCTGAGCCATCAAACCAAAGATACCCAGGGCGGCGAGCGCCAGCGCAACAAATGCGAAGCTACCGACCAACAGCGCAGCGGTACGTGGAGCGGAACGCGTTTCGGCCGTACGTTCGTCGAGCGTCGCGACGGGCGAGAAAACCTGGCTGGTATTGACCCGTTGTATCTGATCATGGACGTAGCGCGAAACATCGGCTAAAGGCCGTTCGCTACGCGCTACAAAGTTCATCAAGGGCCAATAGGTTGCACCCCACGGCACGTACACTTCGGCGGCGGATTCGCTATCGGTGGGGTGGGAAACAATGGATCCCACCACGCCCACGATGCGGAACCAGCGGAGATTGCGGCTGGGGCCGGTGCTTGCAATCTCATGGCCTATGGGGTCTTCGCCGGGAAAAAACAGGGTGGCGAGGCGTTGTGAGATGAGAGCTTCGTGCGGTCCGTTGATGCCCTGCCAATCGCGATAAATGGATCCCGCCAGGAGCGGTACGCCCGCGGCGGCAAAGAAGCCCGGACTGGCGGTGCGAAAGCCGAACTCCTTGTCAGCGAGTGCTGGAGGGAGGGTTTTGCCGCGCACAACCAGGACGTTCGACTGACTGCCGCCGTGTAGCGGCAAACGGTCGACAACGCCGCAGGAGACTGTGCCGGCCAGAGCACTGAGACGAGAGAGCGTATCCGCCGCAGTGGCATTCAACACGCCGGGCTCAGTATCCCAGGGAAATTCCAAAGTGAAGGTATAGGCGTGGGCGGAATTGAAGCCGGGAGAACGTGTGCGGAGTTTGAGAAAGCTGGTGGCCAGCAACGCCGCCGTGACCAGCAGGATAACGGAGAAGGCGATTTCCGCCATCACCAGCAGAGCCCGCAACCTGTTCTTGCGCGAACCCACGCTACCCGCGCCGCCGTCTTTCAACGCGACGTTTTGCGCACCGGCGGCAAATTGCCATGCGGGCAGCGCACCGAACCCAATGGCGGCTAGCAGCGATAAAGCGACGCCGCAGAGAGCCACGCGGATGTTCACGGAAACGGCGGCGAGATGCGGGACTTCGGGAGGCAGGACGGCTTTGAGCAGCGCGACACCGGCGAAGGCCAGCATGAGACCCAGCGCGCAACCCGCCGTGGCAAGCCATAAACTTTCAGCGAAGAAAAGCCTCACCAGCCGCGCGTAACCGGCACCCACGGAAACGCGAATGGCCGCTTCCCGCCGACGCGCCAAGCCGCGCGCCAGGAGCAAGCCCGATATGTTCAGGCAACCGATGAGCAACACGCTGGCGACAGCCGCGAACAAAACGAGCAGGGGCTTGCGCACAGTCTCGGCGACGGCTTCCGAGAGAGGCGTAAGCAGGGCGGAGCGGCCGCGATCAGTCGCGGGATATTGGCTGGCGAGGTGGGAGGAGAGGACGTCGATCTCGGCTTGTGCCTGCGCGACAGCGACGCCGGCAGTAAGGCGGCCCACTATATCGAGAAAGCCGGCTACGCGGGAGGTCCTTTGAATCTCGCGCGGAGTTGGCACCCAGAGATCGGTTCCCTCCGGATAATCGACATCAGAAGACAGAATGCCGATCAACCGGTAGCCGACGCTACCCAAACGGAGGGTCTGGTTCAGGATGGCGGGATCCGACTGGAATCGCTGGCTGAAGGATCTCGCGGTAAGCAGAGCGACGGGCTGGCCTTCGCCTCGAATTTCGGCGGCGGTAAAGGCGCGGCCCAACCGCAGCCTCGCCTGAAGCACCGCGGTCATATCGCCGACCGTGCGCAGCACCTGGAGCTGAAGAGGACCTTGCGGACTTACCCAAACAGCGCCTTCATAGTAAAACCCTGCGACGGCGCTGAATGAACGGGCCGTTTGCCAATCGGCCAAACGCGCGGGATTGCCGCCGGATTCCTTGTGGCCCGTCGAGTATTCCTGCAGCCAAACCAGACGATCGGGCTCACGCGCGCTCAGCGGATGAAGCAGCGCGGCATCGAGCACGCTATACAGCGCGGTGGTTGCGCCGATGCCGAACGCCAGCGTGATGATCGCGATGGCGGTGAACCCCGCATTGCGGCGCAGCGTCCGAAAACTGTGAAGGAAATCCTGCGCGATGTTTTCAAGCCAAGCCAAATTACGCGCGTCGCGGCATTCTTCTTTGTGGAGGGTGGTGTTG
The DNA here is from genome assembly GCA_963764105.1 of Bryobacterales bacterium. Taxonomy (GTDB): domain Bacteria; phylum Acidobacteriota; class Terriglobia; order Bryobacterales; family Bryobacteraceae; genus Bog-105. The sequence continues at coordinate 442,138 of CAVXRP010000008.1, forward strand.
CCAAACTGGCGGTGGGCCAGGGCGGCCGCTTGCGAGGCGGGAATACCGCGGCGGATTAGTTCTTCCTGCTGCATTTCGAGGTGATGGCGCACTTCGTCGTCTAGTTCGCGATCCACCGCCGGGGAACGAAAGAGGCTGCGCAAGCGCAGCGAGAGCTTACGAAACATGATCTATATCTCCGTAAGGCGCACAATTTGACTGATCGCGTCCGACAAACGCTCCCAACTTTTGCTTTCTCGATCCAAGGCGCGCTTGCCCGTGGCCGTCAGTGAATAGAGCTTCGCGCGGCGGTTGTTTTCGGTTGTCTGCCAATCGGCTTTGATGAAACCTTCCTGTTCCAGCTTGTGTAGTGCCGGATACAAGGAGCCGTCACTGACTTGCAGGACTTCGCTTGAGATTTGCCGGAGCCGCTGGCTGAGAGCCCAGCCATGTTGCGGTTCGAGCGCTAGAATTTTGAGCACTAGCAGGTTCAGGGTGCCCTGCACGAGGTCAGTCGGCTTGCTCATCTCGGTTACCAAGGGTAGAGTAACACAGCCTCCCCTCGGTAAGCAAGGGTTAGCCTGCCAGATTCCTCACACTCGCCGCGATTAACTGCTTGGTGCTCTCATAAGGGTCGCCCTCGCTCTCCGACTCCATCGAAAAATAACCTCGATAATTAGCCTTCTTGGCAATGGCAAAAATACGATCGACATCCACGCGATACGCCTTGCCATCGGAAAACTCGACATCTTTCACGTGGCTGATGTTGTAAGCGAGCGGAAACAGTGCCGCCAGCGAGCGCGCGTTGTAATCCTGGTCGTCGTGTATCAGCATTGAGTTGCAGAAATCCGGCAGCGCGTGCAGGTAAGGCGTTCCAACGGCTTCGATTACCTTGACAATCCGCTCCGGGTCTTCCGATTTTGGGTCGTCGTTCTCCAAATTGATCACAATTTGTTTGGAAGACCCATATTCCGCCAGCGTCTTGAGCCCAGACACAGCGCACGAAATATCGCTCGAATCGGCACCCATCGGGCAATGCACCCGAATGCTGGGCGATCCCAGAATCACCGCGGCGTCCACCCATTTTCGGTATGTCGCGAACGCCGCGGCGCGCTGCTCAGCGGTGCCGCATAGTTTCACCGGCACATCGCAGGGAATATTGACCACCTTTAGGCCGGCCCTGTGAAAGGCCTCCGCCAGTCCCTCGACATAGGCAGGTTCCACCGATGCAAAGTGCGGACTCCAAGGTTCAATGCCGTATACGTTGAATTTCTCGATGAGCGTGGCGGCGAATTCCGCCAGTGTCAGCTTTCCCGTGGGCTTCCTCCGGGAAACGATCATGTCGCGAAAAGGGTAAGTCGCGACCGACAGTCTATGGCGGGGGTCGGAGGGAAATTTGAGAGCTTGTCCCCAAAGCGGCGCGCCGAGTGAGGCGGCCAGAAACATCCGGCGGTTCAATTGATCATCCACACGATCAGCTTAGTACGGCGGGAACTCGCAACCCGGTTGCGGTGTCTCTCCTACTGAACCGAGGAACCGGCACATGTTCGATCAGACCTTCATCGAAGCAGGCCCAAGCGGTAAAAAGCGCTTCACCCTGCTACTCTCTCTACTACTGCAAATCATAGTTCTGGTCGCGCTGATAGCAGCGCCTTTGATCTATACCCAGGTTTTACCCAGAGCCCAACTGAGAAGTGTATTCGCCGCACCTACTCCACCTCCGCCGCCTCTACCGAAACCTCCCATGACAGTGAGGACGCAAGTCAGCTCCATCCGTTCCTTCCGATTCAACCCATCTGATGTAAGAGTCGCGCGTCCGCCCGCACCCTCTGTCGATCTACCCGCGCCTCCCAGCATCTCCGATGGAGCTGCCGGTGGCGATCCATCCTCCAGCACAGTTCCGCTGGTTATTCCTCCTGTGAAACCGCCCGATCCTCCACCCGCAACCAAGGCGAAGAAGCCCGCTTCCAAACCACTCCGCATCGCCAGCATGGAAGCCTCGCAATTGATCCACAAGGTTCAGCCCGCCTACCCGGAAATGGCCAAACAGGTGCGCGTGCAAGGTGTGGTTGAGTTTACGGCGATCATTGGGAAAACGGGCAGCATCGAGCACCTGCAACTGGTGCGCGGACACCCCCTGCTGGTGAACGCCGCCGAAGAAGCAATTCTTCAATGGAAGTACAAACCAACGCTGCTGAACGGCGAAGCGGTAGAAGTGATCACCGATATCGTCGTCAACTTCACACTCACACCTTAATCAACCGGCGTAGGCGACAAACAGCGTGCAGCCGGTTACGGAATGGAGTTGCTCGTGCGTAATCCCTTTAGCCACCACTACAAAATCGCCCGCATACACCGTCACTCCGTCTGAGTCGGTGAGACTGCCTTCCAGCACATAGCATTGCTCGGCTTCCGGGTGTTCGTGCCGCGGAAAGACGGCGCCGGGCTGCATCCGAACCATCACCGTTTTATCGCCAAGCAACTGGCGCATTTCAACACCGGGAAAAGGCATCTTGATCCACGGGGCATCGTTTCCTCGAACAATCGTCATGTGTTCCAACTGAGATCCCGAATGGTCAGCCTGAATCCTGCCCCACCCTTCGAGGCGATCCAGCAGCCGCCGCCGCAGTTCCGGACGCGGCTCAACGGGCGCAACAGAAAGCAACAACTGCTCTGCCACGGCGGCATAGCGCGCCACCTGCTCCGCGCAAAATCCACAACCGCTGTGTACGCGTTGCTCAACGGCGCGGGCCTTTTCAGCCGGCAGTGCACCTAACGCATAAAGCGCCGCTTCAGTCGCAATGTCTTCTAAGTCCTCATAGTCCATCTGACTGGCTCCAATTCCCAGCTTGCAGCAACAAATTTCGCAGCTTATCCATCGCACTGCGGATACGCGATTTAACGGTTCCTAGCGGCACACCCAGCTCACTCGCGATCTCTACGTGCGTCAGACCCGAAAAATAAGCCAGTTCCACCGCTTGGCGCTGATCGCCTGGCAGACGTTGCAAAGCGCTGTTAATCAAATCCCTTTCCTGGTCAAAAATAGTCACTCGATCCGGCAGCGGGTCTTGGCTCACCAAATCCCAATTCTCGGGCATAGCCAGATGTTTGCGATCGCGCGTTGCAGCCGCGCTCCGCAATCGATCCACGGCCCGGCTCCGCAGCATCATAACCAGCCAGCGCCACACATTGCCGCGCGCCGGATCAAAGCTACGTGCCGTCCGCCACACCTGCCCGAAAACGTCGAGAATAATCTCCTCGGCGTCCGCCTCGTTTTTCATCGTCCTCAGCGCCAATCCAAATAGCGCCGCCGCACACTCCTCATACAACTGGGTTAGCGATTGCGAATCGCCTCCAGCAATTTGACCGAGGTATACCCGCCAGCGTCGTTCCCTATCGGAAACAGGCTGGCCGAGTTCCTCCGACCGGAACGCTCGCATGAATTCCCCTTTGGGAGAAACATAGCATGCGATCACCGGCAGGTAAATATACCAAGCCTATTTGTTAGTACGAAGTCGCGGATGCTTTAGATCGGGGGGATTTAAAATATTGTTCAGTCTTTGTTAAGCTGCTGGATCGCAGCCTGGACGAGCTTCAGACGCTCTTCGGCCTTTTGTTTGTTGCCTTTGGCCAATTCAGCTCGCGCCGCTTCCAAATTCTCCCGGCCGCTTTTAAGGGCGGCGATCTTTGCCGGGTCAGCTACCCTGCCCGGCTGCTCGAACGGCTCGCTCGCTTTCCTGAACTCCTCGGCCACCTGGAAAATGTCAGCAGGCTCGGACGCGGGCGCCGATGTAACGGGTGGGATCGGAACCTGGCGCGTCGCAACCGCAGGGCTGGCAGAGGGTGAGTTGGAGTTTTGATAGAAAACAGTTCCCGCCGTCACGACGACAAAGGCCATGGCGGCCACCTTAAAGCCGGTGCTCGAAAAGATGCTTCGTTTAGGAATTGCTGCCGGAGCCGCGGTGGGCGCGGGAAATCGCACCTGGGGCGCAGCAGCGGGGGCCGGAATACTTTGCGCTCCCTCGCGAAAGCTAGCGGACGGCAAAGCAACATGCCCCACGTCGAATGCCCTAGGCTCTTCACTCGCCACTCCCACTGGAATTCGCACCACATTCAGCACCGGCTTGATGGCCGGCAATTCGGCTTCGGCTACGCAATTCGTGCGTAAGCGCCGGTATCCGCGTTCCGCATCTTCCCAAACCAATTCAATGGTCACTGTCAAGAATCCCATGCGCTGGGGTGTGAGGAGGAACGGGCAAATCTCGCTATCAGCATTCACAGGAACAAAAATATTCTTGCGTTGCGCAGGCGGCGAAAAGTCAGGAGACGTTAATTCCACTGTCACCTTCAGCGGTTCGGGCGCTCCCGTAGGTCCCTGGGGAAAGGTCACTTCGAAAGGTTTAGACCGCACATCGTCGGGCCGCGCTTCCGCCTCTTCATCTTCCTGCAAGATTCCCATCAGCCCCTTGGACTCAGGTAGCCGAATCAGTACCAGCAACTCAGTCGCTCGATCTTTGACGATGTGAGTCGGCATAGCGGCGTCCAGCACGCGCGCCCTCGGCGTGGCTTGGTCCGCTAAAGGTGCGGGCGCCGCAGGCGCCACGGCCGGCTGTTGAAAGCGCACCACCGTTTCGCGAATAGCTTTGGCAATCTCCGCAAACGCTTCATCTTCATTCGGCCACAAGGTCACAGCCTTGGCGTCGCGCGGCAGCGCCTGCAAACCGGCGAACGGCGCGCCCGACCAATCGCACGGCCGCAGCACGATAGGGATGACAATCGCCCGCTGTTTCGCATGCCGCTCCAAAGCAGCCTTCATTTCTATGTCGAAACAGTAATTCGAGGCCAGAAAGTCAGGACTCACCAACAGCAGAATGATCTGCGCGCTGCGCAAATGCTCGTCAATCTGATTCGCCCACTCATCGCCCGCGCCGATGCAACGGTCGTTCCAAGGTAAGATCAGCCCATTGCGCTGCAACAGCGCCAGGTGCGTCTCAAGGCGCAGCCGCAGTTCTTCGTCTTTGTGGGAATACGAGTAAAAGACCTCGAGGGGCATGTAACTCCAGCCATTCCGCCTCCCATCATAGCGGGCTTGCGCTTCACGCCAAACAGGCGCGGATGATATTCTTTCTGGGGAGTTATTACCTATGCAATTGAATCTTAAATTTGTCTTAGTCGCCGCCTTAGCTGCCGGCTCCGCCTGCGCGCAAGAATGGGTTCCACCAAACGGCTGTGAATCGCTGCCCAACCAGGCGGCATTGAAGGCCGCTCTGGTCGCCTCCACTGTCACCGAAACCAGCGGCCTGAACAATCAAATGTGGGGTACGATTGTCGATCGCGATGGCATCGTCTGCGCCGTCGCCTTTACCGGCGTCAACCGGGGCGCCCAGTGGCCGGGCAGCCGCGCCATCTCCGCACAAAAAGCGAATACCGCCAACGCCTTCAGCTTGGATAGCACATCATCCAGCGAAGGCTCCGGCCAGGCCAATGGATTAGCCCTTTCGACCGCCAATCTTTATTCGGCCACTCAGCCAGGCGGCAGCCTGTTCGGCTTGCAGGCCAGCAATCCGGTGGATGCGCGAGTCGCGTACGAAGGTTCTTCAGCCCTCGAGGGAACCTCTGCCGACCCACTGGTGGGCCACAAAATGGGTGGTGTCAATGTCTTCGGGGGTGGCTTGGCGCTCTACGACAAGAACCATAAAATCGTGGGTGCTATCGGGGTCAGTGGCGACACCTCCTGCGCCGACCACTTTATTGCTTGGCGCACTCGCCACGCCTTAACCCTCGATCACATGGCCGCCGGTACTCTGCCGGCCGTGAGTGGTGTTTCAGGCGACCCCGCTCATCCAGACAACATCATTTTCGACATTACTCCCAACCCCAGCGGCGGCACCGGTATCAGTGCCGGAGGCTTCGGTCATCCCACCTGTATCAATACTGGGAACCCTTCCACGCTCCCTCCAGTAATACCCTGATCCGCCAGTGCGTAAGGCGGGCATTCTTGCCGGCGGGCCACCTTTCAGGTGGCCCCTCCTTAAGAGTCAGTTCCCCAAAATGGGAATGTTGGCAACATCCCGGGAGGCCATTTGCACCCGATGGCTAGCCTTCGGCGTTTTGAAATAGTAAGTCAGACTTCCCGATCCCACCTGGTACTTCTTCACAAACCAGCCGTCGTCTAACTTGACAAGCTGGAGAAAAGCTCCCATCGGAGATTCCGCATTCGCGGGGTATGTATCCACCGTCATGGGCACAATGAAGCTGGCCCCCGCCGGACCTCGCACCAGGAAAGTGGTTCTTCCTAGATATCTCTCCGGCAAGGTAACTCGGTATTCACCGGGCGGGCACACTATGCCTTCCCACTTCGCCTCGAATGGCAGGCGAAACGATCCTTGCTGTGCTGACGCCGACACCGCGGCCCCGCACCAAACAGTGGCAATCATAGCAATGCTAGAAATTCGATTCCAGAACAAGTTCATGACTCATCTCCTCACTTAATCTGAACGGCAGAACCTCATGGCTCAAGTTCCGTACAAAGCCTAAGACGAAGAAAGCGCCCCGCGGATGGGTCAAGAAAAACTCAAGAAATCGTCAGTGTTCTGAAAGAGCCCGCGCGCGCCAGCAAGCGGCTCCGGGCACAATCGCTAAAATTGTAGAGTTTCTAATCAAAGCTCAAACAGCGCTGTAGGGCTAAGAACTCCGGTTCGGAGCGTAAGGGGGCGAGGCGCGGGTCGGTGTTCACCCAGAGCAACTGAGGTTCGCGGCGCGCGCACGCAGTCTTCAGGGCTTCTAGAGCTAAGTGTCGCTGCTTAAGTCCAGCGTGCACCACCGCCATCGAACAAGCCGCTACGTGACGCCGTTGCGCTTGAGCCGTCAGTTCAGCCAGCAGGCCGCGCGCTTTGTCCGCTGAACCGGCGGCCGCGTACACATAGCCAAGGGCCGCCACCGCCATTGCATCCCGCTCTGAACAAGTGCACGCATTTTCGAGCTCAGTGATGGCTTCGTCAAGCGAGCCGAGTTGATGATAAGCCAGGCCTAGAATCATTTGCGCAGGAGCGAACGCGGGTTCGAGTGTGAGTACTCTCCAGGATTGAGCCGCTGCTTGGTCGAAACGGCCCGCTAAGAAAAGGAGCCAGGCCTGTTCGAAACCGATGGGCAGAGACAGCGGATCAAGCTCCTGCGCCACAGAGATCTCTTCGAGCGCATCATCGTGGCGATTGCGCGCCGCCGACAGCAGCGCTCGGCCACGATGCGCCTCTGTCAGAGAGGGGTCGAGGTCACTGGCACGGCTCCATGATTCACTAGCTTTTCTCCAATCCCAATCGAAGATCATGCGCACCTGACCCATCGAGACATGCGCCTCAGGCAGCGCAGGTTCCATTGTCAGGGCGGTACTCGCAAATTCGCGAGCGGTCGCACAAACATCCGACACGCTCACTGCTCCGCTAAGGGCCAGCCGGCAATAGGAATAAGCCAGTCCCGCATGGGCTAGGGCGCAGTCAGGATCTTCGTTTAGCGCCGCTTGAAAACAACCGATCGCCCGCTGAATGCCGTCGTTTGTCATCTTATTGAGAAAGAACCTTCCTCGTAAATAGTCGTTATGCGCGCTGCTTTTTGGCTTGGCGGCCGGCGTTGACGGGGCGCCGCTTACGTCTGCCACCGACCCAATAAATCGATAGCCTAGCCCCGAACGCGTTTCGATGTAACGGCATTCGCGCGGCGAATCCTCAAGAGCCTGCCTGAGAGTATTCACCGCCGAATTAAGACTGTGCTCAAAATTAACATGCAAACCCGGCCATAGTTCTTTGGCGAGTTCTTGCCGGCTCACCAATGCCCCCGGTTGCCGCAGCAATAGCTCCAGAATGCGAAACGGTTTGTGTTGCAAAGGAATGCGGACGCCTGATTTGCGCAGCTCGCGCTCCTCTAAATTAACCTCAAAGGGAGCAAACCGAATCGTTTTGGACTGCATAGTCTGGGTAAGAATTTCTTGACTATTTCTTGACCAATCCTGGACCTTGAATGCTCGTAAAAGGGTTATACGGAACACGACACACGGTGGTTCCGTGAAACAGGAGACGAGCAATGAGCATAAAAAGCATATTTAGTTTTGGCCTTATGACGATGACGATCGCCGCAGGAGCAGCGCATGCCGCAGTGCAAGCGAAGTTCCATTTGCCCTTTGGCGCGCAATGGGGTCAAATGACGCTAGCCCCTGGCGATTACAAAGTGTCACTCCCGGAACGGTCCCTAGGTTCTCCGGAATTCGTAATCAGAAGCGACGAGAAAACCGGCTACGTACAATCAATTGTGACCGACAATAATAACGGTTTAGTGAGTGATTCGAGTCGCAGCTATTTACAATTCGTAAAAGTCAACGGCACCTATTTTGTTGCCAAATATCGATCCGGTGCGACCGGGCAGGTCTTTAGTTTTGCCGTCCCAAACCACAAACGCGGCGCAGAACAGGACGTGCGCAGACTGAGCTTTTCCAGTAATTAACCCTAAGCGGCTGCTAACGGGACTGCTCATTTGCGGAATTGGGCAGTCCCAGTTTTGACAATTAATGTTTGGCGAACATCGCCTGCACGTCTTGCCGTAACGCCGCCTTGCTGGCCGCCCGGCTATAGAACATGTGGCCACCCGGATACTCATGCACGGAAACACGCGTGGGATCGCCCATCACAGGCATCTGGTCTACCGTCAGCACGGAACCCATAAATGGACAGGACAAATCGTTCCATCCATGGGCAATTAGGACGCGCAACTTGGGATCCGCCGCTACTGCGCCGCGCAAATCGGGCACCGCACCCGCGCGTTGCCCCCGGTTGTCGCCACGGTCCCATTGCGCGTTCACCTCGTAGCTGAGTGCGTTGTATCGCGCGTCCGTCTTCCAACCCACCACCCGCGTTACAAAATCCACCATGGCCGTGGTGGTCGGCGCAATGATGCTCTCCAGTAGCGGATCGCTCGTGCGCTGCTCCGGTGCGAACGGATACGGATCGTACCCAGTCACATTCGAGTCATACACGCTGCCAATCTTGCCACTCTCGCGAAAAACTTCTCGCAGATAAGCGCCAATCTCCAACCTCCCGCCCGACCTCCGAACAAACTCCTCTTCCAACCCAGTCATCTCCGTCACTCGCTTGACAATGCGCGGTGTCGCTTCCGGATCGGAGTGGCCTTTCAGCAAGTCTGTCGCATATTCCCCGCGCGTGTAAGCAATCACCGGCGTCATCGCCTCCGGCGTCAGCTTATGTTCGCGCTCCAAATGCGCAGCCGTAATCGATGGCAAAGTCAGCATCCACGGCACCGGAGAAATGTCGCCGTACTCATTCAGGCCGGGATTTAGATACGGCGATACCAACACTATGCCGTTCATCGCCACGCCCAGCTGCGTCTGCAGAAAGTGAGTGATGCGCGGCCCGCGATAACCGCCATAGCTCTCACCAGTCAGATATTTTCGAGAGCTCATCCGCCCGTTCTTCACCAGCCAGTCATAAATAATGCGAGACAAGTAATGGATGTCCGCGTCCGTGCTGTAAAACTGCTTCTTACTTTCATCCGGCGTAACCAGCGACCGGCTATACCCCGTGCCTACCGGATCGATGAAAACCAGGTCCGTGAAATCCAGCCAGGTACCCTGGTTGTCCGTCAACTTAGTCGGATCGGACGGGCTATCGCCCTCCTCTCCAAACTCCAGATGCTTCGGGCCGATCGCTCCGAAATTCAGAAAGACGGAAGCCGCGCCTGGACCACCATTCAACGCGAACGTCACGGGCCGATCTGGACCTTCCACCGTGTATGAGGTGAAGACTACTTCCCCGATCTTTTTGCCGTTATCGTTCACCGGCAGGGTACCCACCGTCACTGTGTAATGGAGCGCCTTGCCCTCGATCTGCATGCTCTGCGCCACATGCGCGTCTGCGGGCAGCGGAGCTTCTTTCTCGCTGGCTTTGTCTTTATCTTTCGCGTCAGCGGCAGCAGGCGGAGTGCTGGGTTTCGCTTCCTGCGCCGCGCTATAGGCCGCGCCGAACGACACGACCACAGTAACCAACACGGAACGGATAAAAAAGGAGCTCATCTGGCCACAATAACGTAATCGCTTCGTGACACCAGCTTAGGAAACCTCTTCCGCGCTCGCCTTTAATCTATTGCCAAACGAAAAAGGGAGCGCACAGAGAGGTGCCCTGCCGACCCTTTCGTGTGCCTCCCCAATTTATCGACCGTTCTGCCCACTACTCAGGTCACACTCAGATCTTCGCCGGGACCCACACCAGCGAAGACCCGCACGCCCGACTCATTTCCTGAACAAATCTTTCTTCATCTGCTTTACAATGCGCTCGGCCACCTTGCGCTCCCCGCCCCTGTGAAAACCGCCGTACCAGAGACTTCGGTCGCCCGCCTCGCCGGCCCAAGCCATCGTCTTGGTTTTGACATCCAGCAGACGAACGTTGCCCTCATTCTTATCCTTGCCGCCAAAGACGACGTGATACCACTTGTCGTCGGCTCGGATCGAAGCGCCCGCCAGCACAAAGTCGGCATCCCTGTCCTCTGTCACGACCGTGACAGGCAGTTTCTGCTTGATGATCTCCGAAGCGATGAATCCATCCAGCTTGCCTTCCATCACTGAAATGAAGACCTTCGAGCCTCTCGGAACGGCTTCTCCAAGCAACGAGGAAGCGCCCAAAACGACTGAGACTAAGATCGCAAGCGAACGAAGCTTCATGATCCTTACTAAACGAAGTGGTCAGCGGTCAGAAACGAAAATTCGCTCCTTGCCGCCCCAAGAAGGCCTCCGCTCAGTTCCCTCCTACGAAGAGATTAGATAGAAATCTCCACCCTGCCAAGTGCGGAAAAGTATGGAAGAAGCGCTAGCTTTATCGATGCAATGCGCGGAGAAAAAGAATCGTCATCCCTGCGCCGACCCATATGAGCGATGCCACAACCACCTCCGGCCATCCGGGAGATAAAACGCTCAGGTGGGCTATCATCTGCGAAACGGGCCGCGTGAACGGCGTGACCGCATCCCAGCGGAAGAGACCCAACAGAAACACCAACGGCCAAGACAAAAAATGGAGGAAGAGTTGCACGGCATCGGCTACGCCGCCAACCTTCGAAACTCTCGCCGCGGCCGCTCGCTCCCACTCTTCCCACATGCGCCTGACAATCGGCTGATATCCAAAAATTCCATCCCAAAAGAACACGCTGAAGCCCACCACCATCCCGAACAGCCAAAGTCTGGCGGGTGAATTCGTTGCCGGCGCCTCCCATATCAGTCGCAGGCCGGTCAAGAAAATCGTCAACGCGATCGGCGCCGGCACAATCTCAGTCAATACCCAAAGCCTTCGGAAACTTGCAGCCGCCGACTCAGCACCTTCCCCGCACCGTATGCGCCACCATCCTTCTACTTGCCAATACTCCGCCGCAAGCAGAAAGAGAAACAGCAGCAGAACACTCGCATGATGCGTCCACAGGATCATTTTGTGAAAAAGCGGCGCTCGCCCTGGCACCGCCAGAAATGCCGCCAGACAGGTGAATACGCAAAACACCGGCAGGAGCGAGTGAAACATCGCCACTAACGCGTCGCTGTTTTTACCCGCCGCGAACCTCGCGAAAATCCACATCCATAGCGCGAGCCACGCCAATCCGGCCAGCAGCCACAGCGGCCACGCCATCCGAGCCCTCCTGCAGTTTACCCGTGCATGAATTGGAAAACCACAAAGGCGGTAAACCCCACTGCGCCTTCAAGAGTCGTAGCGAGTACCGCCGCCCGTGCGTCTCCGATCCGCTGGCCCACAACGGATGCCGCCGTAAACCACGTTGCATGATACCAACCGCTGGACGCGGCCAGTGCCACTAACCCGAAGCTGCCTCCGGCATTCTGAAATGCCCAGCCACACAGCGTCGCGGCTACTGTCGCGTACGATAACGCAAACAACAGCAGTTTCCCTTTGCGCAGTCTCGGCATTCTCAAGCGGATGGTGAACGCGAACACCGCGCTACCGGTGAACGCAAAGGCTGCTATGAATGCCAGGTGCTGCGGGAAGCCCCAATGCGTGAGGGCGACAGAAATCGCCCGCACCAGTCCAATTGCCGCGCCCATAGCCGCGCCTGCCAAGGTCCCTAGCAGCAATCTCCGCCGGCTAGCCTCGAATCCGCCAAACGCCTTCGCCGGCTGCATCATAAACCACCCTGCCGCGGCAATAGCGGTTGCGATCGCGCACAGCAACAAAATCCCCAGCGGGAGCGGCATACGCGCGTGCCACTCCGGCGCGGAAAGCCCAACAATTCCGCCGGTAACAGAAACAAAGAAATCTCTGTGAATGTTCGCCCGGCTGAGGGATCCGCCGTTTCCCATCAATCCAATGGCAACCGCCTGTGCCAGCCCGAATGCCCAACACATCACAATCGTTCCCGCCCCGCACGCCACTGGACTGAGCGCAGACGAGCAAACCTGTGCTCCGGCGAGCGACAGCGCTAACCCCGTGGCCACACCGGCAGCGATGGCCGCGCTCGGAAAAAAGGCATGCACTGCGACTAGCACAACGCTAAGTGACAGCGCGGCAAAGATCGGCCAAGTGCCGCACGCCATCTGGATATCCGCTTCGAGCGCTGCCCTCTTTCCCACTAGATCCGCCGCGTACGCCCGCTCATTGCTGTCACTGATCACCCGAGCCATCGGAGACGAATGGATCGAGGGCGACGCCAGCCAACGCAACCGCCGCCAGGGACGGATCGCCCACTCAATACGGATCGCTCTGCGCCAAGCTTGCGTGAATCGATCGAGCGCATCCGGCTTGGCCAGGTCGATGGTGGAATCAGCCAGCCACCATGCCCGCGCCAGCCAACTCTTCGCAGGCATCGCAATCTCTTCGACACTCACTACCTCAGCGGGCCGGCCCAGGCTCGCAACCAGCGAAAGGACCTCGGCCGCCGCTTCCCGGGAAACCAGTATCGTGACCTCCGTGCAGCCTTCATTGACCTTCGCCACGATAATCCGAATCTCCCCAGCCACCGCCCGCACAGCGGCCAGAATTTTCTCCGCCTTTACGTCGTCAATGGAATCATCGGTTTTAATGCGGAGCGGAACCAATGTCTCCGCCTCGTACAGCGCGATCAACTTTCTCCAATTGACCTTCGGCTCGCTGCCTTCGTAGTCGATGAAACTGATGCCATCCAGTTGAACCGCGTGGCCTTTTTTCAAGGCTTCCTGCAAGAAGTGTTCGGAGCGCCTCGCCCACTGAAGCGCCAGCCCTTCACTCAACCCGCCCTCGCCGCGCAGCTTCTCGTAGCCCGTCGCCCTAGGTATCAGGCAGTTCGTGAACATCTTCTCGCCCACGTTATCGTCCGGCAAAAAGTGCTTTAATTGGAACCCAATACCTGCTAAAAAGGCTTTGAACTCGTGTTTGAATTTGGTCGCAGGGCGCATCTCGATCGATACTGGCCATTTCGCGGCCGTCAAGCTGGAGCCCATACATGCTATTACGGATTCTCCGCTCGCGTCAATGCAAGTGTGAAAAAGTCCGTCAATGTGTCAGTCACAGCAGCTCGGCGGAAATTTCTTTTCGCTTTCCTCCCAATCACTTACCGGCAATTTTTTGAATTCCCCGAATCCCCCCGTTTTATCCTCGTCTTGAAAGGCGATCCTATGACCAACCCCATACCGTCTCCGTTTTGTAATCGGTTTTTTTATCGGTGTTTATCTGCATTCATCCCCGGCCACTCTCACTGGGAATTCACCCTCTCGGCGCCTCCCCAAAAACTTGAATTTCTTTCGCGTCTGCCCCCTTATTCTTATAGGCGAAAGAAAATCACCCCAGCCGACCTCTTTTCCCCCGCGCGAAAACAGCCCGCCCGGGCCTGCTATATCATGAGCCCCATGAGTATACTCACCGCATTCCTTCTGGCAGCCGCGCTCCTCTCCAGCGCTGCCGAGCTTTCCACCAAGAAAGCCCTCAATCTCGCCACCATCAAAACCATCGTCGCCGCCTCCGAGGCCGAGGCGCAGAAACGCAACGCCCAGGTGACCATCTGCCTCGTCGATGAAAGTGGCAATCTCCTTTTCCTCGAAAGAGCCGACGGCGCCGGCTTGAACACCATCGTCTTCGCGCAGAAAAAGGCGCGCCATTCCGCCTATTTCCGTAGCCCCTCCAAGAATGCCGCTGACTCGCTGAAAGGCGGGAATATGGCCCAGTTGGCGTTGCCGGAAGCCTTCCCCGTGCAAGGTGGCCTTCCCATTAAGGCCGATGGTCAAACCATCGGCGCTATCGGCGTGAGCGGCGCGGCTTCCGAAGTCGACGAAGCGATCGGCCAAGCCGGATTGGATGCCGCCTTCGGCCCTGCCAAGTAAAAGCCATGCAATACCGTGCATTAGGAAAAACCGGTTTCTCCGTCTCGGAGGTCAGCTTTGGCGCTTGGGCCATCGGCGGCTCCTGGGGTGAGGTGCAGGATTCCGATTCTCTCGCCGCGCTGCACAAAGCCATCGATTGCGGAGTCAATTTCATCGATACAGCCGACGTGTACGGGATGGGCCGCAGTGAGCGTCTCGTCGCCCAACTCCAGCGTGAGCGCAAAGAAAAGATCATCGTGGCCACTAAAGCCGGCCGCAAGTTGCCCAATCAAACCGTAGCCGGCTATTCGCGTGAGAACCTCAACTCCTGGATCGAAGAGAGTCTCCGAAATCTCGCGACTGACTGTCTCGATCTCCTGCAACTCCACTGTCCCCCAACTGCCCTGTATTATCAACCGGAAGTCTTCGGCTATCTCGACGATTTGGTTTCGGCCGGCAAAATCCGCCATTACGGAGTCAGTGTCGAGCGCGTGGAGGAAGCACTCAAAGCCATCGAATTCCCCAACGTGAAAACGGTTCAGATCATCTTCAACTGTTTCCGGCTGCGGCCCGCCGAATTATTCTTTAATCAAGCCCAAAAGAAGCAAATCGGCATCCTGGCGCGCGTCCCTTTGGCCAGCGGTTTACTCACTGGTAAGTTTACAAAGACCTCCCGATTCGCCAAAGACGACCACCGCCAGTTCAACCGTCATGGGGAAGCCTTCGATGTGGGCGAGACATTCTCCGGCGTCGATTACCCAACCGCCCTCGCTGCCGTCGACCAGCTTCGCCCACTCATCCCTCCCGGCATGACCATGACTCAGTTCGCGCTGGGCTGGATTCTGATGTTCCCCGCCGTCACCTGCGCCATCCCGGGCAGCAAAACAGCCCAACAAATCATCGATAACTGCGCCGCCTCCAACCTCCCGCCGCTCAGTGACTCAATCATGCGGCAAGTCGCCGCCATCTACACCGAAAGGATCGCACCCCTGGTGCATCAGCGCTGGTAAACGGCCGTGATCACCATTCGCCAAGATTTGACTGCCGCCGCGCTCGAAAAGAAGATCCACACCCTCTTCAATAGTTCGGCAGTGAAGATCAGGTCCCTCGCTCACGCGTGGCGCTCCGAAAACGGCGCTCCCGTTTTTACCATCGACGGCCGCTATACCAGCCGTGGCTGGACTGAGTGGACGCAAGGCTTTCAGTTTGGCGCTGAAATTCTGCAGTTTGATGCCACTGGCGAGAAAGAATTCCTCGAAGCAGGCCGCTCTCATACTGTCACTGGCATGGCCTCCCATGTCTCCCATACGGGAGTGCATGATCACGGCTTCAACAATGTCAGCACCTATGGCAACCTCCTCCGCCTCATGAACGAAGGCCGCATCGCCGAAAATCCCGGCGAGCGCAATTTCTACGAATTAGCTCTTAAGGTCTCCGGCGCCATTCAGGCCGCGCGTTGGACTCACATCGCCGGTGGCGGCGGCTATATTTACTCTTTCAACGGCCCTCACTCCTTGTTTGTCGATACCATCCGCTCCCTCCGTGCACTGGCCATCAGCCATCAACTAGGCCACGTACTGATGGCTGAAAACGACCAGCGTCACTCCCTGCTCGACCGCCTCCTTAAACACGCTGATGCCACCGCTCGTTACTCCGTCTATTACGGCGAAGGCCGCGATTATTACGACGTGCGCGGCCGCACCGCGCATGAAAGCATTTTCAATGTAAACGACGGCAACTATCGCTGTCCCAATTCCCAACAGGGTTATTCGCCCTTCAGCACCTGGACCCGTGGTTTGACCTGGGCCATCTGCGGTTTCGCCGAGCAACTGGAATTTCTCTCCGCTATCGGTCACTCGGAGGCCGAGCCAGTCTTGCGCAAAGCCGCCGAAGCCACTTGCGATTTCTATATCGCCAACACTCCCACCGATGGCATTCCTTACTGGGACACCGGCGCGCCACAACTGCATCGCCTGGGAGACTGGGCCGGGCATCCCGCCGATCCCTTCAATCCCTATGAGCCGGTTGATAGCTCCGCGGCGGCCATCGCCTCGCAAGGTCTACTGCGTCTCGGCAAGTATCTCGGAAATCGGCAATACCTACAGGCCGGATTGACTATCGCCGACACTCTCTTCGCCGAACCCTATCTCAGCACCAATCCCACTCACCAAGGCTTGCTTCTGCACTCGGTCTATCACCGCCCGAACGCCTGGGATCACGCGCCCGGTTCTGACGGCGTTCCACGCGGCGAAGCCTGCATGTGGGGTGATTATCACGCGCGTGAATTGGCTCTCTATCTCTTGCGCGAAATCGAAAGCAAACCGTATCTCACTTTTTGGAGCAATTAGCAATGATCATCGCGGACCTGGCGGAAATCGCCGGCAGAAGCTACCCGGCCCGCCGTAAAACCCAAAATCTAGTAGGCGGCGCCAGCCCTATTCAAGCAACTAACTTCTGTTTGGGCCACGTCACTCTGGAGCCAAACGGCGGCCAAGTCCCCTGGCACAATCAGGATCAAGAAGAAATCTATTTCATCGTGCAAGGCACCGGCGAAATGTGTCTTGGTGATGAGCGGCGCACCGTCGAAACCGGCCAGGCCGTCTACATTCCTCAGCGCGTCTTTCATCAACTCACCAACACCGGCTCAACTCCCATGCGCATGATCTACTGCTACGGACCGGCCGGGGATGTTGCTCACTGGCGTCAGGAACTCGATGGCACCCTGCCGCGCGCCGGCCAAGATGCCCCTCCCTTGCCCGAAGGAGCCACCCCTCAATGCACCTAGGCATTATCATGAACGGCGTCACCGGACGCATGGGCCTCAATCAGCACCTGCGACGCTCCATCTACGCCATCATCCAGCAAGGCGGCGTCAAACTGAGTGACAGCGAAACCATCGTCCCCCGCCCCGTGCTGGTGGGTCGCAACGCTGCGAAGTTGGAAGTCATTTCGAAAGAGTGCGGCGGTCTGCCCTTCACCACTAACCTCGATGACGCGCTCGCAGATAAGAATTACTCTATCTATTTCGACGCCCAAACTACCGACCGCCGCGCCGAAGCTGTCCGCCAGGCCATTGCCGCCGGCAAACACATCTATTGTGAGAAGCCGGTTGCTGACAATTTGATCACCGCCCTTGAGCTCTACCGTCTGGCCAAAGCAGCGGGCGTCAAACATGGTGTGGTGCAAGACAAGCTCTGGCTGCCCGGCCTTATAAAGCTGAAAACTCTGCGCGATCTCGGCTTCTTCGGCAAGATCCTCTCCATCCGCGGCGAATTCGGCTATTGGGTCTTCGAAGGCAATGTCGTCTCGCCCCAGCGGCCCTCCTGGAATTACCGCAAAGAAGACGGTGGCGGCATCATTCTCGACATGCTTTGCCATTGGCGCTATGTGCTCGATGAAATCTTCGCTCCCGTGAAAGCTGTCTCCTGCCTCGGCGCAACAGGCATCCCAGAGCGCCGCGATGAACAAGGCAAGCCGTATGCCTGCACGGCTGACGACTCCGCCTACGCGACGTTCGAATTGGCGGGCGGCATCATTGCGCACTTCAACTCTTCCTGGTGCGTGCGCGTGCGGCGCGATGATTTGCTCACCTTGCAGGTCGATGGCACTGAAGGATCGGCCGTCGCCGGTCTGCGTGATTGTTGGATTCAACCCTACGGGGCGACCCCCAGGCCCGTCTGGAATCCCGACATTCCCAACCCGCTGAATTTCTACGACGGCTGGCAAAAAGTACCCGAGCAGGAAACTTTCGACAACGCTTTCAAACGCCAATGGGAATTATTTCTGCGCCACGTCGTCCAGAACGAACCCTTCCCCTGGGATCTTCTGCAAGCCGCCAAAGGGGTCCAACTCGCCGACGCCGGGCTCGAATCTTGGCGCAAACGAGCCTGGGTCGATCTACCCCCTATCCACTAGCCACGCTAGTACCGTCAGTCATTTAAAACGTTTAACCAACTGCGATACAATCGCGCAGGGGCAGGAGTCTTTCTTTGACATTACGAGCCGTTGACTACGTCAGTCTCGCTATTTATTTCGCCTTCGTTCTCGGCATTGGCTGGATGGCGAAGAAAAAAATCACCAGCAGCGCCGATTTTCTCACGTCGCGCCATTCGGTTCCAGTCTGGATTACCAGCCTGGCCTTCATCGCCGCGAATCTCGGCGCGCAGGAAATGATCGGTATGTGCGCTTCCGGCGCCAAATATGGAATCATGACCGCGCATTTCTACTGGCTGGGGGCGGTGCCGGCCATGGTTTTCGTCGGTCTCTTCATGATGCCGTTTTATTACGGCAGCCGCGCCCGCAGCGTCCCGGAATATCTTAAACTTCGCTTCGACGAAAAAACGCGCGGGCTCAACGCCATCACGTTCGCCATCATGACCATTTTTTCGTCGGGCATCAGCATGTATGCGCTCGGCAAACTGTTTCAACTGGTTCTAGGCTGGAGCTTCACCAATTCTGTCCTGCTCTCCGCTGTTATCGTCCTTATCTATACGCTCCTCGGCGGCCTGACCAGCGCCATCTATAACGAAGTGGTCCAATTCTTTCTCATCGTGCTCGGCTTTGCACCGCTCTCATTTTTAGCGGTTCAGAAAGCCGGCGGCTGGAGCGGTATCTCCGCGCGCCTGCCGGTTGTCATGTCGCACTCCTGGAGGTACATTGCCAATCCAGCCGATAACCCCATGGGTGTCGGCGCATTCGGCCTCATCGCTGGCCTCGGCTTCGTGCTTTCCTTCGGCTATTGGTGTACCAACTTCCTGGTCGTGCAGCGCGCCATGGCGGCCAATTCCATGGAAGGCGCGCGGCAAACGCCTCTCTTCGCCGCCTTCCCAAAGATCTTCATGCCATTCATTGTCATCCTTCCCGGCATCGCCGCTGTCGCTTTGATGAAGCAAGGAATCGGTTACGACATTCCCGCCAAAGTGGGCGGCGGACCCGATTACGATCTGGTCCTCACCACTCTCATGGCGAAGTTTTATCCCTCCGGCATGTTGGGCATCGGCCTCACAGCTTTGATGGCTTCGTTCATGTCCGGCATGGCGGGCAACGTTACCGCCTTCAATACTGTCTTCACCTACGACATTTATCAAAGTTATATCCGTCCCAAAGCCCCCGACAGCCACTATCTCTGGGTGGGCCGCGTGACCACCGTCGCCGGCGTGGTGCTGTCCATCGGCACCGCTTACCTTGCCACACAATTCAACGACATGATGGATTTTCTGCAACTGATCTTCGCCTTCGTCAACGCTCCGCTCTTTGCAACCTTCCTGCTCGGCATGTTCTGGAAACGCACCACCGGCCACGGAGCCTTCTCTGGCTTGCTGGCCGGCACCAGCGCCGCCGCCCTGACTTGGCTTCTCACTTTGGCGGAAGGTAAAGGCGGATTGTTGGGCGTGGCCCACAACTTTAGCTCGACCATGGCACAAAGCTACTGGATCGCTATCATTTCCTGGAGCACCTGCGCCGTCGTTACTATTCTGGTCAGCCTTGCGACCACACCTAAACCGGAGAGCGAACTCAAAAATCTGGTGTACGGCTTTACCGACGTTCCGCCGGTGAACGATGCTCCCTGGTACAAGCGCCCAGGACCTTTGGCGGTCGTTGTCATTGCCGTTCTTGTGGTTGTTAACTTGCTTTTCTGGTAAACCAACATGGATGATTTACGCCGACCCACCGGATTCTTATTCAGCCTTCTGGGAGTGATCCTCCTGCTCTACGGCTTGATCAGCCCCAATGTCCAAGCGCCCTTGGAGCCCGGCGTCAACGTCAATTTATGGTGCGGAGCCATGCTCTTGATTTTTGGAGGTTGCCTGCTTTGGCTTTCGTTCCGAACGAAATCGTAGACCGGTTTCGGAAGCAGTTTCATGGTTCGGAGACTCCGTTGTTATACCGCGCTCCGGGCCGGGTCAACCTCATTGGCGAACACACCGATTACAACCTCGGCTACGTTTTCCCGATTGCGCTACAGATGGCGTGTTACGTTGCCATCGCTCCCGCGTCACACGGTAACCTGCGAGTTTATTCGCGCGATTTTGACAAGGGGTTTTCCATCCCTGTCGCCGACATCGCCGGCGCGCAACCGTCCAAGCAATGGAGCGATTACATTTTGGGTGTCGCGCAAGAGTTGACCAAAGCCGGCTTCCCCATTGCGCCTTGTGACATGCTCGTCGCGAGCGAAGTGCCGACGGGCGCGGGCCTGAGTTCCTCGGCTGCACTCGAGATTGCGACGGCTGTCGCCTTACTGGGTGATCGTGCATTCCCCAAAGTGGAACTGGCGAAACTGGGCCAGCGCGCGGAATCTCAATTCGTCGGGATGCCCTGCGGCATCATGGATCAATATGCGGCGGTCTTCGGCCATGCGGGAGCAGCGCTCAAGATCGATTGCCGAAGCTTAGGCCACGAATATGTTGCGCTGCCAGCCGACGTCCGCATCATTGCTGTGAATTCGCTCGTCAAGCATGAGCTCGGCACTTCGGCTTACCGCGAGCGCGTGGCGGAATGCGCGCAGGCAGTGGCTGCCCTGCGCGAGCTTGATCCTAAAATTGAAAGCTTACGCGATGTGTCTCTCGATTTCTTTCAGCGCGTGCAGGATTCCGTGCCCCTCGTTCCGCGCCGCCGCGCTCGTCACATCATTTCCGATACGCAACGCGTGGTCGATCTGGCTGTCGCCGCCCGCGCTCATGATCTTCGCGAAATGGGCCGCCTCTTCGTCGCCTCGCACCGCAGCATGCAGTACGATTACGAAATCAGTTGCGAAGAGATCGATTTCCTGGTCGATACCGCGATCAAAATTCCCGGCGTTTACGGTTCTCGCATGACCGGCGGCGGATTCGGCGGCTGTACCGTGAATTTGGTGGCGCCGGAAGCGGTGGATCTCTTCCGCCAGCAACTGATCGCCGCGTATCAGGAGCGCTATCAGAAGACGCCCGCCTTCTACGATTGCCAGCCCGCCGAAGGCGCTGGACCTTTGTAGATTCGATATTCTTGTTCTACAAAGGAGTGTTTTACCATGACCAGACCCCGAAGTTTTCTGGCTGCCTTCATCGCTGTTGGATTGCTTGGCGCCGCCGTTGGCGCTCAGGAATCGAGCCAACCACCCAGCAAGGAAGAAGCGAAGCGGCTTGCTGCCGCAGACCGGGACGCTAAGCGACTGCTCTTGCTGATGGACACGGACAAGAGCGGGAAAGTCTCAAAAGAGGAATTCATGAAGTTCATGGAGGCCGAATTTGAGAGGCTTGACGTGAATAAAGACGGTGAGTTGGACGTAAAAGAACTAACGCAATCACATGTTGTGATTCGCGGCCGCGCCCGTTAACCTTTAAGGGATCAAATGGCTGAAGGGCGGAACATAAGCCTGCAGCGTAACGAGAATTCCGACGAGACAGCCGAGCGCCAGGCTGTGAAAGAACACAACACGCAGAATCTCACCTTCGTGTCCAAACCAATTAGTCGCGGTAGAGGCCACCACAATCGACTGCGCATCGATCATCTTGCCCATCACGCCGCCGGAACTGTTCGCCGCCGCCATCAGCAGCGGATTCAAGCCTAACTGCTGCGCCGTGATGCGCTGCAAGCTGCCAAACAGAATGTTGGAGGACGTATCCGAGCCGGTGAGTGCCACGCCCAGCCAACCCAGCAGCGTGCCGAAAAACGGGTAGAATGCGCCCGAACGCGCAAACGCCAGCCCCATGGTGGCATCTAAGCCCGAATAGCGGGTCGTATACCCCAGCGCCAACATCGCCGCGATGGTCAATAGAGAGAAACGCACCGTGTAGAAAGTCGCCAGGTACGTCTTGAGCGTGCGACTGAAACTGATGCGCATGGCAAAGGCGGCAATGATAGCCGCCACGAGAATGCCGCTGCCTGAAGCCGAAAGCCACGAAAACGCAAACACCGCAGGCTCCGGTTTGGCATTCGCCGCCGCCACGGGTGGTACCCGCTGCACGAGGTTGTGCAATCCGCCAATGACAAACTGCGGGTTTGACAAATGATTCAGCCAGTTCTTCACCGGCGGTAATCCCCAAACAAAGGCCGTCACCGCCAGAATGACCCACGGTGTCCATGCCGAAATCACTTCGGCGCGCGTATGCGTGTGCCGCACCATGCGCCGCTCCGCTTCTTCGGGTGAGACAAATTCGGCATCCTTCGTCATCCCCAACATGATGCCCTTGGGGCGCCAGACTTTGAGCAACGCAGCTAGCGCCAAGATGGAGACAACGGATGCCACCACGTCGACCAGGGTCGGACCGTCAAAATTTGAAACCAGGTATTGCGGCACGGCAAACGCCGCGCCGGCTACCAGCAGAGCCGGCCAAATCTCGAGCATTCGCCTGAAGCCCGCAAAGGCCCAAATCAACCAGAAAGGCAAGAGAATTGAGAAAAAGGGCAACTGCCTGCCGATCATGATTGATAACTGATTCAGATCGAGCCCCGTTGCCGCTTGCAATGCCAGGATAGGCGTGCCTAATGCGCCAAACGCCACGGGCGCGGTGTTAGCGATCAACGAGAAAGCTGACGCGGCGAGCGGAGAAAAACCCAGCCCGATCAGGATCGCCCCCGTCACCGCGACGGGCGCGCCAAACCCCGATGTTCCTTCGAAGAAAGCGCCAAAGCAAAACGCTACCAGCAGAAGCTGCAACCGGCGATCGTTTGTCACACCCGCGATGCTGTCCTGTAAAATCTGAAACCGCCCGGTGCTGTGCGTGAGCTTGTAGAGGAAGATGACATTGATCACGATCCAGCCAATCGGCAGCAAGCCATAGAGCCCACCCAAAACCGCCGACTTGCCGGCCATAGCTGGCGGCATGTGAAAGACAAAAACGGCGATGGCGAGCGCTGTTGCGAGGCCGAGTAACGCGGCTAGGTGAGCTTGCATTTTGAAGAAGCCCAACGCGCCCAACAACACGACTACCGGCAGTGCGGCCAGAAAGGTGGACAACAGCGGATTGCCCGCCGGGTCATAGACTTGTTGCCACATGGCGAGCTATCCTCCGATAGCGTACATTGGCCGTTGTGGCGCAACAAAGCTGACTCGATTGATCTCGTGCCCGATCCACTTTTGCCAAATTGTGGATCTTATCGCAGTCTCCAATTCATTAGCGGTTTGATCGCTGCCCAGAAGGTGCCGAACGCCGGTCTCCTCATTGGCAAAGAGGCAGTAACGCATCTTGCCGTCTGAAGTCAGGCGCAGACGATTGCAGTTCATGCAGAACGGCCGGCTCACGGTGGCGATGAATCCAACTTCATAACCGTCGGCAAAACGATATTCGGTGGCGGGCGCTCGCGGGTCGGCATCGGGGACGGCTTCGAGCGGACCGAATTCACGCTCGAGCATGGCAATCATTTCGCTAGCGGTCAGCACGCGGTCGAGCGACCAAAGATGCTGCGCATCGAGCGGCATGAATTCGATAAAACGGACTTCGATCGCGTTTTCGCGGCCAAAGCGCACCAGCGAAATTACGTCAGGTTCGGTTAAGCCTTTGATGGCGACGGCATTGATTTTCACCACGTCATAGCCGGCTTTCCTGGCAGCTTCCAAACCCGCCATCACCCGACCCAAATCGTCGCGGCGCGCAATTTGGCGAAAACGTTCGCGGTCCAAGGTATCCAGATGGATGTTTAAACGCCGCAAGCCAGCTTCGTGCAGCGGTTTTGCAGCGTCGGCCAACAGCACACCATTGGTGGTCAGAGCCAAATCATGTACGCCGCGGATTATGCTCATCCTGGCGACCAAGTCCGGCAGTTTGGGCCGCAGCAGCGGCTCTCCGCCCGTGAGACGAATCTTGTTGACTCCCAATGCCACGGCCGCCCGCGCAAAGCGCTCTATCTCGTCAAAGCTCAGCAGGTCCTGCGCCTTAAGAAATTCCGCGCCCGTTTCCGGCATGCAGTAGAAACAGCGGATATTGCAACGATCTGTGACGCTGATCCGCAGATCTGAATGGGTGCGTCCAAAACGGTCTTCTAACGGGCCACTCACAGGGGCGTTAGAATCGCCTTGCGAGCTATTTGGAGCGAGTTGGACGAGCTGCGGCAAGTTATAGTTCACTTTAACGCACGCAACTTGGACTCCTGAAGAAGTGATTTGAGCTCTCGTATTAGTACTAATCGGTTTGAGTTACCAAGGCGTAATCTTCGGAGGCCAGATCAGCGTTCGTTATGTCGCGTGCCCTCAATAGGTTAGCCAAAGGTGGGGATGAGAATCTGGAACCGTTAGATTCCAGCCAATCAGATCAGCTGAAAGCCGGATAGCTTAGTACCGTTCAACCTGCCGGTACTTGCGGATGGGATTAAAGAAACGTTATTATTGGCTCGGCATCTAAAGAGCAGAGCGTAGGCAACCTCCGAGCCTATGCGCAAGGGAGCTAAGGCGATCTTCACGGATCAACTTGCTCCCTTTCCTTTTCTCCAGGATCAAAAAGTAACCTTTCCTGTCACTTGCACGGTTCGCGGCGAGGTATCGTAGCCGAGGCCCGCGCCGTAAGCAGATGTCGGGCTTCCCGCCATACCAGTAATCTGGCCAAACGATGACTCGCCATAAGCGGAATTCGGTAAGCCGAAGTTTGGATGATTGAGCACGTTGAAGGCCTGAATTCCGAAAGCAAACTTGAAACGCTCCGCGAGGGTGACCGTGCGGAAGATGGACGTATCCAAGTTGAACAAATGGGGTCCACGAAAGGTGTTCCTGCTTTGGGGCGACCAAGCAGTGTAGTTGTTGATATCGGCGCCATTCAGAAACGCGTTGGCATTTAAACACGGAGTGATAGCGGCGGCTTCGCCGCAACTGGTTTGCAGCCCCACGTTGGTGAGCGGTGTGGCGAGAATGGTTCCACCGCCGTTGCCGAGCGCTGAATTGCCGTCGGTGACTGAAAACGGCAGACCGCTTCGCCAAAAGATCTTGCCCGAAATCTGCCATCCGCCCAGAGCCGAGTCTAATAATCTATGACCCGTGTGGACGCTCGGTTGATAGACAAAATCAGCGTTGAAATTGTGGCGGATATCGTAATCGGCGTTGCCGTAATTGTTGGCGCGCAGGCTGAGCGGGTTGATTTGCCCGAGGAGCGAATCGCCATAAGTGAAGAGTCCGCCATTCGACACTTCATCGATCGCGTGCGACCAGGTGTAGTTGAAATCGGCGACAAAACCGTGAGACATGCGCTTGCGCAGGGAAAGACTTAACCCGTTGTAGTTCGATAAAGCGCCATTCTGAATGGTGGTCACGGTGCCGTAGTTGGGCACAGGAACGGTGGGAGAAATTCCGGCCACGCCGGGATAGATTCCGTATTGATCGTAGGCGTTCGGCCAGGCATTCGAATAGAGTTCCTTGACGCCATGATTGCCGACATAATCGGCCACGAACACCAGCGAGTTACTCAATTCCTGCTGGATCTGGAGGTTCCATTCCTGATATTCGGGGTTGCGAATGGTTCCCGAAATGGCCGTGAAGGCGGGAGCTTCGAAGGTGGATCCCAAAGCGGCCAGCGCGGAAGAGATTTGCGAGTAGGTTTGGGTAAGACTGAATGCTCCGGCCGAAGCTGCCCAGGCTGCCGCGCCGCCAGCGGGGTCGAAAGGCGCCACGCCATTAGTGGGACGTACGCGAATGGTAACGGATACGGGCGGGTTAGCCAAAAGATCGTCGACTAAACCGGCCGCAGGCGAATCGTAGAAAATGCCGAAGCCGCCGCTGATGACGGTCTTATTGCTTGAGCGCGGCGAATAACTAAAGCCAAAACGCGGCGAAGGACTGAGGGTACTCACGCCCGAATAGGCTTGGTGCTGGTTGGAGGCAATGTCGCTGCTATACGGGACGCTGCCGGAATTTGCGCTAGTTACGCTGGCCAGTGCGCTCCAGGGCGCGCTGAAATTGGCGAAGCAGTTGAAC
The DNA here is from genome assembly GCA_963764105.1 of Bryobacterales bacterium. Lineage (GTDB taxonomy): Bacteria > Acidobacteriota > Terriglobia > Bryobacterales > Bryobacteraceae > Bog-105. Next base: position 468,315 of record CAVXRP010000008.1, read on the forward strand.
TGGCAAACCGGATTGGAGTTTCGTTCAAAGCGCAATGCCAGAGTTAGTTTGAGATTCGATCGAACGCTCCACTCATCCTGACCGTAAAAGCCCAGTCCCCAAAGAGCGACCGGTACATCGCTCGACAGATTGAGAGACTTGCGGTATTGATAAGCCAGCCCATCGGCAAAGTTCTGGAGGCCGTCGCTAGTGTAGCCGAAATACACGCCGGGAGAATTGAAAAAGAAATTGTGATCGCTTACGTCGTAGCGGCGGAAATTCTCGCCGAATTTGAAGGCGTGTTTCCCCTTGACGATGCTGAAATCGTCGAAGATCTGATATTGAGTGATGTTGCGGCCCTGCGGATAGGTGGTGATGGGATTGAAACCGGTGAAATCGACAGCACCGTAGGTAACGATGCGATAGGGAAAGGTGCTATCGGCCAACTGATAGTCCTGCTGAAACTGCGCCACGTAATGGCTGAGCGTGGCGTTGAACGAGTTGGTGGCGTTCGGGCTGAAAATGTGCGTTTCCTGCAGCTGGTTATCCCAAGTGGGCTGGTGAGAAATGGCGTCGAACTTGGAACTGATGGGATCCAGATAAGACGGCTGCGTTCCATGATCGAGCTTGTAGCGGTAGAAAGCCGAGTCCTTTTGACCAAGACGCTGATCCACGCGTCCGCTTAAGAACCACTCGGAAGCCAGCGCCGAGGGCGCCGCTTCAAAGCGTGCATCACACGCCTGGGTCGATGGATTGAAACCGGGTAGAGACAATGTTGCACAAGCCTGGCTGTTGGCAATCGGTTGCGCGTTGCCGGCACCGGGGGCGTTGGCGTATAGGTTGAACATGGTCTGGTAGGCCGACACCTCGGCCGGCTGGGTGTTCTTGACGTTGTTTAAGACGGCGTTGGCGAAGGCTGCGGTGGGAATGGTCGTCGATTGAACATCTGGCAGCACAAAGCGCAGGCCCTCAAAGTTGACGAAGAAAAAGGTCTTATCCTTAACAACGGGGCCGCCCAAGGAAGCCGCATACTGATTGTCGTTGGCGAAGGGTCGCGGCGAATAGCCGTAAATGCTCGAATTATTGAACCAGTCATTGGCATTTAAAAAGCGCCCATTCCACCAATATTGAGCGTTGCCATGGAATTGATTGGAACCCGATTTCGTAACGTAGGTCACTTGGGCGCCCACTAATTGGCCATATTCGCCCGCATACGGATTGGCAATGACGGTCGCTTCCTGGAGTTCGTTTTGCCCCAAAGTCAGGTCGGTGGCGCCGGAATTATTGACGTTGAAGTAGGGGTCCATGTTGTTTTCGCCATTAACGGTGAACAAGTTGGAAGTTGCGGGCAATCCGTGCAAACTGAAGTTTCCATAACCACTACCACTCGGATTGGCATTCACCACCACGCCAGGGGTGGTAAACGCGATGTTCGTAATATCGCCGCCGGCGCTCGGCAGAAGGGCTAACTGCGACTGAGTAAATGGCGTATCGGCGCTCGCCTCCGCACTCACAGCAGGCGCCTCTTCGGTTACTTCTACGGTGGTGGTGTTCTGGCCGACTTCGAGACGGAGATCGGCTGTGGTGGTTTCCCCCAACGCCACTTCGAATCGCCGTTCCGACGGGCGGAAGCCGGGTTGCGACGCGCTCACCGAATAATGCCCCGGCTTCAGCAGCGGGAAGCGGAATTGCCCCTGGGCGTTGGTCTGACCGGTCTGCTGGGCGCCGGTATCTAGGCTTCGGAGGACGACAGACGCCCCGACAATGACGCTTTCGCTCGGGTCTGTCACAACGCCCACGACGTCACCGGTGGTGAGGGTTTGTCCAGTTATTTGTAAAGAAGTAAACGCTACAAACGCCGAAACTGCGAATGGAATTTTGCTTTTTTGAAACATAAGTGCAAAGCTGTAGTGCAAATTCCACGCGGGCGGTAACGGAACGTTCGCTATTTATTACTCCTGAAATTATGGGCTAAGTGCGAGCAAATTGATCGCCAATTGCAATTCACTAAAAACAATAGAGGCGGGTAAATTGGCCTTCCGTTAATGGGATGATTTGCCGTTTATTAATTCTGAGAATAGGAGAGATTTCCTGCGGGGAACAAAAAAGCGGCCCGGGTGGTTAGCCCGGGCCGCTGTTGGTTTTGTTTGAGAGGGTTTCTAGAAGACTACCTTAGCTCCTAGTTGCACGTTGCGAGTACCGGTATAGGTGCCAGTGATCGTACCCGCCTGGAGATAGGCGGAGCCGGTGTTAATGCTGAAGTTGGCGTGGTTAAAGGCGTTGAACGCTTCGAGCCGTAATTGCAGCAGCAGCCGTTCGCCAAATTTCACGCTCTTGTACATACCCATATCTAGATTCCATGTACCAGGCGAGGCAAAGGCGTCGCGGCCGGTCATGTTGTTCGGAAACGGGCCGAAATCGGAATCGCCGGTGAGTGGGTTGATGTAAGAGCCAGTGTTGATGTTGGCAAAGTTGTAAACGGTAAAAGTGTCGGCTCCAGCGGATATTCTGGTGCGCGCCGGCATGGTTTGGTTCAAGACCAAACGAGTGTAGATATAGTTAGTGTTCGCAAGGTCGTAGATCGTGTAGGGGGCGCCGGTTCGAGCAGTGAAGACCGGAGCCAGTTCCCAACCGTCCAATACGGATCTGACCAAGCCCTGCGTGTGTTTGGCAAAGGGCACGGCCCAAATGCCGGCGATCGCCACGCGGTGACGGTTATCGAACTGGGAGCTGCCTTTGTCCACTTCAGGATGCTCGAAATCGGTATAGCCTAAATTGAATTGATTCCCCGAGGAACTGAAGGTATCGCTCAAGTCATCGATGGAGTGACTCCAAGTATAATTGCCACGCACAGTCAGGCCGCTGTGGCCGATATCCTGAATGTCGTAGCGCACGTTCATTGAGTTGTAATTCGAGTGTCCACCCGCTCCGCGCAGATTGATTCCCGAGTACTGGTTATTCAGCGTCGCTTGGCAATCGCCGGGCGTGCAAGGGATACCCAGGTAGTAGTTACCTGAACCGGGGAAGTTGGCGTAGGAAATGTCGTACTGATTTTCTCCGATGGACGCCGAGTAATCCAACTCAAGGTGTTGGTTAGTAAAGAATTGATGCTCGAGCGAAGCGCTGATCAGATGCGCATACGCTTGCGGTATTTTCGGTTGCACCCAGCGGAGTTCCGATGGCGGAAGCGCGGTCGAGCCAGTGGAGCCGGACAAGATGCCGAAATTGGTGGTGCTCAACGGAATCGTGGTGAAGCCTTGGCTTCCCTGGATCAGCTCGACAACGGCGTAATTCGGCGGATTAAACAACACATTGTAAGTGACGTTGCCGAAGTTCCGCTCATAGCCAATGCCGTATCCGCCGCGGAGACTGGTCTTTCCGTCGCCCGTCACGTCCCATGCGAAGCCAATCCGCGGAGCAAAGTTGAGCGGATTCGCCTTCCAAAGACCACCAATGGGACTCTTAGGCGCAATCTCCACCTGGCCAGCCGCGACTTGGGCTGGAAAAGCCGGATTCTGCGGGCCGACTTCATTGGGTAAGTAAAAATTGGAGTCCAGATTGGCGTTGACATTATGCTGGGTGCCAAAATACTCCCAGCGGAGGCCAAGGTTAACAGTAAAGCGCGGTTTAAGTTTCCAGGAATCCTGGACATAAAGTCCCGTTTCTTCGTACCTGTTGCTGCGTTCAAAAGTGGGCGGACCGACCGGCAAATTGATGGTGCAGGCAGGGGTTTGCACCCCAGCCACGCAAGGGAATTTGCCTTGCGGATTGATCGCGCTGGCGAATTCGTACTCCTGACCGACAGCCAAGTTATCCAGCCCCGATCCCAGAGAGTTGCCCAAGATATTGTCAGATTCCTCGTAGGCGCCGAAGGTTCGATTATCGCGAATATAGGTTTGCGAACCACCAAAGCGGATTTCGTGTTTGCCTTTAACGAATTGGAAGTCTTGATAGAGCTGTCCAAAGTTCTGTGGGCCACCGAACGGCAGGGCGTTGCCAGGACTAGTTGGTCCGTAACCGGGCATAACGACGTCGTAATTTCCGAGTTGTGTCGCCACATTGGCAGCACCGAGGAAATAAGTGGGGACTACGCCGGCGGAAGACAGCGGCTGATCATTGTTGAAACGGTTGAAATCGAGCTTTGTCTGCGAAACGAAGTGGTCGGAAAAGCTGTGAGTGATGCCGACAAGGACGCTATTGTCGAAAATTGTCTGGCCGGTGTTAAAGCCCTGGTAAGGGCTGTTGACAACCGATCCGGCCAAGTCTCCTTCGCTGTAGAGAGCGTAGCGCGTGTAAATCTGGGTCCGGTCGGTCCAATTGTAGTCAACACGGCCTACCAAGTTATAGGTGTTTTGCGGGGAGCCCGCACCCGCATTGGCTGGTGCGTTGTACGACAACTGGTCGAACATCGGCGCGTTGGGGTTATAACTGTTGCATCCGCCGGCGGCCGATGCGGTCGCGCAAGGGTCTGTACCTTGAGCAATCAACTGGTTCCGGCTATAGGAGCCCAGGTTTACAACGCCGGGAACCAACTTGCCGTACTGCGAATAAACCTGTTGGGCGGCCGGCGAGGACGCGGCTATGTAAGCGGGATCAATGGTCCAGACCAGCGTGTTGGCGATGCTGCGAATTCTCGTCCACTCGGTGTTATTGAAGAAGAACAGCTTGTTCTTGATAATCGGGCCACCCACCGAGTAACCGAACTGATTGCGGGTGAATTTCGATTCCGGCAAGCTGTTGGCATTATTCTGAAAGGAATTGGAAGCAAGATCCGCCACGCGGTTGAACTCGTACGCGGTTCCATGGATTTGATTGGTGCCCGACTTGGTGGTGACGTTAATAACGCCGCCCGATGCACGGCCCGTCTCGGCAGTGAAGTTGCTGGTCGTTATGCCAATTTCCTGCACGGAATCGAGCGGTACGGGTTGCCCGACTTCGGCGGTAAATTCATCGTTATTCGCCACGCCGTCGAGGAGTATGTTGGTGCTCGCCGAACGCAAGCCGTTCATGGCCACACCGGCACCTCTTCCGCTGGGATCGTCTTCGCTCACGTTGCCAGACGTGACCACCAAGGAATAGGGATTGCGGGTAATGGTGGGAAGCTCATTCAATTGTGTCGTACTCAAGGTTTGGGTAATGGTCTGGGTTTCGGTGTTGGTTTTCACGGCAGCGGCAACTTCGTTGACTTCTATGACCGTGACCGCTTCGCCCACGCCTAATTTGACATCCACGCCCACTTTTGCGCCAACGGTGATGGTGACTTTCGATTTAAAGGTAGTGAAGCCGGCGGAGGTTACGGTGATATCGTAATCTCCCGGCAAAAGATTGGTTACGGCGTAGACGCCATCCGAGTTTGATGTTGTGTCGCGTTCCGCTCCCGTGGCGGAGTTCCTTACGGTGACGGCCGCGTTTGAGATGACGGCACCACTGGGGTCGGAAACGACACCAGTAATTTGGCCCGTCTCGGCCTGCGGCCACATAAGGCCGGCGAAACCGAGGAAGACGCATGCGATTTGTAATAGTTTTCTTGGATTCATTTGGTATAGCTTCTCTTATCCTGTAAGGATACTACTGAAGGCTTCAATGAAGCAATCCAGCTACCATTGGCAAAGTGATTGAAAACAAAAGGACAGTAGGGAAAACTCCTTCAGGTTCTAGAATTTTTCGCTAATCATTTTCCAATATCAGGATTTACGTGATTTATGAGAGGGACGTGCTTGGAATTGAGAAAGCTCCTGCAACCGACGGCTGCTCCAAACTGCTGCGCAAAGTCAGACGACGCGCGTGTAAGCGACTTCAGTACTGGCTATGGGAATCGGTATGCTGAAGATGGTGGCGAGTGTTTTCGGATGAATTACCACCTGCTTTCAAGACGTAATACTCTCCCGCAAACAAGCCGCCGAAACTGGTCGATTCCGCAAAGGTAGGCCGAAAGAAACCCCGCGAGGGCTGACCAGGAGGTCAGCCGCAGACCGGGAGGTCCGCTCCACAATGAGGCTTTCATCGCCATTGAGCTCTGGAAGCCAAAGCGGCCCGGGATCAGCCGGGCCGCTTTAGGGAATAATTTAGAAGTGGACGCGTACCCCCAGTTGAATGATTCTGGTGAAGTTAGCGGATGCTCCACCGCCGCCCAATCCGAGGCCGTTGTATTGGCTTTCGAGCGCACCGAAATCGGCGGGGTCCTGAAGGTTCATGGATGGATCGGCCCACTCCATGTGATTCAGGACATTGAAAGCTTGCGCATAAAACTGGAAGCCAATCCGTTCGGTGAGGTGCGTTTCCTTGGTCAGGCCGAGATCAAGGTTCCATCGCTGCTGACCACGAAGAATTCCGCCGCCGCCACAACTTCCGTCGATACCTACCAGGTTCGGACGGAAATTGTTGAAAATGGCGGTGGGGTTCTTGAACAGGAACACCCCGCTGCCACCGTTATTGACGAGCCCGTTGGCGCCGACCTCTTGAGTGGGCGTGGTTGAGGCGTTGAATACCGGGGCATTGCCATATCCGATGCTAGTGAGCGGGACAGCATTGCAGCCATTTCCGACTTCGCCATTCCCCCATTCCTGGAATGAGCCGCTATACACACTTAACGGGAGGCCGCTGCCGTAGGAGAATATGGGCGAAACCGACCAGCCGCCGATGATCTCATTGACCACGCGGTTGCCAGCCTTAAACTTCTGGTGGTTCCCGAACGGCAATTTATAGGTGCCGAGGAAATTGAAAGTGAATTTCCGGTCATAGAACTGTGGGCCGTAATCGACGTGGAGGTTCCAGGGGTCGTTTACGTTATTTTCGGTGTACGCCTGGTTTAGGCCGATGATGCCCAACGCTTTTGACCAGGTGAAGTTAGAAACAAGAGTAAAGTTCGTGGAGCGTTTCTGCAACGAAGCAAAGCCGGCATTGTAGTTGGAATAGCCGTTTGAGGTATCGTCGTAGAGAAAGCCGGCTTGGTTGGTAGAAATGAGCGCCGGGCCGAAGTTATAGCTGGTATCTAAATCGCTCCACAAGTTGGTGACCGCGTTGGTGGTGATATTGCCACCCTCTTGGGCTGCCACGGCGGCGGTGCAACTGGAATAACCCTTGCAGTATGCCGAACCCGCTAACGATGTCTCAAAGAACGGCTGCGGCGTCACGGCTTTATTGCCGGATAACGCGAAATAGAGATTATCGTAAGCATTGGCAAATGTCTGGCCGCCTTGCTTCATCATCCAGGGCACGTCATTGAGATCCACGCCCTGAAAGAGATTTCTGGCAAACACGCCGACGTACCCAACTTCGGCAATCACATTTCCTTTAAACTGGCGCTGGATACTGAAATCGACTGAATCGGAAGACCCGGGCTTAAAGTTGCTATCCAGAGTAAAAGTGCGTCCGGCATAGGCGGCATTCACCCCTGGCTCAACGGGAATACTGAGGGTGCTGGGAATAGCGCCCACCGGAGGAACGCCGTCAACACCGATACGGAAAGCGGTAGCCGGTGTTGTTCCATTGGGCTGCGTGCAGGCGCCGCTTGAAGTGGGATTGTCGCAGGCGACAGGCTGGAGGAAGCCGTCGCCAAGTACCGGCGTCGAGACTAGATTGATGCCCAGATTGCGCGTGTAGAACCGTCCATAACCGGCGCGAATCACAGTGGCTTTCTCCCCTAGGAGCTTCGACAGCCAACCGCTCTTTGCGTCGGGGCTCCAAGCGATGGAAACGCGCGGGGCGATTTCGCCGAAGTAGGGTCTGTATGGGTAAGAACCTAAGCTCTTCACGTCACCGATGGGCGTGAAAGCCAACGTCGGGTTATAGACTTGGCCTGCTTCCGCCGCCGATAAACGCTGGGCGAGATAGTTTGAAGCGGATATAGGATTGCCTAGCGTGTCGGTCAAAATATCTTCCACCCCGTTGGCATCGGAGGGTGGTAATTGAACCTGGTAGTTTAAACCATAACTCAAAGTAAAATTCGGCTTGATTTTCCAGGTGTCGCTGATAAACATGCTGAACGTCTGGTCGGAGACGCTCGAGTGAACGGGCGTGCCGATCGGGTTAGCTGTGAGATTCGCACCCGTGCGTGTCGCTACGATGGAACTGGAGGCCACCATACCCGCTAAAGCCGCGTAGTTGCTGTTCCAGTTACTGAGTTCGCCCGAGGTAATGCAATTCGAAGTTAAAGCGGCGGTGCAAGCAGTGGGCTGAAACTGCGGAGCGAAGGAGAAATTGTCCGAACTGACATCATAGACAAGCGAAGTTAGTCCGAGGCCGACATCGTCGTAGCGGTCAAACTTCCAGTGTTGATGGAAGAAATCGCCGCCCGCCTGCACCATGTGGGTCCCGTGCAGCCAGCTGAGATTGTCGCGGTATTCGTAATCGTGGCCGGACCAAAGGCGCGCGCGGGCATCCTGGGTATCGACGTTGATTGGAATTAGAGCGTTGGTCGATTCCCCGCCCACTTCGATTGCGCCCGGATAGCCGGAAAGTTGCGACGATGCGCCGGCGCGCAGCCATTGCCATTGATTGCGCAGGTAGCTGAAGTGGAATTCGTTGGTGAGTGTGGGAGAGAGCGTGCCGGTTAAACCGACGACTAGCGAGCGCGGTTGTTGGATGTCGGTCGAAGCCGTGGCAGGCTGGCCTAACTTATCGCCTGGCAGCAAGCCGCCGATGTCAACCTGGTTGGTAGTCGGGTTCTCGTTGCGGTAATACCGATACGAGCTAAAAAACCGCCACTTGTCGCCAAAATCGTGATCGATCCGGACTACGCCAAAATCGTTCGCCAGCGGATAGGTTAAGTTGCCGATGAAACCGCAGGTATTCAGACCGTGGTCACCGCCGTTCAACGTATTGCACTGGGGCATATATTGTGACCAAATTTGGTTCACCACGGGATTTAGGCCAATACCACGGGGATCGCAGGGCGTTCCTCCTGTTAGACCGCAAGCCGTCGATGTCGCCAGATTATATTGCACGATGTTGCCGTTGGCATCACGCTCTTGAATGATTCCTGCCCGCAAAGTATTCGATGGGACGGTTCTTTCATAAGGGCCAGAACGCGGATAACGCTGGCCTTCATAGTTGGCAAAGAAATAAGTTTTGCCGCCCAAGAACGACGGTCCGAGTGGTCCGCCGATGCTGCCGCCAAAGCGATTGAAATGCTCTTTTGGTTTTGGATCGCCGTTGAAGTTATTGGACCAATCGTTGGAATTGAGCCAGTCTGCCTGAAAGAAATCGTAGGCGGAGCCGTGAAACTGATTGGTACCGCGCTTGGTGGACACCATGATTTGGCCGCCGCCGGACATGGAAAAGTCGGCGGACTGATTGTTCGTGTTGACGCGGAATTCTTCGACGCTTTCGGCCGGAGTGGGCATCACGCCGGAACCGTTATGGTTGACGTAGGTCGCGTTATCGCCGTCCAGGTCGCTGGTGTTGTTGCCGCCATCCAACATGAACGAGTTCTGATCGGCGAAGTTGCCGGCAATGTTGCCACTGGTTGTGTTGCCTTCGGCGCCGTTGAAGGTGGGCGAGGCCATGGGCTGCAGGAAAACCAGGGACGAGACGTCGCGGCTGATGGTGGGCAGATCGAGAATGGCATCGCCGCCTAAGGTGGATCCCATGGTGGCGGATTCGGTTTGCAGTTCAGCGCCCAAGACCGAAGTGACTTCTACGGTTTCGCTGGCTTGGCCGACTTCTAGCGAAACGGGCAAGTTCAAGGCCGTTCCGACGGTGATCTCTTGCGCGGCGATGATGGTTTTCCGGAAACCGGTTTTCGTTACGGTGATGTCGTACTTGCCGGGCACGACGTTGCCAAAGACAAAAAGCCCGGCGGAATTGCTTTCCGTGGTGGTTGGAATGTTTGTGGCTTCGTCAACCAGAACGACCACAGCCCCCGGCACAACGGCACCGCTGGGATCGGTAACGCGTCCGGCGACGCTGCCGTTACCGCTTACACCTTGTCCCGAGAGAAGAGCAGCGAACGCGAAAAGAAGTCCTACTGCTGAATAGTGCTTAAACACAGATTTCCTCATTGACCCCTCTTTCTAGTAAAGAAGCCTTAGACTAACTGGGTTGTAAAGCTTTTCCGCTAGTGTAAAGCAATAGGGAATATGGTGTCAACGAAACTGTAATTAAGAAATGTTTGGTAAACCTTAGTACCGGAACGAAGGGAAGGCCACGTAAAAGGTGGCCCGCTGGTAGGAATGCCCCGCCTCACGCCTGGGCGGCGGGCAAAAGGTAGGAAGTCACAAGTCTCAGCGGGCGGCGAGCAGGGCGCGCAAGTGGCGGGCGCGCTCCGGTGAGCGTAATTGACGCAGCGCCTTGGCCTCGATTTGCCTGATGCGTTCGCGCGTCACATCGAACTCCTGGCCGATTTCTTCGAGCGTGTGTTCGCGCTCACAGCCGATGCCAAAACGTAGCCTGATGACTTTCTCCTCTTTGGGAGAAAGGGTTTTAAGTATGTTAGCCGTCTCATCGCGCACGTTGGAATCGATCACCGCATCCACCGGAGATCCGACCCAGCGATCTTCAATGAGATCGCCCAAAGCCGATTCGCCGTCGCGGCCGACGGGGGTTTCGAGCGACACAGGGTCACGCGAAATGGTCTTCAGTTTTTGAACTTTCTCGACCGGAATGTCCATGCGGCGGCTGATTTCTTCGTTGGTAGGCACGCGGCCGAGTTCTTTTTCAAGCTCGCGCGTGGCACGCAAGAACTTGTTCATGCTCTCGTTCATGTGAACGGGAATACGGATGGTGCGCGATTGATCGGCAATGGCGCGGGTAATCGCCTGCCTGATCCACCAAGTGGCGTAAGTGGAAAATTTGTAACCGCGGCGGTATTCAAACTTATCGGCAGCACGCATTAGGCCGATGTTGCCTTCCTGGATCAAATCCAGCAAATGCAAGCCGCGATTGACATATTTTTTAGCGACCGACACGACCAGCCGGAGGTTGGCTTCCACCAAATCCTTTTTGGCCCGTTCGGCTTCGATTTCGCCATGCCGAATGACATGAATGCTGTGACGAAGTTCGGTAATGGAGGCGCCCGCCTCAGTTTCCTTCTTCTTCAGATCGCGCTTCAGCTCTTTGACGCGCGTTTGCGCCGCGGCTGAGGTACGCGATTCCAATTTCTTCACTTCGGCGTCGAGCAGCGCCATTTCGTCGGCATTGCGCTCGATCACGCGCACAAATTCTTTCCAACGGGCCAAGTTAAAGGGGATGGCGCGCAGGGTCTGCGACATTTCCACCTGCGCGCGAGCTACTTTTCCGGCCCACTTTTTGCGCAGCTTCTTGTTGGCCGCCGGGATGGCCGCGTGCCGATCCAAGGTTTGCTGATACTTCTTAACCGCCGCCTGGAACGCGAAAAACAACTCCGCAATATCGTTGCGCCGCTTGATGTCGGCCGCGCTGCCCTCTTCGATTTCCGAGGGTCCAAAATCTACATAGCTATCAACATCTTCAGTGCCCTTGCGAACCAGATCGCCGAATTCGCCGACCAATGCCTGAATCATGGGAGAGCGGCTGATGGCCTTCTGCATGCGAACTTTGCCGCGCTCCATTTTGCGCGCTAGCGTCACTTCGCCTTCGCGGGTAAGCAGCGGAACCGATCCCATTTCGCGGAGGTACACGCGTACCGGGTCATCGGTATATATTGACTCTTCTACCGGCTGAGCGCCCTGGAACTCATCATCCTGTACTTCTTCCGGATGAAAAAAATTGGAATCCTCGTCAAAAGGAATTCCAAGCGGTTCTGGCCCATCGGCAAGAAATTGATCCTCGAATTGATCCACCTTAGCTAATCACCCCTAGTTGCCGCCCTTGTACCTGTACCCTAACGTTTGACACAATCAAGAAGCGAAAGTCACAAGCGTGACAATTCAGCCCCTCACCCATATAGACGCACATCCAGACTTTCGGGAGGAGCCCGAATGCCGGAAACCTGCCATACATTCTTCTCTTCGGAAGCGAGGACACACTTCGCCACTAGAACTGTCAGTTCTTTCTAAGCGAACAGAACGGCTAATGATCGAAACGCTAGCGATCTTATATCCCGTTCTCGGACGGGCCTACTCCACCGAATGTAATATTTACGAGACCCCATTATAACTAGGAATCGTCCTGAAGTTAAGCCCTATTTGTTCAGATGATCGCGAAAGTGATTGGTTTCACAAAAGATAAGTGCGTGCAGCCACCGTTTTGCACCATCGCGAGAAGCAGAATTTTGCAGAATCGGTCAAGATTCTTCTAGGTTTATGCCTTCCGTAAAGCGGAAACGTTAGTCAACTCACGTAAGAACTGATCTACGTCCTGAAAGTCCCGGTACACCGAGGCGAATCGCACGTAGGCGATCTTATCTAGTGCTTTTAAACTAGCCATGAGCTCTTCGCCGATTTGGGTGGTAGAAATTTCGCGGTCGGCGTTTTCAAACAGCAAGGCCTCAATGTGGTTAACCAAGTCAGCCAACTTGCCCATACTAACGGGTCTTTTCTCGCAGGCACGTAGAAGACCATTGAGTACCTTCTGCCGGTCGAACTTTTCGCGACGCCCGTCTTTCTTGATGACCATATACGGTACTTCGTCGCAACGTTCGTAGGTGGTGTAGCGGCGTTCGCAGGAGAGGCACTGGCGGCGCCGGCGAATTGAATCCCCTTCCTTGCTTTCGCGAGAGTCGATGACCTTGTCTTCGCGAAAACTGCAGAATGGGCAAATCATACGGTTTGAGGGTAGCACTGGAGGCTGGGGAAGCGCTATGCGGCAGCTGGGAGGTTCCTGGGGGCTCCTTTGGGAGAAGTAGAGGCGACTGAGGCGTCTTGCAGGGCTTGCTGGAGTAGTTCCTGCTTGCGGGGGTGGTGAGAGTGGCGCACGTTACGAGTGGCGGGGCGAAGATTTATTGGAATGAACAGGGCAGTGGACCGCCGGTGCTGTTGATTATAGGTTTGAGCTTTACCCATGAGATGTGGTTCCGGGTCCTGCCGGCTTTGAGCCAACACCATCGGACCATTTTCTTTGACAACCGGGGGATGGGGCGAAGCGATGTGCCGCGCGGACCTTACCGGATGCAGCAGATGGCGCAGGATGCGGCGGCTGTGCTGGATGCCGCGGGAGTGCCGGCTGCTCATGTTATTGGCGCCTCCATGGGGGGAATGATCGCACAAGAGTTGGCGCTGCGCCATCCCCAGCGCGTGCTAAGCCTGTTACTTGGGTGTACAAGCTACGGGGGATTGCTGGCGCGTTGGCCCAGCCTTTCCCATGCCCCCCGCCATATGCCGTTGGGGGAAGATTCGCAGATGTCGCGGGAAGAGGCTCTGATCCCACTGCTTTATTCTCCCTCTACGCCGTTAGCGCTGATTCAAGAAGACTTGCGGGTGAGGTCGGGGTGTAACTGGAGTTACCGTGGATTCTGGGGGCAGTTTGGCGGAATTCTGCTGTGGAATTCCTACCGGCGTTTGCCGCGTATTAAAGCTCCGACACTGGTGGTGCATGGGGAAGACGACAAATTGGTGCCGCCCGTGAACGGGCGCGTGGTGGCGAAGCGCATTCCGGGCGCGCGGTTTGAATTGTTGCCGAAAGCAGGGCATATTTTGGTGACGGACCAGTTTGAGGCTTGCGTGGCGTTGATGCTGGAGTTTCTGGGAAACCGGAATGGAGCCACATAGACGACGCGACGACATAGTTCGGGCGCGGGACGGTGGTGAGCGCTGGTGGGGGCGGATTGAATTACGCGGCGATTGCCTCCGTTTTGAGATTGATTTGGTCTGGTTGGGCGGTTTCGGGAGCCGGAGCGGGCTCGGAGGCGATGTGTGTTGGCAAAGTTGAAAATTCGAACCCATTTGGAACAGCAGCAGGGTTGGGGTTGGGTTTGGCTTCAGCTTCGGCGGCGGCGGTTTCGAGGCGTTCTTGTTGGAGTCGGCGGAGTTCGGCGGTGTCCTGCTTGAGTTGATTGCGGAGACGGCGTTCCTGCAGGGCGAGATTGCGGAGGTCCTTTTGATAGGTGCGGAAGATGTGGGCTTCGAGCATGGCGGCGCGGAGCTGGGGGTCGGGTTCATGGGCGCAGTCGGCAGCGAGTTCGTGGCGGCCGAGGGCGTAGAAGCCGGATTCGAGGGTGGGGATGCGAAGGAGACGCCATTCCGTATCGGCGATGGTTTGGGTGAGGTGTTGTTCGATGTCGTTGGCGGGAGCGAATTTCTTATTGATGAGGGCGACGAGGGATTGGTAGGCGGCGACGTCGTCAGTAGGCAGGACGATGGTGCGGCCGGTAAGACCGGTTTTGAGGGCGTTGTGGGAAGAGGCGAGTTTCCCTTGCTCGGTCTTGGGGCCGGTCGACGATTGGGAGTTGGCTCGGTTGGCGGCGAGTTGGGCTTCGGATGCTTGGTGCGCGGCGGCACGGCGGGCGGCTCGGTTTGACATTTGGTTGCTCCTGGAAAACGAACGGCCCGCCAAACGAGATGGGAATCTCGGGCGAGCCTGATTTTTTATAGCATGGGACCCCGGGTGAAACGAACTTCGCCTACAGGTGTAGGAGGGAAAAATTGGCGGTAAGCTGCTGGGAGGATGAGAGATAAAAATATTCGCGATTTTTTTCGAAATCTGTGACTGACCCAGGACGGCCCTTCGGTCCGCCGCAACGAGGGACGTGTGGGGAGGGGTTCCTCTGATAGGATTCGACGGTGCTATGGTACGTGTGAGGTCGCAAAACGTTCAGAACTCCGACGCAGCGATCTGAGTCTCTTTAAGGTTGCCGTCAAATTGCTTTTGCAGCTGAAGGGTGTATCCCGCGACTTCGTTCCCCTTACGCTCGAAGGTCAGGTCGGCGTCTGCTTTGGTGTAGTTCGTGAGTGGACCGAAGCGGTACGCTTCGCCATACCAGGTACCCCCGTTCGCGAGTCGCAGTTCGTAACGGCCCAGCGGCACTTGCGTTGAGACCGACTCGCCGGCGCGGATGAACAAGACGAGCACGGGGGCATTCCTGTTCACATCGACTAACTTGACATAGTAGTTTGGGCTGCCATTGTAGGTAACAATTGTCAGTGGCGCTGTGGGGTCGCGCGACCGTTTCCGCAAGCTGTGGATGCGGCCTGTCGGGGGCGGTGGACAAGCCGGTTGGTTAAATGGCGCGCGCTCCTCGACTCCGGAAGGGGCAATCGAGTTCGTGGGTTCGGCTGAAGCTGCGCCTGGAGTTGCGCCCGAATTGGCGGCCGTCGCTCCGCCATTTGAGGCTACCTGGTCGAAAATATCATCCGGGGGCGTGTGGCGATAGGCGGCTCCGGCGTGGCTTGCACCAGATATCAAGGACCCAGCCAGAACGAGAGTGACAAGACTCGCCGCGGCCGCTTGGGTCCTGAAGGTAGGCGAGTTGATGCCCCAAGATGCTTTCAGCGGACGAGAGGGGGCGGCTGTCGACTGCCGGATCGCGGTCAATAGCTCCCGGAGATCACGATCTGCCTGGGCCTCATGATTCGAATTGAAAGCAGCTATTTTGGGGACGAATTCAAGGGCTTGATCCGCCAGCAGCCGGGCAATATCCATTCGGTCCTCAGAAGCGAAGTGGGCCGCTTGCATTGCCAGGACTCGGAAATTAGTTATCGCCGGCTGCTCGCCGACCATATTCCGAACAATTGCGTGAACGGAGTAGATCGGCCCCCACGGTATGCCCCACCAGCCGAAGAGCCAGGTAATACCAGAGGTCTTGTAGGCTCGCTTCGCTCCACATTTCGCGCACAACACGCCCTGCCAACCGCTGCGATAGGTGGCAAACAGGACGCTTACTACCTGCCGATAGATTACATACCGTGGTTGAGCGGAAATCTTGCCGCAAACACAGCACGCAATCGGCTGGACGGCGACGTCGCCGGGGGGCGTTGGGTGGCCTTCTAAAACGTAAGCATTGGCGTCGTACTTCGATCTTGAATCCGGATCTCCAAGTATTTGATACGCCTCATTCAACTGTTGGAACTTGCGGGTCGCATTCGCTGACAAATTCTTATCCGGATGAATTTCCTGAGCATTTGCTTGGAAGGCCTTTTTGATTTGGTCGACCGGCGCGGAAGGATCAACGCCCAGGATTCTGTAATAGCCCAGGGGATCGTTGTTCCGAGACACAAGAAGAGATGTTTCGAAGATGTCACTTTGTTCTCCGGCTAATACTGGGATTTATGTCGAGATTCTGTTGAGAGGGGAGTCAGTTCGCGGGCATTTGCTCTAAGGGCGGCGCACGTTGAGCTGCACGAATTATCTTCGTGGATTTCAGGCCCTCTATGCAGTGGTTGCCGTCGCCTAAATTCTTTCGACCGCTCCCGATTGAAGGCAGTCGGCCGCTTCCCAAGCGGAACGGCAGCATGTACACTTCGGACGGGGCTCGTTACCGCGAGCCGTTCGAAATAGATCTAGCTCGCTTTCGGTGATGTTTAACTTGGCGCCACCACGGTCCGAGTATTTCTCTTCGAGAGGACGGTCGAAGAGCAGTCTTTTCGGCAATCGGAGAGCGTAAAAAGGGACGGTCTGCTCTGTCCACTCAGAAGCTCTTCTGGTAATTGGCAGTTTAAAGAATCGGGGGCAGAGTAATGCACTGCGGTGGAAAAATGAGACAGGGGAGTTAGGGGACACTTTCAGCGAAAGGAAAAAGAAGGTGTCAAAACACGCAGGTGGCCGGAAGTGGTACAAGTACAGCCCGGAGTTTAAGCGACAAGCGGTAGACCGAATGGTGGGCGGAGAGAGCCCGGCGGCGGTGGCGCGTGAACTAGGCATTCGAAGGAAATTTTTGTATGTCTGGAAAGCACAAGGGAAAGGTAGCCAAGGAACGCCAAAAGCTCCGGAAGTAGAGGAGCAAGATCCAAGGCAGCGAGAGATTGAAAAACTGCAGAAGCGCATCGCCGAACTGGAGCGTTTGGCGGGAAAGCAGACGGCGGAACTGGATTTTTTCGTAGCAGCCTTGCGCAGTGTCAAGGGAGCGCGCCCGAAGAGCGGCGCGAGTTCCGACGGGAGATCTATCAAGTGATTCAACGTCAGGCAGCTGAGCAAGGCGAAGCGAGTATTGAACGTATGTGCGAATTGGGGAAAGTGAGCCGCGCGGGTTTTTATCGGGATTGGCAAGAGCGGCAGCCGCAAGAAGCAGAGATGGCCATTCGCGAAGCGGTGCAAACAGAAGCGCTGCGGCGGCGAGTGAATGGCTATCGTCGTGTCACGCGCGAGTTGCAAAAGAAAGGAATCGCGATAGGCGAAGGAGTCGTGCGGCGGATTCTGCGCAACGACAATCTGCTGGCAATTCGTAAGCGCAAGTTTGTCGCCACCTCCGACTCCGCCCATGGCTACACGGTCTATCCGAACCTAGCGCAGTATGTGCAAGTAACGGCGATCAATCAACTATGGGTGGCCGATATCACTTATCTGCGACTCGGGCGCGAGTTTGTTTATCTAGCCGTCGTGCTGGATGTCTTCTCGCGGCGCGTGGTGGGCTGGTCGTTAGGCCGCAGCCTGCAAGTGGCGTTGCCGTTAGCAGCGCTGAACCAAGCGATTGCGGAGCGCCAGCCAGGCCGCGGCTTGGTGCATCATTCCGATCGCGGCACACAGTATGCCGGCAACGAATACGTGCAGCGCTTGGAAGAAGCGCATATGACGATCAGTATGAGCCGACCCGCGCGGCCTTGGGAAAACGCCTATTGCGAAAGCTTCCTGGGCACGCTGAAGAAAGAACAAATCGCTTGCGTTCGTTACTCAAAAATGGAAGACTTACAACAGAACATCGCCGAGTTCATTGATGAGTTCTACAACCGTGAACGACTTCACTCGGCGCTCGACTATCTTTCCCCCGACGAGTTTGAACGGAACTGGAGAAAATCATTACCGTCGGCGGGCTTGAGTTTTCCCAGGCATCGGGAGATCTATCCTGATGCCTGAGCGTTTTCGTTTGCAGCGGAGAGCCGATTGTGCTCTCCGCCGTCTCATCAGGATGAGTCTCCAGCAGAGTATTCCTTGGCCGGTTGCTCTCCAGCAGAGCCGGCCTCCGCTTCCCCTGCTATCCTCATCCTTAACCAAGAACCTCCCGTTCGCCAGCAATTTTCAGCGAACGGCAACTGTCCCCAAACTAGCCTGTCTCAGATCACGA
>CAVXRP010000009.1:0-171998 GCA_963764105.1 Bryobacterales bacterium
AGGCAGAGCTCTTCTTGCTTCTTCAGCAATGCCAGCGCTTCCTCCAACCGTCCCCACTTCCGCAGGATCAGCGCCTCTGGTTCCCGTACGTCCTTTGTAAGCCATCTTTGTTGCCCAATTCTAGGCAAAGCACTTCTTCCTGTTTGTGCAGCGCCAGTGCTTCCCCCAACCGCCCCCACACCTGGAGTATTTCCGCCTGGTTGCCGTAGCAAGCTGACAAGCCATCTTTGTCGTCCAGCGCCAGGCAGAGCGCTTCTGTCTTTTGGAGTAGGGCTAGCGCCTCCTCGAGTTGTCCCCAGTCCTTCAGGATCAGCGCCTGGTTCCCGTAGCACGCCAGTAACAACGAATCGTCATTCCGTTTCTCTGCGGCGCTACTCATCCGTTCGCAAATTTCGAATGCCTCGGCGAGCCGGCCAACCCGCAGTGCTAGCTGGTATCCGTCAAATGCCAGCGATGTGCCAAACGCAACCTGGTTCGCCATCGCCGCAAGCCAGATTGCGGACGAAGGGTTTATCGACGCTGGAGTGGCTGAGGAAGACGCTGCGCATGTTACCGTCCGACTTACTCAAGGGCGAGGTGAGATTCGGGGAGAACCTGCCCGCCATCCACTACGATGGTTTGCCCGGTGATGAAAGCGGCTTCGTCGCTGGCGAGGAATAAGACGGCGTAGGCAACATCCTCGACGGAGCCGAGGCGGCGCTGAGGGATGGCGGACGTCATGCGGGCGATGTAGTCGGGGCCGAGCGCTTCGACACCCTCGGTGAGAATGTTTCCGGGCAGTACCGCATTTACAGTGATGTTGTGCGGCGCCAATTCGATGGCGGCTGTGCGGACGAAGCCGAGTTGTCCCGCTTTGCTGGCGGCGTAATGACTCCAGCCGGGGTAACCGGTGATGGGTCCGGTGATCGACGAGGTGACGATGATGCGGCCCTGGCCGCGCGCTTTGAGCGCCGGGAGGCAGGCGTTCACCGTGAGAAAAGCGCCTTTGAGGTTGGTGTTGATCGTTGAATCCCAATCGGAGACAGTCATTTCTCCGAGCCTTGCCGCGGGAAAGATACCGGCGTTGCAACAGACGATATCGATTGCGCCGTGCCTATCGAGAGCCGTCTGGGCCATGCTGAGGGTCTCTGCAGGATTGGCGACGTCGGCAGCCACCGCGCTGGCGATTCCGCCGCTGGCAGAGATTTCGGTGGCGGTTGCCTGCGCTTCTGCCAGGTTGCGAGCCGCCAAAAGAACTTTGGCGCCCTTGCTTGCGAAGAGGCGGGCGATTCCCTTACCGATCCCTTTGCTCGCGCCAGTGACGATGACGGAGCGGCCTGAGAGCGATGTCAGCACAGGAACGATTCTAGCGTGCCGAGCGGACTAGGTCGCTTACGCTTCCGGCTCTGTTTCGGATGGACTTGGCTAGCGTGGAGGTGGCCCGTATGAAGCTGTGGCCGCGATTCGGCGGACGTGCAGGAGGGACTGCAGGCGGAGTGCGTCTTTGGGAGCGTAACCGGAATCGTCATTGTCGAAATAGACGTATACAGCGGTGAGCTTCTTTTTCCAATTTGCGATTTTCCGGGCCCAATCTTTGAGCGCGGCGTCACTGTAACTGCCCTGGTATTTACCGCCAGGGCCGTGCAGGCGAATGTAGGAGAAATCGGCAGTGATCTCACAGGGCGATAAGAAACCGGCCAAGTCGAAGATGCAATAGGCGGAGTTGTATTTGGCGAGCAACTGGTAGATGCGCGGTGTGTTCCAGGTGGGATTGCGGAACTCGAAAACACAACGCCGATAGCGCGGAATGAGGGTGAGGAACGCGGCCAGACGGTCCTCATTGATTTCCCAGTTGGGCGGTAGTTGGAAGAGGATGGGCCCGAGTTTGGGATCGAGCACATCCACCGCTTCCAGAAAACGGTTGAGCCCGTCTTGCGCGTTGTTGAGCTTCTTCATATGAGTCAAAAAGCGACTCGCTTTGACGGCAAAGTGGAAATGCGGCGGGGTGGAGTCACGCCAAGCCTGCAAGCTGGTTTTGGACGGAAGCTGATAGAAGGTGTTGTTGAGCTCAACGGTGTCGAAGTGCTGGGTGTAATGGGCGAGCATGCGGGAGGCGGGGAGGCGCGCAGGATAGAAGTTTCCGACCCAATGTTTGTAGTGCCAGCCTGAGGTCCCGATGTAGATTTCGCTCATTTCCGATTACTAACATGTGGGGCAGGAGGGCAGGCGGGTTGACAACCCGCCGCAGGTTTCCAACTGCCCCACACGGAACTGCCGCTAAGGTGCGAGCACGAAGGCAAGGGCCGATGATGCGTCGTATTGGCTTTGTCGGGACCAGCCGTTGTTGGCCGAAGCAGCGACATACAAATACTCGCCGAATCCAGCGATGGTGCAGCTTCCGAGCATGGTAGCGGCAGGGCTGGTGACCGGAGAAATGGCAGGCACAGGGCCGCCCACTCCGATCACTTGATTGACTCCCTTGACCACCTGGAATGAATACGTGGCAAAGCCGTTAGGATGGGTGCCCACCAGCGGCATGGTGACCGGCAGCGCATTGGCGCCCGTATAGCGGAGCAATCCACAAATGGGGTCGGCGGATTGTCCGTTTAACGTCGGAGTGGTGAGCGAGGCCGTGCACTGATTGTTGTCCACATGAATGGTCACGGCATTACTCGTTTCGATGAGATGACCCGTTGAGTCGATGAACTCCACCTCGATGGTATGCAAGCTGTTGGACAAATTCGTTGAGTCCGTGAGAGTGCCGAGCGCCGGGTGCAACCACAGCAACAGATCGACCACCGGTCGGACTGGATAATAGCCGGGTTGCCCGTTGACCACCAGCGGAGTCATGGTCTGTGTCACGAAAGCAGTGCCGTTCCATTTATCGTCGGTCCAGGTATCCATGCGAACCACGCCATCGATTTTGATGCGGTAGTAAGCGGCGCCGTCGTTCGCCGCGCGTTCGTGGTTGATCATGAGCGGCAGTGTTCCTCCAAATGGAACATTCTTTACTGGATAGTGGGCGCCTATATCGCTGGATGTGTCGGCCAGACCGTTCCCCAAAATGTCGGTGTAGGGAATGAAACCGATTTCCATGAGCAGCGGAGCGGAGGCTTGGTAGGGAAGAAGGTCCATCGATTGAATGAGCTGATCGCAGCAGACCAGTATGCGAGACAAGCCCACACAGGATACGCTGGACGGCCGGAAACCGGCTCCACTCACTACGTTTGAGGTACCCGATGCTATGTCGATACGCGTAACGCGATTGGCTGGATCGCGTTCGGTGACGAACAAGGATGTCTCGGCGGGATCGGCCCAGGTGAGGTCGAAGGGCGCCGTCAGTCCACTGACGATGGATTGGCGAGAACCATCGCTCAGCCGGAAGCGACTTACCCGACCGGCATCGGCGCCGGTGGTTTGCTCGCTGATATAGGCGAATTGCAGATCGGAGGTTAGGACAATGCCGACGGCAAAATTCAGGTTCGCGAGAACAGCGGTTTTTGCCCCAGTCGCCAGATTGATGCGCCAGAGTTGGCCAGCGGCGGCGTATTCGACAACGTAAGCCGAGTTGTGCCCTTCATCGAGCGCCATCTGCTGAGGAGCGGTCATTCCCGACGCAATCAGAGTGGCGGTATTGCGGTTGGCCGCACTCAGCGGCACTTTGACCAGGTCGCCCGAACGTTCGGTGATGTAGGCATGAACACCGTCGCTGCTGAGTTTTACGTCTTCCGGACTGGAGTAGCCATTTCCCAGAACAACATAGCCGGACAATAGCTTGTAAGTGACCCACTGAATCTTCAAGTCATAACCGTAGGTAACGACTTGGACCTTCGCGAAGTTACCCTGGGTGGTGCGCACGCCAAAAACGTCGCCCGACACTAATTTATTGGTGGCGTCGTTGTTTCCATCAATGGGGGTAGTGGAATAGTTCAGGACTTCCAGATTGTTCGCGGTGACTGCGACGAAATTGGTGACCCCCAGATTGATAAGAGTAGCGTTGTTCTGCGGGACCATGCGGCGGCTAACGGTTGTTTCCTGTTCCCACCAGATATCGGCATTCGCCTGCGGCCCTCCCTGGATGCCGTTATCCAAATCGAAGTTAAAGGTCCCTTTGAGCGTAGTGGCGCCAGAAGAAACGGTCGCCGAGGGACTAAAGAGGTTTAGTGCCGAGAGTTCGCCCTTGTCGTATTCGACAAATACGAGTTGGTTTTGCGTGACGCGGAAATCAGATCCGATCGCGCCGCCTAGGCCGGACTGGAGCTGGACCGGCGTGACGGCGGGTGTTGCGGCGGAAATCGGCATCGACGTGGGGATCGGGATCGCCACATTTCTTTGAACATCTGTGATTGTAGACATAATTATCTTTCTTTCCTTGGGAGACATGTGCGTGAGCGAAATCTATGGCTGCAACAGGTGGGGAAACCTATGGCGATAAGGGTCTCTATCGCCGGGTTTCCAGCTAGGATCACTTCTTCTGTGCGGAGGAAGCGCCGTTCGTGAGGCTGTGCGGCTACTACCCGTATTGCCTCAGCGATTCGATGGAATCAGGCGTCCATCGTGACAATCTCATGGGATGACAAGCATGAGAGTCACTGCCCGATGCGGGACTTAAACACTTCCACAGTTCGTTTTGCTTTTTAGTAGAGTGCCGGATTGAGTATAGGTCAGATTGAGGAAAGTGAACAGGCAGAAAGAAAGCGAAAGAGCTATTAACCTAGAATTTTTTCAGAAAGTGTTTACGGCGGGTTCACTCACGCCTTAAGTTCCCTTAGCCACCGGCCGGTTAGGTGCCGGTCACGGGTTTGAAGTCGTAATACCAATCTTCTTCCGCGGAGTTTCTGTCGATGAAATGGAAAACTTTCGCGTGAGACTGCATTGCGAAATGGGCGATTTGCCAGATGCCGGCAGCCACGGGAACCTTTTCGATTTCGAAGCGCGTGCCGGGTTCCACTTCGGCGAGAAATCCTTCAATCGATACGGGACGAATCACTTGCGCGGTTACCTTCACCCATTCATAGGTCTGCTGATCGATCCACATCTCTCCTCGCATGCCGAGTAGCACCTGACTATCCATGTTGGGTGGCTGATAACCGGGCTTAGGAGTGGCAGAGAGAACCCAAACGTTGCGCTTGGCAACTTTGCGCGCGCCGACGAGTTTGAAAACGAAGCCTTCGGAGAGTTGCGACATCATAGCGTGGTCGCGCTTACGCCCTTTCGCGTAATCGGCAATACGCTTATTGCGCTGTTCCGGCGTTTGGGCGCGCCGCTCAGCGGTTGCTTGTTCTTGCTTCTTCCATTCTTCGGCCGCCTTTTCTTTCGAAAGAGGCTTGCCGTTGACGGCCAGCAAGCGCTGATAAGGTGTGCCATCAATCATGGTGACTTGAAAAGTCTTGGTGCCGTTGGAATCGCGATCCTTCTCTTGGTAATTGAATCCTGGGCCGGCTTCAAAATCCTTATCGTTGGCGGCTACCGAACGGTCAATGATGGTTTTGATATCCGGTCGGCTGCGCGTTGCGCACAGCATAACGGCAGGCAGCACAAGAGCGATTAAATTACGCGAGGCGTACCACAAAGCTTCGCGGCATATGTGTGCCAAGGCGTCTCCACTTGTATAGACTGGCGCCAGCGCTGTACGTTTCGGAATGATCTTCAACGTTCGCTCGACTCAGCGAGTAAATCGCCAAGACGATCAAGGCGTCGGTCCCAGACAGAGCGGCGATCTACGATCCATTGCTCGGCCACTTTGAGCCCAGCGGGTTCGATCCGGCAGGTGCGCACTCTACCGAGCTTTTCGGTATGGACCAGGCCACTTTCCTCGAGGACTTGCAGGTGTTGCACGACCGCCGCCAGCGTAATCGCCAGAGGTTCGGCCAGCCGCGAGACGGAGATAGGTCCTTCGCTGAGTTTTTCCAGCAGGGCGCGGCGAGTGGGATCGCCAAGGGCGTGGAAGACACGATCAATGTTCGCGTTTTGGGTAGACATCGTTCACGTCTTCCTGGCAAAAGTTGCCGGTCAGCGCGCCAATTCCTTGGCCAGGCGTTCGAGCAGATGACGCCATCCCTCTTCACGCATTTGCGGGCCATCGGCTCCTTCAAAATAAGCGCCCTGATGGGTAAGGATCAGATCAGTGCCGGTATCGGTTGGCAACAGTTCAAAGGTGACCAGAGACGCGGAGATGCGCTTATCGCCAAGGGTCATGGCATAAGCGGCTACGATGCGACTGTTCGGAACGATGTCCTGATAGCGAATGTCGTTCGAAATGGTCATTCCCTGAATTGGGCCTTCTCTGTGAAGAATGCGGGCGCGCTCACTCCCGCCGACTCGAAAATCCATCTCAAACTCGAGGACTTCATTCTTTCCACCTTCGAGAAACCAGCGGCGCTTCTTAGCAGGGTCGGCGAAGGCGGCGAATACTTGTTCCGCAGCTGTAGGATAGCTGCGTTCGATAACGAATGTGCTGTGGATGACGGATAGCTGTTGCATGGTGGTCATTTTGTATCCCTTTCTTGGCACTTGCTAAAGATATTGGTTAAGTGCTGACTTAAGTATCAGTCGTTCTTGGTTGATTGTCAAGTGGATACTTAAGTATTTTGATTGGTAGAATTGCGGACCTTTCGACCAAGTTATGGGACGTCTAAACAGCAGGGACATGAAAAGACAGACCTTCTGGGCGGCCGGTGGAGCTTTGCTGCTCTCCGCTGGCGTTTCACTCTTTGCGGGACAAGCTGGTTCGGAACCGGGGACACCCGTCAGCGTGGTCGTGACGGCGGAGCCGAAGCGCGGCAAGACCATTCCGCCCCTTATGGCCGACGATGTGGCGGTGACACAGGGCCACGAGAAGCGCCACATCATAGGGCTTGAGCCGCTGAGCGGAACGAAGCTGCAGTTGCTGCTGATGATCGATGATTCGGCAGCGGAGAGTTTTAACACTGAGATTCCGACACTGAAGAAATTTGTGATGGCTTTGCCCGCGAATGCGGAAATTGGAGTTGGATATATGCGCAACGGGCTCACGCAGATGACTTCCGAGTTCACGCTAGACCATGCGGCAGCGGCAAGCACCATTCGTTTGGCAATGGGTCCCGGAGGAGCGGATGTGAGTCCGTACGATTCGCTGACAGATGCGATCAAAAAGTGGCCAGCGGCGAACGGGCCGGACGCAGCGCGGCGGGAGGTGGTGATGATCAGCAGCGGCATTGAGGGACTGGGCGGCGGTTTTGCGCCCGAGAATCCTTACGTCAATGCCGGTATTCAGCAGGCGCAGAAGGCGGGAGTAGTCGTCTATACAATCTATAGTCCAAGCGTGGGCCATGCGGGGCATAGCTTCTGGCGATCGTCCTGGGGGCAGAACTTTCTTTCGCAGTTATCGGATGAGACGGGTGGGGAGTTCTATGTCGTGGGCTTTGGGTCACCGGTTTCCTTTGAGCCTTACCTGCAGGAGATTTTGGAGCGGCTCGAGCATCAATACCGGCTGACGTTTGTCGCTCACCCAGAACGGAAGGCGGGATTACAAGAGGTCCGCATCAAAGTGATTGAGAAGGACGCGAGTATGGCGGGGCCGGATCGAGTGTTTGTGCCGGCGGGATCGTAAGGTCTAGCCTAACTTGGTCCGTAAATCTCTGCCCTTCATCTGGCTAGGCTGATCGAGGTGTAAGATGCCCAGTAAAGTGGGCGCCACGTCCTGCAGCGCGCCGTTTTTCTGCAAATCGATCTTATCGTTTGTCATGAAAAGGAATGGCACTGGATTGGTGGTGTGGTAAGTGTGCGGACCTTTGGTGACGGGATCGATCATCGTCTCGGCGTTGCCGTGATCCGCTGTTACGAGCCAGGAGCCTCCGCACCGCTTCAGCGTCTTATAAATCTCGCCCAAGCCGGCATCTACCGCCTCGCAGGCGCGAATGGTTGGCTCCAGTTTGCCAGAGTGGCCCACCATATCGGCGTTTGCGTAGTTCATGACGATGACATCGAAGTTTCCGTGCTCGATCGCATTAACCACTTTTTCGGTAACGCCGGCGGCGCTCATCTCCGGCTTGAGGTCGTAGGTTGCAACTTTGGGAGAGGCGACCATTTCGCGCTCTTCGCCCCCGTAGGGCTTTTCGTTACCGCCATTGAAGAAGTAAGTGACGTGGGCGTATTTTTCGGTTTCGGCGACTCGCAAATTTTTCCATTGCGCGCGTTCCATGACGTCGGCCAGGATGTTGTCAGGATGCTCGGGAGGCAACACAAACGGTAACTTAAAGCTCTTGTCGTATTGCGTCATCATCGTATAAGTTAGGTTCTTGGGTACGCTCGCTCGTGAAGGTTTTTCGAGCAGCGCGTCTGTGAATGCCAGGGTGATTTCGCGCGCGCGGTCGGCGCGGTAGTTATACATGACCACGCTATCGTCTTCTCGAATGGCGCCCACCGGTTCGTTGCGTTCGTCGACGATGGTTATGGGTTCGATAAATTCATCGGTCACCCCGTGTTCATAGGAGGCGCGCACCGCCGCAGTGGCCGACGTGAACTTCGCACCGTTGCCCAGCACTATGGCTCCGAAAGCACGATCAAGGCGATCCCAACGCTTATCTCGATCCATGGCGTAGTAGCGGCCGGAGACAGACGCGATCCGCCCGATTCCGAGTTCGCGCATTTTCTTCTCTAGCTGTTCAATGTAGCCCACGCCACTTTCCGGCGGGGTGTCGCGGCCATCCATAAAACAATGCACGAAGACTTGCTTCAAGCCATGCTTCTTCGCCATTTCGAGCAACGCATAGAGGTGAGTCATCTGGGCATGCACGCCACCGTCACTGCATAGGCCCATTAAATGCAGTCTGTGCCCCTGCGCCTTTTGCATGGCGTTCAGCAATGCCGGATTTAATGCAAACTGGCCGGTGTCGATCATGAGATCGATGCGCGTAACATCCATGTAGATCACGCGTCCGGCGCCCATGTTCATGTGACCCACCTCGCTATTTCCCATCTGGCCTTCCGGCAGGCCCACATAAGGCCCCGATGTGTGGATCAAGGTGTGCGGGTAGGTGGCAATCAAATGGTCGTAGGTAGGTTTGCGTGCCAAGGCAATGGCGTTTCCCTCGGTTGCAGCACGATAGCCCCAGCCATCTAACACGGTCAAGACAAGCGGTTTTAGTTTCGCCATGAACTTATTGCCGGAAGGCTTTTCTGCCTAAATAGACGGCGGCCGGACCTAATTCTTCTTCGATGCGGAGCAATTGGTTGTATTTGGCGATGCGGTCGGTCCGGCTGGCTGAACCGGTTTTGATCTGCCCGGCGTTGGTTGCGACGGCGAGATCGGCGATGAAGGCGTCCTCGGTCTCGCCGGAGCGATGCGATATCACTGAGGTGTAGTTTGCGCTGGCGGCGAGACGCATAGTGTCCAATGTCTCGGTGAGCGAGCCGATCTGATTTACTTTGACGAGAATCGAATTACCAACACCCATATCGATGCCGCGCTGCAGGCGGTCGGTATTCGTGACAAAAATATCGTCGCCGATCAATTGAATTTTCTTGCCGAGCGCATCGGTCAACGTTTTCCAACCATCCCAATCGTCTTCAGCCATGCCGTCTTCCAGCGAAATGATGGGATATTGCGAAACCCACTTGGCATAAAATTCCACCATCTGCGCGGAGGTCTTCTCGCTCTTGTCGGATTTCTTGAAAATGTATTTCTTCTTGTCTTTGTCGAAAAACTCACTCGACGCTGGATCGAGGGCAATCGCAATCTGCTCGCCGGGTTTGTAGCCGGCTTGCTGAATGGCTTCCATCAAAACCTCGAGTGCTTCCTCGTTGGCTTTCAGGCTGGGCGCGAAACCGCCTTCGTCGCCGACGGCGGTGGAGTAGCCTCTTTTCTTCAAGACGACTTTCAGGTTATGGAAGGTCTCGGCCCCCATGCGCAAGCCTTCGGAAAAGCTTTTTGCTCCGACTGGAGCTAACATAAACTCCTGAAAGTCAACCGAACTGTCCGCATGCACGCCGCCGTTGATCACATTCATCAGAGGTACCGGTAGCACGCGAGCATTGATGCCGCCCAAATAGCGATAAAGCGGCGTAACTTCCGATTGTGCCGAGGCGCGTGCGGCCGCCATAGAAACGGCAAGGATCGCGTTGGCGCCGAGCTTACCCTTGTTGGGCGTGCCGTCGAGCTTGATCATCGTGTGATCCAGCAGCGTTTGGTCGGCGGCATCCAGGTCCTATGAGTGCCGGCGAGATGAGTTTGTTGACGTTCTCGACTGCCTTTTTCGTGCCTTTTCCTAAGTAGCGCGATTTGTCGTTGTCCCGAAGTTCAACCGCTTCATGTTCGCCGGTTGAGGCGCCGGAAGGAACCGCGGCGCGGCCGATGGTTCCGTCGACCAAGTGCACATCCGCTTCAACCGTCGGATTGCCTCGCGAATCTAGAATTTCTCTGCCAATGACTTTAACGATTTCCATGTTGAATTTCTTGTTGTCCTGAAAATAGAATTGCTTGCGAACTTTTCACTTTAGCAGGAGGGAATGTCTTGAATGACGAGAGCGCGGACTGTTAAATCGCACCACTTAATAGCTTCTATGATTCAGTGTTGGCAAAGAAGGCAGTTTGCATTGAGGAGAACGTCCGGACTCCGTACAAAATGCAAAACCCCGCCTGTTAAGAGCGGGGTTTGCCAATTACGGAGTAGAAGGAGGATCTAACCGTGATTCTCTCAGTCCTTCTCGCCGTCCTGATACTTGTTATCGGTCTGCGGGGAGCAAAGCTGAAGATCGAAATCGATCTCTAGTTTGTCCCGAAGGGTCTGGCGGTGCCCCCGTCAGATCCTTCAACCTGACAATAACAAGAATTTCTAGCTTTGACAATTCCCCGTAGAAAATTCAGCCCTAAGAAAAATCCGACAAAAGCAGGGATTGCCTCCACGCTATACTAAAGCTTCTGGAAGGTGGTGAATTCTTAATTGGCAGAAGTCCATCTGCAGGATGGCGAGACGCTGGAAAGTGCTCTGCGACGGTTCAAACGTAAAGTACAACAGGAAGATATCGTTAAAGAGATCAAGCGGCATTCCTTTTATCTAAAACCAGGGGAAAAGCGCCGCACCAAAGAAGCTCTCGCCCGCAAGCGGAATCGCAAGAAGCGTCCGCGCGAAATCGAATAGCCAGAAAAGCCCATCCGCTAAAACGGGTGGGCTTTTTGACGTCCAGCTTTACTGAACCCCGACCCCCGCCGTCACTTCCGGCACATTCAGCTTGCTATGCGACTGACTGTAGCTGAAAAAAACCACTAAGCCGATCAGCATCCAGCCGAACGCCGTAACCTGCGTTCTTGTATCAAGCGAAATAATCATCGCGCCGCAAACAATCATGCCCAGAATGGGCACCAACGGCACCAGCGGCGTACGGAACGGCCGTTCGCGGGTGGGTTCTTTTTTGCGCAGAATCCAAACACCCACGCATACCAACGTAAAGGCAAACAGAGTTCCAATGGAGGTAAGATCGCCCGCTAGCGAGCCGGGGATGAAGGCCCCGAACGCGCCCACAAAGAAAAATAAAAGGATGTTCGATTTGTACGGAGTGCGGAATTTCGGGTGAATGTCGGAGAAAAGCTTGGGCAATAGTCCATCGTTAGACATGGAATAGAAAACGCGGCTTTGCCCCAACAGCATCACCAGCATCACGGACGAGAAACCAGCCAGAATGGCGACCGTCACCAGGATCGCCAACCAGTGGTAACCCGGCATGTAGTTTTGAATCGCATAAGCCACCGACGCTTCTTTACCCGCGATTTTGAATTCCTTCCAATTGCAAATACCCGTCAGCACGTGGCCGAACACCACATAAAGGACAGTGCAGATGGCCAGTGAGCCGAGGATGCCTATGGGCATGTCGCGTGCCGGATTTCGCGCTTCCTGCGCCGCTGTCGATACCGCATCAAAGCCGATGTAGGCAAAAAATACGATACCGGCGCCCTTCAATACGCCGCCCCAACCGTGCGCAAAGAACGCTTCATGGCCCGGCACGGTAGCGGGAACCAGGAACGGGTGGTAGTTTGTTGGATTGATAAATTGCCAGCCGAGCGCGACGATCAGCAGCACGATCGAAACTTTGATTCCCACGATGATCGAATTCAGAGTGGCCGACTCCTGCGTACCCTTAATCAGCACCAATGAAAGCAGGGCCAAAATCAATAGAGCGGGCCCATTGATGATTCCGTGCACGCCCGCAATGGAGGTTTCCATGGGCGAGTGGCACCACTGGTAGGGAATTCGGCCGCCTAATAAATTGTTCAGATATTCGCTCCAAGCAATGGAAAGCGTCGCGGCACCGAGCGCATACTCCAACACCAAAGCCCAACCGATCACCCAAGCTACAAATTCGCCCATGGTGGCGTACGCGTAGGTGTAGGCGCTCCCGGCGATGGGAATCATGGCCGAAAACTCGGCGTAACACAGGCCTGCAAAGGCGCAGCCGGTGGCCGCAATTACAAACGAAAGCACCACTGAAGGGCCGGCAGCCTCGGCTGACGCAGCCGCGGTCCGCACGAAAAGGCCCGCTCCAATCACGGCGCCAATGCCCAATGCAATCAAGCTGGTTGCTGTCAGAGTCCGTTTTAGGGTGCTGTGACTAGCTTGGTCCAGCAAGGATTGAATCGATTTCTTCCGTGTAAGCGTCATGAAATTAACCGTTACGTTACCATATCAGCGGCCGTTTGAGCCAACCCCGTTTACTTGAATAGTAATAGAACCCAAATGCAAAAGCTTGTCTTTTTAGCCATAGTAGCCTCATTTTCACTTGATTTCGCGTATTCGGAGACTTCAGCTGCCCCTCCTCTGCCAGCCAGCGTCCAACATGCGCTCAACGCGGTTAGCGCGGAAGAATTAAAGGGCGATCTTTCCTTTCTAGCCTCCGATGTGTTGCAAGGGCGCTTCACGCCGTCTCCCGGGTTAGACGTGGCGGCGGAATTCATAGCATCGAAATTCCGTGCAGCTGGCTTGGAACCGGGAGGCGACCATGGCTATTTTCAGACGGCGGACATGGTAGATCGCCGGCTGCCTGCGATGACGGCTGATTTAAGGGTTTACCTCGGCGATCGCACGTTGGTTATACCGGCATCTGACATAGCGATCAAATCGTGCAGCCAAGCTGCGCATCTTGACCATGTGCCGGTAGTTTTTTTGTCCGCGAAAGATCCGGAACTTTTGAAAGGGCTTGATCTGCGGGGGAAGGCTGTGGTGACGCCGGACTCAGACTGGGACAATTTGGGTGGCGAAGCGCGAAGAGCCGGTTATCGCAAAATGCGGGCGTTCAACCAAGCCGTCGTTTCATCCGGCGCGGCGGTAGCCATTACCATCGTCGCGAACAAGCAAATGCCCGGCCAGCCCCGTTTGCTGTTCGCCGAAGAAGCCTCCGCCGGAAACGCTCCACTTCTCGCCGTGCGAAGCCCGGACCTTGCCAAACTCACTGCAGGCGCCACGCTCACCGTAGACATTCCGGCACCCACCGACAGCAAAGTCACCGTAAAAAACGTGGTAGGCATTTTGCGCGGTTCCGATCCTGAACTGTCCAAAACGGCGGTTCTGTTGACGGCGCATTACGATCATATCGGCACCGTCGAAACGGCCGGCCAAATGTCAATGCACTCGCCCGGTAATTCGCCGGATCGTATCTATAATGGAGCCAACGACGATGGCAGCGGCACCGTTTCCGTCATCGAGGTGGCGCGCGCTCTTGCGAAAATCCAACCGCGGCCGAAGCGATCTATCGTGTTCATCACGTTTTTCGGCGAAGAGCGTGGCGAACTCGGGTCACAATTTTATGGCAGCCATCCCGTTTTTCCGATTGCCAAGACGGTGGCCGATGTCAATCTCGAGCAGGTAGGGCGAACCGATTCCACAGTCGGCCCGCAATTAAATAATGCGAGCGTGACCGGATTTGATTATTCCGATGTCACCGGTTTTCTGGTGCGCGCCGGCGAGCGCGTGGGCATCAAAGTTTATCGCGACCCGGAGGCTAGCGACGCCTACTTTACCCGTAGCGATAACGACGCTCTTGCACAGCAAGGCGTTCCAGCCCATTCGCTGTGCGTAGCGTTCGATTTCCCCGATTACCATGGTGTCGGCGATGAATGGCAAAAGGTTAACTACGAAAACATGGCGAAGGTGGACCGCATGGTGCTGCTGGCTTTGGTCAATATGGCCAATAGTCTAAAGGCCCCAGAGTGGAACGCGAGTAACCCGAAAACCGAGCATTTTCGCGCGGCCAGAGCAGCGTCCATGAAAGGGACAGATTAGGGCACGGAACAATGTCCGTTCCCTCTGCGTATTTATAACCGCATGGTCAAGTTCCTGATCTTTTGTCTGTTGCTGATTTTCTGTTGGCCCCTAGCGCTGGTGGCGTTGGTACTTTATCCGCTGGTCTGGCTGATTCTGCTGCCATTTCGGATTGTGGGTATCGCGGTGGAAGGAGTGTTGGAACTGGTGAAGGGAATCATTTTTCTGCCCGGACGGTTATTGCGGAAAGCCGCTTAGCTGGGTGCCGTGTCTCATCATTCAACCCTCGGCCACCCAGCGTGACAGAATGGCAGGGCGATGTTTGTCCTGCACAGTTTACCGCTCGCCATCTTTTTCTGCTTCATCACCATGCTCGGCTGGGGCTCGTGGGCCAACACCCAAAAGCTTTCCGGCAAAACCCAGTGGCGCTTCGAGCTTTACTATTGGGATTACACCATCGGCGTTTTACTCTTCGCCATAATTTTCTCCCACACCTTCGGTAGTTTCGGCTCAGCCGGTCAGCCCACTCGCGAAAATCTGCACCAAGCCGCTCTGAGCGCGGTCTATCCAGCGCTAATCAGCGGCGCCATCTTCAACGTTTCCAACATCATGCTGGTGGTCGGCATCGACGCCGCCGGCATGGCTGTGGCGTTTCCTGTGGGTGTCGGCTTGGCCTTGGTCATCGGTACGGTCGAAAGCTATTTGCAAACACCCAAAGGCAACCCGCTCCTTTTGTTCGGGGGCGTGCTGCTCATCTTGTTCGCAATGATCATGTCCGGTTTGGCTTACCGCAAGCTGCCGCAAAGCCGCGCCAAGAGCCCGTTGCGCGGTCTGATTTTTTCGGCACTGGCCGGCTGCATCATGGGGTCGTTCTATCCGGAACTGATGCGCAGCATCTCGCCAAACTTCAACAACGAGCCGATTCAGGCGGGCATGCTCACGCCCTATGTGGCATTGCTGCTGTTCGCGGTGGGCGTGGTAGCGAGCAATCTTGTAGTCAACACCATCTTCATGCGCGCGGGCAAGCTGACCTATGCCGATTACTTCCGCGGCAGCGCCAAGCTGCATTTCATCGGCGTCTTTGGCGGCGTCATTTGGATGATCGCTTTATGCTTTAACGTCATCGCTGCGGGCGTAGCAGGACCTGCCATCTCATATGCGCTCGGGCAAGGTGCCACGCTCATTGCGGCCATTTGGGGTGTGCTGATTTGGAAAGAGCTAGCGGCCGGCGGACCGGGCACCGCTCGCCTAACCGCTTTGATGTTCGCCGGCTATGCCGCGGGACTGCTGCTGATTGGACTAGCAACCCAGTAACGCGCTGGTTACTATGTAGATATATGCCACTGCCACCAAATGAGGAGTTTTACCGAATCAAGAAACTTCCTCCCTATGTCTTTGCCGTCATCAACGAGATGCGGGACAAAGCGCGGGCGGCGGGCGTCGATATTGTCGATATGGGCATGGGGAACCCGGATGGTGCTTCTCCCGAACTAGTTGTGGAGAAGGCCATTGAAGCGATTCGGAATCCGCTGAATCATCGCTACTCCGTGTCACGCGGAATTACTCCGTTACGCGAAGCGATTGTGGCGCGTTATGCCAAAAAGTATGGCGTGACGCTCGATCCGGAGACGGAAGCCATTGCCACGATTGGTGCAAAAGATGCGCTAGCGCATTTGCTGTTTGCCATGATTGGCCCGGGCGACGTGGTGGTGTCGCCCAATCCGGCGTATCCGATTCATCAATATGGCGTGATCATGGCCGAGGGCCAAGCGTGTATGCTGCCCATGCCCGATGCAGCCACCTTCTTGGCGGAGTTGAAGACGCTGTTTCGCACGGCGGCCAAAAAACCGAAGCTCATTCTTATCTCGTTCCCCCACAATCCAACCACCATTTGCGTGGATTACCAATTCATGAAAGAAGTGGTGGATCTGGCGCGCGAACATGGTACCTACATCGTCCACGACTTTGCCTACGCGGAACTGGGCTTCGATGGTTATCGGCCGCCTAGCATTCTGCAAGTCCCCGGTGCGGCCGATTACGCCGTGGAAATTTACTCCATGACGAAAAGCTATAACATGGCGGGCTGGCGCGTGGGCTTCTGCCTGGGAAATCGTAAACTAATTGCGGCCTTGGCGCGTATCAAGAGCTATTTGGATTACGGCATCTTCCAGCCGCTGCAAATTGCAGCCGTGACCGGGTTGCGCGAGTGTGACGATGCTCCCGGTAAGATTCGTGACGTATACCAAGCGCGCCGCGACGTGCTGATTGAAGGGTTACGCGCGGCCGGCTGGCAGGTCGAGCCGCCAAAAGCTTCGATGTTCACTTGGGCGCGGATTCCAGAACCGTTCGAAAAAATGGGCTCGCTGGAATTTACCAAGCTGCTGATGCAGGAGACACACCTGGCGCTCTCACCTGGCATTGGTTTTGGACCGATGGGCGAGGGCTTTGTACGCTTCAGCCTGATTGAAGAAGACGACCGTGTGCGCCAAGCCCTGGCGCGCGTTGGCGAGTTTTTTAAAAAGCACGGCGTGACTGCTGCCGCCAAGCCTGAACCCGTCCACGTATAATTCTTCCAATGGCGGCGCGCCTTGAAGCCCCGTTTCCCGAGATAGTCGAGCTCAGTAGCCTGACGGTGGCAGAGCTTGGCCCGTTGATGGAAGAGGAGATTTCAGAATGGCGCCGCTACTTCGATTGGGACTTCCGCCCATCGGCGGATCTGCTACGCCGCTTTCTAAATCTGCGTTCGCTTTTCGGTTACGCTTTGCGCGTGGGGCGCACGGTGGTTGGCTATTCGTACCACGTGTGCGAGGGTCGCAAAGGGTTGATTGGCGACTTTTACTTGCAGCGGAACTTCGCCGATCCTTCAAACGAAATGATGCTGCTGGGCGCCGCCGTGCAAGGATTGATGCTAGCGCCGGGAGTACGGCGCATTGAATCGCAGTTGCTGTTGTTGAACGCTCCACCAGCGCAGGTTTTACCCTTCAGCCGTTACCTAACAAGGCATGAGCGCTATTTCATGGAAGTGCGCCGCGCACAGGTGCTGGCACTCAAGCCGCGCCAACCGTCCATTGACGTGAAAATCCTGCCTTGGAGCGAAGCGTTCAAGGAAGAAACCGCGCACCTCATGGTGAATTCCTATCGCGGCCACGTCGACAGTGAAATTAACGATCAATACCGCAATGTCCCCGGCGCGCGGCACTTCCTGATGAATATCATTCAGTATCCGGGTTGCGGGCAATTTTCGAGTAAGGCCTCGATTGTGGCGGTGGATACGAGCACGGGCCGTGTCTGTGGGGTCAGCCTGGCGAGCATGGTCTCTGATACCTCGGGCCATGTGACCCAATTGTGCGTTTTACCCGAAACGCGCGGAACGGGCCTAGGATATGAATTGTTGCGGCAATCGATGCTGCGGTTGAACGATCTTGGTTGCCAGTCGATTAGTCTCACCGTGACGGCGGCGAATGCCGAGGCGTTGCGGCTCTATGAGGCAGTCGGGTTTAGCGTGAATTCGTTATTCCCAGCGCTTGTGTGGGAAGGGTTTTAAGACTGGCGCCCGAAGGGCGCGAACTGGCGAAGCTAAAGCAGGATGATAATCCGGCTCAGCTTGATCAATCGCGAGGCCGCCTACCTTCAGGCAGTACACGCCGCTTCCTTCGACCAGATTTTTTCCGGAGCAGTGATAACCAGGCGCCGCCACATCCCTGCGCGGCGGCCGCTAAGGTAGGTCCGCAATAATAGGGAATGAATGTTGCAACTCACGGGCGCGGGCAAGCGCTTCGGCCATAAGCTGCTGTTTGAAAATCTCGACTGGTTGATCACGCCTAAGGAGCGGACTGGGCTCGTGGGCGGGAACGGCACTGGCAAATCGACTTTGCTCAAGGTGATTGGGGGGATGGAGTCGCTCGATTATGGCGAACTCACCGCCATGAAGGGCATCCGCATTGGCTATTTGCCGCAAGATGGTTTGCAGGTCAGCGGGCGCAGCGTTTTTGCGGAATGCATGAGCGTCTTTGCCGGGGTGAGAGAGCTGGAGTTGGAGCTCGAAGCTCTCACCGTCAAGATGAGTGAGTTAGACCCAACGGGCGAAGATTACCGGCAAGTGGCCGACCGGTTTGAGCGGGCCGATAGCGAGTTTCGCGCGCGCGATGGCTACGCGGTGGAGGCGCAAGTGGGCGCGGTGCTCGGCGGCTTAGGCTTTCGCAAAGAAGATTGGCCGCGTCAAACGGAAGAATTTTCAGGCGGTTGGCAAATGCGGCTGGCGCTGGCAAAATTGCTGCTCGAAAAGCCCAATCTTTTGCTGCTGGACGAGCCCACCAACCACCTGGATTTGGAGGCTAGAAACTGGCTTGAATCTTATTTGACGAATTACGAATTCGCTTACATCCTCATCTCGCACGACCGTTACTTTCTTGATGTGACGGTTAAGAAGATCGCCGAAATTTGGAATAAGCGCGTCACGTTCTATACAGGAGGCTACGAGAAATACCGTTCACAAAAAGCGGAGCGACTGGCACAGCTGGAAGCGGCATACAAAAATCAGCAGGACAAGATTCAGCAGTTGGAGGCCTTCATCAACCGCTTTCGCGCGCAGGCTACCAAAGCTAAACAGGTGCAAAGCCGCATTAAAGAACTGGAGAAAATTGAGCGCATCGAACTGCCGCCCGAAGAAGAAACCATTCATTTTACGTTTCCGCAGCCGAAAGCCAGCGGGCGGATTGTGGCTGAGTTTAAAGGCGTGTCGAAAAGTTATGGTGCCAAACGTGTCCTGGAAAAGGTCGATTTCATCATCGAGCGCGGCGATCGCGTGGCGCTGGTGGGGGTCAACGGCGCGGGCAAATCCACCTTGATCAAGCTGCTGGCAGGCGCCGAGCCGCTCAGTTCGGGTGATTACACGCTGGGTCACAATGTCGCCGCCGACTACTTCGCCCAAGATCAATATAAGGAGCTCGATGTGGACGCGCGCGTGCTTGATGATCTTTCGTCAGCCGCGCCGCGCAGTACGCAGACCGAACTCCGCAATCTCTTGGGCTGCTTCTTGTTTAGCGCAGACGATGTTTTCAAGCGCATCGGCGTGCTCTCCGGCGGTGAGCGCAACCGTTACGCGCTGGCGCGCATGTTGCTGCATCCGGCCAATTTCCTGCTCTTGGATGAACCGACCAATCACCTGGATATGCGGGCGAAGGACGTTCTGCTGGAGGCGTTGGAAAAGTTTACCGGCACGGTGGTGTTCGTCTCGCACGACCGTTATTTCATTGAGCAACTCGCCACCCGCGTATTTGAAATCGCCGATGGCGAAGTGCGCGTATTCCCGGGGAACTATGCCGATTATCTGTGGCGCAAGGAAGGCGGACATGAAAAGACGCCCACCTTGAGCGACGTGCTGATTGGCGTTCCGCCGGCAGTGCCGATTCCCATGCCGGTCCGCCCTGACGCTCCGGCCAAACGAGTGAATCCCATCAAGTTGAAACAGATGCAGGAGCAGGCGCGCACACTGGAAGGACGCATTGCTGAGCTAGAATCAAGCATTCAGCAGGCCGAAGCGAAGCTGTCTGAATTTGTGAGTGCGGATGAAGCGGTGCGGTTATCGAAACAACTGGAGACGAATCGAAATGAATTGGAAACAACCATGGCGCAATGGGAACAAGTCACGCAGGAAATCGAGGCCACGGCATGAATATTTTGCGTGGATGGGCGGGTTATTCATTTTGACGACCTTGCTTACCGCCCAGGACACGGCTGTTCCTCCCGTTGCGCCACAGA
Source organism: Bryobacterales bacterium (assembly GCA_963764105.1). GTDB lineage: Bacteria > Acidobacteriota > Terriglobia > Bryobacterales > Bryobacteraceae > Bog-105. The sequence continues at coordinate 19,971 of CAVXRP010000009.1, forward strand.
TGGAACATCAAGAAGTCCGGCATGGCGCCACGGTCACCGATAATTACTTCTGGCTGCGGGAGAAAACCAATCCCGCGGTGAGGAAATATCTCGAGGCCGAAAATGCCTACACGGCGGCCATGACGAAAGACCTGCAGCCGTTCGCCGACACGCTCTACAAGGAGATGCTGAGCCACGTCAAGCAGACGGATCTGGATGTGCCGGTGCGCCGCGGCGAATATCTTTACTACACGCGTACGGAAGAGGGCAAACAGTATCCAATTCGCTGCCGGCGCAAGGGGAGCATGGAAGCGGCCGAAGAGGTACTGCTCGATCTGAATTCAATGGCGGTGGGCAAAAAGTTTGTGGGCTTAGGGGCGTTTGTGCTGAGCGACGATCAAAACCTCTTGGCGTACACGCTCGACTATGTCGGCTTCCGTCAATACACTTTGCAGGTGAAGGATCTGCGCACGGGACAGACTTATCCGGACAGTGCCGAGCGAGTGACCTCCGTTGAGTGGGCAGCCGACAACAAAACGCTCTTCTATGTAACCGAGGATGCGGTAACGAAGCGCTCGGACACGCTTTTTCGGCATATGCTGGGCAGCCCATCCTCCGAGAAGATCTTTCATGAAGCAGACGAGCTGTACGACATAGGCGTTGGCAAGACCCGCGACAAGAAGTTTCTGCTGGTGGGCATTGAAAGCAAAGACACGACGGAGTTTCGCTATCTGCGCGCCTCCGAGCCAGCGAAAGAGTTTACCGTATTCCTGCCGCGCGAGAAGAAGCTTCGTTATTACGTGGATCATCGCGAGAACGAGTTCTACGTTCGCACCAATCACAGCGTGGACGGGCAGGAATTGAAGGATTTTCAGATTGTTACGACGCCGGAAGGGCATATTGGACGCGCACATTGGAAGACTTTCGTTCCGCATACGCCGGGGACGCTAATTGAAGACTTTGAGCCGTTCAAAGACTTTCTGGTGGTGGAGGATAAAACACAGGCTCTGAATCGGCTGCGGGTTTATAACTTCGCGTCGGCACGCTGGAGTGAAATTCAGTTTCCCGAACCGGTGTATGCCGCTTTTGAGGGAGCCAATCCGGAGTATGAGACAGGGACGTTCCGCTACAACTACCAGAGCCTCACGACGCCTCCCAGTGTTTTCGATTACTCTCTAAAAACGGGGACGAGCGCTTTGTTGAAGCAGCAGGAAGTGCCGGGCGGGTACGACGCCAGCAAGTATGCGTCCGAGCGGTTATGGGCGACGGCGCGCGATGGCACGAAAGTGCCGATTTCGATCGTTTACAAGAAGGGTTTTCCGCGCGATGGAACGGGACCGCTCTTTCTGTATGGTTACGGTTCGTATGGTGCGGGCTTATCGGCTACTTTCTCGAGTTCACGGCTGGCTTTGCTGGATCGCGGCATGGCGTATGCGATTGCGCACATTCGCGGCGGCAACGAAATGGGTGAGCAGTGGCGTGAAGACGGAATGCTGATGAAGAAGAAGAATACCTTCTATGACTTTGTCGATTGCGCGGAATATCTCATCAAAGACAAATGGACGACCAGTCAGCGGCTGGCTATTGAAGGCGGCAGCGCGGGCGGCTTGCTGATTGGAGCGGTGGTGAATTTGCGGCCCGACCTGTTTCGCGCGGCGCATTTGGCGGTGCCGTTTGTGGATGTGATGAACACCATGATGGACGCGAGCCTTCCGCTCACCGTAGGCGAGTATCTGGAATGGGGGAATCCGAACGAGAAAGTAGCGTACGATTACATGAAAACGTATAGCCCCTATGACAATCTCGAGAAGCGGGCTTACCCGGCTATTTTGGTGACCAGCAGTTTCAACGACAGTCAAGTGATGTATTGGGAGCCATCAAAATACGTTGCCCGGCTTAGAACGTTGAAGACAGATAGTAACCCCTTGCTACTCAAAATGAAGATGGACCCAGCGGGGCATGGCGGGGCATCGGGTCGTTATGACCGGCTGAAGGACAATGCGTTCGAGTATGCCTGGCTGCTCGAGCAAGTTGGAATCCGGGAGTAGCGGGTGGGGATTTGTTGCTTAATGACTTGCCTTGGCCGCCTCTGGGGTGTTTGTGAAAACGGGAGGCATGCGGCTTCAAAGCAAACGTGTCGACTCGACGGTGAAATGCCGGCTGCGCGAATCGAGTACGCAGTGATTTATTAATTTTGTGGCAGGAAGGTCTCATAAGTATCCTTTCGCGAAACAACCCTTCTTCCACGACAACGCCGCCAAACCGGTTCATCTCGTTCAAGACACGCACGCATGTGCTGCTAGCTACTCTTTGTCCTTGACTCTTCATTTGCCACGGCTGCCGCTCCGGCTTTATGGCGGTTAGTGTTCTGGTCGTTAACATCACGTCCCCTTTCTCACTGAGCAACTGCGTAAAATAGATCAAAACACCTTCATGTCTGCCGAACCGAAAACATCGCTGGCCAACCGCAGTGTTGACGAAAAATTCAGCCTTGTTTATGAGGAGCTGCGCCGCATCGCCTCATCTCTCCGCAGCGCTGAGGCGCACGCAACCATCCGCTCCACCGCGCTGGTTGACGAAGCTTGGGTCAAGCTCAAGGATTCGCCGTCCTTGGCGAACACCTCTACTAGCCATTTCAAAGCCATCGCCGCCAACGCCATGCGCCAGGTGTTGGTGGAGGAGGCGCGCCGCAGGAACGCACAAAAGAGAGGCGGTCCAAGCAACGTCATCTACGTCACATTGAGTGATAGCCACCAACAGATGGTTCCCATTGACACGGAATTGCTCGATCTCGATGCGGCGCTCAATGAACTGAGTCTAATGAGCCCGCGCCAAGCCCAAATTGTCGAAAATATCTTCTTCGGCGGCATGACCATACCCGAGGCCGCTCAAACGCTCGATGCGTCGCAGTCGCTGGTGGAACGCGATTGGAAAGCGGCGAAAGCATGGCTCGCCACCCGCATTCGCCCTCCCAAGGAGTAAGTGCATTGTGAATCCCGCGCGCTGGGCACAAATTCAGGCTGTCTTCCACGAAGCCGTCACGCTGAGCCAGCCCGAGCAGGCCGTTTTCCTCACCACGTCTTGCAATGGCGATGGCGCAATGCTCCGCGAGTTGAGCCGCATGATCGAAGAAAATAGTCGCGGCGATTCAATCCTCGATCGTGGCCTCCCTGATGTTGCCTATCGCATGATCGGCTCACCGTGCGCCTCGCTTACCGGGAGCGAGATCGGAGTTTACCGCCTGCTTCGGCTGATCGGCGAGGGCGGCATGGGCGTTGTCTATCTTGCCGAACGGACCGACACCGGCAAACAGGTGGCCATGAAGTTTCTGTCTGGTGCGGGCATGTCACCGGCCCGCCGTTCGCTCTTCACGCACGAAATCAGAACGCACGCCAAACTGTCACATCCCTGCATTGCCGCCCAATATGATGCCGGTGTTCTGCCTGATGGGACCCCCTGGTTCGTGATGGAGTTTGTTCCGGGCAAGGAATTAATTGAGTATTGCCAGACTCACCAGAGTTCGCTTGCGGACCGCCTCAAAATGTTTGTCGAAGTGTGTCACGCCCTTGAATACCTGCACGGTAAGGGAATTATCCACCGGGATCTCAAGCCTTCCAACATCCTCGTCGATGAGAGCGGCACCCCGCGAGTGCTCGATTTCGGCATCGCGGAGGACATGAATCCTTCAGACAGCGCGGAAACGCACGCTCTTCCCGAGCTCAGGATGATGACCCGCGCTTACGCTGCCCCCGAATGGATAGAACACGGGGTCGTTGATAACTCAACCGATGTGTTTTCGCTCGGCGTTATTTTCTACCAGTTGCTGACCGGCGAGCGGCCTCCCGTCGGCGATATGACAGAGGTTGGCCATATTCCCGCAGTCGCTAAAACCACTTGGCGCGAGTTAGCAAAGATATGCCGCAAAGCTCTGCACCCGGACTCCACTCGACGCTACCAATCGGTCGAGGCGTTACGTCGCGATATTAACCACTTCGTGAAAAATGAGCCCCTCGAAGAAGTGGGACCTGCCCACTGGTATCGCCTCGAAAGATTCGTAACGCGCCACCGCCCAGCCGTCGTCGGCGCTGTTCTCGCCACCTTCCTGTTCGCGGGTATGGCCACGTTCTTTACCATTCGTCTCGCCGAGCAGCGAAACGTCGCATTAGCTGAAGTCAAGCGCACCAAACTTGTTGAACAATTCCTTTTCGATTTGTTCCAGGGAGGCGACAAAGCGGCTGGCCCGGCGGCAGATCTGCGCGTGCTTACCTTGGTCGACCGAGGGGAACGCGAGGCAAAAGCGCTCAACCGCGAGCCCCAATTACAGGCGGAGTTTTATCAGGTTTTAGGCGGCATTTATCAAGAGCTCGGACAGTTAGACAAAGCCGATGCGCTTCTGAACGCTTCGTTACAGAAAAGGTCCGCTGCTGGCTCAAGTGCTGGACAGATGGCGGAAAGCCTACTTGCGCTCGCCTCGTTACGCCTCGATCAGGCGAGGTTCCCTGATGCTTCGCGTATAGCAGGGCAGTCTCTTGACCTAAGAAGGTCCCAGTCTCCGCCAGATGAACTGGCAGTCGCGAAGGCTCAGTCGATGCTTGGACGCGTCCTGATTGAACAAGCGAAATATGACAAGGCCATCGTGCTTCTGAAGCAAGCTCAACAGATCCAATCGCGCCATGAAGAAGCGCAAGCCGACCTTGCCCTCACCTTGGTTGCGTTGTCCGATGCCTACTTTAATTTGAGCAATTATCCGCTAGCGGAATTTTGGGCGCAACAGTCCTTATCGCTGCATCAGAAGCTGCACGGTCCCAACCATCCCTTGGACGCCATTGATCTACGGAACTTGGGGAATGTCCAAGTCCAAACAACTCACTATGTGCAGGCGGAGAAATATTTTCGGAATGCTCTCGATATCCAGAACGCCTGGTACGGCGAAAAGCACCCCGAAACCGCCGACACAAAAATCGAACTCGCCCTGGCGCTCCAATGGCAGGGCCGTTTGCCCGAAGCGGAACTGCTGCTAAACACGGCGCTTCCCATCATGGAACAAACATACGGCCCTATCCACCCCCGCATCGCATTCGTCCTCAATCAACTAGGAATGCTGACTTCTATGCAACGAAAATGGATCGACGCTGAAAAATACGACAGCCAAGCGGCAGCCATGTACGATCGCGTCTATGGTCCGGAACACCAGGATACAGCCATAGCCCGCAACAATCTCGCGTCTGTCTATCTAAAGCTGGGGCAATATGCGCGCGCCGAAAGGATCTTTTCGGAAGTCATTGACATCCTGGTGAGAACGCACCTGGGCGACAGTTTAAACGCCGGTATTACCCGCATCAAGCTCGGACGGGCGCTGACTCGGCAAGGGCGCTATCGAGAAGCCGAGGTTCAACTTCGCGAGGGCTGCGCGATTGTCACCAAGCACTCTGGACCCTCGGCGCCCTGGGTACTGGCCGTCCGCCCAGACCTGCAAATCATACAAAAGGCCCTCGGTCAACCCACCAAGGCCGCCTACTGAAACGTCAGCCCTCGCAATACATTCGTCGTCTTTCCTTCGTTCTTGACGACTGCGTATTCGGCGCCCACTTCCTTCCCTTGCATCGGTCCGCAGTAGAACTCACCCGGACCATTGCGTATCAACACATGCAATGGGTCAGGCACTTCCACCGTCAGCGGTCCGTTTCCGGTTCGCACAAGAAAGCCGCTTAGTTTCCCCGCCTTGCACAAAACTTCACCTAGAACGCCGTTTGCTCTTTGTATCCGGTCTGCAGGTTCGATGAACGGGTTCCAATCCGTCGTGCCATGTTCAACTCGGGTGGTCATGATTTGCGCATGGCCTGCGGAATCGGTCACAAACTGCACCTTCAAATCAGTTGCGGCCATATAACCCATTTGTCTCGCCTGTAACCTCTCAGCCTCAGTTTCGGCCGCTTTCTCCGCTTCCTGCGCCGCTCTCTGCGCCTCGGCGCGCTGGTCCAGTTCAGTCAAAGCAGCCGCCATCGCCACCCAATAAGCGAATCTTCGCGTTCCTAGCGGAGCGTGCATCGCCCGTAATTGTTCAACCGCCGTTCTGTATTCGCCGGCCTGGCTTTCCATCAAGGCCAACTTGTAACGCGCATCGTCAAAGTTTGGAGCCAAGGCCAGCGCTCTTTCCAGCGCGGCTTTCACATCCTGCGTGTCGCGTCCCGCATCCTCGGCTAGCAGCGCGTACCGATAGCAAAGCTCCGCGTCTGTCGAACCATGGCGAATCGCTTCTTGCCACTGATTCAAACTATCTTGCCGATGCCCTTGCCGACCTGCAATCGTGCCTAAAGCGGTCAAAACATCTGGATCGTTTGGTTTCTCTCTCGATAATTCCTCATAACGAATGCGTGCCCGCTCAACATGACCACTAAGAAGCGAAATCTGTGCCAGCAGAGATCTTACCTGAAAATAGGAGAGATCGTAGCTTTGCTCCGCTTCGACCCCCGTCGGCTCGCGCAGCGCGACGCGGCTGGGCCGCGATTTTCCGATCCAATTCTTGAGATCCGTTGTCACCTCGTCGAGTGACCGTCCATAGACTTTGCGGAACAGCTGTACAGCGTTTGATCCGGCGGCAAACTCAGAAACCACCTCTCGAAAATGGCCGGCATACTGCGGTGAAGCCGCCAGCATGTCCGCCAACGCCCAGCTTTCAGCGTAGAAAATATCCGCCATCTTCCGCGTATCCGGCACTGACGATTGATTTGCCGGTTCGAACAAAGCAGGCAGCGGCAGCCAATTGCTGCCTCGCAGAGCTTTCGTCCTGGCGGCCAGATCGCCACCGAGCTGATATGCGTGCTCATCAAATCGCAAGGTGGAAAAATATTCGGCGAGTCCCTCGTTGAGCCATGCGGGGAGCCGCAAACCGGTTGCGTGCAAAACGTAATGTGTATATTCATGCACCGCAACGCCGAACGCTTTCCCTGGCGACGCCGCCATGATGATGGAATCGCCACTGCTGCCATCTGAAACGTAGTAAGCATCGGCGATTGTGCGCAGCCGATAGTCCTCATACTCCTTTGCCGAACGAAACACCACCACGCGCAGTTTGTGGCCGCTACTTTCGTGGAAGGCAAAACCGAGCAATTCGTTCTGCTCAAAGAACGTTCGCAACTGCTCAAACGAAAATAACGTTTGGCGCGCTGCTTCATCGCCGCTTTGCGAATAAACCTCGAAATGCTGATTTTCGGCAACAGTCCAGCGATCCGGGTTCTGGCCGGCGAACATGCAAACCGCGATAGCCGCCAATAAAGCCGGGCGCCACACAACGCACACTGTATCAGCCAGAGACAGCAGGGACCGGAGCGGTTTGCGGCTTCAAATTGCGAACGTTAGTCGGTTTCCGCCAATTTACCTGGGGCAGGAACATCGACGCGTCCACTCTGTCGCGATAGCGAATCGCAATGTTCATCAACGAATCGAGCAGCGAATCCGACAGGAAATGCGGCTTTAGACCCAGGTCGATGAGTTTCGAATGTTTGGCGTTGTAGTAGTGCTCTTCCGATTCCACTCGTGGATCGGGCAACTGGTCCACTGTCGCCTTGATGCCCATTTTCCGCCCCGCCTTCTGCACGAGCTTGGCGATTTCGAGTACGGAAAACTGTTCGGTGAATTGATTGAAGACCCGGCACTCACCGGGAGCGGCGGGATTTAGGCAAGCTAGTTCCACACAGCGAACGGTATCGCGAATGTCCAGAAAACCGCGCGTTTGACCGCCCTTTCCGTAAACCGTTAAAGGATGACCAACTGCCGCCTGAACGCAAAAGCGGTTCAGCACGGTTCCAAACACTTCGTCGTAATCGAAGCGGTTGATTAGACCCTCGTCCAGCGCCGTTTCGTCAGTAATGGTGCCATAGACCACGCCTTGATTCAAGTCGGTCGCGCGCAGCTTCCAAATTTTGCACGCGAACATCATGTTGTGACTGTCGTGGACTTTCGACAAGTGGTAGAAAGAACCAGGTTGTTTCGGAAACGGCAGCACATCTTTGCGGCCATTATGTTCAATGGCGATGTAGCCCTCCTCGATATCGATATTCGGCGTGCCATATTCGCCCATCGTGCCGAGCTTGACCAAGTGGCAATCGGGCTGAAACTCGCGTAACGCGAATAGCAGGTTCAACGTTCCCACCACGTTATTCACTTGCGTGAAAACCGCGTGCTTGCGGTCAATCATCGAATAGGGGGCCGCTCGCTGTTCCGCGAAGTGAATCACTGCTTCTGGCTCAAACGATTTCACATAAGAGGCGAGAAAGTCGTAATCGGTGCAATCGCCTACCTGTAAATCAATCGTATGTCCGGTGAGTTCCTGCCAGATTCTCAATCGCTCGGCAAGCGGTCGAATTGGCGTGAGGGTCTGAACTCCCAATTCGTGATCCCATTGGCGGCGCGCAAAATTGTCTACGATTGAAACCGTATGGCCGCGCGAACTTAGATAAAGGGCAGTGGCCCAACCGCAATAGCCGTCTCCGCCCAGCACGCTAATCTTCATAGTTTGAGGCAATTTTCACCCGTGTAACGCAATTTTACCATCCCAGTCGTAGATGCCAGGTAACATGCTAAGTCTCGCCCAAAGCCGCCGCTGAGCGCTCCGGGGTTGAACCAACCAGCACGACGCCTGCGAAGATCATACAGGTTCCCAACCAGCGATTTGAACCGACATCTTCGCCGAGGAAAACCTTGCCTAGCATGGCCGATATAATATACCCGGTCGCCGTCAAAGGCAGCACGAAACTCAGGTCGGCAACACTTAAAAGCGCCATCCGCGTCAGCAGCGCCAAAATCAGCATAGCAATCCCCAACGCCACAAACGGATTCAGCAAGGCTTCCAGATAAGCGAGCGGTTCCCACCTGAGCAGGCGTGGGAAATGGTGCATGCCCCAAGCCAGCGACAGATTGCCGAATGGTCTCAGCAAAAGAGTCAGCAAGAGAAGCCGGTAAGTATGCGCGGTATGGCCGCTCGCATGGAACACGCTTAATTCTAAGACACCGGCTCGCTGGTACCATCGTGGTGGGAAATGCGGAATCGAAAGGGCGCGACCGGCGCCCTATTACTATTACTCATCGTTCTTGGCGGCGGAGCAGCCGGGTTCAACGCTCCAGGCAGTTTTGATTTTGCCATCCTTGGCGACCATACCGGCGAGGCGGTGGAGGGTGTTTGGGAAGAAGCTTGGCACGAAATGGATCGCGACCATCCAGCGTTTGTCGTCACCGTCGGCGACACGATTCAGGGCCTCAACGACCGCACACTGGAGACGGAGTGGGAAGAAGCGGAAGCGACCTTAGCGCCTTACCGCCATTACCAGATTTTCTTTACTCCTGGTAATCACGACGTATGGTCGGCAGCCTCGGCGCAAGCTTATGTCAAGTACACCAAACACCCTCTGCATTATGGATTCGATTACCAGCAAGCGCACTTCACAGTTCTGAACGACAGTGAAAGCGATCAGATCTCGGCAGAAGAATTGGCGTTCCTTGAAAAGGATCTGGCGGCGCATGAAAAACAGCCGGTCAAATTCATCTTTTCGCACCGCCCCGCGTGGATCTTGCAAGTGGTGCTGGGAAACCCCGCATTCCCGTTGCACCAGCTGGCCCTGCGCTATGGGGTGAAATATGTGATTGCCGGCCATATTCACCAGATGTTGCACTTTGAACTTGATGGCGTAACCTATTTGTCGATGGCAAGTTCCGGCGGCCATTTGCGGGAAAGCAAGTCGTACGAACGTGGCTGGTTCTTTGAACACACCCTGGCAAAAGTTCACGGAGACAACGTCAACTTCGAGATAAAGGAGTTGAAGCCGCCGTATGGCCAAGGGCGCGTGACGGTACCTGACGATTGGGGCGCGGCCGGGCTGGTTAGACACTGAGCACGATGCATTGCGCTGGATTTACTTCCGATACCTACGACCGCTATGTGCTCGGACTGCTGGAAGAGCCAGACCGTTCGCAAGTGGAAGCGCAAATTCAGGAGCAGTGTCCCGCTTGTTTGACGGGCGTGCAGCGCAGCATGAATCTATGGCTGGTGTTTGCCGAAACGCTCGAAAACGCCGAGCCCTCTGAAGACTTCCGCGGGCGGATCGTGCGGATTGCGGAACTCAGCCGAAAGGTTTTAACGTTTCCCAAGAACTCGGCGGTGCGGGAACGGACTGCGGTACCCATATCGACACTGCTGATCCTTTGCGGCGTGATGTCGGTGTTGCTGGTAGCCAGTTGGTACGCCGCGCGAGCGTCCAGTCGATTGGAGGGGAAAGTCCCGCCGGCCGAACTTGAACGTTTGGCGCACGAAGTAGCTAGCAATCAGCTCAAGCTGGATGAAGAGATTGAGAAGCGTCGCCAGCTCAAAACGCAGTTGGACTCAGCGGGTTCGGCCACGGCGAGCGCGCAGGTCAAGAAAGCGGAAGACGCGTTAACGAAGGCTCAGGCGCTCATCGAACAACAAAAAACCCAGCTCGCGCGATACGAGCAGACGAAGAATCTGCTGGATGCGTTAGCGCACAGCGGCGCGCGTTTACTGCCGATGAAAGCTTCTGAGGCCGCCGGCAAAGGGCTCGGGTACGCGGTTTTGGCGGAGAAGTGGAAGCTGGTCTTCGTCGGTTCGAACATTCCAAAACCACCGGCGGATCATACCTATCAACTTTGGATTCTGCGGAAGGAATCGCCAACGGAGGTGAGCACCGTGAGCGCCGGAGTTTTCACACCGTTGGAGGACGGTTCGTGCGTGGCCGATTTTCACGAAGCGGCGCTTCTGACAAACGTAACGGGCGTGCTGGTGACCGAAGAGCCGAGTGACGGAAAGTACGACAAGCCTTCCGGGCCGAAGCTGTTCGAAGCGAGCACGGCGGAAGAAAATTAGCGCAGGAAATCTTCGAGCTGAATTTTGGCTTCGGTCCCGGCATCGCGATACTTGACGATGACGGGGGTGTAAAGCGAGATGCCCCATTCCTTGCCGGGACCCGATTTCACGGCGCGCGAACCGGCTACGACAACGGCGTCCGTTGGAATGACTAGCGGCGAGTCGGCCGTGGCGCGATGGACCGTTTCACGAACCAGATCGTAGACAGGCGTTGAGCGATTCAAAATCGTGCCGCTGCCCAGCACGGCGCGCTTCTTAATCACGGTGCCTTCATAGACGCCGCAATTGCCGCCAATCAGAACGTCGTCTTCGACGATGACGGGGATGGCGCCGACCGGTTCGAGAACACCGCCGATTTGCGAGGCCGCCGAAATGTGGCAAGCCTTGCCAATCTGCGCGCAGCTGCCCACGAGCGCGTGTGAATCCACCATGGTTCCATCATCAACATAGGCGCCTGCGTTGATGTACATGGGAGGCATGCAGGTGACGCCGCGGCCGAGGTAGCAACCATCGCGAATGCTGGAGCCGCCGGGGACGACGCGCACGCCATCGTCAGCGCTGAGGTGCTTGAGCGGATAGGTGGACTTATCGAAAAACTGGCCGGACATCGCGACAATTCCGCCGATGCGAAAGCCCAGCAAGATACCTTTCTTGACCCAAGCATTGACGCGCCAGCCGGTTGACTCATGCGAGTCAGGTTGGGCAGCGCGGACAGCGCCGCGATTTAAAAGGCCGATAAATTCGGCAAAGAGCTCTCGGTGTTTCTGGCTGTACTGTGCTGGCTTCTGTTCGAATAGTTCCTCTATTCCTTGACGAACTGAATCGCTCAAGCCCGCACTCCCGCCAGCAAACCGAGGGCTTCGAGGACAGCCTCGATTTTCTCTTGTGACGCCTTGGCTGGAGGAACCATGGGTAGCCGCCAGGAAGGTTCGCACAAGCCCATGCGCGATAGTGCGAATTTCACCGGTCCGGGGTTGGTCTCGACAAAATTGATTTCCATCAGAGCGTGATATTTTTTCTGCAGCCGGCGAGCTTGGACGAAGTCGCCTTGCAAAGCAGCTTGGGTGAGAGCGGTGAACTCGCCCGGAATTTCGTTCGAGACCACTGAGATGACGCCCTGTCCGCCGAGTGCGATGAGCGGCAGAGCGATGGCGTCGTCACCGGAAAGAACGATAAATGATTCAGGCACGTGCGCCAGCAAATTCGCCATCTGTGAAATGCTGCCGGATGCTTCCTTCACACCGACGATGTTTTTGATTTCGGCCAGCCTCAAGAGAGTGGCCGGTTCGACGTTTACGGACGTGCGGGACTGCACGCTGTAAACGATGAGAGGGAGCGGCGTGGAATTGGCCAGCGCACGGTAATGCTGATATAAGCCTTCTTGCGTTGGCTTGTTGTAATAGGGGGTGACGGAGAGAATACCCGAGACAGCGAGCTTGTGAAGATCGGCGATCAGCTTGATGACGTGGCTGGTATCATAGCCGCCGGCGCCAGCTAAAACCGGCACTCGCCCGCGCGCTTGCTCGACGGTGATCTCGACCACGCGCAGATGCTCGGCATGAGAAAGTGTGGGGCTTTCGCCGGTAGTGCCACACGGGCAAAGGAAGTTGATACCTGCTGCGATTTGACGTTCTACGAGGGCGCGCAGCGAGGGCTCATCGAGCGAGCCATCCATGCGGAATGGGGTAACAAGAGCGGTGCCGCAGCCGGTAAACATAAATTACTCCTTACCAAACAATACTTCTTCGAAAGTGTAGACGCCTTTGTGGGACAAAATCCAGCGGGCGGATTTCAGGGCACCGCGCGCGAAACCTTCGCGGCTGCGGGCGGAATGGCGCAACGTGATGGTATCGGCGGCGGAATCAAAACCGATTTCGTGGGTTCCCGGATGTTTGCCGGCGCGGCTGGAACTGGTATCGATGTGGCGCCGGTAACCAGCGTCTTTCATGGCTTGCACGAGATGCATGAGAGTGCCGGAAGGCGCGTCTTTCTTAGCATCGTGATGAATCTCCCAGGCCCAGGCGCCGTATTCGTTTTCGTCGCGCAGCAGTTGCGCGGCGAAGGCAGCGAGTTTGCGGAAGACGGCGACCCCTATCGAGAAATTCGGACCCCAAACCAAACCGCCGCCACCCTGGGCGACGGCAGCTTTGACGGCGGCCAGGTGATCGATCCAACCGGTGGTGCCTGTCACGGTGGGGATCTTCAGCAGAGCGAGGCGCTGCAAATTTTCCGGCGCCGCCTCGGGCGTGGAGAACTCTACGGCCACGTCCACGCCATGGAGAGCTTCCGCGGTGATGGCGTTCGATCTATTGAGATGCAGAACGACATCGAAATTGTATTCGGGCGCCAGTTGCTCGACAAGATGGCCCATTTTGCCGTAGCCCACAATCGCCAGCTTTTGGTTTTTCGACATCAGGCAAACACCGCCGGATCGAGAGTGGAGAAGAATTCTTTGTGGAGGGCGGAAACGGCGCCTGGAAGATCGCTATCGGCGATCACGAAACCGAGGTTCAATAAAGAAGCTCCTTGCGAAATCATGCGTATGTTTTTGTCGGCCAGCACTTGAAAGGCACGGCCGGCAATGCCCGGCGTATGCCGGATGTTTTCGCCGACCAAACAGACGATGGCTTGTTTTTCTTCCACGGTCACCTCAGCAAACTGGCGAACCTCTTCGTTGATGGAAGCGAGGTTCTCCGTATTATCTAACGTCAGCGACAGGCTGACCTCGGAAGTGGAGAGCATGTCGACGCTGGTTTCATAGCGGTCGAAGATTTCGAAGATGCGCCGCAGAAAGCCATGGGCCATGAGCATGCGAGTAGAACGGATGTTCAGAATGGTAATGTCGCGTTTGCAGGAGATCGATTTTACCGGGTTGGTACAAGGCACGGCTTCGGAGGTGATGCGCGTTCCCTCCACTTCAGGGCGCTTGGAGTTGAGAATGAGAACCGGGATATTCCTTTCCACGGCCGGCAAGACGGTGGCGGGGTGAAGCACTTTTGCTCCGAAGAAGGCCATCTCGGCGGCTTCGGCGAAGGAGATGCTTTTGACACGATGGCCGCCGGGCACGATGCGCGGATCGGCGGTGAGCATGCCATCGACATCGGTCCAGATCTGAATCTCTTCGGCGTTGACGCCGGCGCCGACAATGGCGGCAGAATAATCGGAGCCGCCGCGGCCAAGGGTGGTGGTGACGCCGTCTTTGGTGGCGCCGATGAATCCACCCATGACCACGACGGACTGTTGGGCGATGGGTTTGACGTTTTCGGCGAGTTGGGCGTAGGTTTCTTCGAAAAGCGGTTGAGCTTGCGTGAAGCGATCGTCCGTGATGATGACGCGGCGGGCGTCAATGTGCTGGGTGGGCATGCCGGCGGCGCGAAAGGCGAAGCTGACGACGAGGCTGGAGAGACGCTCACCGACGCTGGCAATGGCATCCATGGAGCGCGCGGACAGTTCGCCGACGACGGAGAGGCCTTTGACGAGTTCATCGAGCCAATCGAAGTGAGTGCGGATGAAGCGGTCGAGATCGGCAGCGGCGGAACCGGCGACGGCGAGGCCGTGGGTGAGGTGATGGCTGCGGAGTTCGTCAACGATGGCGAGGGCTTGCTCGCGGCGGCCGGCGGCGGCTTCACGGGCGGCGGCGAGAAGCTGATTGGTGGTTTTGCCCATGGCGGAGACGACGACGATGGGACGGCGGGGTTGGTATTTTTTGACGATGGACGCGACGCGCGTGATGGCATCGCGGGACTCGACCGAGGTACCACCGAACTTCATGATGATCATGGGTTAGAGACTCGGGAGGGGGCTGAGCGGGAGGTCAGCCGCAGACCGGGCGGTCTGCCCCACAAGAGACCGGGGTTGGAGAGCAGCGAAAAAAGAGGGGACACACTAAAGTGTCCATTCAGGGGCAGGGCTGACGACCGATCGGAATGTCCCCTCTTTTTTCGCATGGCGATCATGTGGTTCCGAGATTAGTCGAGGAATCCTTCGGAGGCCATGAGTTCGGCATTGAGGACGGCGGCGCCGGCGGCGCCACGAATGGTGTTGTGGCCGCAAGCAACGAGCTTGATATCGAGGACGGGACATTCGCGAAGGCGGCCGACGGTGACACCCATGCCGTTTTCACGCATGGCGTCGCGGCGGGGTTGCGGACGGTCGGCTTGGGGCAGATAGGTGAGGGGCTTTAGTGGTGCGCTGGGTAGTTTGCGATGCTGCGGTAGGCTCTGAAAGTTTTCGATGGCGGACTGAACTTCGGCCAAGGAGGGTTTCTTTGAGAATTCGATAGAGGCTGTCACGACGTGGCCGTCGGTGACAGCTACACGATTGCAATGGGCGCTGACGCGTGCGGGCAGGGGAGCGATGACGCCATTAGAGAGAGTGCCGAGGATTTTTTGGGTCTCCCGCTGCATCTTTTCCTCTTCAGAACCAATGAACGGAACGACGTTGGCCAAGATGTCCATGGAAGCGACGCCCGGATAGCCAGCGCCCGACACTGCTTGCAGAGTGGCCACGATGACCTTTTGAATTCCGAAGTGAGTGAGCGGCGCGAGCGCCATGGTGAGCACGATGGTAGAGCAATTGGGATTGGTAACGATCATGCCCTTCCAGCCGCGGGCCTTTTGCTGTGAGTGGAGCAGCGACAAATGGCCGGGATTCACCTCGGAAACGATGAGCGGCACGTCGGCATCCATGCGATGATTGCTTGAATTGGAAACGACGATGTGACCGGCTTGCGCGAAATCGCGTTCAATCTGAGTGGCGACGGAGGCGTCCATGGCGGAGAACATGAGTCGCGGAGAGGTGGCGGAGGGTTTGGAGTCGGAGACAACGATCTCCGCCGCAGTGGATGGGAGGTCGCCATCGAGACGCCAAGATGTGGCATCCTTCAACTTCTTGCCGGCGGAACGGTCACTGGCGCCGAGCCATGTGAGGTTGAACCAGGGATGACCTTGCAAGAAACGAATGAAGTGCTGGCCCACCATTCCGGTGCCGCCCAGAATACCTACGTCGATACTCTTCATTGCTGTGAGAGCCTTTCTACTAATTTGGCATAGATTTCGACGGCGGCCACGAGGTCGGATTTCGAGATACGCTCGTCGTTGGTATGGGCGACGTGAATAGTACCGGGTCCGAGCAGAAACGGCTGACCCCAGGTATTACCAAAGGCCGGGATATCGGTGGTGTAGGCGACAACGGTAGTGGGAAAGCCTGGCAGCGATCCGAGATGAGCGGCGGGGATAAAGAGAACTTCGTTGGCCTCGGCGTCGGGCGCGGCGGCGGCTTTGATTTGGTGGCGAAGTTCTGTGACATCTCCGACCACGCGGATGAAAATTTCAGCGACGGCTTCATCGGCAATCACGTTGGGCGCGCGGCCACCACGCAGAATGCCGATATTGAGTGTACTGGGACCTAGCGTGTCGTCGACCGGCAGGGGCACGGTGCGAATTCGCGCCAACGCGTTGAGAAGCTTTTCGATGGCGGACTCACCGAGCTCCGGATAAGCGGAGTGAGCCATGCGGCCAGTGGCGACGATTTCAAAACGCAGAGCGCCTTTCGAGCCAAGGGCCAGCTGGTTTTCCGTTGGTTCGCCGTTGATGAGGTATTTGCTGCCGCGCGGTGTATTGGCGGCGGCGAGTGCGCCAGCGCTATTGCGTTCCTCGCCTACGACGAAGAGCAGACCGAAATCTCGTTTGCCGGCTGAGAGAAGCTGTTCTGCCGCCTTGAGCATGGCAGCGATGATGCCTTTGGTATCGCAAGCGCCACGGCCCCAGATTTGCGAGCCATCGTCGCGGGAAGGGATGAACGGCGGCACGGTATCCATGTGCGTGGAGAGCGTCACGATGGGGGCGCCGAAGCGAACGAAGACGTTATCGCGATGCTGCTCAACGGGCAGGCGCTCGACTTCGCCGTTGAAACGTTGGGCGAGATCGTTCAGATAGTCGAAGAGAAACTGGCCGATTTCGCGCTCGTTCGGGGTTACCGATTCGATATCGATAAGGCTCCGGGTGAGTTGAAATACGTCCATGATTTCGCTTGAAAGGCCTCTGTGTCTCGTCAGGAATGGGCGAACAGGAGAGGCGGGGGAAAACGTTGAAAGGTTTAGCATAGCAGACGGGCGAGGGCGAAGAGATGGTGGAATGAACGGTAAAAAAGGCGCGTTGTGAGGCGTTTCGATCCCGCGTATAAAGAATAGTGGCGAGCGGCGGGAAACGAGCGGTTTTTCGGCGGTCGAACGGAGGAGTTTTTCCCGCGAGGGTAGGTGGGCGGTTTTATGGCGTGCGGGGGTGGGGGTTTGGCGGGCGAGATGTGTGGTCATGGCGAGCTTCCTTTCTGAGGGGCGGAGCAGGGTCCGCACAGGTTCATGGTAGGGGGTGGGGCGGTCGGACTGGGGTCGAATTGACATGAGGTATTGGCGGTAAGTAGTTGAGGCCGTGGTGGTTGGTGGTTTGGGGTAAAATTTTTAAAAGTTGTGAACGGGGAAATGTGGAAGTTCGATTGTTGCCGGGCATGCTGAAATTGACGACTGGCGGGGCGGCCGGACACTAGTGTCAGACGCGGTAGAGTGCCGCGCACCGGTTGATGATGGAGGTCTGACCTTGGAGATTCAACCGACGCCCAGCTCGAAAAGTGGGCAGTCCACGATGATGATGACTTGCTGGTGGAGAGCTGGGTGCATTGCCATCGAAGGTTGAAGCAGCGCTGCAGGACCGGGACGAAATTGTGTTTGAGTGGGCTGTCCCGAGTTACGTGTGATACTTTTCTCGTAACACTGGGTAAGTGCTGAGCCGAGATCCGTTGGGTTTCGCTGGGCGACATCGCTGAACTGTCCCCCCTCCTTTTTGAGATACGAGCGCCTTGCGACTGATTTCGCGGCACTCTGTCAAGGGAACTCCCACGACCGTTTGTGTTGAGCGACTAAGATGCGTAAATTCCCTCAAATTAAGGCCAAACACATTGTCCAAGCTGGATCTCTGCTCCTGCTCTTCATGGGCGTGATGACGCCCTTTGCCTGGCGTTTGCACTGGCGTGCTCTTCTCCAGGTTTTCCCGCAAGACGCCGGAATTGGTTTCGTCCTTGCGGGATCGGCGTTTTGGTGCGCTGCGCGGGGAGCTCTTCCACTCTGCCGCTTGCTGGGCGTCGTGCTGGCCGGCTTCGGCGGCGGGTGTTTTATCGCCGCTCTCTGGCATTTCTTTCCGAGGTTGACGGAAGCCGTGGTCACTGCGCGCGTGCCAGCAGCGGGTGCTCTGCTGTTCTTGCTTTTAGGAGTTTTCTTTATTCTCATGGCTCAACCGTTGCCCAGTCGCGCTTCGCTTAATGGGGCGACATTTCTGGCGGGCATGATTTCCTCCATTGCGGTTCTCGGAATCTTGGTTCATGCAGCGGGAATCGCGGAACTGGGCACTTGGGCAAGCAAGGCACTCACCATGCCTGTACCATGCGTGGTCGGCGCTTGTTTGGCGGCCATTGCGGCATGTGTCTTGCTTTGGATGAGCTGTGGCGCTAGCGAAATGCCTCTTTCCGCCACCGCTGCCACCCTGGTGCTCGTCGGGCTTGTGTCATCCTTCGTCGGCGTGAGCTCTTTCATTGCGGCGAATGCCGACGCGGCCGTAAAGGCGCGCGAGGAGATCGAAAGCGCCTACCGCCAGATCAATTTCATTCATGGCATTGTGGGAGGTATTCGCAGAGCGGAAACGGCAGAACGCGGATTTCTGCTAACCGCAGGCGATCAATACCTCAAAGCTCATGCGCGGGGAGTGCAGCAAGTCGCCGATGGTTGGCGCAATCTGAGTGCCTGTCCATACGGAGATGGCAGAGCCGACCCTCTTCGGCGGTACACGAAGCAGAAACTGGAGGAACTCGCCGCCGCCATCGATTTGCGCCGTGAACAGCGTTCGCCCGAGGCCTTAGCGATGATCGAATCCGGCAACGGGCTGATTTTGATGGACCAGATTGACGCGGAGTCGGATAGACTTGTCGGCAGCTTGCGAGCGGATCTCGCCCACCAGCTCGATTTAAATGAGCGGTCGCTTCATCTGATGCAAAGGACCGTTTTCCTGTCACGCCTTATAGCGTTAATGATGATCGGTTTGGCCCTGGCACTGATTCGCTTGGAAATGCTGCGCCGCGCCGCGGTGGAATCTACGCTTCGCGAAACCGGTAAAGGGCTGGAACAGAAAGTGGCCGAACGCACCTGTGAGATCGCCCAGCAAGCGGACGAACTGAGGGAGGCGATGGCTCGACGGATTCTGGTTGAGCGCGCG
This sequence comes from Bryobacterales bacterium, assembly GCA_963764105.1. Lineage (GTDB taxonomy): Bacteria > Acidobacteriota > Terriglobia > Bryobacterales > Bryobacteraceae > Bog-105. The sequence goes on from CAVXRP010000009.1 coordinate 39,081, forward strand.
TTGCTCGAATCGGACGCCCGCTTTAGCCTCGCTTTGCGCCACGCCAAGGTAGCAGTTTGGACGTGGGAGCCAGCGGAGGATAAAGCCGTGTGGTCAGGCCCGGTCGAAGAGCTTTTGGGCTTTGGCACTGGTCAATGGAATAGCTATGCGCACGTTCGAGAAGCCATTTTCTGCGGAGATCGAGCGCGGGTAGACGAGCAGATTGCTAAATCTCTGCGCCAGGGATGCGACCTCAAGGCCGAGTTCCGCATTGTACGTGCGGCTGGGGATGTCCGCTGGATGGCCGCTTGCGGCGGTGTTTTGTTTGATGAAAACGGCCAGCCCACCAGCGTGTCAGGCATCCTCTTCGACATCTCCGAAAGGAGACTCGCTGAGATTCGGTTGGAAGCAAGCGAGCGCGAATTGCGCCAATTGGCCGACGCTATGCCGCAAATCGTTTGGAGATCGACGCCAAACGGCGAAATGGACTACTGCAACCAGCGCTGGCACGAGTACACGGGCTGCACCGTTGAGCAGGCAAAGGCCTCTTTTTGGCGGCTGGTGGTCCATCCTGAGGATTTTCAGCGGTTTTCCGAAATCAACGCTCGGGGATTTGCCGGCAACATACCGTTTCAGCGCGAAGTCCGCCTGCAGAGAGCCGCAGACAGCACTTACCGGTGGCATGTGGCGCGTTCTGTCCCGTATATGGACGAAAGCGGCAAGGTGCTTCGCTGGTTTGGCGCCAGCACCGATATTCATGAACAAAAGCTGGCGAAAGAACGTCTCGAGGCCGAGGTTGTGAACCGTACGGTGGCGTTGCGCCAACTCGAAGTTAAGGAAGAAGATCTGCGGCGTTCGTTGGCTGAGAAGAACGTTCTGTTACAGGAAGTGCATCACCGCGTCAAGAATAATCTTCAAGTGATTTCAAGTTTGTTGCGAATGAAGGCGGAATCGCTGCAAGATGAGGCGGCGTCCGCCGCTCTCAAGGAAAGTCAGCAACGGGTTCACAGCATGGCTCTGATACACGAGCGACTCTATGGCAGTCTGCAGGCGGACTATGTCGATTTCGAAGAATATATCCAAACGCTGGTGAGCGATTTGTTTTTTTCCTATTCGGGATCCACTCGCCGCTTGACGAGCCGCCTAAGAACGTCGCCGGTTTTTCTTAAGATCGAACAGGCCATACCGTGCGGCCTCATCCTTAATGAATTGGTGACGAATGCGCTGAAGTATGCGTATCCAAACGATGAGAACGGCGAGATTGTTGTGGCATTGCACGAATCGGCATTGGGATACATCACGGTGTGCGTCTCCGACGAAGGCGTGGGACTACCAGAAGGATTTGACTGGCACGCTTCTCATTCGATGGGCTTGCCGATTGTCGATCTGCTGGCGAATCAATTAGGAGGAGAAATCCGCGTTCATTCGCACCCAGGCGCGACCTTTAGCGTTGAGTTCCCGCGAGAAGCCAAAGAACCGGGACTGGCGCGCGCTGCCGTATCGGCGTAGCCGCTATTCCTGGGCGGCCATCTGGTGATCGGAATCGCGCCAGGCGCTGATCTTCAGGCGGCGGCAAACCCAACAGAGATTTTCTTCCTGACCGCTGGTGGGCCCGTTCAGCGGCGTACAAGATGCCCCGCAGACCGCACACGGCTTGGCAGCCACCGGGCGTTCCATCTCCACCGACTTCTTTGCCATTTCCAAAATCTGCGGAGAGATGATGGGCTCGGCCGCCAGTTTCTTTTTCATTCTTATCTCAACTATATCGCATAATTCTCCACCCGGGGGCGCCGTGCGCGGCCACGCGCTGGGCTAGCCACTCGCGTAAGATGTGAAAAGCTCACACCATGTTAGATTTCGCGTTCCTCTTCCCAGGCCAAGGCTCGCAGTTCGCCGGCATGGGCCAACGGCTGGCTGCGGAATTTCCAAGCGCGCGCCAGACTTTCGCGGAAGCCGATGCCGCTCTGGGCTTCGCGCTTTCGGACCTTTGTTTCAATGGCCCGGAGGAAGAACTCAAGCAGACAGCCAATACCCAGCCCGCCATTCTGGCTACTTCGATTGCCGCCTACCGCGTCCTTGCTGAACTTGGCCACTCCCCTGCGATCGTGGCCGGCCACAGCCTGGGAGAATACTCGGCCCTGGTTGCGATCGGCTGCCTCGATTTTGCAGACGCCTTGCAACTTGTCCGCGCGCGCGGCCAGTTCATGCAAGACGCTGTGCCCGAGGGCGAAGGCGCCATGGCGGCGCTGCTCAAACTGCCCGCAGGCAAGCTTGATCAGATTCTTGAGGAGGCGGCGCAAGGTGAAATCGTCTCTGCCGCCAATTTCAACTCGATCGATCAAGTTGTCATTGCGGGCCACATACACGCGGTCGAACGTGCGATGCAACTTGCCAAAGCGGCTGGCGCCAGGCGCGCTCTGATGCTGCCGGTTAGCGCTCCGTTCCATTGCCCGCTTATGCGCCCGGCGCAGGAAAAACTCAGACCGGCTCTGGATGCCACTGTCTTCCACGCCTTCTCCGTTCCTTTCATCAACAATTGGCAAGCTCGCGTCATTACCGACCCAGCCGCGGCACGCCAGGGACTCATTGAACAAATTCCTAACCCGGTGCTTTGGACCGACTCCGTCTACGCGCTGGCAAGCCGAGGTATCCAGCGCTTCATCGAAGTTGGTCCTGGATCCGTGCTCATAGGACTGTGCCGCAACATTGCGCCCTCGCTGCAGGGCGCGAAGTTCGGCGAACCGGCCGATCTCAATCTACTCGCGGCGCATGCCTCGTGCTGAAAAGCCTAACCACCCCTGCCAAGGCTTCAGAGGCGGATGCATCGCGGTCGATGGGAAACGGAATTCCGCGGCCGCGCCCAGGCGCTTCTTCGTTTAATTCGGGGTAAGCGTGCGCGATAGAACCACTATTTGTGGTAATCACATGCGCTTTCTAAAAAAGGGCGCGCGAATATGAGAAATAGAGCGATCCCTGGTTGGCGGGTGCAAGGTGGTGATCTCAATCACCACGGATGGCTGCGCTCGCGGCAGGGATTCAGTCACTGTGGCGGGCGGGTTTGCAGACTCCGGCTCGGCCCTTAAACCCTTTGGATTGAATGCGCTTCGCTGTTTTGCCGGGTGAATTCCTAGCATCGGGAACGGATATACGCCGCGTCTGCTTCTCAGTGCCGCGCAAAGGCTTTTCCGACGTTTATGCAAGCCGAAAGGGCGATCTTCACAGCACGAGGGTACCCGTAGCCCCCCAGGTGTAATTCTTCCCTTGACAGGCCATGCTATGTTGGTCAGACTTAAAGGTTTAAATGCTTAATTTTTCGGTTTTGCGTTGCCGAATGGCACGGCCCAACAGATCTAAAAATAATTCGAAATATTGGGGGAGCGCGCCGGTGAAAGTTTTGGTGATTTTCTGCCTGATGGCAGTGGCTTTGGTGGCGCAAGATACGTCCTCCGGGAGTACCGCCGATAGTAGCGACGATTACGGCACCAGACATATCACGGCTGCCAGCCAGTTCTTCGATCACGATTTTGTGAACGTGTTCGTCTTCGCCAACGGTGTTTGGGATTCGCGCATTCCTGTTCTCACCTCAGCCAGTACCAATTCCTCGAGTGGCTTTGGTTGGGAGGCGGGCGGTGGAATCGACTTGTCGCACCAGTTCCGGGATGGCGGCCTGACGCTGAGCTATCAAGGTTCCTACCGGGATTACTCGTCAACGGGCTTTTCGAGTGGGGTGCAGCAGAGCCTCGCCTTGGCCTATTCCAAGAGATTGAGTAAGCGCTGGACGTTCGGCACCAGTGTGTCGGGCGGCATTCTGACTTATGGTACAAGCTACTACGGAGCTTCCGTCCAGGGCGCCAGTATTAGCACCAACCCGTTTAGTACCGAATCGCGTTTCCTCAATGCCGGCATCAGTCTCACTTACGCTCAGTCGAGGCGTCTCAGCTATGTCTTTAGCGGCAGCTATTTCCTGAGTAACTATTCTTACGCCGATTCATTCAGCAGCTATGGCGGCAGTGGTAGCGCCGCAGTATACTACCGCCTTACGGCTAGAACCACCATTGGCGGCAATTACACCCACACTTACTATTCTTACTCAAATGGCGCGGGAACGGCCGACATTGACAACGGCTCGCTGACGCTATCCCACCGTTTCCCCGATCGCTGGCAGCTGGATCTTTCGGCAGGTGTTAGCCGTGTTCACAGCCAGGGAACCATCAGCCTGCCGGTGACGTTGATTTTCGACGGAACGCCGGTTACCGGCTATGAAGTGGGCGCTTATAAACGCACGATTGAGAGCCCTTCCTTCCAAGGATTCTTGACGCACTTCTATCGCCGCTCTTCGCTCGCTATTGGCGGCGGCCAAAATGTGGCAGCCGGCAACGGCACCTTTCTTGCGTCCCGCAGCCAGTTCGGCAATGGCATTTATTCGGTCACCTTACCGCATCGCTCCAATCTGGGCTTTGGCGTCAGTTATATTCGACTCTCCAGCTTGGCCAACTCCATCTCCCAGTCCTACTCCACCTTCGGCGCTAGCGCCAGTTATGGAGTCAACCTGATTCGCTATCTGAACGCCAATGCCCGCTATGACTTTCTGCATTACGAGGGGCTGTTCAGTTACGGAGGGCTTAACGAAAACCGGATTTCGTTCGGGCTCTCACTTAGCTCCAAGAGCGTGCCTCTCACCTTGTTCTAATCGACTGCTTAGTGAGTCTGGCTGCCGGTTAATACCTGCTGCAGCCTCTCGGCGAAATTCTCGCCTGATTCGGTTTCCAGCTTGCGCTTGGCGACGGGGAGCGCCGAATCCAACTCATGCACCAGTCGCAGCATGCTTTTGATGTTCGATTCCGTCATGCGGCCGCTGCCTATCAGCTCGGGCCGAGGCAGGTAATGGCTATCGACGCCGAAATCGATCCGTAAATCCTCCTGCTCTCCGGCCGAACGTTCTGTACCGTTGTCGAAGGCCGGTCCGAAGCACGCCAGTTCGACGCGGGCCGGGCCCAACTTCCAATCGCCGTCGTATTGCCAGAGGTCCCACCAGCTTTCTACGTTATAGGCGATGTCGTTGCCGCGGTATTCCTGTACAGCCTCCAAAACCTCGCTTGGATCAATCGGCCCATTCATCGGACTCTCCAGCAACGGTGGTTCCGTCTCAGCTACGGCGTGCACGCTAATGGTGCTCTGCGGCTGATCGCGCTGCGAAAACGGAAAAAGCCTGAGTAATGTTTCAAAGTGCCTGAGACGGTTCGCCCGGCTGCCACGCTCTAGCCAAATCGATAGTGATAGTTGATCAGTCACACCCTAATTATCAGACGCCTCGTTTGGCTACTTCCAGCCCGAGACGACGTATAGCGTCGAAACACTTTCCAATTGCGAATAAACCAAAGTTCGACCGTTTTTGGCGAGCCGCATGGCAATCAATTCGGAGAGACCTGTCACTTGGTTCGTGAGCACCTCGCCATAAGGCTCAACCGAGCCATTCTTGAGATTCACCCTCTCCAGCACTATGGAAGGCCCGGCGCTCCGGCTGGTAATTAACCGTCCATTGCTCGCAAAAGCCAACGGCGTGGCCTCCTTCGTGAGGGCCAACGGGCTGGTGGTCTTCTTTGCCAGGTCAACCAATACAAAGGCCGAATCGTCGTTTCGACCAACCAGCGTCTGTCCTGCCTCATCGACAAGGGCATCGCGCAAGGCCAAGTCGCTGATGAGCGTTAGCGGTTTTCCGTTTGGCAATTCCTGCTTAATGAGTGACCTCTTCTTATGCGCATCACTCACACTCGCGATAATTTCCTGACAATCCCGGCCTCCCAGGAAACGAGCCCAATGATAGGTGGCGCCTTGGGCCGTTACCGCGATTTCTTGGTGATCGTTGGTTGACACAAGCCATAGCGCCCGGCGATTGTCTGCTTGCTGAATCAATGCCCACGTTCCATCCCTTGACAGATCCACTGCGCGGCCGTCGGCGATTCGCTCGGCCCTATTGTGTTCCATGTTGTAGAGATAGACGCTGTGTGTGCTCCCACCACCGGGTCCACTCTCATCGAACAGCACGGACTTTCCATCCGCGCTCATGGCTACGGCCCTCGAGCGATCGAACAAAGAGAGATCGCGCGCCGGTGTCTCTCCGATAGTTCCGGCTAGCATGCTGACGCGCGCGCTGGGGCGAGCAATCATGACATCGCCTGCCCGGTTCATATCCAGCAGAATCATTCCTCCTGGCATCTCAGCGACTGAGCGGACGCGGCCAAGCAAATTCACGGCGCGCAGGTTTTGATCTGATCCCGGAGTGGCGGCGGTGAACCAAACTTCGTCGCCGGACGGCGCCCACGCCAAGCTTTTTATCACGTCCCAACCGCCGCTCAAACAGTGCGCCGCTTCTGCTGCGCCGGCAACCATGAGAGAGCCGCCATCGTCATCCATTTCCGGATGTTCGATAAACGCCACGCGATCGCCCTGCGGCGCTACGCGCACCGCCTCAAGGCGCGCACGGGTTCGATAGAGTGGCTGTCCCGCTGGATATTCCACCACGAACCAACCATGCTGGGAAGTGATGCGCGCCTGTGCGGGTCCCTCGGCGAATGCACTGTCTTCCTCTGCCGGAGTCAGAGCTTGGGGACGAGTTGCGTCTGCGCCATTGGGGCTCGTTCTAAATGCTTGGCGAACATTTCCGCGCGATATCAAACGATAGGCTACCTTCCCATCGCGCAAGAAGCGCGCAGTCTCCACCCAGCCCAAGGAAAAACTAAGTTGCTTGTACTGAAAAGGCCGCTGACCCGAGAACGCCGTCGCGCCCAGCCAAATGATAAGCGCCGCGAAGACAATGACTCCCGCCGCAGTCATCCACCATAGCCGCCCGTGTGAATCGGCGGGTGGCGCCGAAGGACTCGCGAACTCGGTCGCTTCGGTCTCTTGCGCCAGCGCCGAAAAGGTCACCGGTGCAATAAAGCGATACCCCAGCCGCGCCATTGTTTCTACGTAGACCGGGGCCTCTGCTGAATCTCCTAGCGCGCAGCGCAAGCGATTCACCGCCGTGTTCAGGCCACTCTCAAAATCGACAAACGTTCCCTCAGACCAGATGCGTGCCCGTAGTTCCTCGCGAGTCACAACTTCGCCGTTACGTTCCAGCAACGCCTGCAACACACAGAACGAGCGTCGCTGCAGTCGCACACTCGCCCCGCACTTGCGCAACTCTCCTGTATCGAGCCGAAGTTCAAAGACGCCGAAGCGCGCCAGTTGCGCGGTCTTATTTCCATTGGTAACGGAAGGCTCTTCCTTGCTCTCGCCCATGATTGCCCGGCGCACTGTTCAGGATTAGACGTGAATCACGCGCTTTTGTTCGATCCCTCAGAAAAAAATGTTTTGGCACGCTGAAGTGAGCGAAAGATAGGCATTGGTTAGCTCTTTTGCAAGTAGTTAGCCAAAAGTTAGCTATCGATCCGGACTCCGCCAGCGTTATCCCCTGTGAGTTTTCTGGAAAGGATTCCGCTCCCATGTCTTCACGCGCGCTTCAACTATCGACTCTCGTGTTCCTGGCCGTGGCACGTCTTCACAGTGTCACGCTTGATGAGGCCAGTGAGAGCTCCCCTGAGTTCTGGAACACGCTAGGGACAATTCAGCAGGGACAATCGAAGTTGGTCGAAGCCGAGCAGGACTATCGCCGCGCTCTTACCCTGAACCACTCTCTGCGCGTCCCTAATAAAACGCAAGAGGTTTCCATCCTCAATAACTTGGCAACGGTTCGACAAGTGCAGCGAGATTTCAGCGGCGCCGAACTACTCTTAAAATCGGCGTATGCGATCCTTCTCAAAAACAGTCTTATGGACGCGCCCAGTGCCGGCCCGTTGTTGGCAAACTTAGCGCTCAACCTCCAACAGCAAGGGAGAATGGGAGAGGCGGAACGTGCTTACGGCGAAGCTGAACTTTCCTTCGAGCACTCACTCACGACCGACACAGCCGCGTTCGCGATGTTGCTGTCCAATTTCGGACTTCTTCGTCTCGAAAGCGGACACTGTGCGGACGCCATCGCGCACGAACGACGATCAATCGAAATTCAATCGAAGCATGCGTCCATTCCCAATCAGCAGCGATCTTACGTCTTCAACAGCCTAGGTTTAGCCTTCGAGGAGTGTGGCGATTTCGGAGAAGCAAAATCGTATTTCTTACGAGCCGGCGAATTAGATAGCGAGAACTCCGCCACTTCGCTTCGACAGAGGGTAGAGGTGCTGACCAATCTCGGCACCCTGGAACAAAAACTAGGGCAGTTTCGTGAGGCCCGTGAAACTCAACTGAAAGCCGAGGAAATTGCGGTGGAAAGCTTGCCACCCAACGATCCGGTTTTGGCCACCATCTGGAATAATCTTGGTTCGCTCTCCACGCAACAGAAGGATTTCAAGGACGCCGCCAAACAGTATGGAAAATCGGCCGCACTCTGGCTGCAAACGCTGGGGCCCAACAGCCCACAATACGCGACGACGCTATCTAACATAGGAAGCCTGGAAAGTCTTCGCGGCCATCACAAGCAGGCCCAGGAGATGGCCACTCGCGCGCTCGCCATCGACCGGGCGTATTTCGGTCCCAATCATCCTCACCTTGCTGCGGACCTTGCCAATCTCGGCGACGAATACTTTTACCGGAACAAAGCGGATCGAGCTATCGAGCTGTTTCTGGAAGCTGCAGGGATTCAGGAGAAAGCGTTCGGTCCAGATAGCCTTTCCCTAGCGCGCATTCTAGACAATTTAGCGGCCGCCTACCAAAAAGCCAAACGTCTCGTCGATGCCAAAGTTGCCTATGAAAAAGCGATCCGCATCTTTGAATTGCAGCAGCCGGCGGTTGCCCCGCAGTTTGCCGTATGTCTGCATCACTACGCCTCACTGCTGCGCTCAATGCAGGACTTTGGCAATGCCGAGGTAACAGAGGTGCGTGCGATGCGTCTTACTGTGCAAAGTGCGCTCAGCGGGCAGCCCACCGCAACAGAAGGCGGCCTGGCATTTGTCCAATGATCATTGCGCTTGCATTTCGCGGCTGACTTGCTCAGCCTTTTCGAGAATGCGCAGCGTGTTCTCGCCCAGAATGTTGCGGATATCGGCGTCTGAATAACCTTTGCGCATGAGCGCTTCGGTGATTTTGGGCAGCTTGGAACAATCTTCCATGCCGTCGGGCATGTCGGCACCGTCGAAATCCGATCCCAGTCCAACGTGATCGGCGCCCACCAGTTTCACCGCGTGATCGATGTGATCGACAATTCTCTCCCAACTGACGTGCGGCAGCTTTCCTTCCGCAATCAACTTCTGCTGCAATTTCGCCATCTCGCTGGCAATGCAAGCTTCATCGTTATGGCAGTTTTTGGTTAGTTCGCTTAAGTGCTGCACCACGCCGCCGGTTTCTCTTCGTAAGCGTCTTTATAAGGCTGGTCGATAAAGCTCTTCTCGTAGTTGATCTGGATCACGCCGCCTTTAGCGGCCAGCGCCTTAATCATGTCGTCGCTCATATCGCGCACGTGATCGCACAAGGCGCGGCAGGATGAGTGCGAAGCGATCAGCGGCGCTTTACTCACTGCCAGCGCGTCATAGAATGTCTTATCGCTGACATGCGAGATGTCCACCAGCATGCCCTGCCGGTTCATCTCCCGCACAATTTCTTTGCCGAAATCGGTGAGTCCGTTATGAGCCGGTTTGTCTGTCGACGAATCGGCCCACTCGTCGTTGTAAAAATGCGAGAGAGTCATGTAGCGTACGCCCAGATCGGCGAAAATACGCACCATCCGGATGTCGTTGCCGATCATGTGGCCGCCTTCCACCCCCATGAGCGCCGCGATCTTGCCTTGCTCGTGGGCGCGCCGGACGTCGCCCGCGGTGCGCGCCAGCATCAGGTCGTTCGAATATTTCTTGACGTTTTCGCGCACCGCATCGATCTGATCGAGCGCCTTCTCCACCGCCGGCGGGCCCGTCACGCGTCCGTCAATCCAAATGGAAAAGAAGATTGCATTCATGCCGCCTTTGCGCATGCGCGGAATGTCGACGTGTCCGCCCGGATTCCACTTGCCGATGTCGTAATCCTTCGTGAAGAAGCGCTGCGTCGTGTCGTCATGCGTGTCCAGCACAATCGATGAGAAATGTAGTTTCTGCGCACGTTCCGCAATGTCGTCGCCCGCCAGCACTGCTCCGGCCAAGAGACAACAACCAATTCCACAAACAATCAACCCGCCACGCTTCATGTTTTCTCCATTTCGAGTCATCACATCATAGCGCGACCGGGGGAGTGGACATTTGCTAGTAGGTGTTCAGCTGAAGACAGGCTGTGGTGACCTATCCTCCAGCAGCGGCCGTGTGAACACGAAAGGCCGCTGATTTGCACCAGCGGCCCTTCTTTAAACTGCCAGGTCGAGCGTTAGCGGCTTACCAGATGAACTTGCCGCCCAGTTGGAACACGCGGGGATCCCAGGTGGAGGTTACTTGGCCGAAGTTGCTAGCGCCAAACCCCGTGCTGACAGCCTGAAACTCCGTGTGATTCCAAGTGTTGAAGGTTTCGACCCGGAGTTCGATGCGGCTGTTGCGGGATTCGTTCAATAGGAAGCTCTTGAATAGAGAGAGGTTCCAATTGTCACGGCCAGGGCCACGCACGACGCCCTTGCCCAAATTACCCCAAGCGCCCACTGCGGGATTTGAGAAGCCCGACGTGCTGAAATATTGAGCTATCGTGCCGGGATAGCTAATGCTACCCGAGAAATCCGGGCGGTTGGTCGCGTTGCTTAAGCCGTTACTGCTTTCGGAGCCGTTTTCAGTAATATTCAAAGGCAATCCGGACTCCATGGTTACAATACCCGAGACTTCCCAGCCACCTGCGACGGACTTCGCCAGTTTGCTTTGGCTGTTGCGGAACAGAGGTATATCGTAAATGAAATTAACCAAAGCGATGTTGGTACGGTCAAGCGGGGAGGGTCCATTGTCATAGGCGCGGCTGTATGGATCTGACAAAGTGTACAGATCGCCGCCACCGCTGCCTGAGCCGCCGTTGGTAGCGGTGGCCGGGTCGATGGCGCGCGATAGAGTATAGGCAAACTGCAATGTGAGATCACGCTTAATCTGCGAATGCAAGTTGATTTGCAGGCTGTTGTAGTGACCGTTCTCGGCGTTTTCGTAGAGCAAAATGGAACTGTAGCCGGGGTAGGAAAGGGCAAGGTTGTAAGGGATGGAACCGCCCAGGGTGCTGAGTGAGGCCAAGCTGCCTTGGTTCGGCAGATCGATTTCGCGGGCATCGCTTTGATGGCGATTCTGATTGCCGACGTACGACACAGATAACACCGAGTTGTGGGCCAGCTCGCGTTCTACTCCGATGCTGTATTGATAGCTGGCGGGTGCTTTGTAATCGGAGTAGGCCAGACCGGTAATGCTGCCAACGGTGATGGGAGCCGACAGCGCGCTGCCGGTGTTAAGCGCCGCGGCAGGATTAGAAAGGCTAACGTTGTTGAGCGTTACGGACGTGCTAAACGGTTGGTTTGGGCCACCGTTGTACATGTCGTTACCTTGAATGCGTTCGTACATTGTGCCATAGCCGCCACGGATGACGGTTTTGTGATCGCCGGCCAGATCATAAGCAAAGCCGAGGCGCGGCCCAAAGTACGTCCAATAATTCTTCACCATGCCATTCGGAATGCCGTTCTTACCGGCGATGCCGATGCCGTTCAAATAGAACTCAATTCCCGCCAGAGCTGGATTGGGACTAACTCCCAGGCCAGGGCTGTTGGGCGATATTGAGTTTCCGTTGGAATCCGCAAAGATGGGTGCGTTCGCGGGATTGTACAAATTCGGGTAAAAATCGGACATGCGGTCGTTGGCTTCGTAGGTATGCGGAATGCCATCCCAGCGCAAGCCAAGGTTAAGAGTGAGACGGGAACTCACGTGCCAGTTGTCTTGGACATATACGGCGGGGGATACGTTGTTCCATTGGCCGTGATCCTGCAGCGCGAGTTCGGTGTAAGAGTTGGCATAGCCGAGCAGGAAGTCGGCAGCACTGTTACCGGTAAAGAGGCCATTGAAGTTAAAGGAGCCCTGGGTATCGCCGAATAAGTCCTGCGTCTTCTTGTAGAGCGCCCAGCTCGCCCCAATCTTCAATTGGTGAGAACCCACCACCCATGACAGATCGTCGCGGAGTTGATAATCGTCCGCTTTGTTATGCCACGGCCAGCTGGACACGTCGTAGGTCGAGTAGTTACTCAAAGAAATGCCGGGGATTCGGTCGTCATTGTTTGTGAGGGCAAATGGGTCGGGAATGTTGAGATCGGACGGGCGCTTGTAAGTGCCAGTCGGCACGATATTGATGACATTCCCGTTCTGGTTATAGGCCACTTCGTTCAGAATGGTGGGCGTGATGGAGTAAGTAGCGTGAACCACATAATGGTAGGCCGGATTGCTCAACAGGGTGCCGACGGCGGGAACGTTGCTGCCGCTCCAGAGCGAAGTGCCGTAGGTTTGGCTGACGTTGTCCTTCATGTAATGGCCGAAAATACTGAATTTGTCGTTAAAGCGGTGATCGATGCGCAGAATCTCCTCACGAAGGTACACGGGTTGATTCGTTCCTCCGACAAACTGGTTTCCACTATTAAAGTTACCGGCTGGAAAGATACCAGCTTGCAATAGCGCTACCGCGTTGGGATTGAACAGCGAAACAGGAATTTGATTGCCAGGGAATGTTCCGCCCAGTTTGAGTCCCACGCCAGTGAGCTGGGATTGGATATTTCCATTCACTTGCAATGCGGTGGGAACCGTCAACGCAGTCGAGAGCGCACTGAAGTTTCCGGCGAGTTCCGCCGCCGTGGGCACATTGATCGGACTCGGTATGGCGCCGGAAATTTGCCTGCGCCATTCCTGATTGTAAAAGAAGAATGTCCTTTGGCGATCTTTGTTGTAGAGCTTGCCCAAAGTAACCGGGCCGCCTACGTTAAAGCCAAAAATGTTATAGCGCAATTCGGGGGCTTTTTGGCCGGACGCGTTGCTGAAGAAGGGTGTTGCATCGAGCGCGTTATTGCGGTCGAATTCCCAAGCCGACGCGTGCAACTGGGTGGTTCCGGACTTTACAGCCATGGTCATGGTGCCGCCGGACGAAAGCCCGAAGTCGGCGCTGTAGTTGGAAGTGAGCGTGCGGAACTCGGCAATGGAATCGAGCGAAGGCATAATGTCAAGCCCACCTGCACCGCCGCGATCATCGGCTTCGCCGCCGTCAATCATCCACAAGTTGTGATTCTCACGGAGTCCATTGAAGCTGACGCTGGCATCGCCACCGATAGAAGTGGGTGAGCTAAGGTCGGACATATTGCCGGACGCGCCCGCTGTCAAAGTCGCGAGAGCATAAAGGCTGCGGCCGTTGGTGGCAAGCTGGGTCATTTCTTTTCCGGTGATGACGTCGCTGACTTCGCCGGATTCGGATTTCACCGCGATGGCCTGGGCTTCCACAGTGACGCTTTGGTTCGTGTTGCCAACTTCCAATTTCACGTCGACACGCAGGCGGTCACCCACTTGCAAAAGGACATCGTTCTGTTCAAACGCTTTGAAGCCCGCCACCTGGGCTTTGACCGTGTAGTGGCCAATGCCGAGATCAGGCGCTAAAAATTGGCCCGACTCGTTGCTGGTGACTTCCCGAGTCTGGTTCTTGTCGGTATTCGTGATGATAACTTTGGCGTTCGGAACGACGGCGCCCGAGGGATCGCTAACCGTTCCTACAATGGTGCCTTCCTGCGCCGAAGCGACAAAAGCAAAGGCAATAAGAAAGAAGAAGATTGCCGCTAGCCGCGAGACACAGGGCAGTAGGGGCGTGAAGGGGAGAGATCGAGCCGCTGTCGGACTCGAATGAGGACACAACTTTGTCCTTTGGTACATACTGAGTAACCTCGTAAAAGATTTGAACCCGCCCTAGCCACGGCGTGTGAAAAGACCCGCAGAACTACGAAACAGCCGACTAAGGCGTTGGGAAAAGTATATCGCATGCCCTAGCACTTTTGGGCTATTTTCCAGGCAATCGTACTAGGCTATGTTGGGTGCTGCGATTCCCATCGGATACCGAAGAGCCTAGGCGTTCGCGCGAAATCTCATCTTGGGACTTCGACTGGAGCGAAAAGTGCGTGCTGTTCGTCGTATGCTGTCACGACGCCCGGCCCGATGTGATAAACCCAGCCATGAAGCTTGAGATCACCCTCAGCCAATCGTGCAGCGACCGTCGGGTGACTGCGTAGGTTGCGAAGTTGCACGATCACGTTCTGCTCGGCAAGCGCGACGAGAAACTCCGGGCTCGGCTCGGCATCGCGCTGCTTCACTTCCGCATAGCCCAGCCAAGCCATGACGTTGGGATATGCCTGCAAAGGAGCGGGGTTGAGCGCCCCTCTGAGGACGCCGCAATCCGTATGCCCGCAAACGATGACTTCCGGCACACGGAGCACGCCCACCGCGTACTCAATGGTGGCGGAAACGCCGCCAATGGCATCGGGGTAAGGCGGCACGATGTTGCCTATTACCCGGCAGATGAACAATTCCCCCGGTTTCGTTTGAGTGAGCAAGCAGGGATCGATGCGCGAATCTGCGCAAGTGATGAACAGCGCTTCCGGGCGTTGGCCCTGCGCCAATTCTTCGAATAAATCCTGATGCTTTGGATAAACGTGCTTTTGAAAATGAGAGATACCACCCAGCAGCTTGTCGACAGGCACTGGTGATATTTTCGCATCGTTATGGGTTCAAATACACGGAACAGCAAGGCGTTTCCACGGGTTTCGGCTCCATTAGCTCCGTTCGCGTATAGTTCACGTCGTACAAATTCAGCTGCCATTTGCCGTCGCGCCCGATTTTTGGCGGCTGAGGCGCGGTAATCCCCCGGCTGGTCACGGTCTGAAAACCCGCTTTAATATCAGGTACTCCCAAGGCCAAGTGGTGCAAGACGCCGAGTTGCTTTGGCGTTGGGGTGGAACTGATCAGCATGTATTCAAGCCAATCTGAGCCATCGGGGACTCGCATGTCCACCCATTTGACGCTGTCGTCAGTCGGGCCGCCGTACCAAGTCAATTTGAAGCCCAGAATATCCTTATAGAAACGATCCGCCGCTGCGCGATCCCGCACCGTCACGCCAACATGAATGATGCGTTTCGAAACGCGCGTTTCCGGCATGAGCTTGCCGAAGTTTCGGCTCTGCAAAGAGCCTTTCATGTATTGAACGAATGCGACGTTGTGGCCATCTGGATCGGTTATCATCAGGCTCAAGTTGCCATCGGCGTCTGGCTTGAGTGTGGCGGGCACTGCGACGCCGCGGGCGGCAAGGTAAGTCCGCAATTTTTCGAGATTGGTGGTTTCGAACGCGATGTCATCCAGCCGGTCCTGCGTTTCACTTTTGAGGTTCGGCGAGACGTTTATATATTGGTGGTCGTTCACCTTGAACCGTCCTGGAACAAGTTCCGCAAAGCCTAGACCCGTTCCATAAAAGGCTTGCTCGGCAGCCATATTGTTGGTTTCGAGTGCTATATGCGCCACGCCCACAATCGGCGGACGCGCGGGCGCCTGACACCAGGCTATTGAAACCGAGCCAGCCAGCGACACGGCTGCGAGAATGCGAATTGAGCTGAACACGATTCGATCTTATTACACGCGCGCTTTTCCGTGCTGTAATAACGAAGGTAACCGTTTATGAAAATTTCAAGCAGCTTGGCCTTAGCTTTTATCTTGCTGGGGTCGAGCAGTCTGCTCTGTGCCCAGGAACCTAGGATAAGCCCGCATGTGAACGCAGAAGTCGAGCTGAAAGGTAAATCGATCACCATCAGCTACGGCAGCCCAAGAATACGCGGACGCCAGATCATGGGAAAATTGGTACCGTACGGGCAAGTTTGGCGTACGGGCGCGGACGAGGCCACTTCGTTAAAAACCGCCGTCGATCTCGACATCGGAGGCACTAAGGTGCCGGCGGGCAGCTACACGATTTACACCTTGCCCTCGGAAGGGACGTGGAAGCTCATCATTAACAAGCAAACCGGACAGTGGGGTACCGAATACGACGAATCGCAGGATTTGGCGCGCATCGATTTAACGAAGACGACACTACCTCAGCCGTTGGAGGAATTCACCATCAAATTTCAGAAGACAAGCTCGGAGGCCGCCACCTTAATCCTTGAATGGGAGACCACTAAGCTATCGGTACCAGTACGGGCTAGGTGAAATGGGCACCTGTCGTTTCTGGCCGTAAGTGGTTGAAATTGATAGACTAATCAGTAAGGCCGGAGGTGGCAACTGCCGATTTTAACCACATGACCATGATTGAAAACCTGACTTCAGTGGCAACGATGATAGATTGGACGAGCCTTTCGGGCATCATTCTCGACGGTGGCTGCGAGTTGAAAGACGCCGTTGATGTGCGCGAGGATGCAGCCAAGTTGCGCGTTCGTATCTTAGGGTCGGGTGGCCGCATGGGTATGGCCTATTTTCTGCACCTCGAGCCGAAGGACGCCGACGAGCAACTTGACATCTGGGAAACACTACGCGAGGTTCAGCATCCGAATCTGAATCGGCCCCTATCGGTGGGGCGCCGGCAGGTTGGCGGAGTAGACACCATCTATTACGTTCTGGCGGACGCGGATGAAAAATTGTCCGCAGTGGTGCCGGAGCGTCCACTCGAATGGGAAGAGGCGGCGGAAGTGCTGCACTCCGTCGAAAAGGCGCTCGCTCATCTACATAGCTTTGGCTTAATCCACGGAAGCGTCTCGCCCGAAACGGTGCAAGCGGTGGGTTATACGATTCAGCTGGACACAGAAGATGTGCGGCGCCTAGGAACGAAGCCGCGCGTGGTGTGGAATAAGCCGCGTTATTTGGCGCCTGAAAGCGGCACGGCGAACACCACAACCGCAGCCGACGTGTGGTGCTTGGGTGCAACGCTGTTTGAAGTTTTAGCGCAGGAACCCTACGGAACGCCTGGAGCGGAGTTGGAGGAAGGTCTTCCTCTTGGCGGCATCATCTCACGCTGCCTGGAAAAAAATCCGGCTACTCGTTGCACGCTGAAAGAAGCTCCAGCCTTTGAGAATACTGCGCCCGCTAAGCCCGAGCCTGCGAAAGCCGAAGCGGCGAAAGCGGAACCCGCACGGGCGGAAACACCGATAGCGGAACTGCCGGTGGTTGTTACACCCGTAGAGCCGGCAACACCCCCGCGCGTTGAGCCCCAAGCCTTCTCCGCTCCGCAGACCGCCGCTTCTGAGATCAAAACAGAAGAGAAGCCGGCGGCTGAAAGCAAGCCCGCCACAGCGGAAAGGCCCACGCAAGCCGTCCCGCCGCGTCCGCTTGAGAATCGTACCTCGCGGCCACCGGTTGGCACCCGCATAGCGCACCCCATTTCGCACCATCCGCTCACGCCCAAATCGGCGCCCCGGCAGGTCGCCAAAGAGGACATGGCGTTGGTGCCAGTCGGCAAACGCCACAAGAAAGTGCAGGGAAAGCGTCAAGGCGTGGGCGCACGCATCCGCACTCTGGATGGCCCCACACGCGAGGTTGCGGAAGACGAAGCGCCATTGTTGGGGCCGGCCGCTCGTATTCTGGCTGTCGGCAAGAGAGCGAACTTCTTGCGCGGGTTCGTCGCCGCGGTATTGTTAATGGCGTTGTTCATCGCCGCCGTTTGGTTTATCATTATTCCCAAACTGCAAACGCCCGTTGAGCCGGTACCTAGCAGTGAGGCCGCACAAGCCGCACCGCCACCGTTCGCCAATGGATCGATCGGCACCGCCGCGGCAACTCCGCCTTCGACCCTGCCATTGCCCGCTGTGTTACCGCCGCCCACCACGGCGCCGGTTACTGCTAGCAACCCAGCCGATTCGTCGCCAGCTGCCGACACACAGCCCATTGTCAGGGTAAGACCCGAGCGCTTCCACGTCGTATTGTCGTCTGCCGATAGCAGAGCGGACGCCGCTCTGCGCCTGGATAAACTTTCCCAGCAGCATCCTGACCTTTTTCTGCAGCTCATGGCCACCAGGTCCAACACCGGGGCGCGCCGATATCTCATCATCGCCGGCGGCGCACTGTCGCGTAGCGAAGCTGATCAACTGCAGCAGCGTATTGTCGGTAAAGGCATAAAGACGGCGGAAATTATTCCTGACCACCCGTAGAATTCGGCGGCGGGAAGCAAATTTTCAGCCGCGCTGGTCCAACACAACCACCCAATCCCGAATGATCGGGAACTCAGGCGCTTTCCAGGCTCCCGAGCTATCGGCTTGGACGCCGCCCCACGACACTTCGCTTCCGTCGCTCGGATTGAATAGCGAAGCACGATAGCGGGCAGCCGGTTCCAAGCCGCTAAACGTGAGGGCTTTCCAAGCCGTCGGAGTATACGCTAGAACTATTTCGCCGGGAATGTGCGCGCCGAAGGGACGCCAATAATCCTGTGCGCTCCAATGCGGTTCTATCAATTCGGGCCGCGCCTGCAGCTTCCACCACGAGTAGCGGCTCAACAACGATTTTCCGAGGCCCACCTGGCGTGAACCAGGTAGTTGATAGGCGTCTTCCCAGCCAGGCCCACCCCACGCGTGGCCGTGCGGCGAAAGGCCATATGGTTTGTGCCGGGTATTGACCTGCCAAATGCCGTTGGCGCCATAAGTATGTCCGGCCGTACCACTCAGCAGGCACGCCCAGAACATAAACCGCTGCACCTCTTCGCGGCTCGCTTCCTGAATGCCCTCGTAGCAGACCTCGCCCACCAGGACCGGCATCTTCGGAGCAGCGGCCAGACATTTATTAACGGTGTCGATGGTGTTAGGAACACTCTTGCGGTCATCGTGCCCCGTTTGCAGCATATCGATGTCGAGCACGGCCGCATCCTCCACCGTTTCCCGGGCGCTGTGCGAAGGATGAATGGTAACCGGCCGCCGGAGCGGATCGCTGGCTTTCACGTAACGCGCGATTTCAGTCCAGCCTTCTTTCTGCAACTTTGCGTCTTCTTTAGGGGTTTTCGAAAGATAGTAAGGCATAGTTCCCTCACCGGCCAGACACCAAACGGTGGGATACGCGCCCCACCGAGCGATGAGGTAGCGCCAGTGCTGTTTCATTTTCCGCATCCCCATACGCGGCAAGAAATAGCCCCATGCTCCGACAATGCACGCCACCAGCCCGTGGTCGGCCAAATAGGCGATCCGCGAATCCGCTGCATCGAAGTAGGCCGGATTGATGGCAGAGTAATCGCGCTGCCAGGGATAACCCGCTTCATTCGCGCCGCGCTCATCGTAAGGCTCCATGTCGGGATAGAGGCCAGCCACGATTTGGACGATGGTGAAGCCCTTACGCACACGATCCGCCGCCAGTGTCTGAAAGCCATCCGGCCAAGGCAGCCGTTTGCACAAGCTCATCCACCAGGTATCGCCCAACCAGAAAAAAGGTGCGCCGTCACTATGTTCAAGATGGCGCTTGTCGGATGAGATACGCAGTGAGCCATGGCGGTAGAGCGGGTTTTCGCCCGAATAAGGTTCAACCGAAAAGTTCCCAGCGCGGTCATGCAGATCCACGTTTGCCGTATCGGTGCACACTGTGCGGTACGAGTACTGACCCGCTAGCGGCGGCGCATAGCGAACCCGCCAAGCCGAGTCCCCGGCCCAAAACGCAGGCACCCGCTGCTCTTCGCCTCCCGGAGTTCTGAAGATGACGTCCAGCTCAATCTCGTTGAACGGATCGGCGTAGCGTTTCGCGGAGTGGTACGCCCATTCGGCCGGGCAGTTTTGAATTCCGAATTGATTCTGCGCCGATCCACTGCGCGAGAGAAGAAAAAGACCGGTAGCGCTACTCTGGCAAAATACCCGTCGGGAAAGTTTCATCTCCCTGAATCTATATCAAAGGGCGCGTCGAGGCCTGCGAATCAGCCAAGCGATGGAGCCAATGAGGACGCCGAGCCCGAGGGCGATCAACGAATAACGATGCACCAGCTCGGACGTATGTTCCCAGCGTTCTCCGAAAACGTAACCCAACGTCAAAAATGTGGCAACCCAAAGCGCCGCGCCCGGATAGGCGAATGATGCGAATCGCCGCAGACTCACTTGCGACATGCCCGCCACGAGCGCGGTAAAGTGCCGCACCCCGGGAATGAAATAACCGACACTCAAAAGCCACAGCCCGTAGCGGTAAAACCAGCGCGTTACGTCCTTCACATGCTGGGGCGTAATACGAAAATATTTGCCATAGCGGAAAATCACCTCCCTGCTGAACTTCAAACCCAACAAATAACTGAGCGTGATGCCGCAAATGCTGCCTGCCAAAGAAGCCGCGAAAATTTCCAGCGCCTGCAAGCGCCGTTTGTAAATGAGATAGCCGCAGAAAACCAGCAGCGTTTCGTCGGGAACCGGAAGGCCAACAATGCCCAACATCAACAGAAAGAACATGCCGATGTAGCCATGCTGCGACAACCAGGCGAGAAGCGATGCCATGCGAATGGTAGTCGCAGGATAACAGGCTTGCGCTAGGATCGGGATATGGCGCAGTCGAAGAGTCTTCCCTTTGAAATCAAATGCCCGTGTTGCGAAGCCATTCTGCAGATCGATCCCGAACTACAGGTTGTGTTGCGGCACGAAGCGGTGGAGAAGAAGCCCGCCATTGAGGATTTGCACGCCGCCGTGCAGCAACTGAAAGGCGAAGAGGCGCGCCGGAACGACGTCTTCGAAAAGAGTTTTGCGTCACATTTGAGCGCGGGGAAGGTGCGCGAGAGGAAATTCGACGAACTCCTGAAGCAAGCCAAAGAAGACAAAAGCGGCGCACCGCCCAAGCGTCCGTTTGATCTGGATTAGGCTTTCTAAGGAGCAAGCGCGAGACGGTGGAGGGTGTCAAGCGCTCGTCCCGAATGCGGGCGGAATTTCCTTTGCTGTTTGGCGGGCTCGCAATCGCCCCCTTTGCGTTCTTAAGTAAGCTGTTTGTTGAAGTCGCCGCGCGCCAGCCGCTTGACGAAATCCACATCGCCTTGCAAGAAATCAATATCCGGCAGCGTCGTCAGATCGACCCAGGAAATCTGTTCGAAAACGCGCGCGATAGGCTGGCCTGTATATTCCTTCACTACGAAGAACAACAGGTGGACGCAACTCCCGCTGGGATAATCATGCTCGTAGCGGGCGATTTCAACGCCAATTTTGGCCTCAATGAGAAGTTCTTCGCGCAATTCGCGAACCAAAGCCTGGCGCGGCGACTCGCCGGCTTCGACCTTGCCGCCGGGAAACTCCCACTTCAATGAATGCTTGTCTCCCTTCCTGCGCTGTCCTAGCAGCACTTGGCCATTGTTGATGATGACCGCTGCCGAGACGAGCAGCGGGCGACGGGTTTTCGCCATCGCTCAGGCGGTTGCGCCGGCTGCCACCAATTGGCGTAGAACATAAGGAAGAATGCCGCCGTTGCGATAATACTCGGCTTCCTGCGGCGTATCGATGCGCGCGCGGGCCATAAACTCACGTTTGCCGCCCTCGGACCCAGTGGTAATCACCTTCACCAGCGGCGCATTCGCGGAGAGCGCCGCCGGTATGCCCTCAATATCAAAACTCTCATCGCCGCTCAGGCCGAGGGACTCGCGATTCTGCCCGTCGACAAATTGTAACGGAAGCACACCCATCTGCACCAGGTTGGAGCGGTGAATGCGCTCAAAGCTCTCCGCGATCACGGCGCGCACGCCCAGCAGGAGCGTACCTTTGGCAGCCCAATCGCGTGACGAACCCGAACCGTATTCTTTGCCGGCAATAATCACCAGCCCAACGTCCTCCGCTTGATACACCTGCGCCGCGTCGTAAATAAACATCCGGTCGCCACCCGGCATGTGGCGCGTCCAACCGCCTTCCACGCCCGGCACCATTAAATTCTTGAGGCGGATATTGGCAAAGGTGCCGCGTACCATCACCTCATGATTGCCGCGGCGCGCGCCATAACTATTGAAGTCGCCGGGTTTAACGCCGAGGCTGATGAGATATTTACCCGCCGGGCTGTCGACCGCAATCGAACCGGCCGGCGATATGTGATCGGTAGTGATGGAATCACCTAGCACCGCTAAAGCGCGCAAGCCCTTCATGTCCTGCACAAAAGTCTTGGGATCAACCATCTTGTCAAAATAGGGTGGGCGCTTAATGTAAGTGGAATCGGCGGTCCATTCGTAGTTGCCGCCGGTGGGAATTTTGATGGAATTCCAACTCCGATCGCCGGTAAAAACTTCAGCGTATTCCTTTTCGAAAGACTCGCGATGCACGGAAGCTTTTACGGCCGCATCCACCTCTTCATTCGTCGGCCAAATATCACGCAGAAAAATTTCGTCACCGGCCTGGTTTTTTCCGAGCGGTTCCTGCGTCAAGTCTATATCCACCGTGCCCGCTAGCGAATAGGCAACCACCAGGGGCGGGGAAGCGAGATAGTTGGAGCGGACCAGCGGATTCACCCGTCCTTCAAAATTACGATTGCCGCTTAACACCGCTGCGACATTCAATTTGCCCGACGTAACCGCCGCCGCCACGTTCTCAGGCAAGGGACCGCTATTGCCAATGCAAGTCGTGCAGCCGTAGCCGACCAAATTGAATTTTAGTTTTTCCAGATAAGGCATCAGGCCCGCACCGGTGAGGTAATCCAGTACAACCTTCGATCCCGGCGCCAGCGATGTCTTAACCCAAGGTTTGACCGACAAGCCCTTTTCGACAGCTTTCTTGGCTACCAGCCCGGCGGCGATCATCACCGAAGGGTTCGAAGTATTGGTGCAACTCGTAATCGCCGCAATCACAACCGCACCATCGGAAATACTCTCCTGATGACTGTTCACGGCAAACCTGGCCGTTTTCGGAGCAGCGTTCAACGACGTCAAGAAGTTTTGTTTCACATCGGGCAAATTGATGCGATCCTGCGGGCGCTTCGGACCGGCCATGGAGGGCACGACACTGGCCAAATCCAGCGACAAAGTATCGTTATAAACCGGATCGGGGGAGTCGGCCGTCAAGAACATGCCTTGCGCCTTCGAATACAACTCCACCAAGTGAACTAACTCCGCACTGCGATTCGTGAGCTGCAAATAATCCAACGTAACGGCATCCACCGGAAAGAAGCCAATGGTTGCCCCATATTCCGGAGCCATATTGCTAATCGTGGCTCGATCGGCCAGAGAAAGGGCGCCCATGCCAGGCCCATAAAACTCCACGAATTTTCCGACCACGCCCTTTTTACGAAGCATCTGCGTGACCGTTAGAACCAGGTCGGTGGCGGTTGCACCTTCCGGCATCTTGCCGCTCAATTTGAACCCGACCACTTGCGGCAAAAGCATGGAAATGGGCTGGCCTAGCATGCACGCTTCCGCTTCAATACCGCCCACGCCCCAACCGACTACGCCGACGCCATTAATCATTGTTGTGTGCGAGTCGGTACCCATCAAGCTATCGGGGTAAGCTTGCAAGCTCCCATCGACTTTTTGGCTGAAAACCACATTCGCCAAATATTCCAAATTCACTTGGTGGACGATACCGGTATCGGGCGGCACTACGCGAAAATTGCTGAACGCTTTTTGTCCCCACCGCAAGAAGGCATAGCGCTCCTGATTGCGGCTAAACTCAAGGACCGCATTTTCGAGAAACGCTTGCGGCGTGCCGAACGAGTCAACCTGCACCGAGTGATCGATCACCAGATCGGCCGGGATCAGCGGGTTAGCTAATTCCGGATCGGCGCCAAGTTTCTTGAGCGCATCGCGCATGGCCGCTAGATCCACCACGCAAGGCACACCCGTGAAGTCTTGTAACAAAATACGCGCCGGCCGAAACTGCACCTCCTGCGCCGTGGCAGCCTGATCCCACTTCGCCACATATTCTATGTCGCTAGCTCTTACCGTGCGGCCGTCTTCCCAACGCAGCAGATTCTCAAGCAAAACGCGGATGGAATAGGGAATGCGCGATATTTTCGCGCCGGGGACGACCTTTTCTAACGCTTCGAGCCGGAAAATCTGGTAATCGGTATTGTTGACTCGCAGCACCGACGCTGCGCCAAACGAATTCTTACTGGCCATCTATTTCAGTGTATTCCTCACATGTACGCCGGTTGTTGAATGCCCAGAACTGTTAGTGTTTTGAGTAATTGCTGGCGGACATATGTCGTCAGCCAGAGCAGTAAGGCGCGGCGCTCGACGTTTTCTTCGGCAATGACCGAATGCTCATGATAGAAGTTGTTGAAGCTTTGCGCCAGCTGAAAGGCGTATTTGGCGACATGCGCCGGCTCGCCCGACGTGATGGCGCGCTCCACGGCGCTGCCTGCCTTCGAGGCGAGTAAGAGCAGCTGCCACAAATCTTCCACTTCTAGACAACGCGCCAATAGTTCAGGAGTGAGGACCTTGTTAAAGTCCGGCAATGCCTCGCCATGCTCGGCAAATTTGCGCAAAATATTGGCCGCGCGCACCGCCGCGTATTGAACATAAGGGCCCGTTTCGCCTTCGAAGCTGAGCGCTTCGTGAAAATCGAACGCGATCACCGAATTGCGCGTGAACTTCAACATGAAATAGCGCAACGCACCTACGGCAATGATTTGGGCAATCTGCCGCTGCTCCACCGGATCGGCTTCCAAGTGCCGGTGAGCCACTTCCGCCAGCGCAGTTTCAATAAGCTTGTCGAGCAAATCATCGGCCTTGACGCCTAAACCTTTGCGGCCGGAAACTTCCACGTAAGGCTTCTTTTTATCGTCGTCGGAGAGCTGAATGCCCATCTCCACGCAAGTGCGCGGTGTGAGCGCCACCATTTCATAAGAGAAGTGGACGCTAGCATCGGCTTGCTGTTGAAAACCAAGCGCGCGCAACCCTGCGACAACGACGTCCTGCAAATAGGATTGTCGCGAATCGATTACGTTGAACACCAACTTGGCCCGGCCAAACGGCGGCGCACTTTCAACCACAGGTTGATCCGTGGTAACCCACACTTGGCGCCCATCCGGGTAAGAAGACCACGGCTTGTAATAGAAATCTTTGCCCAGCAGGCCAAACTTCCATAATTGATAGGCGATATCTTTACCCACGTACGTCACGGTGCCATTGGAACGCACAATCACTTTGCTATCTTCAGCGTCGTCGGCCTCCTCGGCGCCAGCATCGGTCTGACGAAAGGCCGATGACGGCATCACCCAACAGCCCTTGTTCTTGCCCTGCTCTTCGAAATAGATAGCTTGCCGCTGCTTCAGCAGTTCGAAAGCGGTGGCCCAAAATTGCAAATGCAGAATCTCGCTCTCGCGCGGCAGAACGTCGTATTCGATATCGAGACGCAACATCGTCGTTAAATGGGCCGTCACAATCGCATCCGCGACGATATGCGCCAACTCGGCCAGATCGCCGTAATCGGCCTCGATGGCATGCAGCGTATCGAAGCGCCATTGCTTTGCTTCGGGATGGTCCTGATAGTAGGCCGAAGTCCGGGCGTACAGATCCCAACACAAATAATCGAAGCGCGTGTTGCTGTCGGCGATCAACTCGCGCACAGCGGCCGGACTCTTCTTTTCCAGATAGTGAAAGCCAACTACCACGTCGGCAACCTGCACGCCGGTGTTATCAATGTAGTTCTGCACTTCCACATTGCGCCCGCGCGTCCGCAACATGCGCACAAAAGTATCACCCAAAATCGCATTGCGCAAATGGCCGATATGAGCCGCTTTGTTGGGATTGATATTGGTGTGCTCGACGACTATCTTTTCAGCGTTGGCCGCAGACTGCGCCTGCCTGCCTTGCTCCCCAAGCAATCCTTCCGCATACTGCCCGCGCTCAAGCCTTACGTTGATATAACCATTACCGGCGATTTCAAACGACGCCACTCCGGCTATACTTTCCAGGCCCTGCGCCAATTCTTCGGCAATCTGGCGTGGCGGGCGCTTCAGTTGCCTGGCCAATTGGAAGGCCACCGGAATCGCCAGTTCACCAAAGGAACTCTGCTTCGGCTGTTCCAACCCAACTTTGGTATTCAATGCAAACTTCTCGGCAAGCCGCCGCTCTACCGCGGCAATCAATTTCTGTTCAATCTCCTCAAACACTGACCTTAAGTATGCCGGATCATACAATAGAATGTGCCTAAAGTGACTTTTCTGCCGGAAAACAGGACTGTGGAGTTCGAATCCGGCAAGCTGCCCTATAGCGATCACGGAAAACCGGAATCGCTTCTCGACATCGCGTTAAATCGTGACGTCCATCTGGAACATGCCTGCGGCGGAAGCTGCGCGTGTACTACATGCCATGTGATCGTAAAAGAAGGTGAAGCAAATCTGTCTGACGCCGAAGACGATGAGTTAGACCGTTTGGAAATGGCCGCTGGTTTGACGCTCCGCTCGCGCCTCGGTTGCCAAGCAGTAGTGAAAGGCGACGTCACCGTGGAGATTCCCGGCTGGAACCGGAACTACATCAGCGAGGGTGGCAAATCGACTCTCTAGTTCGGTGTCAGACACCTCAATTCCCCATCTATTCATGCCGCAATGCTGTCAACGGATCAACCCGCGCCGCTCGCCTCGCTGGCCCCATCCCCGCCAGCAGAGTAATGGCAAGCAAAACCAAGATTGACGCAGTCATGGTAATCGGATCGCTGCTCGTAACTCCATAAAGCAGCGATCCGACTAACCGGCCCAGCCATAAAGACATGCCAAGTCCCAGAGTCAGCCCGGCCAAGGCCAACCACAGCGCCTCCCGCATCACTGCTCCTAAAACCTGTTCCACGCGCGCCCCCAGCGCCATGCGAATGCCAATTTCTCCCGTTCGCCGCGCCACACTGTAAGCCATCAGGCCATAAACTCCAATGCTGGCCAGTACCAGGGCAACGAGGCCAAAACCGCTTGTCAGTCGCGCAAAGACTCGTTCGCTGCCTAACGTGTGCTCAATTTGTTGCTCCTGTGTGCGCACGTCAATCAAAGGCAGATCCCGATCCAGCGCTTGCACCGCCAACCGCGCCCGACGCAGCACACCGAAAGGCTCGCCCATCGTTCGCAGCTCCACTATCATGCGACCCGCGAAGTCTCTCTGCTGGTAGGGCACAAAGAAGGTCGGCGGAGTTTCCGTGCGCAGATCCACATACCTCGTGTCGGCCGCCACTCCGACAATTTGTAGCGGCGTATCCGAGTCCTCCGAATCGAACGTTTGGCCGATGGGATTGCCCTTCGAAAAGTAGCGGCGCACCAACGCCCGATTGACAATCGCCACTTTGCGGGATTTCCCTGTGTCATGCGAATCAAACGCGCGACCCTGCAAAATCGGAATTCCCATCGCCTGAAAGAAGCCGGTCGCCACACCATTCGTCTGCACGCGTTCCGCAATTCTACTCATCGGGGTGCCCGACACGTGAAAGCTCGCTCCCGAGTGCCCATCTCCGATTAGTGCGATGTTACTCAGCGTTACCGAGCGAACTCCCGGAAGCGCCGCCAATTTCTCCTCCAACTGCGCATAAAGCGCAAGCATGCGTTGATCCGTATAGCGCGCACTAGGCGGACTCAGCTTGAACATCAGCAGGTGATCCGTTCGAAATCCCAGCGGCGTGTGCTCGAGGTTGAAGAGCGTCCGCACAAACAGCCCGGCTCCCATAAGCAGAACAGTAGAGAGTGCCACCTGCAGGACGACCAGTGCCTTACCGAAAAAAACGCTCTGACGGCCTATGCTGGAGCGGCTGGCCTCCTTCAATGCACCATTCACATCCGTCCGCAGCGCCTGCCACACGGGAACACAGCCAAAAACAAGACTCGTCAAGACCGCCAGTCCGATGGTAAAGGACAGAACACCCCAATCGAAATCAACTCTAATGCCATCGTGATGCCATGAATCGGCCAGCAATGCGGAAATGACATTCCGGCCCAGATAGCCCAGCGCCAGTCCCGCCAGTCCTCCTATCGTCGATAGCAACAAACTCTCCGTCAGCAGTTGCCGCACAATAACGGCGCGGCCGGCTCCTAAAGCGAGTCGGGTGCTCATCTCCCGCTGCCGGCTTTCGGCGCGCGCGGAAAGCAAGTTCGCCAAATTCACACACGCCAAGAGGAGTACCAGACCTGCTAGCGCAAGCAGAATGTACGAGGGCTTGGCAAAGCCCGCGAGATAGTCAACCCCTCGATATCCAGCTTGCAGCTTGAGGTGGAACTGATCCAGATTTCCTGCTTTCGGAAGAGTGGCCTTCGCTGTCCGCCGCAAGACAACATCCAGTGCCGCTTGCGTTTGCGCCTCGGCCACATCCGGACGCAAGCGAGCCAAAATCTGCAGCCACCAGGATTGCGGATTGTCTAGCAAAGAATCGCCGCCGTCTCCAATCGTCTGAGCACGCGGCGCCAACAATGGCTGTTGGGTCAGCGGAACGAAGATTCGGGCGCGGCTGCCCATGGTCAGACCGGTAAAGCGGACTGGCGTAACTCCGACTATGGTCACGGCTGCTCCGTTCAACGAAACAACACTGCCTAAGACGGCGGGCGAACGGCCAAATTTTTCCGTCCAATAATCTTCGCTGATGACCGCCACTGGAGCCGCTGCCGGTCCACTATCATCTTCCCTAGTAAGTCCTCGGCCCAGAATCGGCCGAACGCCCAACGCCCTAAGTCCGTCGCCGCTCAGCATCTCGGCCACCACTAACTCGGGGTGGCCATCTATCGTCGCCGTCATCTCAATGTCTTTGAAGGCAACCAGGTCCTGGAAGACATCCGTTTTCTTCCGTAACTCCCGCAGCACCGCATAAGAAAAGGAAGGACTTACCAAGCCGCCTTCTTTCGTCCCACTCACATCGCCCCAAACTGGAGGAACAGGCTGTTCAGTGCCTGCACTGACCCAGGTCAAAATGCGTAATTGCCGCGGATCCTTCACCGGAAGGGCGTCGAAAAGCACCATCTTGGCGACGGCGAAGATGGCGGCATTCGCGCCAATGCCGATCGTCAACGAAAGAATGGCCGCCCCAGCAAATAGCGGATTCTGGTATAGCAGTCTCAGCGCATAACGCAGATCGCGCAGCATGATAAGTATGTGCTCCTTCGGGGCGTGAAATAGGATGCCGGAAGCAGCTGCGAGTAGGATCAAAACTCGTTCGAAGGAATTCGCTGCAGCGCGGTAACGATCGGCGAAGACCATGCTCATCTCCCGACCATAGTCATCGCGAAATTCGCCGGGATAAATCCACAACAGCAGGCGAAAAAAAGCGCGCATGCTCAACTCCGTTTCGGCAATAATCCACTGGCACGCGCGTCCGCCAGAAGCCTTTCCAAACGTCGCGCCTCCGCCATAGCCACGAGCCGGCCCAAACGGGTCAAAGCGTAGTAGCGTCGCCGTTCATCGTCATGCTCAGGATCGGGGCGTTCGGCCAGCTCTTCAATCAGACCCTGCTCTAACAGCCGCTTGATCGAAGCGTACAAACTGCTGGGGCTCAAACGCAATTTCCCTTCTGTGCGCTCCGCCACGTCCTGCATCACGGAATAGCCATGACGTTCTCTATCCGCCAGCGATACAAGGATGTGAAACGTATCTCGAGGAAGCGGCAGAAAGGACTCCGGATTCGACTCTTTCGCGGACAGGTGACGAGATGGCATCGGTACACTATAACATTTTCTGCTATAGCCGAAAAGGGATGAATTCACGAACGTTTGGTTGGCTTCCGCGATCAGCGCAGTTCAGAATTTGAGGCAGATCTTGCCGAAGTGCTGCTGGCTTTCCATGTAATGGAGAGCCTCTTTGAGATAAGTCCACTCGAAAGTCTGGTCAACGACGGGCTTAAGACGATGAAACTCTATGGCGCGGTTCATCTGTTCGAACATGTTACGCGAACCAACATAGATCCCCTGAATGCGGGCGCTGCTCACTAACAAGGAAACCGGCGTGAGCGCGGCGGCGGCGCCGCTTAAGACGCCGATGACACTGATGGCGCCGTAGGTTCGCAAAACCTTCATGCTGCGCGGCAGGGTCTCGCCGCCGCCAACTTCGATTACGTGATCTACCCCTTCGCCGCCGGCGAGTTTGCGCGCGGCGTCCTCCCAGTTGGGGGTGGTCTTGTAGTTGATCGTTTCGGCAGCGCCTAACTTCCTGGCGCGCGCGAGTTTCTCGTCGCTACTGGACGTGATGATGGTGCGAAAGCCGGCGAGTTTGGCAAACTGCAGCGCAAAGATGGATACGCCGCCGGTGCCTTGCAATAAAACAACATCGCCGGGGACGTTTCCGGCGTGTCCGAACAGCGCATGCCAAGCGGTCACGGCAGCACACGGCAGCGCAGCCACTTCCTCATCGCTCAACGAAGGGGGCGCAAGCACTAAACCGTCCTCAGAAAAAACTGCGTACTCGCAGGCGACGCCATCAATGGCGCCACCTAAGGCAGAATTCGCCTTCTCGCGGGTGGGCGGCCCTTCGATCCACTTCTGAAAGAAGCAGGCAGCCACGCGGTCGCCCTTTTTTACGCGGGTTACGCCTTCGCCTATTTCCTCTACGATGCCGGCGCCGTCGGACAGCGGAATCAGAGGGCGTTTCAAACGGGGATTGTAAGCACCGAGGACCATCATGTAATCGCGATAATTCAGCGAGGCCGCGGTCATACGAACCAACGCTTGGCCTGGTCCGGGAACGGGCTTGGGGCGATCGACGAGCGCCAATTTATCGATGCCAAATTCCTGTATTTCGATGGCTTTCAAGAAGCGACCTCGTGCTGGAGGCGCACGGAGAATTCGATGAGCTTTTCGAGTTTGCGGCGCGCTGCGCCGCTATCGATGGATTCCCCCGCCATGGCGACGGCGGATTTCAAATCGATGGCCTTGCGGGCGACGAACAAAGCGGCGGCGGCATTGGCCACCACTAAATCGCGCTTGGGGCCGGGCTCGCCTTCAAGGATCCCGCGGATGATGCGGGCATTGGTTTCGGTGTCGCCCCCTTGCAAATCGTCGAGCGAGGCTTCGGGCAAGCCGAAATCGGACGGTTGCCAGCGGCCTTTCTGGACGCCGCCTTCTTCCACTTGGAAAACGGTGGTGGAAGCGGTGGTGGTGATTTCGTCAAGCCCATCGGCGCCATGCACGACGAAGGCGCGATCAATGCCCAAACGCGACAGAGCCTGCGCCATGAGTTCAGCCGAACGGATAGAAAATGCGCCGAGAAGTTGGAGGCGCGCGCGCACGGGATTGGTGAGGGGACCCAACAAATTGAAGACGGTTCTGCCTTTGAGCATGAGGCGCGCTTCCTGCGCATGCTTGACGGCCGGATGCAACAGCGGGGCGTAGAGAAAACCGATGCCCGTTTCGCGAATGCATTCGCCTACCTGCTCGGCCGGCAAAGAGACCGGCACGCCGAGAGCTTCGAGGACATCGGCACTGCCGCATTGGCTCGAGATGCGCCGATTGCCATGCTTGGCGACGCGCTGGCCTGCACCAGCGACTACGAAGGCCGTGGCAGTGGACACATTAAAGGTATTGGCGCCATCACCACCGGTGCCGCAAGTATCGATGACGGGGTCGTCCTCCTGCGCCAGTTCAATGGGATGGGCCATTTCCTGCATGGCGGAGGCGAAGCCCACCAGTTCGGCCACAGTTTCCCCTTTGCGGCGAAGATAGTGCAGAACTTCGGCAATGCCGGCTGTATCCATGCCGCCCGAGAGCATGCGGTGCATAAGGTCATGCGCCTCGGCCTGCGTGAGATGCACAGAGTTTCGAAACGGGAGATGAGACATTCCTGGACTATTCATTCCATCACTTGCGCTTGCGCCGGATTACGCCGGAAACCCTGAAAACTTGGTAAAGCCTGAACGCCGCGTGGCCGCGCATGGCCCCGCCCCGTCCGGATTGATGAAGAGAATCCCAAGGACAAAATTTGCGTTTGGGACACGCTGTACAATCGCCCCTCCTACAAGATAGCGCGCGAGCGATTTAGGAAAGGGCTGGGGCGCAAGGATTCCGCGAGCATCATGGGCTCATCTCGCATTGAAGATGGCGGGTGGGAAGGCTGGGATGTGGTGAAAAGGGCCGGAAGATCCGGTGCGGCTGAGAATTTGGTCTGAGCCAGTAACTCGAGGCGGCGGAACGGTGTTCCGGCAGCCAGCAAGAGACCCGCCGCCAGGAGCAGGCGCCAGGTAGCGCTGGCCCCGGCCGGAGAGGTTCAAACAAGGCGTCGCTCACAAAACTTGCCGCGATTTTCAAAGCACGCCTAAAGGCGGCGACTTTCGGGCGCTACACTGCTCGGCCGAAGATGCGTTAACCCGCAACTTTGACATAGGTCGTGTAGGGCAACTCACCCAAGGCGGTAAAGGGCTGCATGTTCACGATTCCTTGCGAGGAATCGATTTGCCATTGGGCCGACGCGGTGCGCTTCGCGGCCAAGAGTTGTGCGCGCGTGAACCGGGGCACGGGAGCGTCCTGCTGCGGCTTTACGGCCATCAGCACGAGCGGTCCGCGAAGTAGCGCTACGGTATCGGCATGGCGGGCGTCGATAGTTTCCAACCGCGTCTTCAGCGGAAGCTCCAGTTCCACGCGGTCGCCCGTCTTCCATTCGCGCCGGATTGCCGCGAACTCTCCCGGCTTCGCCAGCCCAGTCTGCCGCTTCCCGTTCACGACGACCGAGGCTCCCTCAGCCCACGCCGGAATGCGGAAGTGCAGAGTGAGCTCGGTGGGCGTTGAACTGGTCACGGTAAACGCCACGTGATCTTCGAACGGATACTGTCCCTCTTGCGTCAGCGAAAGGGTGGCGCCGTTCTCCGTCCAGCGAAGGGTTGAAGGAATATAAAGAATGACGTACACCGCCTGTGGGCCACGCAAATATGTGTTGATCCGGTAATCGGTTGCCACTTGCGGCAGGGTACCCGCACAACAGGCCCAGCGCGCTTTCTTGTACACCCGTTTCGCGTTGAAGTTGTAATCGGCGTAATAGAAATTTTCGCCGTTTTCGAGCAGCGGTTTCGCGCCGAGAACAGTGTTGTACATGACGCGCTCCATGCTGTCACCATAGCGCGCTTCGCGCGTCACACGCAGCAGATAGCGAGTCAGCTTGAAATGGGCATAGGAACCGCAAGGCGTCTCAAAACTGTGGTGAGTATTGGTGAGGCTGGCGTACACGTCACTACTGCCCGGCGCGCGCAGTAACTCATCGGGCCCCCATCCGCCTGTAGCGAAGCTCTGCTCCTGTAACATGACAAAAGCATTTTGGGCGGCGCGCAAATGTTTCTCGCTGCCCGCCACTAAGTAAGCCATCATGGCGGAGCTGAGCGAATTGACGTAGCTATAGGCATGCCGGCCGTTGAACACGTTCTCATTGCGGGACAGCGGATCGAACCAAGTCTTGTCATCCAAATATTGCAGTCCCAAATCGTAATACCGTTGACCGGCGCCACGCTGGTAGGCCAAAAATAGATTTTCCGGCATGGTATACGATTCGTCCCAGTTCCAAGATTGGTCATCCTTATCTTTATCGGGGCGCCACGACACGTCGTGCTCGACGGCGTGCCCGGGCAGGTGCGGCAGAGCCGTCTTAGTGGTTTGCTCGAGAATCGAAAGGGCCAGCGGATCTTTCACGTAAGTATGCGAATCGATCAAGCCTAAGAGCAGCTTGTCGTAGCAATAGGCCGGAAAGCGATTCTTCACATAGAAATCCGCGGTGATGGTCTGCGCATAAAGCCGGTTCAGCCGCATCACTTTGGCGCGCGTCGCCTCGTCTCCGGTGATGGCATAAGCACGAGCCAAGGCCGATACCCATTGGCCAAACGGGCAGGCGGGAGCGAAGCCCACATCGAAGTTCTTACGGTAATCGTAAGCCGGATCGTAACTGTACCAATCGCCGAGATCCTTGCCGGGCGCCGGCATTCCCGACAGCTGGCGGAGGGGTTTCAGCAGACTGTCCTCGTTCAGCGCCATCAACACAGCATGGGTCTCCCGCAATTGCGCTTCATGCAATTCGCTCGCCAGGGACACATCGGCGTAGCCAAATTCGGCGAGCGGAGGAACTGCGGAGACCTCCGCGTGGGACGGCGCGCGACCCGACAACCGGCCGCCGGTTACCGCCATTGCAGCTAGTGGACCGGCTGCCAAAAATCCTCTTCGTGAAAACTGTGTCATTGCGTTTAACCTCAGACTCAATTCTGTCGCGCGATTTCCTTTAGGTTGACATTGCGTGCAAGTAATCGTAATCGACGGTAACCGCTTCGAGCGCGGGCATTTCTTTAAATGGCGGCTCCTGCTCGATGTAGTATTGCTCTACCCGCGCTTGCGCGGCCGCGGCAAAGATCGGTTTGTAGTCTGGTTTTCCGCGTCCGAGTTCGGCGGGTTTGGGCTCCTTGGGTCCCACCAGATTGAAATTGGGCGGGGCCGGCTGGAACGCCTTGATGTGCAGCATGCGAATGCGCTCCGGATATTTTGCGAGAAACGTCGCGGGATTGTAGCCGGCCGCTGAGACCCAACCGCAATCCATTTCGAACTTGACCGTCGCCGGGTTCGTGGAAGAGAGAAGCATTTCGAAGACGGTGGTGTCGCCAAATTTCTTGAATTCGACATTGTGATTGTGATAGGCGTACGTAAGACCGTGCTTAGCCGCTTGCTCTGCGAGTTGGTTGGCGATGGCCACGCTTTTCTTCCAATCGTCAAGAGTCATCCGTTCCACCGCTTTTATTAGGTGAAACCAATCGGGATTGCCACCCGCCATCCTTACGATTTCGGGCGGTGCATTGAGCGAGGTCACAACATATTTAGCGCCTATTTCAGACGCGAAAGTCATGATCTGTTCGAGGGGTTGATTCGTATCGTATACATGGACGCTGCGGCAATGCAGTCCGGCTTCGTTGAGGGCAGCTTTCCAGTCGCCAGGCGTTTTGCTGTAGGTGTCGGCGATCTCCACTTCTTTAATGCCGATTTTCGCGATCTGGCGTAAGGTGCCAGGAAAGTCTTTCTGCAACTCGGCGTCCACGGTATAGAGCTGAAGCCCGATGGGCTTTCCTAGGGGATTGGCCGTCATGCTACGAGAGGCAACTCCGACGGCTGCAATCTTTGCCAGCCATTGCCGGCGGGAGATGAACATGTTTGGGAATTTATCACATGGCGTCGGACATCCAGATTTGCGATCGGAATCGATGAAACACCGGTCGGCGAATCGCGATCTAACTTGAGCGGTGGCAATGTTCCATTAGAAAGGTAAGCCAATGAGCAAGATTAACGAAGAAAAGCGAGATAACATCAGCGCGGGCGAATTCGCATTTCCCAAGCAACGCAAAGAACCGCTGCACGATGCCGCGCATGTGCGCAACGCCATCGCGCGCTTCAACCAAGTGGAGGGTGTGACCGACGCCGAACGAGACGAAGCTTGGAAGCGCATCAAGCACGCGGCTTCCAAGTTTAACGTTGAGCTGAACGAATCCAGTTGGCGCGAACTATCGCATTCGGGTAAGAGATAAAGATCGCCGGGGCTTTACGGCGATCTGCCTTTCGCTGTTGTGTGGGCGGTTTTCGCGTATTCCCGGGCGGCTTGCCAATCCAGGATTGAGGACGTTCCCCGACGCACCTCGAAATACCCACCCGTCAAAGCCGATCCCTTGTCAGAGTTGCCGATAAAATTCCCGCGTGTGTGCGAATCTCAAAGCGGTGCTTACGCCACTTATTGGGGGTGGCGGGCGCTCGGGGTTTCGGGTTTGGGGAAGAGCGCCCGCCCTGTTACGGGGATAACATCTAAACGACGCGAACTGCCTTATGGGTTACTGATCCGGTATATTTCCTAGCCGACTCAATCAAACATTCCTTCAAACAACGCCGATGTTAGATACCTCTCGCCGCCATCTGGCAACACTACGACAATTGTTTTTCCTGCCATCGCCGGCTCTTTGGCGATCCGCACCGCTGCCGCCGTTGCCGCGCCGCACGAAATCCCGCAAATAATGCCTTCTTCACGCGCCATGCGCCGCGCCATTTCAATGGATTCTTCGTTGGTCACCTGCTCCACCCGGTCCACTTGCGATAAATCAAGATTCTTCGGCACAAAGCCAGCGCCAATGCCCTGAATTTTGTGTGGTCCGGGCTTGATCTCCTGCCGCTCGAGCGTCTGGGTGATGACCGGGCTTGACACCGGCTCCACGGCCACCGACAGCATCGGATGCTTTTTCACGCCTTTGATATAGCGCGAAACTCCGGTAATGGTGCCTCCGGTACCGACACCCGCTACGAACACGTCCACCGCACCACCGGTATCCTGCCAAATTTCCGGCCCCGTCGTTTCCAAATGGATGCGCGGGTTCGCCGGATTGTCAAACTGCTGCGGCAGAAAATAATGATCCGGATCGGAGGCATGAATTTCTTCCGCTTTCGAGATGGCGCCCTTCATGCCCTTTGCGCCTTCTGTTAGAACTAAATTCGCGCCGAAAATTTTCAACACTTTGCGGCGTTCCATGGACATTGTTTCAGGCATGGTCAAAGTAACCGGGTAGCCGCGCGCCGCCGCCACAAAGGCCAGCGCGATGCCGGTATTTCCGCTGGTGGGCTCCACGATCTCCTTGCCCGGCCGCAAAATCCCGCGCTCCTCGGCATCCCAGACCATAGACGCTCCAATCCGGCACTTCACGGAATAGGCCGGATTGCGTCCTTCTATCTTGGCCAGCACTGTGGCGTGTGCGCCATCCACCACCCGGTTCAATTTCACCAGCGGCGTGCGCCCAATGCTCAGCGAATTATCTTGAAAAATCACAAACCTCTCCTAAATTTCCCAGTTGGGAATATACTTTGCGTGTTTCGCCCGCCAGCTTCGCGCCAGTTCGCCGAAGCTGGTTTCGTCCAACACACTGGAAACCGCCGCATCGACTCTCTGCCAGATCGGTCCAAATGGATCCTCCCTGCTCCGTTTGCCGCCGTTGCGCGTGCTTTCCACCGCTCGCAGCACTTCGCCGACGGTAATGGCATCAGGTTGCTTAGCGAGCAGATAACCACCTTCAGCCCCGCGCCGCGAATCCACAAACCCATTCTGCTTCAAACCCGCCAAGATCAACTCTAAGAATTTCTGCGGAATCTTCTGCCTCTTCGCGATATCGGCAATCTTCACAGGCGGCATCGACGATCCTTGCGGGATCGCCAACGATTGCGCCGTTAAGTCGAATATCGCTTTGAGCGCGTATTCGCTCTTGACCGAAATGTTCATGCCCTCACTAACCCACTATGATTCTAATCCTATGCTTAGATTTTCCCGATAGGGATGGTGGGCAAAGCATTTAGAGGCGCTAATTCCACCTCGTATCACAATAGTCCTTAGAGTTCGCTACAAATTCATATCACGGAGTTATTTTGTCCAAACTGTTATTTGGAACGGACGGTATTCGCGGCGTCGCCGGCGAACCGCCGATGGATGCGCGCACCGCCCACGCTCTCGGCGTCGCGCTGGGCGCTTGGGCTTGCGAATCGCACCCGGAAGACCTGCCCGCCGGGACCGCCGAAGTCGTCATTGGCATGGATACGCGCGAGAGCGGCCCCTGGCTCGCTGAGCAGGTGGCGGGCGGCTTGGCCCGTGCCGGCATCGGCGCGCGCTTCGCAGGCATCATTACAACCCCCGGGGTGGCCTATCTCACGCGCACTGGCCCGTTCGTCGCCGGCGTCATGATCTCCGCCTCTCACAATCCTTATCAGGACAATGGCCTGAAGGTGATCAGCCACTCCGGCTACAAGCTTCCCGATGACGTCGAAATCCACTTCGAATCCCTCATGAATCAGTGGCTCGCCTCCGGTCAAGCTGCCGAACCGAGGAAGCTAACCATCGACGCGTCGCTTGATAACCTCTACACCGATTATCTGGCCGCGACGGTCACTACGCGCTTCGCCCTAAACATTGTGGTCGATTGCGCCAACGGCTCCGCCACCGAGGTCGCTCCGCGCCTATTTAAGCGCCTCGGCCCGCATGTGGAGTGGATTGGCTACGCGCCGAACGGCCGCAACATCAACCTGGATAGCGGTTCGCTTCACCTGGAGAATCTCCGCCAGCGCGTTCTTGAAACCCACGCCGATCTCGGTATTGCCTTCGACGGCGATGCCGACCGCGCGCTCTTCGTCTCCGGGGCGGGCAAAATTGTCGATGGTGATGCCGTGCTCTTTCTGGCCGGCGTGGATCTCAAGCGAGCCGGTCAACTTTCGAGCGATGTCGTGGTGGCCACCGTCATGTCCAACCTGGGTCTGGAAAAGGCTCTCGCTGCCCACGGCATTCGCATGCTGCGAACCCCCGTGGGCGATAAATACGTGCTGGAAGAGATGTTGAAACGCGGCGCTACGCTGGGCGGCGAACAATCGGGGCATGTGATCTTCCTGCGCCATGCCACCACGGGGGACGGCCTTCTCACCGCCTTACGAGTTCTTGAGATCGTGCATAATTCCGGCAACACGCTGGATGCGCTGGTCGATGAGATCAAAACCTTCCCGCAAAAACTTGTGAACATTCGCGTCAGAAACAAGCGCCCGCTCAGCGAACTGCCGTCAGTGCAAGCCGAGATTCAGGCTGCGGAGGACGCCTTCGCCGGCAGCGGGCGCGTGGTCGTCCGTTTCTCCGGCACCGAACCTCTCGCTCGCGTCATGATCGAAGCCAAAACCGACGAAGAGGTAAATACCTGGACCGCCCGTATTGCGGATGCCATTAAAGCTGAGCTAGGTTCGGTAAACTGACGAACAACCAACTGTTAGCGATGGACCGGCGTTGAACTGAAGTTGTCCAGCATCCGCCACAGGCGCGTACCAACTAGCTCTTTCAACAGGCTTCGCCGCGCCAACCTCGGGTACGCCGGGATCATCCACTAATCGTCGCCCATACAACTTTCGAATTGCTTCCTGAAAACCTCAGCTAGGCATTCACGGACGAAGGCAATGTTCTCAGCAGAGCCAATTCGCGCGTTAACCGCGATTGTCTGGCGCAACAGCGCGATTGCTTCCTCGCGAGCGCCGGCTTGCGTCGGGAGAATGGCCATTTGGGCGAGAAGGAAGGCGTAGTTGAGTGAACCTTTGCCCTCAGTCTTCTCTACCAGCGCCAGCGAACGCCGGTACTCGGCTTCCGCTTCGGCAAATTGCCCACCTTCAGCGTAGGCTCCGGCGAGAGCATCGTGGAGTATGACCAACTGCCGGTTATCAATCGCAGCAGAGCGCGTGGCGATGCCCAGCGCTTCCCGGAAGGCATGCGCTGCTGCGGAATAGTTTCCAGTGTGGCTGAGTGACTGGCCTTCTGAAAACCAGTCACTCCAGCCTTTCGACGTTTCGCCTGCCTGGCCGCTCCGAACAACCAGCAGAAAAATACCTAGTGCGAATCGCATGTCCTCCCCCCAAATACACAAAAGGTTCATTTTTTTGCATTAACTGTTGTGCCGAGCTCCGCGGCAAAGGGAGAAGAGGTAACTAAGGTTCAGTTGGGCTGTCATTCAGCCGTGTCGCGGCCACGTCGCTGCACTTGGTTAGGTAAGAGGTGCCCGACGAGTCGAAATATGTTGACACAACCTGAGCCGTAAAGGAGTTCTCATTGACGGGTGTAATGGTAGCTATACCTTTCTGCGTGCCCGAAACATATGGAGCAGGAGGGTCGACGAGGAGGAGTTCGAAAACGTCCTTGTAGGTGCCGTCGTCGGCATTCCACCAATAGCCATGGCCAGGGGTAGCGTATCCAAACAATGCGTTGGTAAAGGTATTGGTCAAAGTGCCATCGCTCGTGAAGCTAGCAAGACCCTGGAACGGTTTCGCCAGCGTCCCGCTGGTGACACCGGGGCAGTAGGCGGGCGTCAACTGCAAGCGCCAGGTGCCCACTACTAGGCCTTGTGGTCCTGGTCCATGCGAGTCAGCTCCCCTACTTCCCAGGGCAGCGAAGCCCACTGTAAGCAAGCAGCAGAGAACTACCGTCGCTGAAACGCTGCGCTTGTTAAACAAGGAAAGCGGCCCTGTCGCCGCGGTCCACTTGATTCCTTTCATGACAGACCTCCATTCTTGTACGTGCCCTTCGTCTTGTCGTGGGCTGCGGTTTTCATAAGTAATCTCCTTTTACGAAATGCCAGGGGGAGCCAGTGCGGCGCCCCGCTGAGAAACGCCCCGTTTCACAAGCGATTTTCCGCCACTAACTCGCCGCATACAATCCTCGCCATCTCCGTTGTTCCTCAAATTCGAATCAGAGATTAAGTCATTGATTAGATGGGCGATAATTGGCGATCTCCGAAGAAATAAGTTGTGTTACGCTTTTCCAATGGCGACGGAGCGGGGTTCGGTGGTCCGTTTCGATTCCTTCGAGATGAATCTCGAATCCAGGCAACTGCGTAAGAACGGCCTGCGGTTGCGACTTTCGGGTCAACCGTTCCAAGTGTTGACCGTACTGGTTGAACGCGCCGGCGAAGTGGTCACGCGCGAGGAACTTCATTCCAAACTTTGGAAGGCGGAAACGTTCGTCGATTTCGATCATGGACTAAACAACGCCATCGCGCGGATCCGAGAGGTACTCGACGACACCCCAAGTAGGGCACGCTACGTGGAGACGATTCCGAAGCTTGGTTACCGCTTCGTAGCGCCCCTGCTAGACTCGCGCCCGCACGTGGCGGTCGCACCGGTAGTCGAGTCAAGCGGCGCCTTACAGCAGAAGGAGGGCGGTTCTAGCGCTGGCGGCCAAGTCGGCGCCATCTCCAAACGTTGGTTGGCTCAGACGCGTTCAAGACTGTGGCTCGCCGGAGCGATCGTTGCGCTGAGCGCTGCGATTCTTCTGGTACTACTGATCCGAGGTGGCAACAAGACGACCGTTCCGCGTGCTATTACGTCCATCGCCGTTCTACCTTTGAAGAATATGTCGGGCGACGCAGGACAGGAATACCTTGCCGATGGAATGACCGAGGAATTAATAGGACGCCTTGCGGGAATTCACAACCTGCGCGTGATTTCGCGAACGACTGTGATGCGCTTTAAGGAAACAAAATTGTCTGCACCCGAGATAGCAAAGGCGCTGCAGGTTGACGCCTTAGTGGAGGGTTCGATAGTACAGGTCGGCACCAGGATTCGAGTGCGTGCGCAGCTAATTCGCGGGGGCACAGACGAGCACTTCTGGTCAGAGGCCTATGATCGCCAAATGGTGGACATTCTTTCCTTAGAGAGTGAGGTTGCACAGTCCATCGCCGAAAGGGTGCGGGTCACCATTAGCGGGCAAGAACACTCCATGCTGGCGGCGGCACGTCACGTCTCGCCGGACGTTTACGAAAACTATCTTAAAGGACGATTCAGAACCGCCAACAGCCGGGCTGACCTTGAGAAGAGTGTTAGCTATTTCGAGGCGGCGATCAATAAAGACCCCACATTTGCGCCTGCCTACGTTGGGCTCGCCTCCACCTACGTCGATCTTGGTACGATCATGGTGGGCGCAGCACCTGCGGAAATGCGCCCAAAGGCCATCAGCGCAGCCCTGAGGGCTTCGGAATTGGACCCCGATCTTGCCGAAGCCCATGCATTACTGGCCGACGTCTATCAAACACAATGGCAGTGGAAGAACGCCGAGGACGAATATAAGCTGGCGTTGAAATTGAAGCCAAACGACGCGGTTGCTCAAATCGCCTGGGCGGGTTGGCTTGCGTGCCATGGGCGTATTGAAGAAGCGGTTGACCGGGCCAGGTTTGCGGGGGAACTGGACCCTCTCGGAACAAAATCCAGCGTTGGGGTCGGCTGGATTTTGTTCCTGGCCCGGCAATTCGACGAAAGCGTAGCGGTACTCGAACATTCGCTCTCGCTTCATCCCGAATCAGCTGAGACACGCTTTTATCTGGGCTTCTCATTGATTGGGAAAGCTAAGCCGGAGATAGCGATTACCGACCTTGAGGAGGCAGTTTCGCTCTCGCACCGTGGCCCCGGCTCAGTTGGATTGCTGGCGGCGGCGTATGGCTATGCCGGGCACACGGATCAAGCGATTCGCTTAGTTAACGAACTGAAGCAACGCCAGGCGCACGGCTACGTGCAGGCCGGTGCTTTCATTAATCCTTATTTGGCTCTTCGCGATTACCACGAGGTGTTCTTATGGTTGGACCGAGCCTATGCGGAGCAATCCAACATTCTGCAATTCGTGAGAGTTCACCCGTTTTTTGATCCCATTCGCGCTGACCCTCGCTTCGAAAATCTCATCCAGCGAATTGGGCTAAAATCGCCCTAGTGTGTTGCATTGGCATACTAGCTAGCAGACTGATGGGTACCCGGTGATTGCTGGTGAACTCGTAATTGAATAGAAAAAGTCGGTTTGTACCCGCGATCCCTTTTTAAAGTCACTTTGCCGCGTGACGCGCAAACCGTAGATCTGCGGATCGGCTCCGGATAGATCATGTGTAACGGGCTTTACTAATCTCGTCGGCAAACCGGTACACACGGCGTGGAGTTTAAGTGAAGAGCTGCCCGCACCCAACGGCAGGTGCAGCTGATCGGACGGATGATGGCTTCTGCGGCGCAGATGGTTGCTGTGGCGGCCGCACCTCAAATTTCTACGTTTTCAAATGCCCGTTACCAACCAACCGCCACTTTGTCCGCGTATACGCAACTTTGAACCCCTGCCGCTCCGCGTTGCGTTGCGAATTGCTGCCCGCCTCCGCTACCATCATGGCCAAATCGCAGCCATGCTCGAATGCGTAGCGCATGCGCTCTTCAAGAAGAGCCGCTTGCAGCCCACGACGGCGCAGCTCTGGAATGGTGCTGGCACCGCCGAAAAGTGCGACGCCTTTGTGGATCGACAACACGCCGGCGGCACCGGGTTCGCCTTCGAACGCCGCCAGGAAGCAGGGGCTTTCGTCGCGCGCCAAACAGATGGCGCCCATTTGCCGAAGAAAGTCCGCAAGCTCCGGATGTTCGTGCGTCCAACCCCTGGCGCTGATGTCGGTCCAGAGTTGCGCTTCTTCCGGACCCGTGACGCGCACACTCACCTTCGCGTCGGGTTCAAACGCAGGTCTCTCAACTTCACGGTATAAGACGCTGCTGATCTCAATCGGCCGGTAGCCGCGCGCACAAAGCAAGTCCAGCGTCGCCACACCCGCCAGCGGACTCACTTCATGCATCACATCCGCGCCCCGATCTATAAAGAAGCGCTCCATCACGTCAAGCGATGCCGCGCTCGCTTCCTCAAAGATCCCCAGCCCGAAACTCTGCGTGGTCGGCGCGCCAATTCCGTCGAAGACTACGTAGGCGCCGGCGCATTCCATCCACTCGGACCCGCTCTCTGGAAACACCTTGCGCCGTGCTTCGGCGAACTGCACGCAGGCATGGCCTTCCGCGCGCTCCAAACGCCGTGCCAGTGCCAGATCGGCGAACATCGTCAACTCAACCTCCGCGCATAACGGACCAGCGCTTTCATGTCCTCGGTAGCGTCGCCGTCCTTTTCATACTCAATGGCAACTAAGCCGTGGAAATCAATCCTTTTCAGCTCTCGCATGACGGCCGGAATATTCGCGATACCGCTGCCTAGCAGCACATTGTGCTCCGCGCCAGCCGCCGCTACGTCTTTGAGATGCACCACCAGCAAACGCGACGCCAGCTTGCGAATGGCGTCGACCGGATCATGACCGCAAGCCGCCATTTGCCCCACGTCCAACGTCGCCCCAACGGTCTTTGATAATCCAACCAAGCCGTTCAACACATCCTCAGCACTTTCATAGGCAAACTTCTGCTTGAACCAATGATTGTGAATGCCAAATGTCAAGCCTTCCCTGGTAAACCGATCGTCGATCTTATGTAGCATCGAACCGGTTGCATCGCCGGAAACATTGCGCGCGCCGAAAATTTCCGCGAAACGTAGCGCATAGTCCAAATCGCGTTCGTCTTTGATCGTTGCCGTATAGTAAGAAACGCAGCGGATGCCGGCTCGGTCGAACTTCGCTCGGGCCGCTTGGCACATCTCACTCGTGGGAGGCTTCATCAACATGAACTCTCCGCGCGACATCTCAATTTCCTTGATGCGCAGCTCGCTCAGTTGCGCAATCATGTCATCCATCGACAGATTGTGGTATGAAAACGTTCCGACGCCTATATTGAGATGCGTAGAAGGCAGCCAGCTTCCGGCCATCGCGCCACTCAACAACTGGTGAAAGTGTCGCCGGTTCATTTTGGCGCCGACTGCGGCGTTATGTTCGCATCTACCAACCCGAGCGCCCATTTAATCGCCTCAGTGTACATTTTCTGAAATTGCGGGTTGTCCCAATTCTCCTCAACGTGCCCGAGCGTCGAGTAATAGACCCGCCCTTTGCCGTACATCTTGGCCCAGGCCACCGCGAAGTCTTTATCGGTGCGATGCACGCGCGGATTGTTCAAATCGAGCTTGCTCGCATCCAGGCGCATGAGCACACGGCGATCGCCTCGAGAGAAGTTCTTGATCTGATAAATTTCGTCGCGGATCGAAAAAGCGTGGGGCCACTGCGCCATTCCAGGGAAGGCCGGGTCTTCGACGATGATCGGCGCGTT
The DNA here is from genome assembly GCA_963764105.1 of Bryobacterales bacterium. Classification (GTDB taxonomy): domain Bacteria; phylum Acidobacteriota; class Terriglobia; order Bryobacterales; family Bryobacteraceae; genus Bog-105. Next base: position 83,372 of record CAVXRP010000009.1, read on the forward strand.
AAATGTGCCCCAGGGATGCTCATCGTAATAGCCGCCGATCATCTCGCCGTATTGCGGCCATTGCGTGAAAGTGATCGCCGCGCTGTGCACTCCGATGAAACCCTTGCCGTCGTCATGAATGAACTGGAGAAAGTCGGCTTTCTGTTGATCGTCCATCTCGAGCGTGCCGCCTGTATAGAAGAGCACGGCATCGAAATCGTTCAAGTTCTTGGCATTGTATTCAAGCTTCTTTTTAGTCAGCGCTTCAGTATCGGTACGGATGACGGTGTCCCAGAGGCCGGTTGCGCGCCCCAAACGCTCGATGGTCGCCAACGCGTGCGATACCGCTTCGTGCCGGTAACCCTTCTCCTCGCCGATGGCCAAAAGTTTCTTATGCGGAGTAGAAGGGGCTTGTCCCCACGCGGCGCAGACCAAAAGAATGATCAGCCAGAGACTAGCGGCTCGCAATCGCCGCCTTGCCCTTTTGGTTCGCGAATAAATTCTGTACCGGCATGTGGGCGTCGAACACCAGATTGAAAAAACCGACCATCATCTCGTCCCAACTTTGCTCGCCCCACAAGACCTCCTTCGTGGGATCGGCATTGTCCGGATTGTTCGCCGAATTATCGAAATGCGCGCGGCACTCAATCTTCGTTCCCTTCGGCAGAAGAACTGGCTCCGCAAGCGTGTACCAGTTTTGCCAGTGCCAGTTATAGCGCGGCACGCTCAACAGAATTTGACTTTCGCCGGTGGGGTAGACCACCCGGTATTCAAAGTCTTTGCCGCGTCCATGCATGTGCGGATGCAACCCGGAGAGCTTCACGTCGCTACCCACTTCAAAGCTGGCATCCACCGCATAATTCGCATCGCCCGGTGGAATTTTGAACGTTCCGTTCGTGGCCGATAGCGTGAGCACGCGTTCTTTGGGCGGCTCTTTGGTGAAAACCAGCCCGAGCTGCGTTTCGTCCATCAGCGGCTTGCCATTAGGGGTGTAGTGAACCTGAAAAACGATGTCCGATCCAGCTTTGATGAGCTTTCCTTGCCCAGGTTTCAAAATCTCGGCAGGCTGCCCGGGAGCGTAGCCGACCAGAAAATCACTGGGCAGCGCGCTGGTGTCCGGCTCTTCTTTCGTCTTCACTTGCGGCGCGATGAAAAACTCGCCCGGCTTCATGTCTCGAAACCAATTCGACTTCGGTTCGCGCACAAAAGCAATAATGTGATGCACCACGGCGCGCTCGGTGGGCCGCACCTCGGCCGCTTGCACCCAGCGGTCTTCCGTGAATCCGGTGGGGACAATAATGTGCTGATAATCAACCACGCCAGACCCAGGCACCGCATAAGGCTTCGGCAGCTTGAAGATCAAATCCGGCTTGCCGATCTGCCAACCCTCTACAAACTTTAACGGCGGAGGCGCATCGTTGTCTTCGCCTTTGGGCGCGCCGGCGTCGGCCCACGCCACAATAGTGTTGATTTCCGACTGGGTGAGTGTTTGGCCGTTGGTAAATTTGCCGTAACGCGGATCGGCAAACCAAGGCGGCATCTTTCTGGTCTTCACCGCTTCTTTGATCGCAGCCGCCCAAGGCCGCGTCTGCTCATACGTCAGCATTGAGAACGGCGCAGCTTCACCAGGCCGGTGACAACTCTGGCATTCTTGTTGCAAGACAGGCAAAACGTCTCGCGTAAAAGTCGGCGCAGCGGTGGCCAACAAGGGCAAGATAAGCCAGGAAACAGCAGAGCACATGGGAACCGGCCTTAGCCCTTCCCATGTGCGTCTTGCGATCAAAAAGAACACTGCTCTATTTTCGGCTTACGCCAGAGAGACTTGTTCCGCCTGCAGGCCTTTGGGGCCGTTCTTCACAACAAAGGAAACTTTCGCCCCTTCATCCAGGCTACGATAGCCCGACGATTCAATGGCTGAGAAGTGTACAAAGACATCCTCGCCATTCTCGCGCGCGATAAAGCCAAAGCCCTTCGAAGCGTTAAACCACTTCACTGTTCCAGTTTCTTTCATAATCTGTTCTCTCTTTCTGCTGCTACCTCAAGACCCAACAAAGCCAATTGAGGAAATCGAGAACCGCCTACCATGAAAGGCACGCCGTAACAAGCGAATCCAAATGACCAGAAGGAATGTTCGAGCATTTCAACAATAAACGAACGTAATCCGATTGTCAAATGCCTACGCTGCGTAGTCCTTCTCCCGCGGGGTGTTCTGTGTCACTTCCGGTGTGGGACTCGCCCTCTGTCTCCGTCACAATTTCGCCATCAGTATCAGCCGCCGGCGGCTCATTTTTCCGCGCTAGCCGCTTCGCCATTTTTTCTTCCTGGCGCTCTTTGCGCTGCTGCTCTTTTTGTCGCTTCTTGAAAGTCTGTGGTCCACGACCCGGCATATGCTTTCTCCTTTAGAAATGAAAAACCGCTCCCCTGGATTTTTGGCATCCAGGCGAGCGGTCCACTATTACGTCTTGTACGGCTTGCGCCGCCGGATGGGCTGATTTACCAGCGCTGGCCCCGCCCGCGGTTGCCGCCGCCACCACCGGAATCGTTCCGGCGTCCGCCAAACCCACCGCCGCCGCCACCAGCTGGCTTCGGTCTTGCTTCGTTCACGTTCAGTGCGCGTCCGTTCAACTCGGCGCCGTTCAAATGCGTGATCGCTTGCTGGGCGGCTTGCGAATCCGACATTTCCACGAAGGCAAAGCCACGCGGCTGCCCTGTATCACGGTCCGTTACGATGTTAACTCGCTCGACGCCGCCGTAGGCGGCGAAAGCGGCATGCAGGTCATCCTGCGTTGTTTGATAACTGAGGTTTCCGACAAATATGTTGGTCACAGTCTTAATCCTTTAATTTGCAAATTATCTTTGCCAGACAGCTCTGAAACCAACTTAAACAAGAAGGAAGGAATAGCAGCCAGAAGGCACTCGGTGGTTAATACGGGTACACGCAAAGACACATTTAGTTTAGCAGATTTCGAGCAAAGACGTAGTACCATAAACCAAACCTAGCCCACAACGCTCTATCCTGAACCGATAGAGCTATCTTCAGGCCTCATCCGTGACGCAGCCGGCGCTGGCGTTCTTTACCAGCCGTATATATTTCGCCAACGTTCCCCTTTCCGCTTTGTAGGGCGGCATCCGCCACGCCGCGCGCCGCCGTGCCAATTCATCCTCCGCCACAGCCACCGAAATTTCATTGCGTTGCGCGTCGATGGTGATGATCTCTCCCGTGCGGACAAGGGCGATGGGCCCGCCCTCCTGCGCCTCGGGCGTGATATGGCCCACTATGAAGCCGTGCGAACCGCCGGAGAAGCGGCCATCGGTAATCAGCGCCACGTCTTTACCCAGGCCGGAACCCATGATGGCCGAAGTGGGCGTGAGCATCTCAGGCATGCCCGGACCACCCTTTGGCCCTTCATAGCGGATCACCACCACATCGCCTTTGACAATCTCTTTGCGTTCGAGCGCGTGCAGCATGTCTTCTTCGGAATCGAAAACTTTCGCCGGACCCGAAAAACGCAGCCCCTCTTTGCCGGTAATTTTTGCGACGGCGCCTTCGGGCGCGAGGTTGCCTTTCAAAATCTGCAAATGCGAACTCGCCTTCAGCGGATTGGACAGCGGCCTGACAATCTGCTGATTCGGGCTCAAACCTGGGAGATCTTGCAAGTTCTCACGGAGAGTCCTGCCGGTTACGGTAAGGCAATCGCCATTCAGCATGTTGTGTTCGAGCAGCAATTTGCAAACAGCCGGCACGCCTCCCACGCCTTGCAGATCTTCCATCACGTACTGGCCGCTGGGTTTGAAATCGGCCAATAGCGGAGTGCGGTTACTGATCGTTTGAAAATCGTCCATGGCGAGCGAGATACCCACTGAGCGCGCCATGGCGATGAGATGGAGCACCGCGTTGGTTGAACCACCGAGCGCACAGACAACGGTGAAAGCATTCTCAAAGGCGGCGCGGGTCATAATGGCGCGCGGCTTCAAATCCAGTTCCAGCAGCGTACGAATGGCGGCGCCGGCGCGGACGCATTCCTGGTGTTTGCGCGGATCTTCCGCGGGAGTGGATGAACTATACGGCAGCGACATGCCGAGCGCCTCAATGGCCGAGGCCATAGTGTTGGCCGTGTACATGCCGCCGCACGCTCCCGCTCCGGGGCAGGCGTGCCGCACGATCTGTTGGCGTTGCGGTTCGTCGATCTTATGGCTCAGAAATTCGCCATAGCTCTGAAAGGCTGAGACGATGTCGAGCTTTTGCGAATCCGCGTGCCCGGCGCGAATGGTGCCGCCATAGATCATCAAAGCTGGGCGATTTAGCCGGCCGATGGCGATCAGGCACCCCGGCATGTTCTTATCGCAGCCCGGAATGGAGATGTTGGCGTCGTACCATTGCGCCGACATCACTGTTTCGATGGAATCGGCGATGAGATCGCGCGACTGCAGCGAGAAGCTCATGCCATCGGTTCCCATAGAGATGCCATCGCTGACGCCGATAGTGTTGAAGCGCATGCCGACCAAGCCGGCGGCCTCGACGCCTTCCTTGGCTTTCTCCGCGAGATCGAGTAAGTGCATGTTGCAGGGGTTTCCTTCGAACCACATGCTGCAGATACCCACTTGCGGTTTCTGCATGTCTTCTTCACGGAGGCCGGTGGCATAGAGCATGGCCTGCGATGCGCCTTGCGACTTGGGCTCGGTGATGACACGGCTATAACGATTTAGTGGTGAAGTCATGTTTGTTTAGTTTTTGTGCTAGGGATGGCATAAAAATCCTATCGCAATGCATCTTTGGACGGAGGGCGGAGGGAGTTTGAAGACCGCTAGCGCAGCGCGCTGAAGGGATCGACTCGTGACGCCCGCAGCGCAGGAATGGCACAGGCCGCCAGCGCGACAATCGCAAGCACTAGGGAGACGCACGCAAATGTCAGTGGATCGCGCACCGGCACGCCGAAGACGAGGCTCGACACAGTTTTGCCCAATTCGAGGCTAGCCACCACTCCACTGCCAATTCCAATGGCCGCTACCTTCATTCCTTCGCCGGCAATCAGCTGCAGCACGCCTTTAGGCGTAGCGCCCAGCGCCATGCGCACCCCAATTTCCGCCGTGCGCTGGCTCACGGAGTACGCCAGCACGCCGTAAATACCGATGGAGGCAATCAACAAAGCCACGAATCCAAAGACGCCGAGCAGCACTGTACTGAGTCGCGGTTGCGCGGCGCTGGCGGACAGCCACTCATCCATCGTTCGCACGTTGGCAAGTGCCAGCTCGGGGTCGAGTTCGTGGACCTTCTGACGGATCGGCGCCATCAATCCTTGCGGCACGCCATTGCTGCGCACCACGATATCCATTACGGACCAGACGCGGCTGGCGGAGGGATAATACAGAGCCGGAGATTCCTGTGTCAGAGCTGTACTGCGAATGTCTCCGACCACACCGACGATAGTGAAGGCAATCCGCGGGTCCCCCGAGCGGCGCAGCGTATGCCCCAGCGGATTCTCGTCACCCCAGAATTTCTTGGCCGTGGCCTGGCTGACAATTGTCACCGGCAAAGCCGGAGCGGGGCCATCGGCACCTGTGAAGTCGCGCCCTGCGACCAAAGGGATGCCCATGGTTTTGAAATAACCGGGGCTCACGATCCGCCAGTCGATGGGTACCGCCGCGTCTGCCGGTAGGATGGAGCGATCGGTAGTAATCATCGGGTGCCTGCTGTAGGTACCGTTTCCGAAGGGAATGCCCGAAGAGACCGCCGCGCCCTGTGCCCCCGGAATCGCGCGCAGCGCATCCAGCAAAGTGCGATAGAACATGGGCGCTTTGCTCGTGAGCGGATATTGTGCCGGCGGCGGCGCCAGTTGGAAGGTCATTAGCCGTTCCGGCGCAAAGCCGAGGCGCACTCGTTCCAGATTTGCCAGGCTCCGAATAAACAAACCCGCGCCGATCAGCAGCACCGTCGCCAGCGCGATTTCGACACCGGCTAAACCATTGCGGAGCCGGGCAGACAGGCGGCCCAGCGAGCCCCGCCCACCCTGCCTGAGGACGCTGTTGAGATCGACCTTCGCCGTGCGCGATGCCGGCACGATTCCAAAAAGCAAGCCGGTTATGGTGGTCAATGCGAGCGCAAACCACAAGACCGGGGCATCGATTTCTACTGCGGCGATGGGAAGCGTGTTCGGCGGCAAGGAGTGGTTGATGACGCGCACAGCCCAGAACGCCAGACAAATCCCGGCGCCACCGCCGCATAAGGAGAGCACGACGCTTTCTACCAGCAATTGACGCAGCAGCTGGCTGCGGCTCGCCCCAATGGCCGTGCGCATGGCCATTTCATTCTGCCGTGCGGCGGCGCGCGCCAGCAGCAGGTTGGCAATGTTGGCGCAGGCAATCAGCAGTACAAAGACAACGGCCCACATCAGCATCAAGAGCCCGGTCTTCAGATCCGCGCTGACAAAAGTGTCGAACAGACTCACCAGGTGAATGCCCCAATTACGAATTTGTGGATACTGGTGACCCATGCGGGTCGAGACCCCGTTCATTTCCGCTTGCGCCCTTTCGAGGGAAACGCCACTCTTAAGGCGGCCGATCGTAACGATCGAGTGACTGAGTCGGTTCTCTTTAGACGGGTCAATCGTGAGCGGAGTGTAAATGTCGGCTCCCCCGATCGCGCTCAGATTGAGAGCGGGCGGAGCAATGCCGACCACCGTGGTAGGCGTGCCATTCAGCAGGATCGTGCTGCCGATGATCGCTCGGTTCCCGCCAAAGCGCCGCTTCCACAAGCCCTCTCCGACCAGGCACACTGGGGCGCTACCCGGCCGCTCTTCCGCATTCGTGAAGGTTCTGCCGGCAACCGGCGCAATGCCAAGCACACGCGTCAGTGCCGGGCTGATGCGATATCCGGAAAACTGCTCCGGTTCACCCGAACCCGTCAGCGTGTAGTTCGCAAAACCAACCGCCGCCAGATCTTCAAAGCTGTGCGATTGCTCCCGCCAATCGAGAAAGTTCAGGACCGACGAGGCGAAGGTAGGCAGCTTTAGCGTGTCGTTTTTTTCGGCGACTTGTACCAGCCGGTCGGGCTCTCGAAACGGCAGCGGCCGCAACAGCACAGAGTTCACTACGCTGAAGATGGTGGTGTTGGCGGCCATGACCAGCATGACGGTCAATAGAACCGCGGCCGTGAAGAGCGGCGCCCGGCGCATGAGGCGGACGGTGTAAGTGATATCGCTCCAGAGCATGTCAATTCCCCATTTCGATGAAATCCGCCCACAGTATAGCGGCAAATAGAAACATATAGACAGGTGAAGCGGACCGCGATGCCAATTGGCGCGTCCGCCCCTCGACGCCAACGCCGTGCCGGACGGCCTCCCTGTTAGCCTGGGCCGCCTGGAAAGGCGGCCAGCAGGCATGAATGCCCGCCCTACGCGCGTGAGGCGCGGCTCAGAAAAGCGAAGGAAAGGCGTTTTTTGCGGAGCGGGTTTAGAAGTCATCGTTGGGTTCTCCGTCGTTGTTGACTACGTAGAGGCCTTCGGGCGGGCTGGGGCGGTTGTTGGGTTTTTGGGGTGGCGGTTGGCGGTGTTTCAGGTGGAAGAGCGCGGCGGTGGTGTTGCGCGCAGGGAGGAGGGCGGCGAGGGCTTCGATTTCGGCTTCGGTGGCGGCTTGGATGAGTTCCTGGCGGAAGTAGAGACGGAGTAGGGACGTGGCGAGGCCGAAGGAATGGGCGATGGCGCTGTGCGACAGGCCGAGTTTGGCGAGGGCAAAGACAAGAGGGCGAGGGTCTTCGATCATTGAGGGCTCCTGCGCTGGGCAGCGAGCCATTCTTGATCGGAGGGGATGGTTTCGGGATCTTCGGCGGAGGGTTGAGCGGAAATGTCCCGGTCTTCCTGGAGAGCGAGCACAGAGAATTCGGCGAACGACATTTCACGGCGCAGGAACGAGAGGCCGGCGGGGTTGTCTTTGAGGAAAGTGCAGTAGCGAATGAGGAGTTTGGGTTCGTTTTCGAGGTGCGCGCGGTTTTCAATGAGCTGGCGGACGAGGTCATTCGAGGGGATGAGCTGGTCAATGATGGAGGCGCCGTCTTCGAGGCGGATGAAGGCGCGCTGGGCGATGACGTGGCAGTTGAGGGCGGGGTCAAGTTGGATAGGGGCGGAGGAGGCTTGGTACGCTTTGAGATCTTGTTTCAGGTCTTGTTTCAGGTCTTGGGCGGGTTCTTGCGGCGGTTTTTGTTGGGCGGCGCAGCGGGCTTCGAATTTGCGGCGTTCGAGGGCGAGGCGTTCCTGTTGGATGGCGAGTTTTTGGCTCCAGAGGTGTTCGTTAAAGATGTCTTTGCGAACGGCTTGGAGGTTGACGAAGGCGCGGCGGAGGGCGCGTTCGGCTTGGGTTTTGTAGCGGTCGAAGAGGTTCAAGCGAGCGAGGCTTTCGTTGGGCCAATGGGAAGGGTCTGGCATTTGTTTATGCAGTTCCAGTTCATAGGCGGCGGTGGCGCGCTGGCGGCGAGCGAGCATCCAGCGGGCGTGGACTGAGTCGTAAACGAAGGCGGAGTGCTGGTCTGAGGAGGGTTGGTGTTCGGCGAAGGCCTGGTGGAGGAGGTCTTCGAAAGCAGCGGGGTTTTCGCCGGGAATGAAGAGCGATGCGGCAGCGCCGCCGTGACTGAGTGAGTTCAAACAGGAGTTGAAATGGGTGCTCATGAGAATACCTTTCTGGCTCCAAGATGAAATGGGAGGGAGTGGCGCGAAAGGAGAATTTCCGGGTAAGTTATTGAAAAGGATGTGAGGAAATATTTTGAATTTTTGTGATGGGGAAAACTGGCGCACGGCAACATCGTGCGGGCCGGGCGACGCTATCGTCCGTCCGATCATCAATCAGCACGAATCGGTTGATCCGTGTAGGTTAGGCGTGCCGGTTTTGCAAAATCTCTGAACCTTGAAGCCGTTGCCGAAGCGTGAGCGGCGGGTCAAGTGCACGCTGGGCGCGATTAGTAAGGCCTGCGTCGTTACGCGCGATCTATCTCGCGAAACCGCATCTCTGCCGTCCGCCGCCTAGATGGCAGGATTAAGCCCGACTCGTCTTCCGGGACCTCTCGTTCTTAAGCCAGTTTTTCTCGTGCCGAGCCCCAACGGGGGTTGTACGTTCCGTCAGTCAACTCAACTATCTCTGACCACAATACGTTTAGCAACTCGGCTGATGTCTTTAGCCCGGCGGAATTATTGCCTGGACTTGCCAGCACTTCAGCTAGGCGGGACGTGAAATCGGACGGTCGAAGCGAGAAATTATCGATCAGCCGGTTTGCGCTCTTGTCGCTGACGAAGTAGCGTTTGTTCAGTGCGAAAAGAGCGTGTATCATGTACTGCCCAGCGCGAGTCATGCATCCAACGGCGTTATAAATATCGGCGGCGTCCACGAAGCCGCGACAGACCAGAAGACTAAATTCAGCCCCCCACAAGCAATCTTGGACAACGCGATTTTTCAGAGCCTCAGGATATTCAGCGACACGCTGTTTTAGACGCGCAATCTCATGCTCTGGGTCGTGCAGCGGGATACACATTTTGATCTCGCCGAAATACACGACGCTGCGGAAGCCGTAAGGCGGCTGCTGATCGTAGTCGTGTTGCCAAATGCCTTTTTGCCCTTCATCGACGACAGTTTCGACCTGCCGCAGGTTTCTATAGAGGAAGTCGACTTTCCCCGACGGCGTTTGTATCCACGCGCCTCCGTTTACCCACGTTCCCCATTCATACAAGCCAGTCACGACAGGTACGATACCTTTTATTGAATACCTTTCGGCTACGGATCGGACTTTATGAGTAGAAAACGGCAGCGACTCGCGATAGTACAAACCAATATCGAGGTCGGATGAGGCTCCAGCCATTCCGCTCGCGTACGAACCACCGAGGACGATTGCGATCACGTTTGGCACTACGCGAAGATCATCAGTGAGTAGGCTCAGCGTGCGGGCCTTGTCTGCAGGCATATTCAAGGGCGGGGACATTTCCTGATCATATTCCCCATAGGAGAAAGGCCGCCCTGGTGGCTCAGCGAGATTGATCGTCACGTCGGCGTTAGGGGCGAGTAATCTTTAGCATGAGAGGGTCGCATCGGTGCCAATCGAACGGAGCTTTGTATTAGTCGCGCGTGATACAGACGGAGCGCAGGCCAGTCCCGGTGCCGCCATATTTCAAGCCCAACTTCCGGATGGCCGACTTATACGGCCAATCTCTGCCCGTTATACGGAGGAGCCGAGCTTACGAGTTTGGGTAAGGATTTTGGTGAGCCGATTTGAAAGTCGATCAAGGCAGCGTCGAGGAGGGCCATCAGGCAGGGATCGCCGGAACATCTCAATGGCATGTTGCGCGAAGAGCAAAGAGTCAATGACGCCGTCCAAGCCGATGCGGGGCGAACTTGTCGGCGCTTTCGGTTGTGGGATGAGATGGCGAGGTTTCGCACGGGCCAGGTGGTACTCACGCTGCAGATCATTCGACGTGACGTCGACGTACCGCATCGTCATCTCTGGATCGGCATGGCCGAGTAACTTCATGAGCGCAGGCAAGGTTACGCTGGAGCGGATCATCTCGCTTGCGTAAGTGTGCCGAAGTTGGTGTGGAACGATGCGGACGGTGATGCCAGCGGCAGTGGTCACTTCATGAAGGCAGTAACGCAACTGGCGGATCAAGGCTTGCTTGCCATCGGGGCGTGCCAGCAGCCAGCCGTCGGGAGGTAGCGGATCGAAAGAACGAAAAAAGCGCAGGCGCTGCACGAGCTCACATACAAATGCGTCTACGGGCACCATTCGTTCCGTCTTCAGTTTGCCCAGAGGAACGTGAATGGCCCAGCGCTCGGGGCCGACATTCCGGAGGCAATCATAGGAGAGATCGACACATTCACCAATGCGCATGCCGGTATGGCGGAGCAACAAGAAGATATTTGCCGGCAGATCATTGCGGCGGAGCAACTCCTGCTGGATGAGTTGATCCTGCTGGGCCGTCAAAGCGCGGGGCAAACGCTGAGGACGGCGCGGAAAGTCTTCGCGACGGATGAGACGCGCCAACTCGGGAAGTTGAGCCGTCCAGGCGAGTTCCTCAAGGATACGCCGGAGGTGGATGAGGCGATTGATGTAGACGGCTGGCGCCAATGGGGGAGTCTGTGAGCGCAGATGGGTAAACCAGCCGAGGATATGAGGGTCCCGGCGCAGCTGATCCAATGAATCAACGGCAGGATGATTGTCGCTGAGAAAGATGAGGAAGTTGCGCACAGTGCCACGATAGGGGCGGGCTGAATCCCAGAGGAGCGCAGCTGTCAGGGACTCAAAGGCCCGCTGGAACTGGAGCGCCAACGGATGCTCAAAGGACGCGAGGCGAGAGAGCTTCATGGTCGCGTGACCGGCGCTGGCCTGATGTGTTGTGCAACGGCTCGTGCATATTGCTGATAGACCTCGAGAGGAGTGACCTGCATATAGACGAGTGTGGTCTGAATGTTGGCATGACCCATTAACTGCATGAGGGCCGGCAGGCTAACGCCGGCGCGCACCATATCCGACGCGAAAGTGTGCCGAAAACGGTGGGGGTTAGCGATTTTGACGCCGCTCGTCTGGCGATGATGGCGAAAAAGCGAGCGCAGACCAGCATGAGTCATGCGAGCGCCGCGAGCCGAGCCCTTGAGAGAAACGAATAAGGCAGTCGACGAGCGGGCGGGCCGTTCCAAGCGCAGATAATGATCGAGCAACTGAGCCGCTTCCGGAGCCAAGGGAAGAAAGCGGATTTTATTACCCTTACCACGCACGCGAATCTGCGCTTCCGGCAACAGCAGATCGTCCTGATTCAGATCCAGAATCTCTTGGGATCGAAGCCCCTGTAACAGCATCAAGCCGACGATAGCCAGATCCCGTGAGGTACGAAAACTGGACCAGAATCGTGCCACCTCGTCTACTGACAATGGCGTAATAGTTCGTTTGGGGGTCCTCACTCGCAGCCGGCTCAGGGCAAGCCGTGGTTTGCCAATGCCCATGGGTGCACGTTGCCAATAGGTCCTTTGAAATCCCGGAGCAATCTGTTGGGGAGCATCAGGGAACAAATGGCGTAGAGCTTTATCGACAATCGCAACGCGGGTGTTAATGGTTGCGCCGGACAACGGAGGCTGTTGGCCCGAGAGGAAGCGCACGTAATCGAGCAGCGTCGATTCCGTCAGTTTATCTTGGCTGATTGTGTCGCTATGATGAACACTCTCCCACCAACGGAGAAAGTACAACAGCTCGTTGGCATAACTTTGCAGGGTGTGATCAGCGAGGCGGCGAAGGGTCTCGTAATCGAGATACCGATTGATCCAGTCAATCTCATGTCCTGTTGTCTTCTCGACGACGCGATAAGGGCAACGGGTCTGTGTAGAAGAGGGTGCGCGAAGGACACGAAAAGTCATGGTTGAGCCGCCTCCAACAGCGCTTGAAACTGGCTTCGAGTGCCACCCTGCAAGAAGAAGCTATTGGGATCGTGTGTCGCTGGCAGCTTTACTCGACGGGCCTCTATTCCTCGTGCCCAGAGACGGCGCGAAAGATCTTGTGCCGCGCGCGGACCACTGTCATTGGTGTCGGCATCGAACGCTAAATAGACAGTGCGCGGAGCGTCACAGAGTTGCTGGAACTGGTGGGCATTGAGATGGTTTCCCAGCGAGCAGGTGACGTTGTGGAAGCCAGCCTGCCACACCGCTGCATAATCGAACAGACCTTCCACTAGAATCACTTCCGCACTGCGACGCACTGGCTCCCACAAATACAGGCCGCCTTTCGAGCCCGGTAAGAAGCGATGCGGTGGCGCCGAACTACGAATGCTGCGGCCATAGAGATTGCTTTCGAGAGGGATGATGATGCGTCGAATGTAGCTGTCGTAGCCAGCCTTCGTGATCAGGCCAGCAGTGCATAAGACCGAGAGTGGATATCCCAACTGAGTAAGCCAACCTCGCAGGCCACTGCCGGCTGCGTAGCCGATTCGCATGTGTTCGATCACCTCCGGCGAACGGAGTCCCCGTTGGTCTAAGTAGACCAGCGGTTCGTGATGACGGTGCAACTGAAAGCGATAAAACTCGATGGCGGCGTTGAGCAACGGCGCTACACCGCACCACTCTCGCAACAAGGTCAAGGCTTGCGGAAATCTCACCTGGTGGTACAGCTCAACGAAGCGAATCACGTCACCGCCGCGGCCACAGCCATAGCAGTAGAACAGGCTCTTGTGGGGATCGACCAGAAAGCTGGGCTTGTGATCGGTGTGCAACGGACACAATCCCAGCCAGCGGCCACCGCGCAGTGCCCGCGCTGGCCGCCAGTCCTGTGCCTGTAAATAATCCAGCAGCGGAATCTGCTGCTTTAACTCGTCGAGCGCGCGCGGTCTCATGGGCTTCTTGCCTCTAGCGGGAGATTACGGCAAAGGGCGCTCAAATCCCAGGCGGGGATGGTGGGCGATTGCAAAAAGGACGTGTTCTTTCTACCAGCCTTGACCCACCACCATAGGCTGAGCAATCTCCGTTGTGCCCAGCGGCGCACCGTCGATGGATCAGGTAAGCGCGCTGGATCTTGGCAATGCGGCGCTGCTTGTTCCAGTGAGTCGCCGGCCGCGATTCGTTCGCACGCTTGCTTCCGGCAGCGCAGCGTGTACGGTGCAAACGGCGCCAGCCAGGCAGGCAAAATCGTGAAGGTCTTGCCGCACGACGTGCACAATCCCCGTCGCACCCAAAGCGCTTGGCACTGTTCGTCGTGAGCTGGCCGACGCCGTCTGCCATGCCCGATGATCGTACCGCTGCCGCAAACGGGACACTGGCGCGGCAACAAAGCCAGCGGAATTACCCCGGCTCAAGGTTGTCTTTTCCCTCAGGCAGTGCGATAAAGAGAATCAAGGTCGGTGTGAAGGCTTTGTTCGCAGAGTTGTCTGCCAAGATTCGCTCTGCCAACCTGAGCCTTCACCCTCCAGTCAAGTTAGCTTCGAACGAAAAAAGAATATCGCTTTTCCCCAGTCCACGGCCAAGCCCTCAATTAGAACTTTGGCCGCATTAAAACGACCATCCGGGCACAATCGGCGCGTTCACTTCAACGACTAGCGCGTTATACGCCCAAGTGGCAACTAGGAAAATCGCATGACACTAGCCGACATACCGGGACTAATCTTCGTGAACGGCTACCTTCCTCCGAGTGGCGGACCATCCACTCGGAACCGTCACTAGACACTGCGCCGCTAGCCGCGATCCAGCGGCGGAAGTCGCTTTCAGATAACGTTCTGTCCACGATCACTTGCCACATCGACACCGTTTATACGCTGTCGCCCGCTCGGGACTGAATTGTGCTTTCATTGGCAATATGATGCCCGTTGCAATCGCGCTTATAATCGTGGGCATGTCTTCCGGCGAGACTGCTGAAACATGGCTTGGAAAGGGTGCGGAAGCATTTGCGAACATGCAATTGGGAGAAGCCGATCAGGACTTCGAGAGCGCCGTCGCTGCTGACCGCGGATCCGCGAAGGCGCATTTGTGCTTGGGGGTGATAAAGTTCTTCGAGTTTCAGAATGGAATCTCGATCCAACCTGACTTGCCGCAGGAGTTCCGAGACACTCTGAAGAATTGGAAGCTGGGTTCGCCGCCTCCACCTCCGCCCAAGCTTAGACCCCTAGACGCCACGACGAAACGTGCCCGGGTTCTTGAACAGAACTCGATGAACGGTGCAAAGGCGGAGAAGCACCTAAAGCGGGCGCTTGAACTCCAACCGCATTCTGCGCCAGCGATGGAGTACCTCGCCGCGCTTTATTTTAGATGGATGGATCCAACTAATCAGGCGCCAGCGCGGCGGGATGAGGCACGGCAGTGGTATGCGCATATCGCGCAAACGAATCCGCAACACGGATTTGCGAACTATATGTTGGGTGTCATCGACTACGAAAAGGCGTTTCCCATGATTCGCTCGGGTACGGGTTTTCCCCGTCCACTCACTGAAGAGAATCGCCGCCGATCTCTTCGCGCCCAAGTTGGTCCATTATTCGAAGAGAGCGCACGGAACTTCCTGCGATCCCTCGAAATCGATCCGAACAACAGAGACGCGATGACGTACTTGATGTTCGTCAGGCGCGACGAAGCCTACATCGCTGACACCCGTGAGGAGGCTCTTAGAGCTAGGGATGAAGCGGATGCGTTGCAGGGGAAGGTGTCTCAAATGATGGAAACGAACGTAAAAGCCAGCGGACAGCCGTGGCCGCCCGGTGACAAAGCAACGATCACGTTTGAGCGTACGCCCCGGGCGTCAGGACAAGGAAAGCCAGCGATTCCAAGCTTCCCACCGGACGCTCGACTGATGACGATTCCACCCGCACCACCACCACCGCCCCCGCCAAAGTGACTGATCGGCCCGTTTCCCTCCGCTGTGAGCGCCCTGTTTCGACATCACTGGCCAGCTTCACCCGCCGGTACTTTACCTTGCGGGAAGCTTCTTCAGCACCGCCATTCTCGGCTCCGTTGGTGACTTCATTGTCAACGCCGATTAAAACAACCGCAAGAGTTCGACGTGCAATCAGGTTGGCCTTCGTTGGTGGGGAGCGATAAGTACTTCAAAACGGCTATCTAGCCTACGACGGCAATGGATCGCAGGACACAAGCCGACTTATCAGTCGGAAAACGTTTAACCGTTCGCCAAATAGCTGTTTCGATGAAATTCATACGACAAGAATACCCCGTCGTTCGCTCTTCCCGGACAGTGATTCGGTGGCCCGAAAGAACATCGCCTAGGTCTCAGTGAACGCATGCACGAGCGGCCGATTTCCCAGATTCAGATTCGGCCACCTTTATTTGATGCCAGCATCGTACGAGTGACGCGTGATCGCCCAGAGCGCGGTCCGCCGCTTTCCACAATCGGACTTTCGGACCACATCACAATTCAAATTGGTGATTGCGCGTTAATCATCCAAGTCGCGGCACAATGTCCCCTAACGCGGGCATCTCGGGAGTTCGCCTTTAAACGAAGATTGCGACTCTCGGCTAAGCTGCTGTCTTTTGCACCGATTCGCACCTACGTTTGCCAGTCATTCGCGCGGAGGATGTCGAAAGATGTCTTGTGCGGAATCAGTGCTTAGCGGCTCATCCGATCGAGGGGCGAGATTTGGGACACCCTTGGCATCCATTACAAGCCGTCAGCCTGCGAATGTGGGTCAGCAAGTATCACCAACGGATTCGATTACTCCGTTTACGGTGAGTAGTAGTTTGCGGATTGCGGATTTGCAATCGTGCTGGCACCATATGTGGTTGCGGCGCGTCTCATGAGCCGAGCAACCCTTGCAATACTGGGGAACCGGAGATCCCGAAGGGGTCCGCCCGCCGTTTTATGCCGAAGCGTCAGGAGTTGGCGAGCACTCATTCCATGCGGCTGGGGAAGTGTCTTCACTCCTGCTTCCCCATATAACCGACCACGTAACCGGAGCGCGCGGTGGACCGACCCCAACAACCAACCGTCGATTTCCTTCAAGAGGTTCTCGTCGTTGACGAGTGGGTAGAAACTCATGAGGCCGTGGTACTTCATGAGCGGCGTTTGGCGGGCCATGAATCGTCGCAGCTGGCTTTCGCTGAGTTCGCCGTAGAGATAGCGTCGGATTTGGTAAAGCATCACAACGTAGTCTAGGTCGAATGAACCACTCACGCGGCTGAACACAAACTGATTCTTCTTCGGGGACTGCAGCAAATTCGAATAAATCAGGTATGACAAGTTTCCCCTTATCCGATCCAGCGTAGTTCGCCGAATACTGAGAACGTCTGCGCTAATCTCGTATCCAATGAAAGATACCGATGGCTTATGTTTGAATTCCGCAGGAACCGAATCAGGGCACAATATGCTGATGCCCTCTGACTTATTGAAGTTCAAGTCGACGCCCATCTCAAATCCGATCTCCTCGAGAGCACCAACCGCTTCGCAGATCTTTGAGTAATCCTCCGCCCAAATCAGAGTGTCATCAGCATATCGAGCGAATCCCACACCGAGATCTTCCAACTTCCGGTCCAGAGGGTACGCCGCCACGTTAGCCAGGAAAAGCGAAATTGAAGTTCCCTGGGGTATGCCCTTGCCGCGAGGCGTTCCCAACTTCGGATCGTACTCTCCTAATGGGTGTGTGGAAGCGCTCAAAAATGCGCGGATTACGCTCAATTCTCTGGTAGTGATGAAGAAACGGCGATCGCGGAGTACCCGTTCAATACGGTCGTGCGAAATCGAATCAAAGAATTTGGAAAAGTCGAATTCGGCGATAAAAACGCGGCTCTTATTGTGAAGATCCGCTGCAATATGAAGAACCGCATCATGAATGGTGAGATCCTTGCGATACGCGTACGCGTGTGCGCTCAGGTGTCGAGAATTCTTATCCAAAAGTCGCTCATACGTAAGGCGCGAAACAGCGTTATCGGCCACTTGAAAGACGGACAGTGCCCGTTCGCCGCCGCTTGCTTTGGGCACCATGTACTCGACCGCAGGCCGCGGTTTGTACTGTCCCGCATCCAACGCCTTCGCTATTGCATAAGAGATCCCTTTTGCGCTGGCTCGAACGTGATACGGGTTGAATCCGTCGTCTGCGGACCAATATTGGGGACACTTTACATCCTTTGTTTGTGGATGACCGGACCTTCGCTCCACTCTTTTTAGCCTGCTGGCGAGGTCAGAGGCGTACTTCTGGTGTCGATGAACTAGCTTCGCCGCCTCGGCAAAGACCGCTTCGCAAAGCACAAAATTCTTCACGCCTGAAGCTTACTCCGATTCACAATAAGATGCGCCGCCTCGAGCAGAAAAGTAGATTTCACCTTGCGTGCATCGGGTGTCCCCGGCGCATCCGGACCCAAATGCCTTGCGGCACTGGGGAACGCCCAAGGCGGCGACGCGACCTCCTAGAGGCCTAATCGGATATTAGCATCGACGACTAGAATCGGACATCGGGGGTATGAAAAAAGCGATAGAGAAACGGGCCACAAAGAGGTCCGTGTGACCAAATATTCACTAACTGGCCTTGGAGGGGCTACTCCAGCGGCGCAACTATCCTCAGACTACCCTAACATCGCGCGCCAAGGCATTAAAATTTCACCGGGCATCAGAGCAATAACCGATATCATCAGTGAGGGAGATCACCTGCGCGAGATGCTATTCTCTGACTAGGATTGCAAGAAGAAGCTTATTGGGCGGGATAACCTCATAAACCAGAGCTTGATCGAGCTGCTTGACTGGTAGCGACAAAATGCAAAGTCTTTTCACGCAAAATATCATCGCCGTTATCTGGGACTTTGATAAAACGCTCAGTCCCGTGTACATGCAAGCGCCGTTGTTCAGGAAATACGATGTTGACGAAAAGACGTTTTGGAATGAGTCCAACAAATTAGGCGACTACTACCGCGAAAGAGGAATCAAGAACGCTTCGGATACTCTCTATCTGGATCACATTCTTACCTATGTGAAGTCCGGGCGCTTCAAGGGATTAACTAATGAGATCCTGCGTGAGCTTGGGTCCGAGGTCCCGCTGTACGAAGGGCTTCCAGATTTCTTGAGGGCGGTAAAGGAAATCGCTGATGAGGAGCGATTCGTAAAGCACGGAATACAGGTAGAGCACTATGTAGCTAGCACGGGGTTGCGCGCGATGATTGAGGGGAGCCCAATCGCCGCCTACCTCGACGACATCTGGGCTTGCGAATTCACCGACAGTGTCCCGCAGCCCGGGTATCTGGCAACAACAGACAACGAATCTAACGATGGCGTTATATGCGGTATTGCGTATTCTATCGACAATACGACTAAAACCCGAGCGCTCTTCGAGATAAATAAAGGCTCGAACAAGCACAAAGAGATAGAAGTAAACGCAACTCTTGCTCCTGAAGATCGCCGCGTCCCATTCCAAAATATGATCTACATTGCGGACGGACCGAGCGACGTGCCAGCCTTTAGCATCGTAAACCAATACGGCGGCCGAACCATTGCCGTGTACAAGCCGACAAGCATTGAGCATTTCCAAGCTGTGGACAAGCTCCAGAAAGAGAATCGGGTCCAGGGTATCGCCGAGGCCAACTACGTCCCCGGATCCCTCGCCGCCCTTTGGATCACTTGCGCAGTTCGCGAGATAGCCGAACGCGTTGTTCGCAACAGAGAAACGCTACTCAAAGAGCGCACCGGATCTGCGCCTCGACATATTTTGTCAGACATCGGGCAGACACCTAAGAAGAAAGGCGCCGCACCCGGCTCAAACCACAAGGAGACGCCACCGGCAAAACCGGCCCCCGCCAAAGCCTACCCGCCCGAACAGACGATTCTCATTCCCTCAGGAGCAGAATCCAAGAATAAGTTCCTCGTAATCTGCCGAAGTTATTTGAAAACAAGCAACGGAACAGGGGACACTTCTGTGCTCGAGCAGTGGTTCGACCAGCGAATCGCCGATCAAGAAGCACCCGCCGTTGACGCATTCATCACAGAACTCGAGACGAGCATCCAAGGTACACCGGTGGGCAACGAGCGCCCGGCCAAAGGCCCGAAGAATGAAAGCGATCCAAAGCTCATGAGCTTCTTGGAAGACTTGGAACGGAAGCACTTCGGGTAAGTGGCCCGGCGCAAAGCAAACATCGATGATCTTCGAAACTCCATCGACGCCAGCCTAACGAAGCTGGCAGAAAAGCAAGGAGGTTTGAAGGTTCCAATTGACCTCGCAGAAGTCTGCCGCATTATCGGCGTCGACTGGGAACTTCGATGGATGGTCCCAGAGGGTGTCACAGCAATAGTCGAGAACAAGCTGAAAATTTTCATCCGCAGCAACTTCTCAGAGGAACAGGTCGCGGATAACCGGCTGCGCTTCACCTGGGCCCACGAGATATGTCACGCACTTCTTTACGAACTATCATCTAGCCCACCTAGGCCAGCCGCCGACACGCCGAAGGACGCTGCTCTCGAATGGCTTTGCCAGAACGGTGCCGGCTATTTGCTCATGCCGACCCGCGAGATCAGGAGGATATTCAATCTGTCAAGACCGATATCAAGCATTAACGACGTCCTTCTAGTGAGCAAAGAATTCGGTGCATCGATCGAGGCAACGATCCGTCGCCTCAAACAAGAAAGCGATTGTCTACGAGCGGGCTACGCGATTATTTTGATCCGCAATCAGAACGGAGAGGATGAAATTCTCGGTGCGGCGCATGACATCTGGCTGAATACTTTCCTGCCGGAAGTCAGGAGAGGCAGCCGATTTGCAGAATGGTCGAAACCGTTCATGGCTGGCGCCGCTCAGATAGGACCGGACGAGTGGGAGAAAGGATCAGTGAGAATGCAAGTGACACCTATCTCTCGATATTTATCGGCGGCCGAGTTTAGGCAAGTCTGACATCTGCCGATAAGGGGGCGAAGATGAGCGAATGGACACAGATCACCTCCGCAATCGCTAAATGAAGAGGCCGAACTCGAATCAGAACCCAGAGCCAATTCCTCTGGAACACAGATATGCCGCATCGGAAGATAACGAACATAAAGTGCCGACCCAGCGGCCAACGTCTAGAAATCCATCCTGCCGAGAAACGCGCAAACGGGTGATTGACAGAGTGAAACGTCCGCCAGTCTCGATTGGGAACGAAAAACGCGGTTCAAGTCATCTATCGGGAGTGAATCCACTTTGCCGTGTAGTCGTCAAACCGTCGAAGTGGCCGGTTTAGTCATTCCGCTCAAATCCCGGTTTACGGGTCGCTGGCACCTTCGAAATCTTCATGGTGGCGGTAGCATCCGCGCGGCGAGCGCCGAGCACGCCGACTGCAGCATCTGAGCATCGCACTCGCGCGTGGTATAGTTTAGTTCCCTTAGCCCAATGTGTGTGCCTTTTGGACGGGGCTCAAATCGAAGGAGGCAATTGTGAAACGCCAGGAATTGATCTTAACTGCCGGTCTGCTGTTGTGCTTTTCGCTGTCTGGCCCACTGCGGGCGGCCATTTTTACAGGGACTGTCGCACCGGGTTCGCCGGCTCAGTTTCTTCTCCCCACCAAAGCTGGCGACCAACTGGACATTACCGTCAACTCGATGCCGCCCGGCACGCTTACTGAACTCGATCTTCTTGATCCCTTGGCTAACCTCGTCGCTGTTGCACAAGGAAACGGGGCGGATGGAGAATCATCAGTCATCGACTGGTCAGCAGCGAGTCCAGGCACCTACACCTTGGACCTTATAGATCCGGGAGTTGCTGCCTTTAACTTCAGCCTCGAGATAGAGGGCAATACTGCAGGAGCCGCATCGCAGATCGGGAGTGTGCCGGAACCGTCCAGTATGTCGCTCTGCTTCCTGGTAGTCATCGGGCTCCTGATTGGTAAATTGAGAACGCGCCGATCTCATCTGGAAATCACTTGAGCTGTTTTGGACAGGCGTGAGGCGTCTGGTTGCCAAAAATAGTCCTCGCTTGCTCAGGGCTGGCCTTTAGCGCTACGCCTGGACCGGTGTTGCAATCTCGCCTCAAGAGTCCAAGGCTGCATCAAGCCTCCACACAGCCGAACATAGATTCTGAGACGTGCGTCCCGCAGCTTCGAGTGGATCGTCGGCCACTCGGACAAAGGTGGTCCGACCACCGAAGTACGGCCTTCCGAAATATCCCCCTGTGTAGTCGCGAAGGGGTGACCGATCTTTGCGCCCACCGCGGCAGAGCCGGCTCGGTAGCCGCTACGCCGTCAAGTTCCTCTTGGCTGCGCCGCCCCAGTCTGAAGGCCGGCACGGTCTAAGATGGCTACAAATCCTTCCTCACTGAATGATCGATTTGCATCAGCTCCACCGGCGCTCCCTTCACTTCAATCATGGCAACCAGCACCCCGGCACTCGGACTGTTAGGCGCAATGATTACCTTCTGGCCGCGGATTGCCACCGCCAGGTCCTCGACCTCGAAGGCAACGTGCGGAACGGTCTTCACCAGCTCTGGATAGGGCGCGTCGTCCCAGTATCTTTGCCACTGGATGCCGAATGGGTTGTTCTGGTGATCACTTACCGACACCTTCAAATGCGGCAGTGGAATCTCGCCATCGAAATTTGCGGTCGTCGGTATCCCGACGTGGTTGTACTTCATTATCGACCCTTGCGCACAGGGTTTGTGGTAAAGGCCTGACGGCCCCGTCGTTCCTCGCTCCAGACAAAGCTACCACTTTTGAGGGGTATGTGGCGCGCGGTGCCGCTCCGAAAGTGCCGCGATTTTACATAGCCCCGTAGTACCTTTAGCGCCGCACCCAGCTTCAGAAGGGCCGTGAGTCGTCGGCCAGCATTTAGTAATCGCGAACCAACCATCCGAAAGGCGGCACAATGAGGCACCTTATCAACGCCGGGTGTGCCAGTCGGTCGGATGACATAATTTTCGAAGTGGCTCACGTGCATATCGACGGGAACGCTATTCTCCGCCTTCGGTTTTGCGCGGGCTGGCTGCCGAGCGGCGTTTCACAATTTGTGTCATTCGACCGTGGCCAACGCCATGGCGGTGCGGGATGCCGGTTGGAAGTGCGGCGACGGCAGCGACATAAGGTTAATAGCCGCTACCAGCAAACCGAGCCGGGGAGGGGGTCGGATGAGGCTCCAGCCATTCCGCTCACGTACGAACCACCGAGGACGATTGCGATCACGTTTGGCACTACGCGAAGATCATCGGTGAGTAGGCTAAGCGTTCGGGCCTTGTCTGCAGGCATATTCAAGGACGGGGACATTCCCTGATCATATTCCCCATAGCCGAAAGCCCGCCCTGGTCGCTCAGCGAGATTAATCGTCACATCGGCGTTACACACGGTTTAACCGACAAAGCCGCGCGCAAGGAACGACGCTTCCCACAACGCGACTAGTGGATAATGTCGGAATTCAAACCAGCGATATGCGCGTTGTACGGGCAGGTGCAATCGCGACGGCAACGATGATGTCAGAGGATAGCTGAACCCGGACAATTCGGAATCCTTTGGACGGCCTTTATCTGTAATAATTATTCCGTCCTTAGATTGGCGCTTATGTGTTACGAGCTCTTCATCTCCTACGCTTCGGCTGACCTAAAATTTGCGGAAGTGCTAAACCGCCGTCTCGTTGACGAAAAATTTGACGTTTGGTTCGATAGGGCAAGGTTAAATCCCGGCTGCGACTGGCACATGGAGATTGAGTCCGGGTGCAGGGAGGCCCGTGTTATTCTTCCTGTCCTCACGCCGAATTGGAAGAAATCCGAATGGACACGTTACGAAACGTACGGCCACAATTCGGTACTACCCACGGTCTTCGAGGGCAAGTTCCTGGTCAGGGACGCGCAAGGTAATGTTGACGAGAATGCCAGCGTTTCTACTCCGCCTCTCCGCCATCTTCACGCTATAGATCTGACATTGGTGGACCATCACAAGTGGATGCAGTTAATCGCCGCAATCAGATCAGCACTGAACACGCCCAATCAGGAGATACGCGAACGTCTTGTCCGAATACCGTACGGACGCACAGAACATTTTGTCGGTCGGGAAGACAAACTCAATGAAATACACGAAAGGCTCTGGATAAGCCCGACGACCGCGCTTACTCAGGGCCATGTACAGGCCGTCACAGCCCTCGGCGGCGTTGGTAAGACGACTCTCGCCCGCGCATATGCCGAGCATTTCTGGAGGCTATATCCCCACGCGTTTTGGGTCAATTGCCTCCTGGATATCCAAGAGGAATTCGCATCAATATTCGACCTGCTGTTTCCCGATCTTGCAGATATCGGACTTAGTCCGGCGTCCAAGTCAAAGCGGGCCTTCTACGAACTGAACCAGTTCGCCAATCGACCCATGCGGCTGCTAGTGTTGGACAATGCGGCAGACGAAGAATCCGTGCAGAGCTGGATCCCTCGCGCGGGCCGGTGTCATACAGTTATAACGTCGCGGTTTTCTGGCTGGAGCAGTCCGAGTGAGGTATGCACCATTTGGGTCCTTGGCGCGGAACCTTCCAGAAGGCTTCTATTGAGCCGCACTGGTAGACCGTTGGAATCACTCGATTCCGACGAACGAGAGGCCGTGGATAAACTCGCGGAGCTGCTGGGGTTTTTGCCATTAGCACTGGAGCAGGCCGCGGCGTATATTGGAGCGCCTGGAAAGAGTTGCACATATCGCGAATACATCCGGCGATTTGAAACGGCCCAAAAATATTTCCTCTTGCGGCACGAATCGCACGGATCAACTGAATACCCAGCGTCAATCTACGCCACTTGGCGAACGACAATCGACTCACTTCATGCAGGTGCCAGGGCTATTTTGCGTTTGGCAGCCTTTATGGCACCGACACCTATTCCCAACGAGGTCTGGCTGGCTGGAACGTCGATCATTGAATCACAGACGCGCCAGCTTGGAGCAACACTTGAGGAGGGACTGCCACTAGACATCCGCATCCCCGAATGGATTGGCGAGCTTGCACGTTATTCGATGATTCGACCTCTGGATGGGGAGCCGGCCTTCAGCGTTCACAGCTTAGTACAGGCTACTGAACGGCATTCGGTCAATAGCGATCTTTACAAAGAGCTCGTGGCGGAAGCCGCCGAATTAATTGTGGCGCAAAACTTTGCAACCGTTGATTTTCTCAGTCAGATGCCGCGATTGAGCAAGCTGGTATCGCACGCAGAAACAATTTGGAATCATGCTAAGACTGCGGAAGCAGAAATCGATCCGGATCTCCTTGACGGTTTGTCCAAGTTGGCACAGTATACAGGCAGTGGAAAACAAAGTGCGCGGTACGCGGCGGCTGCCTTCAGGCTACGCCGTCGCCGCCTGGGTGACGATCATGGCCACACGCTCATTAGCCTCCACGAGCTCGCCGTTGGCTACTATCTTGCGGATCGATATCGAAGAGCTGAATTACTCTTTCGGATATGTCTTTCGCGAAAGAAGAAGAAATACGGATTCGACCACCGCGAGACGCTCGCCACCGCACTTCGCCTCGCCGTTCTATTGCTGGGAACCGATCGCGCATCCGAGGCGCTTGAAGTGATTTCACCAGTAGTCCCTGGGTTTGAAAAGGCCACCGGTCCAGACAGCTTCGAAACGTTCATTTCGATGGAGGTGCTTGCGTCCTGCTACTGCGAGCTAGGAAGGTATGCCGAAGGTATTCAGATGTTTACCAAAACGCTCCACGCATTTTCTCTGAAGCCCGGTGACGAACACCCGATGGAGGGCGTTATTCGCGGCCACCTAGCTAGCGCTCTCTGGAAGGCCGGTCGAATAGAGGAAGCGGACCAGGCATATCGATTAGCTCTCGAACGTGAGGAACAATTACTCGGCCCAGATCACCGTGACACCTGCATCACGAGAGATAATTTCGCCAACTTTCTGCAGCAATCGAAGGGCGAGAGTGCCGCAGCAGAGCCTCTATTTCGTCGGACACTCGAAGGCCGTGTACGTGTCCTGGGTAACCAGCATCCGGATACCCTCGCCAGCATGGCGAACTTGGCAGAGTCCCTTGAAGAAAATGGTCGCGAGCAGGAAGCTCGTTCCCTGCGACAAGAGTATTTTCGGCGAATGGCGGACCACGACGTTGACTTGCCTCCGTTGACCCTGCGACAGTCTGCCTTAAAATGCTACCGCGCTGGCGACTATGTGCTGGCCGAGCAGCTGTACCGGCGGCTGCTGCAGAAGGACTTCAAAGTCTCCGACACTCACGTCCATCTCGCACGCTTATTTGTCGTTACAGGCCGTGAGAAGGAAGCCCGGGTGGAGGTCGAGCTTGCTGAACAATATGGGGTCCAAGCTAAGCCGTACATTGCGCAAAGGATTAGATATCTCCGGCTCGTGCTCGACCTGCTGGAAGGTAACGTGCCGACCGATCTGCACGTGCTTAAGAACGAACTTGCCCGACCGGACGCATTTATGCCTTGGGAGCTAGAGGCACTGCTTCAAAGACTGAGACCTCGGTTAGCTGCCGAGGCATATGAACTGCTCGAAGGTATTGCCGCTGCCATAAATGACCGTACTGCAATGGATCGCCTACGAGACGTTTCGATGTGGCCAAAGTGAATGTCGAGCATTGATCTATCGACGTCTGAATCCAAATAACCCGTCCAGCGATGTGCAGAAGGACGAAACTTCACCTTGACGTAGAGCCGGCTATGGTGGCATTGGCCAGAAACGGCGTTATGGTCAATGACAGTGATAGTGTGAACGATATCCCATTCGGCCGTTCCAGAAGAGCCTTAGGTTCAAATCCGCGGCTGCGCGTTCTCGTCTCAGTGTGATCCGAAAGATCGGCCTACCCTCGGCGATTACACCTGGACAACTGGCATCCGCCACTCACCGGCGAGCCCGACCTTCCGACCCTCTTCGAACCGGGCGGATGCCTCGGCGAGCATTGGATGGTGCTACCGTGGAGAAGCATGAGTACTGCCGCTCTGGATGGCCTCCTGGACCCTTTGGCCTCTTCACTGGACCCATCGGCACTGCGCCAAATTATTGAGTTCAGAATTTCGCCTGAAGTGCAGGCGCGCGTCGACTACTTGGCGAAACGCGCGAACGACGGAGAGCTTACGCCCGATGAGGACGCCGAATATGAAGCCTTGATCGACGGCGCGGACTTGATCACAATTCTCAAATTGAAGGCGCAGCGCCTTTTGGCGGCGTGAAGTCTGAGTCCGTTCGCGAGAGCGTGCGCAGGCGGGCTGGAGATCGCTGTGAGTACTGCCGCCTCCCACAAGAATACAGTGAATTTGTTCACCATTTGGAGCATATTTTAGCCCGGCAGCATCTCGCGGCCGGCAACCTCGACAACTTGGCCTTGGCGTGCCACTTTTGTAATCGCAAAAAAGGCCCGAACTTAGCCGGGATCGACCCGATGACCAGCCAGATCACGGCACTCTTCCACCCGCGCCGAGATAGCTGGGACGACCATTTTCGGTGGAACGGACCGTTAATCGAAGGTCTCTCGCCTGTTGGGCGGGCTACGGTGAGTGTCCTTGCGTTGAACGACGGCAAACGAATGAGACTGCGTTTGGAACTGTTTGAAAAAGGCCTGCTTCACTGAGTCGCACAGTTTAAACTTCAGCCTCCGAGTGCTTGGTAGTTAATGCCTTAACCCTTTCGGGACACCAAGGCCACACTCTAACAAACCAGGCCGACGTACACTCGCTAATTGTGAAATTCGCCGGGAAGGGCGATATGGGAAGCGTCGAGATTGGGTTCCGAGCGGATTGGCCGCTACTCTTCCAGAGCTGGTGTTGCCGGCCGATGAGAACGGCAACGGAAGAGTCGCGCGTTAGCCGTCCAGAACTGGGGTTGTCCGCCCCACGGATGGCTGGCACTGGTATCACAATCGTCGATGAGACGGTTTCGGATTAGCCGACGACGATCAGGGGATCATTTATGGGAAGCGTTTTCTGGGCGGCCAGCCATGAGCTGCGCCCTCGCCAACATTGCATCGAGCGCATCGCGCGGATAGAGCTTGCCGTGTAGCACCACGGCCCGAATAGCATGCGTATTGCGAATCTCAGCGAGCGGGTCTTTATCGAGCAACACCAGGTCGGCGATCTTACCAGGCTCAATAGTTCCGCGACGATTCGCCTGTCCCATAAATTGAGCTGGATTGCGCGTGGCGGTCTGGAGCGCGGCCATCGGAGGCAAGCCGGCATCGACCAGTAGTGCGAGCTCCTCATGTATGCTGAAGCCCGGAAAGCATTGTGGATTCATTGTATCGGTGCCGGCCAACAACGGGACACCCGCGCGGTAGATAAGTTCGACAAGCTTCACTGCTTCCTCAAACTGCCGCCGGCTCAAACTGACAAGTTCAGTGCGCGGCCCGCGAGGAACGCCCTGGTAATAACCGGCCTCCCATTTCGCTCGCACGTCCTTGCTCAGGTACTTCAGTCTTGGGTCATTCGCAAGCAGCGGATCGTCGATCTGCGAGCGCAGCAAGGTCAGGGTGGGACATTGCCAAGTCCCATTTTTCACGAACAAGGAGAAAAGTGATTGCGCAGCCGCTTCGTCAAAGGTATTGACAATGCGCAGGTCCAAGCGGATAATCTCTTTTCCGAAATCGATCTTCTGCGCCACGCTTATGCCAGGCGCCCGGAAGGACGCTTCCTGCCGTTGCAACTCAGGTTCAATCACGCTCTCTTCTCTTGAGCAGCCGTCAGCCACCCGTGTCAGATGCTCAATACTCTTCTGGCCGGCGTTGGATGCTTCTGCCGCGTTCACCGATTCCGGTACATGCCCCTCGAACGGAATGCCGCGCCTGTTCGCCTCGTCGGCGATGGCGAAGTAAACGTTGCGCTGCAATCGGCTGTAAACTTTGATAAAACTTGCACCGTTCTGTTGTTGCTGGTCAACAATCTCGCGGCCGCGTGCTTCATCACCTGCAACAAGAGAGTCGGGCCAAACCGGGTTCGGTCCATCGACGATCGGGCTGCCCAGAAAAATCGCCGGTGCCGGGTCCGCCTTGGAGACCTGCGTGGCCCGCCAGGCATGGGCGTCAGGCGGACCTGACATGTCCCGCACGCCGACAACTCCATTGGCAACAAAAAGAAGATCGCTCCAGGGAGCGCGATCATCGGACGCGCCGTGTACATGCATATCCCAGAGCCCCGGAATAAGATACCTGCCGGTGCCGTCGACGGTGACAGCGCCTTTCGCAATGTGCTCCTTTTTCGAAGGACGCACCGAAACGATAAGACCGCCCTGCACAACCACAGTCCGATTAGGCTGCGGGGGGCGGCCAGTAGCGTCAATGATCGTGACATGCCGTATTTCGAGGGACTGGGGCCAACCGCAAATCCTGGCGAGCGTCAGCAGCAGGATGGGCAATCCAGAACGTAGAAGACAGCGATGCAAGGGAGCTGAGCACCCGAGCCCGCGCTGAAAGAACAAAATGCGCATCATCTCAAGTCATCCTTTGTCGGCCAGTATAGTCAAAACACGGATCGCGCCCCCTCCCGGATGCACGGATTTCGGTGCAGCCTGTCCGCCATCTTAAGGCTTGATCGGTTTGGTCGGAACTGCAAATCAATCGAAGTGTAATTATGAGTGAGAACTAGGCAATGCGCTCATCGTGCCTGAAGGGGGAGTCTTGTGGCCGTCCGGGTGGATTGTCCGGGACTCGTCCAAAGCGGAGACCGCCGGACAGGAATTAGGTAAGGGTCCGGAAAGGGCGGTCTGGGAAGCGTCGTCTACCCTCCGGGTGGATTGTCGTCCGCTCGGACAGAGGAATCCGTCGAGCCCGGATCGGCACACCGGTCCAGACACGGCGTTGGCTCAAACTGAAATTAAATGTGAACTAGCTTACAGGTATGCTGTCCCGGCTCGGCAGATTCTGACTCGGGCTCAGGTAACTCGCTCGAATCGGCGACTCGGTGATGCAGACTGATGTCGCTTCTGATGCTAAAATGCATCTATGAGCCGACGCCAACATTCCAGCTTGCGGAAACGCCGCACAACGCTGAGCCTACCGGCTGATTCTCTGAGCGAGGCCGAGCGGATAGCTCGTGCGAGGAAAGTCAATCTAAGCACCGTGGTCGGAGAAGCTCTGTCGGAAGGATTGCGCTTGCAAACCACTGCCGAGCGAAGCAACGAAGTGTTGGAACGCTATAAAAAAGCATTTTCGGGATTCTTAGACAACGAGATGGCGATCCTCGACGGCGTCATTCTCCAACCCACCACTCGGAAGTAGGCGATGGTTGATCCAGCTTCGGGGCCATTCCTGTTCGACACGAGCGCGGAAAGCTGGTTAGCCCGCGCCCACCATCGCGGCGCAAGTGATTGGATGCACGCCTACCTGTCACGCCATGAAGTACACGTTTCCGCTGTCACCGTGCTGGAGCGCATCCGGGGATATAGCATTCTGTGGCAGAGCGTTGATCGAAGTCGGCGGGAGCAAATCGAATCGGCTCGGATCGCTTACCTATCCCGGCCCGCGCGAGTGTGGCCGCTCGACTCCGCGGTTGCAGTGGTGGCCGCGGAACTGATGGCTGCTGTGCCAGATCCGCCCACACCCCCTCGGCGCTCGCATAAACTTGCCGAGTCTCGCCAAGAGCGGCTCTCCCGCTGGCGCTTTGATCAGATGATTGCTGCTACGGCACTGGTTGCTGGAATGCGCCTGGTCCACAACAACGCCGCAGATTTTGAGCCACTGCGGACGTCTATCGAACGCGCCCCCGAACGATTTCCGGGCTTGAGTCCGCTGGACCTAATTCGCTGTCCGGCGCTGCTCTGACTCAGAATTGCCCATTTTGAAATAAGCGCGGGTGGTGGGCTTGCGAAACTGAATATCCCGTATTGCCTCAATACGCGCAGCCCAGCCAAAAAACGGCGACGTGGCGGCGAGCGCTCTGGCCGGATCGTCGTTTTAATGCGGCCAAAGTTCTAATTGAGGGCTTGGCCGTGGACTGGGGAAAAGCGATATTCTTTTTTCGTTCGAAGCTAACTTGACTGGAGGGTGAAGGCTCAGGTTGGCAGAGCGAATCTTGGCAGACAACTCTGCGAACAAAGCCTTCACACCGACCTTGATTCTCTTTATCGCACTGCCTGAGGGAAAAGACAACCTTGAGCCGGGGTAATTCCGCTGGCTTTGTTGCCGCGCCAGTGTCCCGTTTGCGGCAGCGGTACGATCATCGGGCATGGCAGACGGCGTCGGCCAGCTCACGACGAACAGTGCCAAGCGCTTTGGGTGCGACGGGGATTGTGCACGTCGTGCGGCAAGACCTTCACGATTTTGCCTGCCTGGCTGGCGCCGTTTGCACCGTACACGCTGCGCTGCCGGAAGCAAGCGTGCGAACGAATCGCGGCCGGCGACTCACTGGAACAAGCAGCGCCGCATTGCCAAGATCCAGCGCGCTTACCTGATCCATCGACGGTGCGCCGCTGGGCACAACGGAGATTGCTCAGCCTATGGTGGTGGGTCAAGGCTGGTAGAAAGAACACGTCCTTTTTGCAATCGCCCACCATCCCCGCCTGGGATTTGAGCGCCCTTTGCCGTAATCTCCCGCTAGAGGCAAGAAGCCCATGAGACCGCGCGCGCTCGACGAGTTAAAGCAGCAGATTCCGCTGCTGGATTATTTACAGGCACAGGACTGGCGGCCAGCGCGGGCACTGCGCGGTGGCCGCTGGCTGGGATTGTGTCCGTTGCACACCGATCACAAGCCCAGCTTTCTGGTCGATCCCCACAAGAGCCTGTTCTACTGCTATGGCTGTGGCCGCGGCGGTGACGTGATTCGCTTCGTTGAGCTGTACCACCAGGTGAGATTTCCGCAAGCCTTGACCTTGTTGCGAGAGTGGTGCGGTGTAGCGCCGTTGCTCAACGCCGCCATCGAGTTTTATCGCTTTCAGTTGCACCGTCATCACGAACCGCTGGTCTACTTAGACCAACGGGGACTCCGTTCGCCGGAGGTGATCGAACACATGCGAATCGGCTACGCAGCCGGCAGTGGCCTGCGAGGTTGGCTTACTCAGTT
Source organism: Bryobacterales bacterium (assembly GCA_963764105.1). Taxonomy (GTDB): domain Bacteria; phylum Acidobacteriota; class Terriglobia; order Bryobacterales; family Bryobacteraceae; genus Bog-105. The sequence goes on from CAVXRP010000009.1 coordinate 114,718, forward strand.
GGGATATCCACTCTCGGTCTTATGCACTGCTGGCCTGATCACGAAGGCTGGCTACGACAGCTACATTCGACGCATCATCATCCCTCTCGAAAGCAATCTCTATGGCCGCAGCATTCGTAGTTCGGCGCCACCGCATCGCTTCTTACCGGGCTCGAAAGGCGGCCTGTATTTGTGGGAGCCAGTGCGTCGCAGTGCGGAAGTGATTCTAGTGGAAGGTCTGTTCGATTATGCAGCGGTGTGGCAGGCTGGCTTCCACAACGTCACCTGCTCGCTGGGAAACCATCTCAATGCCCACCAGTTCCAGCAACTCTGTGACGCTCCGCGCACTGTCTATTTAGCGTTCGATGCCGACACCAATGACAGTGGTCCGCGCGCGGCACAAGATCTTTCGCGCCGTCTCTGGGCACGAGGAATAGAGGCCCGTCGAGTAAAGCTGCCAGCGACACACGATCCCAATAGCTTCTTCTTGCAGGGTGGCACTCGAAGCCAGTTTCAAGCGCTGTTGGAGGCGGCTCAACCATGACTTTTCGTGTCCTTCGCGCACCCTCTTCTACACAGACCCGTTGCCCTTATCGCGTCGTCGAGAAGACAACAGGACATGAGATTGACTGGATCAATCGGTATCTCGATTACGAGACCCTTCGCCGCCTCGCTGATCACACCCTGCAAAGTTATGCCAACGAGCTGTTGTACTTTCTCCGTTGGTGGGAGAGTGTTCATCATAGCGACACAATCAGCCAAGATAAACTGACGGAATCGACGCTGCTCGATTACGTGCGCTTCCTCTCGGGCCAACAGCCTCCGTTGTCCGGCGCAACCATTAACACCCGCGTTGCGATTGTCGATAAAGCTCTACGCCATTTGTTCCCTGATGCTCCCCAACAGATTGCTCCGGGATTTCAAAGGACCTATTGGCAACGTGCACCCATGGGCATTGGCAAACCACGGCTTGCCCTGAGCCGGCTGCGAGTGAGGACCCCCAAACGAACTATTACGCCATTGTCAGTAGACGAGGTGGCACGATTCTGGTCCAGTTTTCGTACCTCACGGGATCTGGCTATCGTCGGCTTGATGCTGTTACAGGGGCTTCGATCCCAAGAGATTCTGGATCTGAATCAGGACGATCTGCTGTTGCCGGAAGCGCAGATTCGCGTGCGTGGTAAGGGTAATAAAATCCGCTTTCTTCCCTTGGCTCCGGAAGCGGCTCAGTTGCTCGATCATTATCTGCGCTTGGAACGGCCCGCCCGCTCGTCGACTGCCTTATTCGTTTCTCTCAAGGGCTCGGCTCGCGGCGCTCGCATGACTCATGCTGGTCTGCGCTCGCTTTTTCGCCATCATCGCCAGACGAGCGGCGTCAAAATCGCTAACCCCCACCGTTTTCGGCACACTTTCGCGTCGGATATGGTGCGCGCCGGCGTTAGCCTGCCGGCCCTCATGCAGTTAATGGGTCATGCCAACATTCAGACCACACTCGTCTATATGCAGGTCACTCCTCTCGAGGTCTATCAGCAATATGCACGAGCCGTTGCACAACACATCAGGCCAGCGCCGGTCACGCGACCATGAAGCTCTCTCGCCTCGCGTCCTTTGAGCATCCGTTGGCGCTCCAGTTCCAGCGGGCCTTTGAGTCCCTGACAGCTGCGCTCCTCTGGGATTCAGCCCGCCCCTATCGTGGCACTGTGCGCAACTTCCTCATCTTTCTCAGCGACAATCATCCTGCCGTTGATTCATTGGATCAGCTGCGCCGGGACCCTCATATCCTCGGCTGGTTTACCCATCTGCGCTCACAGACTCCCCCATTGGCGCCAGCCGTCTACATCAATCGCCTCATCCACCTCCGGCGTATCCTTGAGGAACTCGCCTGGACGGCTCAACTTCCCGAGTTGGCGCGTCTCATCCGTCGCGAAGACTTTCCGCGCCGTCCTCAGCGTTTGCCCCGCGCTTTGACGGCCCAGCAGGATCAACTCATCCAGCAGGAGTTGCTCCGCCGCAATGATCTGCCGGCAAATATCTTCTTGTTGCTCCGCCATACCGGCATGCGCATTGGTGAATGTGTCGATCTCTCCTATGATTGCCTCCGGAATGTCGGCCCCGAGCGCTGGGCCATTCACGTTCCTCTGGGCAAACTGAAGACGGAACGAATGGTGCCCGTAGACGCATTTGTATGTGAGCTCGTGCAGCGCCTGCGCTTTTTTCGTTCTTTCGATCCGCTACCTCCCGACGGCTGGCTGCTGGCACGCCCCGATGGCAAGCAAGCCTTGATCCGCCAGTTGCGTTACTGCCTTCATGAAGTGACCACTGCCGCTGGCATCACCGTCCGCATCGTTCCACACCAACTTCGGCACACTTACGCAAGCGAGATGATCCGCTCCAGCGTAACCTTGCCTGCGCTCATGAAGTTACTCGGCCATGCCGATCCAGAGATGACGATGCGGTACGTCGACGTCACGTCGAATGATCTGCAGCGTGAGTACCACCTGGCCCGTGCGAAACCTCGCCATCTCATCCCACAACCGAAAGCGCCGACAAGTTCGCCCCGCATCGGCTTGGACGGCGTCATTGACTCTTTGCTCTTCGCGCAACATGCCATTGAGATGTTCCGGCGATCCCTGCCTGATGGCCCTCCTCGACGCTGCCTTGATCGACTTTCAAATCGGCTCACCAAAATCCTTACCCAAACTCGTAAGCTCGGCTCCTCCGTATAACGGGCAGAGATTGGCCGTATAAGTCGGCCACTCGGACAAAGGTGGTCCGACCACCGAAGTACGGCCTTCCGAAGTATCCCCCTGTGTAGTCGCGAAGGGGTGACCGATCTTTGCGCCCACCGCGGCGGAGCCGGCGGTAGCCGCTACGCCGTCACCCCTTCCTCTTGGCTGCGCCGCCCCAGTCTGAAGGCCGGCACAGTCTAAGATGGCTACAAATCCTTCCTCACTGAATGATCGATTTGCATCAGCTCCACCGGCGCTCCCTTCACTTCAATCATGGCAACCAGCACCCCGGCACTCGGACTGTTAGGCGCAATGATTACCTTCTGGCCGCAGATTGCCACCGCCAGGTCCTCGACCTCGAAGGCAACGTGCGGAACGGTCTTCACCAGCTCTGGATAGGGCGCGTCGTCCCAGTATCTTTGCCACTGGATGCCGAATGGGTTGTTCTGGTGATCACTTACCGTCACCTTCAACTGCGGCAGTGGAATCTCGCCATCGAAATTTGCGGTCGTCGGTATCCCGACGTGGTTGTACTTCATTATCGACCCTTGCGCACACGGTTTGTGGTAAAGGCCTGACGGCCCCGTCGTTCCTCGCTCCAGACAAAGCTACCACTTTTGAGAGGTATGTGGCGCGCGGTGCCGCTCCGAAAGTGCCGCGATTTTACATAACCCCGTAGTACCTTTAGCGCCGCACCCTGCTTTAGAAGGCCGTGAGTCGTCGCCCAGCATTTAGTAATCGCGAACCAACCATCCGAAAGGCGGCACAATGAGGCACCTTATCAACGCCGGGTGTGCCAGTCGGTCGGATGACATAATTTTCGAAGCGGCTCACGTGCATATCGACGGGAACGCTATTCTCCGCCTTCGGTTTTGCGCGGGTGTGGCTGCCGGGCGGCGTTTCACAATCTGTGTCATGCGACCGTGGCCAACGCTATGGCGGTCCGGAATGCCGGTTGGCAGTGCGGCGACGGCAGGGACATAAGGCTAATAGCCGCTACCAGCAAACCGAGCCGGGGAGGGGGTCGGATGAAGCTCCAGCCATTCCGCTCACGTACGAACCACCGAGGACGATTGCGATCACGTTTGGCACTACGCGAAGATCATCAGTGAGTAGGCTAAGCGTTCGGGCCTTGTCTGCAGGCATATTCAAGGACGGGGACATTCCCTGATCATATTCCCCATAGCCGAAAGCCCGCCCTGGTGGCTCAGCGAGATTAATCGTCACATCGCGTTACACATGATCTATCCAGCGCTGCGGGTCACACGGGGCAGAATGGTCAGATCGAGGTCCTTAGATTCCGTACATTTCTGGGATGATGAATTACCTAACAACGAACAACCGTGTGTGTATATGTAATTGGCGCCACGCAGCTACTTCTCTGGGTTCAGTTGTGCCGCTGCAGCCATTCCGCCAAGCAACACAAGCCAAACGAAAATTTAGTGATCATCCTCACTCCTACTTAAACCAGATTTTCGGCTCAACCGACATGCCGGGGCGCAGTTCATTGAATCCATCCTGGTTTGGCTGGAAGCGGATACGTAGTGGTAGACGTTGCACGATTTTGACATAGTTGCCGGTTGCGTTTTCGGGAGGCAAGGCGCTAGTTATATCACCGGTAGATGCGGGCAAGCTCTCCACGTAGCCTTCCAGCGTCTTGTCCAGTGCGTCCACCTTTATGGACACCCGCTGACCGGTTTTGATTCGGCGGAGCTGGGTTTCTTTAAAGTTGGCGGTGACCCAAAGATCGGTTGTCTGAATGACCATCATCAACTGCTGACCACTTGAAATTCTTGATCCGACTTCAGCGCTTCGCTGCGATATTAATCCAGACACGGGCGCAACAATATGGCAGTAGCTAAGATTCACCTTGTCTTGGCGCACCTGGGCCTCGGATGACTCCATACTGCCCCTACGTTGTTGAATGTTGGCGTTCTTGATCAGCAACTGACGGGGGGCATTGGTAATTGTTTGCTGCAGTTTGGCCCGCTGCTCGTTGAGCTGTGCCTGGCGCTGCTCAATGGTATGTTCAGCCGAAGCAACCAGGGCCTTCTGCGAGGCAACGGTAGCAGCTTGCGCTTTAGCCGTGGCGTCATATTGGTCATAGTCTGACTGAGCTACTTCGTGCTTCTCAATCAACTGCCTATAACGCAGGAAGTCACTCTGGGCTTTGCCGTTGTTCGCCTCCGCCTGGGCCAACTGGGCCAAGTCTGACTGGTATTCCTGCTGCGCCGAGGCTAGCGAAGCGTCGGCGTTCGCCACTTCCGACTTGGCGGTGGCGGTGTCAGTGGCGTTCGAAGTGATGGTAATGGGCACGTTCGGCTGTTCGCCGCGCAATTGCCCAATGGACTGGTCTAACTGGGCCTGGGATTGCGCCAGCGTGATCTCAGCATCGGTTGTATCCAGGTCAACAAGCGGTTGGCCGGCTTTGACGAACTGATTGTCCTCAACGTAGACGGCCTTGACCGTGCCGGCTATGCGGGAAGCGATGGGATTCAAGTGTCCGTCCACTTGCGCATCGTCGGTGCTCTCGTAGGTGTTTGTGTAGGACCACCACAAGAAGCCGGCAACCGCAAGTACGATCAATATCAAGCCGCCAAGCAAGAGATTTCTCTTGTTTTTGGCGGGCTCGGGCGGCGCTTGACTTTGGGCCTTTTGGCGGGATTGCTGCGCTTCTTGCTGTTCGTTTTCTGGTTTATGGGTGTAGTTCTCTGTGGTCGCCGGCATCTTATTGTCCTTTCAGAATGGTTGGAATTATGGCTTCAGCCTGCCCGATTGCGCGGGCGATATCAATTTTTGCGAGGTTATGGGCATAGAGACTGCTGATGTAATCGCGATCGGCGGCGGCCAAGCTTTCCTGTGACTGCACTACCTCCACCGAAGTTGCTACTCCGGCTGTAAATCGATCTTGTGATTGCTGGAGGGTGGTTAACGCCAGATCGCGATTGCTCTGTGCCAGCTTCACCTGGTCGGTGGCGACCTGAAAATCCAGGTACGCGTTGCGAACGTCCTGCTCTACGACGCCGTGCTGATCTTCATACTCCGCGCGCCGCTGGTCGATAGCCGCCTGCGCCTGCTGTTCATCGGCTTTGATGCGGCCACCCTGGAAGATGGGGATGCTGAGCGACGCCTCTCCCGAAAAAACACCGTTTCCATGATTGGGATTCACCCCTTCCACCGCGACGTACCCGTTCACGTTTCCGGTAGGCAGACGTTCCGCGCGAGAAGCTTTTAATGCTTCTTCGGCCGCGATGAGCTGCATCTGCGCGCTCTTCAAGTCGGGGCGATTCGCGAAGGCCTTGCGCAAGGCCTCGTCCAACGGCAGTGGGGCGGCGGGCGTAAAGGGAAGTTTTTCGGCAAAGCTCAGAGCTGCCGCTTGCGGCAAACCGATGGCGCGAGCCAGGGTGCGCTCATCCTTGGTAAGGTCGGAACGTTGCGAGGTCAGCCGCTGTTCCTCGGTTTGGTATTCCACCTGACTCTTCTGTGCATCCACAGGCGACTTCGTGCCCGCTTGCATCTGCGCAGTGGCTTGATCAAAGCTCGATTTGGCGTACTTCACTTGTGCCTCCTGCGATTCCACCATCGCCACGTCTGAGAGGATCTTCAGATACTCGCCGCCCACCGCCAGGACCACCAATTCGCGGGCATCGCGATCGCTCATCTCCGCGGCGTGTTCCGCTGCTTTGGCTTCCAGGTAGTTGTGGTGAGCAGTCCTATCGAAGAAGTTGTAATTTAACGTGGTGCGCGCGTCGTAGTAATGGTAGGGACCAACGGTGGCTGGAAGCGCGAGGCCGCCGCCAAACGTTCCCGAGCTTAAACCGATGGTTTGCAAGTCGGTTTTGGCTCCGGTCTCGCTTATAGCGGCCGATACGGTTGGAAGAAGCTGGCTTAACGCCGAGAGTCGCAAGGCGCGCTGTTGCCGAAGTGAGGCACTGGCGCTGACCGCACCAAGGTTGTAATGCAAACCCATCTTGACGGCAGATTCCAGGGTCAGCTGCGGGTTTCCCTCCGGATTGGCGACGCTGCCGTCGTAATTTCCCTGCACCTGAACTGTTGTGGTGGAAGTGTTAACGCTGGAACTGCCGCTCTGATTGGTCGATTGCTGCGTGGTCACTGAACCGGACTGTTGCGATTGGCGTCCGGAGAGTTGCGGCTGTTGCGGGCGCGTCGCCTGTTGCTGGCTGCCACTTTGCGCGTTTAGAAGCTTGCAGTCGAGTGCCGTCAGAATAAAAACTATGAGCGGTACAAAGAAGCGGAATGTTGAAGTTCGTGTCATGTGATATCTCCTAATGGCCCTGCACCGCTGCGCCAGCCTCTGGCCTTTTCAGCAGCAAGGGAAGTGGAATGGCAATGAAGGCGAGCAGTGCCAGAATGCTCAGGATGTCGATAAAGGAAAGTATTGCCGCCTGTTTTTGTACTGTCTGATAGAACTGCATCAGCGCGTTATGCTGGGCATCCGCCTGCGACGCCACGCTGCCTAAGGCCTGATTGGTTAGAGCCTGAATTCTGGTTACGTAACCGGGATTGCCATCAGTGGCGTGGCGAATCAGATAGTGCTGATGCACTTGTTGATGGCGGGAAAGCGTGGTGGTGAAGAAGGAAGTGCCGACCGAGCCTCCGACGTTGCGCGCCAGGTTCGTCAGGCCGGATACGTCATTACTCTGTTCGGGTGTGGTTCCGAAATACGAGAGCGTGTTGACCGGAACGAAGAGAAACGCCAGGCCGACGCACTGGAAAGCGCGGAGGTCAGAGACATAGCCAAAGCTCATCTGCAGGTTTATGCCGGTGGAATAATAGAGGGCGAGGCCGGTGATGAAGAAGCCAAAAACCACCAAATAGCGGGCGTCCATTTTGCCGATCAGAAGCCCTACAATCGGCATCAAGACCAGCGTGGTTAAGCCTCCCATCGATATGGCGAGCCCGGAGAGTTCGGCGGTATAGCCCATGTAATTTTGCAGCAGTTGCGGCAGCAACGTGATAGAGGCGTACAGCACCAATCCCACCAGGAACATCAGCATGAATGAAACAGCAAGATTTACATTCTTAAAAAGCCGCAGGTCGAGCACGGGCCGCTGTTTTTTTCTCACCAGCCAAAGTTCCCAGGCAATGAATCCGACCAACCCGATGACGCAAAGTGCAGTGAAAGTTACGATGAAGCTGGAGCCGAACCAATCGTCTTCCTGACCCTTATCCAGAACGACTTCAAGCGATCCAAAGGTCAGCGCCACCAGTCCGAAACCAAGTAAGTCGAAACGGAAGTGACCCTTCTTCGCTTCCGTTACTTCCCGCTTGATGGCTGGAGTGTCTTCGATAAGGCGGTTAGTAAGAAACAGAGACAGGATAGCGATGGGAATATTGATGAAAAAGATCCAGCGCCAGTCGAAGTTGTCGGTGATCCAGCCGCCGATAGTGGGCCCGATAGTCGGCGCGATCACGACAGCAACCCCATAAAGGGCGAACGCCTGGCCGCGCTTTTCGGGGGGAAAGGTGTCGGCGAGAATGGCTTGTTCCGACGGGCCCAGGCCGCCGCCGCCAGCGCCTTGCAAAACACGGAAAAACAGCAGCAACGGCAGCGTAGGGGCCAGTCCGCAGAGCAATGAGCTGGCGCCGAAGATAGCGACGCAGATCATATAGAAGCGCTTACGCCCAATTAGTGTTGTGAGATAGGCGCTGATCGGGAGAATGACGGCGTTTGAAACCAGATAGCTGGAGATGACCCAGGTGGATTCGTCCTGCGATGCACTAAGCGCCCCGGCGATGTGCGGAAGGGCCACGTTGGTAATGGACGTGTCCAGTACTTCCATAAAGGTAGCGAGTGTGACCGTCAGAGCGATCAGCCAAGGGTTGATTGGAGGTTTGTCCGGCATTACGCAGGTAGATATGCATTGGCGCTGCCAAACTTTCAGACCGCGAAAACAGGGGGTTTGTTTGGCTTGAAGTGCCGTTGTCTGTGTTTTTGCAATGGCAAGTGCCAGCATGTGGGCAGTTCGTCTGGGCACATGCCATGGCAAGCCTAGGTTTTCGTCATCAAAGGTTGGTAGCCGACATGCATCAGTAGTTTTCAGGAAAAGTAACAGATGATGCGAGTTCAAGTCCGCGAATCGAGAGAAGACTGCACTTTGCTGATAGAGGGAGCAATTGAAGGGGCGGCGGCAATCGAACTGGAATGGTGCTGGCGCAACTTGAGGTGTGGCGGCATAAAAACACTCGTGATTGATTTCAGCGGAGTGCTTCGAGTGGACCAGCAGGCGCGCGCCTTACTGCGTGTTATGCATCGCAACGGAGTCCGATTCACGGGCGCGCGACTTGCCATGGAGGACATTTTGGACGAGATCATTTCGTGACATTGATTTCGTGACACTGATAATGATTGAGTGGGTCCGGACCGTCAGCTGAAGAACGACAATTCGCGAATTGGACGCTACCAAATGCTGCTGCTGGTGTCAAGGGCGATCAGCACAAATCGCAACATGAACGACTTATTCCTCACGCTTAAAACTGAGCTTGCGCGAGTTGCTCAATTTGATGGAATCGCAATCGCACAATGCTCGCCCTCAGGCGGCATAAAGTGGGGTCTGGCAGAAATGCGCGGCGGCCCGATTCAGGATCTCCCAAAATCGGCCGCTGAGGATGAGTTGGCGAGCTGGGTTTTCCAGAACCAGCAGCCCGTGCTGATTCGATTCACCCAGACAGATAGCCGCTTTCCAGACTCGATGGCGCGGCTAAGAATGGATGGTATTGCATCGCTTTGCATATTACCGCTCACGACGGTGAGGCGTCGGATTGGCGCCCTCTCGCTCGGGAGCGCGCAACCCGATACATATGATGACGAAGATTTGCGCTTTCTGTCTTCGGTAGCGGATCAGGTTGCGGTCGCCATTGATGCCGCCATGAATCTAGAAGAAATAGCGGCCGTCGAAGCGGATTTGCGAAAGAGCCGTGAACGGCTGCGGCTTTTGCTCTCTATCAATAACTCGGTTGTTTCTAATTTAGATTTGCGGGAGCTGTTCCTGGCTGTCTCCTCCAGCATCCGGTCCGCAATGGGATGCGATTTGGCAGGCATAGCTCTACCGGTTCCTGGGACCAAACAATTGCAAGGCTTTGTGTTTGACTATCCGGGCAGAAAAGGTTTCATCAGCGAACGCACGCCGCTGCCGCCCTTCATGCACGAGGTTTTTGAGACCCGCGTACCCGTTATTCTGCCTTCTCCCCGCCATGAAGTTCCCGATGTCATCAAGCATGGTGAAGGCATAAATGAATCCTGCCATGTGCCCTTGGTGGGCCGCGATCAAACGCTCGGGGTGATGAGCATAGGACGCCGCGAAGCTCTGCCGTTCACGCAGAAGGATATTGATTTGCTGACCGAGATAGGCGTTCAAGTTGCTATCGCCATTCAGAATGCGCTCGCCTATCGGGAAATTGAAGAACTGCGCCAACAGTTGGCACGCGAAAATCTTTACCTGGAAAATGAGATCAGAAGCGAGCTCAATTTTGAGGAAATTATCGGACGAAGCGGGGCTTTGACGCAGGTATTGAGGAAGGTGGAGACGGTTGCACCGACCGATTCCACGGTTGTCATTTATGGCGAGACCGGCACGGGCAAAGAACTGATAGCGCGAGCGTTGCATGGTTTAAGTTCGCGAGCCAAGAAGCCGTTTGTGAAGCTGAATTGCGCGGCCATACCGGCCAGCCTGCTGGAAAGCGAACTTTTTGGCCACGAAAAAGGCGCATTTACGGGCGCTGTGTCGCAACGGATCGGGCGTTTTGAACTGGCCAGCCAGGGCACCGTGTTTCTGGACGAGATCGGAGAACTTCCGCTGGAGTTGCAGCCCAAATTACTTCGGGTGCTTCAGGAGGGTGAGTTTGAGCGATTAGGCAGTTCGCAGACGCTGCGCACGAATGCGAGGCTGATTGCGGCTACTAACCGTGACTTGCTGGCGATGGTACGGGAACATAAATTCAGGGCGGATTTGTATTACCGCGTCAACGTTTTCCCCTTGGAGCTTCCCAGCTTGCGCGACCGGCGCGAAGACATCCCATTGCTGGTTCGACATTTCGTGCAACTTTTTTCGCGCCGCATGAACCGCGGCATTGTCACCATATCGTCGGAGAGCATGCAAGCGCTGACGCAGTATTCATGGCCGGGAAATATCCGCGAACTGCAGAACCTGATTGAACGCGCCGTCATCCTGAGTTCCGGGACTGTGCTTAGAGTGCCCCTGAACGATTTGAAAGACCGGGCGGCAGTGGTGCAAACCCTCGAAGAATCAGACCGGAAACAAATCCTCAAAGCGCTTGATGCCGCCAACTGGGTCATTGCCGGACCAAAGGGTGCGGCGGCGATGCTTGGCTTGAAACGCAGCACCCTGCAAGCGCGAATGGCAAAACTAGGAATCCAGCGCGCGCGGGCTGCTCACGACACTTTAACCAAAATGCAATGAAAAGCCAGCGGCGATCCGCAGGGCGGGTTGGCAGCGGCCGAAATGGTCTGTTCTGGCACCAAATCTTACTTATTGGAAAAATCGATCCTGGCTAGATCGGACAGCATTTAGTAGTCGCGAACCAACCATCCGAAAGGCGGCACAATGAGGCACCTTATCAACGCCGGGTGTGCCAGTCGGTCGGATGACATAATTTTCGAAGCGGCTCTCGTGCATATGGACGGGAACGCTATTCTCCGCCTTCGGTTTTGCGCGCGCTGGCTGCCGGGCGGCGTTTCACAATCTGTGTCATGCGACCGTGGCCAACGCTATGGCGGTCCGGGAATGCCGGTTGGAAGTGCGGCGACGGCAGCGACGTAAGGCTAATAACCGCTACCAGCAAACCGAGCCGGGCAGGGAGTCTACTCAGCTGGGCCGAGAAACGAAGCGCGCTGGAAGTGATGGATTCCTGTTTACAGGACGGCTTTAAGCGCGCGCCACAATCGCCGCATGAACCGGTTTTGCGCCCACGTCCACCAAAGTAAACAGCGAAGCTCCGTTCTTAGCCCGAGTCATTCGAATGTTGGGGATGTGGATTACTGCCATCGATCCCGCAGTCTGGTTTAGCGCCAAGGCAAAACGGTTGTCCGGGGTGATTGTGATGAACTCCGTTTGGCCACCCACATCCACCACTCCGATCAGCTTGCGAGTATCCACATTCAAAATGCTTACATCCGAACCGCTGGCGCTGGCCACAAACAAATACGCGGGGGCGGGGCCGGATGCCGCCATAATGCCGGGATGGCGGCCGGCGAGAATCGTCTGTTCCACTTCCATGGTGTTGTACGGGAAAACAATCGCCACGCCGTCCATTCCTTTCCCCGTGACAAAGAGTTGGCCTTGGTCAAAGGTGAAACAGAGATGATCTGGCTCCATAGCCACCGGGAGCTCCGCCACCACTTGTTGGGTGGCTACGTCTATGCCGAGAATGGAGCGTTCCTCGGGCCTGGCCACCAGCAAGATTTGCCCATCGCCACGAAAACGGACGCGGCCCACCGTGCCTCCCACGGGAATGCGGCTTTGCCGCCCGTTCGAAAGCTGAACTAATTCCACCGTGCCCTGCTCGCCGGTTGACAGAGCCGCATAGCCGGTTTGCGATAGATCGAAGGAGACGGGTTCGGCCTCCAGCTTGGTGCGGCGCACGACTTTGAAAGTTGCCGTGTCGACCTGGATGAGTTCGCGCGTTCGGCGAGCACTGGCAATCAAAGTTGAGCCATCTGGGGAAAGTCTGATCTCATCTATTCCTTCGCCCAGCCGATGTGAGGAGGTAAGCGAGAGATTTCGGTCAATCACATGCACGCTATCAATAGATGGAGTCAAAACATAACTCTCGCCCGCAACGCCGGTCATGACTGCGGTGGGCGCCGCCCCAAGATGGATGTTCTTCAGCAGCCTGAAAGTGAGCAAATCAACAACGGCCAGCGAATTCTCGCCGGAGGTGGCAATGAGCGCGTAACCTAGATATCCAGTCCTTCTAACGCGCGCACAGGCACTAGGAAAAAGCGCCAAAGCGGTTGCAAGCCAGTCTCGCCTTGTCATGAAAAAGAAATCGCAAGCATTTGAAAATAAAACTCTTGTGGAGCACTGCGGAAGAGTATATAGCTATGTTACTCTCGGAGTGAATCCGCAGCATTCCTACTCCGGTCATACATGAATTATAGGTCTTTATTCAGCCTCATTTCGTCCGATCTTGCCATTGATCTAGGAACGGCCAATACGTTGGTCTTTGCCAAAGGCAAAGGCATTGTTGTTAATGAACCTTCGATTGTCGCGATCAACAAAAATAACGGGGAAATTGAGGCAGTTGGTAAGGAAGCCAAAGACATGGTGGGGCGCACACCGGGTAACATTGTCGCCATACGGCCCATGAAAGACGGCGTGATTGCGGACTTCAAGGTCACGGAGCGCATGCTGAATTACTTCATTCAGAAGGCGCACGGCCGAAAAATGCTGGTGCATCCGCGGATTGTGATTGGCGTGCCCAGCGAAATCACGCAAGTGGAGAAGCGCGCGGTTAGCGAATCGGCCTATCGGGCTAAGGCGAGCGAAGTGCATCTGGTAGAGCAAGCCATGGTGGCGGCCATCGGCGCGGGTTTGCCCATAACTGAACCTTCCGGCAACATGGTTGTCGATATTGGCGGCGGCACGACTGATGTGGCAGTGATCTCGCTATCCGGTATTGTCTATTCGCGTTCGGTCAGGGTCGCCGGCAATGAGATGGATGACGCGATCATGAATTATCTGAAGCGTAAATACAACCTTTTGATTGGCGAAAGGACGGCCGAACAAATCAAGATTCAGATTGGCTCCGCGTATCCGCTCGACCGGCCACTGACAATGGAAATCAAAGGGCGCAATTTGATTGAAGGCGTCCCAAAAACCGTTACAATTGAGGATAGCGAGATCCGCGAAGCCCTCTCCGAATGTATAGCTACCATTCTCAATGCCATTCGCGTGGCGCTGGAGCGGACCCCGCCGGAGTTGAGTGCAGATATTAGCGATCGAGGTATTGTGTTGACAGGCGGCGGCGCGCTCATCAAAAATTTAGACCGGCGTATCCGGGAAGAAACCGGTCTTCCGGTTTCCATTGCCGAGGATCCCCTGGCTTCGGTGGTTTTGGGCACAGGCAAGATGCTCACAGATTTTAAGCTTCTGCGCCGGATTGCGATCGAATAGCAACCAAGCCACGTGCGGCATTTTTGGCCGGCCTTCCTATTAAAAAACAATAGTCATGGACGCGATTTTTAACCGCTATCGAAGCTATCGAAGTCTCGTTGTGCTGGTGGTTGTTGTTATGGCGCAAGTTCTGTATCTGGCGTACCAGGTAAGAACCAATCGCGACGAGCGCCTGATCCGCGTTTGGGCGGTGAGCGCAGTGACGCCCATGGCCGGCATGGTGGAAGCCACTCGCCATAACACTATCGGTTTTCTGAAAGACTATTTCCTGCTGCTCGACGTGCGCGATCAAAACCGCAAATTAAAGCGCGATAACGACCAGTTGCGCATGGAAAATGTTTTCTACCGCAACCAACTGGCGACGGCTGAGCATGCGCGCGCCTTGACTTTGTTTCAGGCAAAGACGCCGTCGCGTACGGTGGCCGCGCGGGTGATTGGAGATAGCACCGTTTCGACGGCCAAAGCAGTTTTTATCGATCGCGGTTCCACCAGCAACATCGAAAAGGGAATGGCGGTGGTGACGCCCGATGGCATCGTGGGCAAAGTGGCGGCCGTGTATCCGCTGGTTTCGCAGGTTCTGCTGGTGACGGATTCCACCTTCAAAGTTGGCGTGGAATCGCAAAAGGGACACATCCATGGCACGCTTAACTGTGGCGTTGGGCATTGTGTTGTCGAGCAAATACAGAATGAGGAAGACGTAGCGCCGGGTGAGTGGTTTTTCACTTCAGGGGAGGATCGTATTTTCCCGAAAGGCTTTCCGGTTGGCACGGTATTAAGCGTCGCGCCGGGCAATGGCATGAAAGAAGTACGACTCGCCCTTAGCGGTGCGCCTAGCGGGGTGGAAGAAGTGCTGGTTGTTTTGGACGGCGAGCATCAGCCCATCCCCACGGGAGTGCCTCCTGAAGAAAAAATGGCCAAGCCCTTGCCGCCGCCGCCGGATGACAAAGTAACCAGCGGCGCGCAACCGGGAGCTGCGCAAACGGAAGCCGACAAGTTGGTTCAGAAATATCAGCAGTTGGGCAAAGAGCAGGACCATGTTTATGGCGCGATGTATTCGAACATGCCGGATTTCACCGCGAAGGCTACACCGAAAGCGCCGGTTGCGCCGCCCGGAGCCGCCGTTACACCAACGGCGAATCGAAGCATCACTCCGCTGGGATCGGGGCCCGTTCTGGGCTCGCCTCTGCAACCGGCCGTGACCGCACCCAGTGTGCGAACCACGGGAGCCAGTTCGCAACCTCAGCCGTCCGCTCCAGCGGTCAAGCCGCCGGCGGCGCACGCGCCGGGTCCTAAACCGACACTTCCCTTAGGCTCGCCGCGGCTGAAATCGACGCCTGATGGGACCACCCACGGCGCCAGTCAAAGCGCACCACCCGCCAACACGTCCACCAAACCACCGGCCAACCCACCGCAATGAACGAAAGCAGCGATCACCTTTTACGCTCGCGCCGCAATACGGAAAGCTTGTTCAGCCGCTTCCAGGTTGCTGGCCTGGTGGTATTAACTCTGATTGCCGTCATCAGCAAGTTCTATCTGCCGCGCCTGATTCCCAGCGCCGTCTGGTTGGAAGTCCCGCTGTTACTCGTCATCTACTTCGGATTGATGCGGCCCGATCCGGTACCGGCGCTGCTGTTTGGCGCCTTCGTTGGTTTAGCGGAGGATTCGCTTTCACCCGCCAACCTGCCCATCGGCATGTACGGAATTACCAAGACGTTGGTGGGGTATTTCGCGGCCTCTGTCAGCCAGCGGTTCAATGTTGGGAATTCGCTGATCAGGCTGGTTCTGTGTTTTTTCTTCTTTGTTTTTCATGCTTTTTTTTATTGGGTGATGCGCCGCGCTTTGCTCGACCAACTTGTTCCCTTCGATACCCAGCAAACATTGCTGCATGGCGCGTTCAATGTCGCGGTAGCGCTGCCGCTTTATTTAATCCTCGATAAGATGAAACTATCCGATGAGTCCTGAGGCAACAGAACGTGGCACAAGATAACGAAAGCCGGCGTCTGCAAAATAGCGCGCCGCAAATTGCCTATCGGGACGATCCGCGCGATGCGGCCGGCAAGATCGCTATCTTTCAATATGCGACAGTCCTGGTATTTGTCTTCCTGGTTTCCGGGTTCTGGCAGTTGCAGGTGCAGGATCCCGAACGGTACAGCGAAGCAGCTGAAAGAAACCGCATCAAGAGTACGCCTTTGCTTGCTCCGCGCGGTAAGATTCTCGACCGCGATGGGCGCGTCATCGTTGATAACCGTACTTCTTACTCGTTATTGTTGAACCGCGATCAAATTAAATGGGAGCATTTACCCGCCATTTCTTCGGCGTTGCAACTCGACTATAGCGATCTAAGCGCTCACATCCGCCGCGACACCCGCCCGCAAATCATCATCAAAGATCAGCTTTCGCGCGATGAAATCGCCTGGATTGAAGCGCATCAGGATGAAAGCACCTATCCCGAGATGCAGCTCATCAAGTCCTGGCGCCGACAATACCCACAGGGAGGATTCGCCGCCCACGTTACCGGTTATGTAGGTGAAATCAGCGAGTCCGAACTTGACATGCCGCAATTTAGCGATTACCGGCAAGGCGACATCATCGGCAAAGACGGCCTAGAGAAGCAGTACGACAAAACTTTGCGCGGCGTGGATGGCCAACAGCGCGTCCAGGTCGATAATCTCGGCCATGAGCGGCAGATGGAAACCAACCAGGATGCGATCAACGGCAAGGATTTGCAAACCACCCTCGATCTTGATCTGCAATCGGTAGCCGAACTGTCGATGGAAGGGAAACGGGGCGCCGTGGTCGCGCTCGATCCGCGGACCGGCGAAGTCTTGGCCATGATGAGCGCCCCCAGTTTCGATCCCAATAAATTCACCGGCAGAATCAGCCGCACGGATTGGAACCAACTGATGAACGATCCGTTTAAACCCTTGCTTAATCGCGCGACCCAGGCGGAGTTAGCGCCCGGTTCTACTTTTAAGCCGTTTGTCGCCTTGGCAGGGCTGGAAACCGGCGTCATTGACGACGACACAGAATTTCACTGTTCCGGCGGAGCTTCCTTTTACGGAACGTATCATGCCTGCTGGAAGCATACCGGACACGGCAACATTTCTCTGCATCGCGCGATTCGGGAGAGTTGCGATGTGTTCTTCTATAACGTGGCTAACCGTTTGGGTATTGACCGGCTTGCTGAATATGCCGAAATGGCGGGCTTCGGGCATAAGACGGGTATCGACCTGCCGAATGAGCGGGAGAGCATAATGCCGTCCACCAAATGGAAGCTTCACTTATCGCGCGAGAAGTGGTACGTAGGCGAGACAATTTCGGTTGGCATCGGCCAGGGCGCAGTCACCGTTTCTCCGCTTGAACTGGCGTCGGCCATCGGCGGGATCGCGGTTCGCGGTAAGTGGTATCAGCCGCATTTGGTTATGGGGGTGCCACCAACTCTGCTGCGGACGGGCCACTTCAACCAAGCGAACGTTGAGGACGTGATTTCCGGTATGTACGCGGTGGTAAACGAACCGGGTGGCACCGGGCACACGGCGTCCATACCGGGCATCAAAGTTTGCGGCAAAACGGGTACCGCGCAGTTAGCTTCCAACAAATTTCTCAAGGGCAGCGCCGCCGGCCGGGCGATGAAAGACACCGCCTGGTTTGAAGCTTATGCTCCCGAAGAAGCGCCCGAAATTGTGGTAGTTGCCCTCTTCGAAAATGGCGAGCACGGCGACCGGGCTGCGTGGATTGTGCGGGACGTCTTGAAAGCCTATTTCGACAAGAAAGAGCGCAAAGCCAAGGGCCAGGAACTTCAGACTGAGATTCAGCAGCACCTCAATGCCACTAACCTATTGGCCACCCATTTGGTGGAGCCTCGGCCGCTACGCTAATGGGCTACCGCACCTTCAAAGAACTCGATTGGCCGCTTATCATTGTCACGCTCATTTTATCGGGCTTGGGAATTTTACAGGTCTATAGCGCGACCAACGGCACAAAATGGGACGGCGCTTGGGAGAAGCAAATTGTCTGGGTCCTAACGGGCTTAGTCATGATGTGGGCGACGGCGGTAATCGGCTATCAGACGCTGATGGCTCAGGTCCTATACCTCTATGCCGGCGTGATCGGTTTGCTGTTTGCCACAACGTTCATCGGCAATAAGGTCTTCGGTTCCACACGCTGGATCAGAATCAGCGGATTCACGCTCCAGCCGTCGGAATTCGTGAAGATCGTGCTGATTCTGGCCGTCGCCCGCTATCTGATTGAATTCGTAAGACCCGCCACTACATTGACTTGGGGCGATTTGGCCAAATTGGGCATTATGGTGGGATTCCCCATGGCTTTAGTGATGAAACAACCAGATTTGGGAACTTCGCTCACCTACATTCCGATCTTGGTCTCCGGCGTCCTGATGGCCGGTTTGCGCTGGAAACAGATCCTCATTATCACGAGTGTTCTGGTTGTCGCTTTGCCGATCGGCTATCATTTCCTTAAGCCTTATCAGAAGGACCGGTTGGTGAGCTTTAAGTATCCTGACCGTGATCCGAAAGGAACGGGTTTTCAGGTGATTCAGTCTCGCATCGCTGTCGGCAACGGAGGTATGTGGGGCCGCGGCGCTAAAGATAGCTCCCAAACACGTTTGGGGTTTCTGCCGGTGCCGCACACGGATTTCATCTTCTCTTCCTTCGCGGAAGAGCATGGTTTTGTTGGAATTGTGATCGCGCTCGTGTTGTATTTCCTGTTAATTATGCAGGTTGTGCAGAACGCCCAGACGGCCAACGATCGAGCCGGCTTATATGTTTGTATGGGCGTGGCTGCTTTGCTTTTGTTTCATGTACTGGTGAACGTGGGAATGGTGGTGGGAAAAATGCCCATCACTGGAATTCCACTCCCGCTGATGAGTTCGGGCGGCTCCAATACTTGGTCGATTTTCTTGATGCTCGGTTTGGTAAACGGTGTCAGGTTGCGTAGGTTTGTAAACTGATTTGCGGCTCCGCCTGAGAGCGGAGCCGGTTCGACAATGGGGTCGAACTGGGAGACAAAAGATTTCGGATTAGGCAAAAGGATTTGTTTCTTGGCACAACGCGAATGTCACCGAGCGAGTCTCCATTCGTGTTAGCAGTCTAACGTTTTTCGCTCTGATCTCCCTCGTTGGAATCGGCAGCGCTATCCATATCCGGAGTTCTAGCGTTCTCTCATCGGCCCCGAGAAGGCGGTGATGAGATGAGTAAGGAATTGGTGATTGGCTCCAATCGCCACGAGACCAAAGTAGCGATCCTCGAAGAGGATCAGTTGGTGGAAGTTTATTTTCAGCGCGCCAACGAGTATTCGCTCGCCGGCAGCATTCACAAAGGCCGCGTCACGCGCGTTCTTCCAGGCATGCAATCCGCTTTTGTGGATTTAGGTCTGGAACGGGATACGTTTCTCTACGTGTCCGATTTTTTCGAAGAGCACGAGGACATCGATACCGTGCTTGAGGAAAAACCGCCTCGAAACGAACGAGGGGGGCGAGGCGAACGGCGCGACCGCGGCGCCTTCGATCGTCCGCCCCAAGAGTTAGCAGCGCCCGCTGAAGCGCACCTAGTCAGCCCTGAAAGCGAACTGCCGGAAGAACTTGGCGACGAGGAGGAGGAAGCCCCAAACACGGCACTCGCCAACCCGGCCACGGCTGAGGTTCGGCCGCCTGACCAGGCGAAGACTGCTGAGCGCCACGACGAGGATCGCAACCGTGGCAATGATCGGCGCGGGCGGCGATCGCGCCGCCGACGCCGTGGGCGTGACTTCCCGGATAACAAATACGCGCGGCCCAACGCTCCGCCCAGCCAGAGCAGCAGTATTGTTGCCAGGTCGGATGAGGCCACGCCCCCCGTGGATCAAGCTAAGGCGGAATTCAGTGTGGAACCGCGCCAAGACGAGGCGGCCGATGTCATCGTTCTGCCAGGCGAATCGCTCGCTAAATACCGCGCGCGGCCGGCCGTCTTAGAACCTGCGCCCACTCCCGTCCCTGCCTTCGCCACAGTTCCGGAGCCTTTCAATACCCCTGAGCCAGCCGATGAAGAAAGTGAGATTGAGGAAGAAGCCGCCGAAATAAAGATTTCAGATCAGGTCTTTAGCCATCAACCGCCTGCTGAAATAGAGCCACCGCTCGAACCGGCTCCCGGCCGCGAAGACGCGCTGGGCCGCGCCGCCTCGTATCTCGGGGTAGACCGCGCCACCCATTCCGACGCCCTCGAAGAAGAGCGCTTGCGCGTGGAAAAATTTCTGAACGACCCTTCGCCGGCCAATCTGCCGGAGGCCGATGAAAGCGAACTCCTGGCGGCCGACGAATCTCTGCCGGATGTCGAAGACCTGGCACCCGAAATCGAGGAGGCCTTAGAAAACGGAATTGATGAGCCGTATTTTGCCGCATCCGTAGACGTCGAACCACCCACTCCGCAATCGGCTGTGGTCCGCGACCAGGGCAACCGCTCCTTGCATCGCGCGCCGCGCCGCATGCGCCGCCGGCGGGGTGGCAGTGGCCGCTTCAACCAAGGCGGCCCAAGCAACAGCACGGCTGCCCCAAGTCCACAAGCCGAGCAACGTCCCGAAAACAGAGCCGAAGCGCCGGTGGTCGAGGAACGCGTTAGCGAAAGGCCGGACCGCGCTATGCCTTCCATCTCGGAGCTTTTGAAGCCGGGTCAGGAAATCATCGTTCAGATCGCCAAGGAGCCGCTCGGGCAGAAGGGCGCTCGCATCACTTCGCACATTGCCTTGCCTGGGCGGTATGTGGTCTTCATGCCGAGCGTTGCCCATTTGGGCGTATCGCGCAAAGTCTCCAGCGAAGAGGAGCGGCTGCGCCTTAAGCGCATTCTCCAGGCCCATCGCGAAGGCACGTCGGGCGGTTTTATTGTGCGCACCGCCGGCGAGGGTGTCCCCGAAGAGGAAATCGCCGCCGATATGAGCTTCCTTTACAGCCTCTGGCTAGACATCCGCCAGAAAGCGGAGAAGAAGCCCGCACCCGCTTTGTTGCACTACGATCTGGATATTGTCCAACGCATTCTACGCGATCAAGTGACCGACGAGTTTAAAGCCATTTGGGTAGACAGCGAAGATCTTTACGAGAGCGTTGTCAACTTCATGCAACGCCACCAGCCGGCGCTGGTCAACCGTGTGAAGATGTATACGCGCAGCGCCCCGGTCTTCGACGCCTTCAACATAACGCAAGAACTCGAAAAGGCTCTGCGGCCGAAAGTGTGGCTCAAATCCGGCGGCTATATTGTCATCAATCAAACCGAAGCCTTGGTCGCCATCGACATCAATACCGGCAAGTTCGTGGGCAAATCCAACCGCCTGGAGGACACCATCGTCAAGACCAACGTCGAGGCGGTGAAGGAGATTGTGCGGCAGATTCGACTGCGCGATCTGGGCGGCATTATCGTGGTTGACTTCATCGATATGGATGAACGCAAGAATCGCCAGCGTGTCATGCAAGCCCTCGAAGAAGCCATGCGCGCCGATAAAGCTCCTTACAAAATCCTGCAGTTTAACGATTTCGGGCTGGTGGCCATCACGCGCAAGCGCGTCAAGCAGAGCCTGGAAAGAACCCTTTGCGCGCCCTGCCCGCACTGTGAGGGAGCGGGCTATGTGAAGAGCGTGCAAACCGTCATCGGTGAGATTCTGGTGGAGGCGCAAAAGATTTCCAAAGCCATTGAGAGCAAAGACGTCATGCTGCGTGTTCACCCGGACGTGGCGAAGGTGCTTAAAGCCAAGGACAACCAATATCTGGAGGAATTGGAAGAAATTCTCGGCCGTCCCGTGTTGGTTAAGGGCGATCTCACACTGCACAACGAGAAGTTCGATTTGGGCTAACAGACGCGCTTGACGGCAACTGAATGTTAAGCTGAAGGCGGTTTGGCGTTCGCAGGGCAGGCCGGTTAGAACCGGAGAGATGGCCGAGTGGTTGAAGGCGCACGCTTGGAAAGCGTGTTTAGGGGAAACTCTAACGTGGGTTCGAATCCCACTCTCTCCGCCATATTATTTTCAATAACTTAGCGGAAATAGCTGAAATTATCGGGCAGCGTCGGACAATCAGGCCTAGGATCGGGGTATGGCCCGTTGAGGAATAGCCTGCCGGAACTCATCGCGACGATGGGCAGGGCGTGTTCTTCCGGCGCGTCCTAGAGCCTGGCCCGGACCCGACCGGAATGCGGTACTCTGGCCCAGGTTTAAAAGAAGTGACGACACATCGGACCGATAGATTCCGGTATGCCTGAAAAAACGCTTACTGAGGGCACCCTCATTTTTCATGCAGTCACCAATTGTGTGGCAGGGGAAGGAGTAAGCAGCGAACGTTCAAACTCGATCGGCGGGCGGTAACCCAGCGCCGAGTGAAGACGCTTGCCGTTATAGATTCTCTCGATAAACGTTTGGCTGGAAGCGCGGGCCTCGGCCAAGTCGCGGTAATCCTGCCCATAGACCTCTTCGTATTTCAGAGTCTTCATAAAGGACTCGCACGCTGCGTTGTCGTAGGGATTGCCACGCCGGCTCATGCTGATGCGGACGCCATGGTCCTTCAATAGAGTGATGTAGTCGTGGGAGGCGTACTGCACGCCGCGGTCGGAATGATGTGTCAACCCTGCCGTTGGTTTGCGGCGACGGAGCGCCATTTGCAGAGCAGCGATGGCCAGATCATCTTTCAGATGGCGATCCAACGCCCAACCCACTACTTTGCGTGAGTAGGCGTCCAACACCACTGCCAGATACACGAACTCCGTCTCCAGTCGAATATAAGTGATATCCGCGCGCCAGAGCTGATCGATGCCGGTCAGTTTCATGTCTCTGGCCAGATTGGGATAGATCCGCAGATTGTGATTCGAATCGGTGGTCACGACGAACTTCCGCCGCCGAAGGCAAAGCAGATTATCCTCGCGCATGAGGCGGCCCACCTTTTTATGATTTACCGGCCAGCCGCGCCGTTTGAGTTCCGCTGTAATGCGGGGCCGACCATAAGAAGGAAACTCCAGAGCGATTCGTTGGATCTCGTCTCGCAGATCCAGATCTCCGTCAGCCGCTTCGTCCTTCGGCTCGAACCGGTACAGGCCGGCCCGGCTCACCGTTCCTAACTCGCACATGCGCAACGCAGTCATCGGGCCCCCTTGCTCGACTTGCGTTTGAATGTACTGGATCGAAGATCGTAACACCGAGCAGATCGAAGTCCTTTACGTTCCGCGTGACGACGGTCAGACCATGCTCAAGCGCCGTAGCGGCGATCATGCCGTCGGCAATATTCAATGGCCGACCCGCGACTTGTCTTCTCGCGTCCAATTCCCCCCAGCGTTCGGCTATCGCCCGCGTGACTGAGAGGATGCGCCCGGAAAACAGGATCGACAAATCGGCTCCAATCCAAGATTCAAGTTCCGTTCTTCATCTTCCCGGTGACATTAGGATCGTTCCTTTGCGGAGTTCTCCAAAGCTCACGGCGCTGATAAACAAAGTGTCGAGGTCTTGTGCGTCAAGCCACGTTTCGACTTTCGATGCTGGCCGCAAACGCACCAACTCCGATGGAACGTTGGTATCTACCAAGAAGCCGGTCATTCAAAATGAACGGGTGACCTAAAGAGGGGGTGCGGCTAAAAAGTGCGTCCACTTCTTCGTCCGATAGTAATCCGCGAACCTTTGCGCTTGCATCGATTAAAGGGAGGCCCGTGCGTGTTCCGCCTGTACGTCTGGTGTGATGTCAAGGGTGATAGTCACTGCCGTTCTCTCCACACTGTTATTATCGCACCTTCGCAAAGCTACCTGATATTCGCGAGCGCTGGGCACGCATGGCGCTGGTCTGGATTAAGAGCGTTCACCCATTAGTGCTAACAAGCACTTTATACTTGCCGCCAGATAGCGTCGGCACTCCGGGCTGCAATAAGGGTACGATTTCCGTGACTCCTTTGAGCGAAAGATCTACCCCATCCACTTCTTTTCCATTCTGTGAATAGACCAGCAGGTTGCCACCTTGTAGCGCACTTAACGACTTTAAGACAGCGGGGTTTACTTGAGCCTTTCGAACAGTGATCGAACCACCTTTCCCTGTTGAGTCCATATCTTGGTAATTCACAACAATGGAATCTCCGTCATCACCAGCAGACGTTATGTTCGCACGAAACAGCGCTTTTGTTCCCAAAGGAGGTTTCGGGACTCTCACATGCTCAGCCGAAGGTTTAGCAATGTCGGTAGTGACATTATGCTTCCCCTCCTTTGGCCCGAGTATATTGGCTCCCATCTTGAACACTGGAGCGGCTATGAATACCGACGTGAAAGTTGCGGAACACTATACCAGAGGCGACTCGCGAAGCCCGTTTTCCAAGGCGTGAAGCGGGCGGGCAAGACGCCTGAGAATCTCGTCTTTGAGGATTCGTGGAAGTAGCAAAGAGCTTGACGAAGATGCTAAAGCTAAAGGCATGGTGAAGTTTACAAAGGCCAGCGCTCTAAACCTGCCATTTGAATCAGAGACATTCGACAGAGCTTCTATGATTCATGTGGGCATGAACATAGCCGACAAGGCCGGGGTCTTCCGGAAGTTCGCCGCGCCTTGAAGTCCGACGGCATCTTTGCCCTGTTTGACATAGTTCGCACGAGCGATGGGCCCATTCGCTATCCAGTGCCTTGGGCGTCGGATGAGGAAACAAGCTTCGTCGCCGACTCGAAAACCTATCGTGATGCCATGGAAAGTTCCGGATTCCGCGTTAACCAGGTCCGCAGCCAAAAAGCGTCCGCCATAGCGGCTACCCAGCGAGCGATGGCACGCATGGTACACGATAAGCCGCCGGTACTCGGGCTTTCAATTGCTCATGGGCGAGAACACCGGGCCCATGGTCGTCAACGCGGAAGATCAACAGAGCGATAATCTCATCTACACAACGCTGAGTGCGTTGGCTAAGGACAAAAAGCTGCGGCGGCGCGATGGCCGCTATCACGCGGTCGGGAGCGCAACGGTTTTGAAGACTGCAAGCGTAGCGCCCGCTAAGAAGAAGATGAGCGCGGCAGCCATCGAGAAGATTAGAGAAGGGGTCAAGAAGTACTGGGCCGCGAAGAAGGCGACCGCGAAGTAGAGTCGGACTGTGTCGGCGGCCAAATAAGAATCGCGGTACCGTTTGGTATGCCCTTACGGAATCGCGTGAGCCCTTGCGGAGAAATCTTTTCCTCGCCAGCCCGTGGAACGTTAATGGGCAATCGGGGCGGAGCGCTTCACAATCAAGATCGCCAAATTGTCCGGCAATATGCCAGTAGGCGTTGGATCACTTGTCTCTTGGAATTCAGAGGTCGGAGCCGTTCCGTGATGTCTCCGGGCCGTTACACCGAGTTGTTCTTCTTGGATGAAGCCGTTGCGTTTGCCGCAGGCCACAGACCGTGTGCTGAATGTCGGCGGGAACGGTATAACGTTTTCAACGAAGCTTGGAGGCGATCCAATGTGACCAACTCTCCGAAAATCCTTCCGGCGGATGAAATGGATGCGGAACTGCATCGCAAGCGAATTGACCCAGGGGGCAAGAAGGTTACATATGAGGCGTCACTCGGCTCCTTGCCAGATGGTTGTTTCGTCCAAATCGGCGGCTCCAGCTTTCTTGTGTGGCGGGGCGCACTTCTTCTATGGTCGCCGGAAGGATACTTTAAGAAACATCACGTAACGGCTTTCTCCAAGGTCACAGTCTTGACGCCGGAACCTCTGGTTCGGTGTATGCGCCACGGTTACGTCCCATTGATACACCAATCTTCGCTGGCACTCTGATAATTCTGAATGTCTTTTTGCAGGCCGAGCGAATTGGGATGTGAAAAATTCCGGCGGTGTCAATCCGATGGCGGGAATGGATCGCGCTTCTCACATTTGCGTTTCATTCAGGTAAACTAAACCCTTGAATCGACTGTTGGTTAGCCAACGTAGCGATGGCAAGGGAAAGGTTTGGAGAGGATTGCGGCGGTTTCATTTGTTCGAATTTGGTGATCAACCGTGGTTTCCTTCTCTCCTTCGGGATGCAGAAACCGCCTATATGTCGGCAGGCTACCGGCTCCTCCCATTCTCCCAACGCTGGGCCGATAAAATCTCAACCGTTTTGCGTCTTGACAAGCCCGCCGAAATTCTCGATCTTTGCTCCGGGTCCGGTGGGGCGATGGACTTGATCGTCAAGGACTTGGAAAAGCGTGGCTTCGATGTGCGGGCTCAGCTCAGTGATCTGTACCCGAATCGGAGTGCAACTGTCAGCGAGCAGACATCATGGTTGCCCGCGCCGGTGGATGCAACTCGCGTGCCACCTGAATTGGCAGGTGTGCGGACGATGTTTTCCGCGTTTCACCACTTTCGCCCAGATGCAGCCAAGGGCATCCTCAGAGATGCGTTCGATCATCGCCGTCCGATTTGCGTCTTCGAATCGGGACAAGGCACGCTGCTAGGCGTAGCCATGACTCTTCTGATTCCCGTCAACGTCCTTGCGCTGATGCCCTTCGCGCGGCCTTTCAGGTGGGGTTACCTTCTATTTACTGATCTGATCCCCTTAATGCCGTTAATTATATTCTGGGACGGTATAGTGTCAATGCTGCGGATCTACTCGCCAGAACAGATGACGGAAATGATCCGCGATATGGTCGCGACGGATTACAGTTGGGAGATTGGTAGGATTGCGGTGAATTTCATTCCCGGTGGCCTGCCATACCTAATTGGGAAGCCCACAGCGTCAGGCGATGGCGTCGAGTAACGTTACGGCGGAGGTTTACCAGCGACATTGCGCGGACCAGGCCGTCAGCGAAAGCCTATGAAGGCCGGATTCATCGCCGTTGACGAATCATAAACTGGCTGTATCGTCCCTACCTGCCGAATTGCCTCAGGTGATGGTCGGCGTGCAGATAGCCCCAGCGAAGCCATTCCGCTCTCGTCATTGGGCCGAAGATTGGATGCGGGATCGAAAGATCTATGGAGGCGCAACAAAAACGGTCGAGCACGGCGAGAAGATGCTTGCGGTCGTCTTCAAATACGACTGGTGCCGATCCGCCGTGACCTTGTTCCATCTCTGGGCGAGTTGGGACACCTTTGGGCCATCGCAAGGGCAAGTTCAACGCGATCCACTTAATCAACGTCCGCTGCAAGAAACCGCTGGCGGTGCTTGCGGTCTTTTCGCCGAGCGCCAGCCGGTACGAATCGCAGAGATGGCAGATGGCTTGGTGCGGGGACATCTTCCCCCACAATCGCCGGTCGGACGAACTCAGCGCGGAAAGGCGAGTTTTGATCGAACGGCAATCAACCGGTGATTCCAGTGTATGCATTGATGTGAATCATTGTAATGCGAGGGTTGCCGTCACTAAGAATCGGGTTGGGTAGTTCTCTCTGTTCTTCACTTGCTTCGCCCGCCGTTTCGGCACTTTGCCGATTCGCGGATCTTTAGCCAGGATCACAGGCCCGTAGCGCATCTCCCTCAAAATCCGGCGAATCTGCGGGAAGCAGCTGCCAACCAGTTACCGCTTTGCCAAAGGCTTGACTGGAGCGCATGCTAGGGAAGGCATTGCGGAACTCTCATGGTGTTCCTCAGTGGTCGCAAGCCATACGCCGTTATCTAATGTTCCGTCGCGCTTGTCACGCAGTATGATGGCGATCTTTTCTCCAATATAAACGGCAAGGCAGCCAAACATAGGCCGGGTCACCGGCGATAGATCGGCGATGGCGTCCAGAACGAATTCGTGGGGAACCACCTTCCGCTGTTTGACAATGAAAAGGGCGTCGTCCATCGGGCGAGTGGCTGAACGGCGCTCAGGCATGAGATTTTTCAAATGATAACCAATGCAGAGAACGGCCCACCATCGGGAAGATGGGGCTGTTCCCGCCCATCGTACAAGTCTTAGCCGCATTCCTCACCGAAGGAGTGTGAGGGATCTGGGCCAGGAAAGTTTCGAACGAAAGGTTGTTGTGTCTACTGCCCTTCACGACACATTGTGGCCTCCCTTCTTTTCGCGCGCTATCTCGGCCAGCGCTCCGGCAATGACGGGAATTTCGGAAACGGTGCATGTGGCTCGCGCTGATACCAATACGCGACAGACGCGATATCGTCCGCCAGCGGCTGGTATCTCCCGTTGGGCCACCAACCCAGGGCTTGAATTGTTAGTCTCAGATTCTCGCGGAAGCTGATCGGGTCCATGAGGTGCCACCGATAGAGGCTCCATTTAGGAGGACCGTCCTTGCCCTCATGCTCCAAGACGCAACCAGTATAAGGTGAAGAGAACGTTTCGGGAAAACCGTAACTAGCGCCAAAATAGTCTTCGGTTCCAGTCCCAGCGATAGTCGGAAACTTCGTATCGCCATCTAGGTAGAACTTCACCTCGCCTTCTCCGAACCATCCGTCGGAAAGCTGCGTCCAAGCCAGGAACGTCCCCACATAGCGGCCTTCGCCTTGGATCTCAACGATCTTGTATTCCGGGTGGGATCGATCCGTTACCGCCCGCCGCCATTGTGCATGAAAGTAACCTGCGTTTGATGGAACGTCCGCCAATTCGTAATCGATTTGGTAGGTCAACAGGCCTAATTCCTTATCGGAGTCATTTGTGAAGGTAACGCGGGCATGTTGCCGGAACGGCATCGACCAATAGCAGTTCATCGCCGCCTTCGGAACAACCACCACGGCCAGCGAATTCACCCGAGCGAACAATTCGTGGCCGACCGCGAAGAAATCCGTCATCGGCGCCTCTATCGACGGCGTCTCTTCGCCATCCCAATAGAAACGAAGCACACTTGCTCTACCATTGCCTTTCCATTCTGGGCTGGTCGCCATCCAGATGTGCCGAATGGTGCCAGGGCCCGCCACATCCATGATCGTTATCGTCGAGTGTGGCTTCACTTTTACGAAGGGCCGTACTTTCCACCCTTGCCCAAGGTCGGCGGCGGCGTTGGAGAAGGCTAAGTCGGGATCGGCAGGATTAGGAGTAGCCATTGCGCCTTGGCCTTTCTCTCCCGTAGGATTCTCCGGCGAAACCATGCGCGATTCTGAATGGGTGAGAAGCGGAAGCGCTGCCATTCCCGTTTGGAAATCGGTAGTGCCACTAGTACCCGCCGATTGAGCGCAGAGCGGTGAAATACTTAACATCGTGCCAAGCATAAGAAGCGATGAAAGAGAAGGCTGACATGGGGACATAGTCAGACTGTATAACCGTCGGCGTTTCCACGCAACCCGGCGAACGGCGAAGGCGTCGATTGCGGCGTTTCCGCTGGAGCCTACGCTGAGTCAATCCGCAATCGACGCTACCGTGCGGTCCATCCACCATCGATAACAATAGTGTGACCCGTAATGAGAGACGCCGCCGGGGAGGCCAAGAACACCA
Organism: Bryobacterales bacterium; assembly: GCA_963764105.1. Taxonomy (GTDB): domain Bacteria; phylum Acidobacteriota; class Terriglobia; order Bryobacterales; family Bryobacteraceae; genus Bog-105. The sequence continues at coordinate 143,894 of CAVXRP010000009.1, forward strand.
CCGCGCCCGCCACATCCATGGGCTTCCCGATCCGATGCAGTCCGGCAATTCGTTCGACCACATCGGCATGGAAGGTGGGATCGGCCAAACACTCCTCGGTGCCGGGTGTTTCTATAAATGTAGGAGCTACGGCGTTGACGGTAATGCCGTGTTGGCCCCATTCAACGGCGAGGCACTTGGTTAGGTGCACGATTGCCGCCTTGGTGGTGCAGTATACCGATTCAGTCGGCAGTGCCACGAATCCAGCTTGTGAGCTGACATTTATGATGCGGCCACTCTTCTGCTGAATCATCACCCGGCCGGCGGCCTGACTCGCAAAGAATGTTCCCTTCACGTTCACCGCCAGCGTTAGGTCGTAATCTTCTTCTCGCACGTTTTCGGCCAGATTACCGGGCGCGATTCCGGCGTTATTGACCAGAATGTCGAGCCGACCGAAATGCCCCACGGTGCGCTTTACGGCTTGAAAAATCTGATCCAGCTTCGTCATATCCATTTGCAAGGGAAGCGCTCGGCGGCCAAGCGCTTCAATCTCTCCAGGTAACCCGCCATGAGCGCCGACATCGCGCAATCCCAAGGCAACGTCAGCGCCAGCGTGCGCCAAGGCGAGTGAGATGGCGCGCCCCAAGCCACGCGCCGATCCTGTTACGATCGCTACCTTACCGGTGAGACTGAATTCAGGGAAGTGGTCCACAGAAACTAGACTAAGACAACAGAAATCGATTGGGCTGTTGCAAGGCGGCCCGTGTAAGACACGGCGGGGGTTGGACCACCAAGCAGCCAGTAGCGATACCGCGCGCGCCGCGATTTATCATTGACGGGAATTGCGGCGAACCCTTAACTCCATCATTTTCTGCGGGGGGCGGTCGCCAATTCCTAGTTCACCATGTTCGGTCCATGCGCCGTTTTCATTGATGCGCAACACAGCGGCCGTCTTGAATTCGCCGAGTGTAACCCGCAAGAGATCCAATTCCCACCTTCGGCGAGTTTGCCTCGCCGGACCACTCGCCAACCCGAAACGCAAGTTTATTCATTGCTATCCGCTGCGCCTTAACGTCCGGCGTCCGGGGTGTTTGTGCCATGCACGCGGCTCCTAACAAGCCCGCAATAGAAAGGCCGGAACGGTGGGGACCATGAAGAAATTAGCCTAACAGTTGCGATTCGAACGTTCCCACTATCGCACGGGAATGGTACCTGCCACGGCTATTCTGGCCACCAGCGGAGTGCTGTCAGCTTCGGGAAAAAGCGTCCAACGCGCTGCATATAACCGCGGTACTGATCGCCGAATCGCTCGATCAGATACTTTTCTTCAATTCTTGTTCGAAGTACGAAAAGCAGGAATACGACCGTCCCCGCCACGGGAAGCAGCCAGGTTCCAAGGGCAAGACCAAGGCTAAGAGCCATACCGAGTACACCACAATACATAGGATTCCTGACAAAGCGATATGGTCCACTTTCGACGAGATACGCATCCTGCCGCACCACTACCGTGTCGGTAAGGTTGCGCCCTAGCGCGTCGAACATCCAAAGTAGCCAAGCGACGGAACATGCAAAACCGGCAACTCCCATCCACCGGATGCCAGTTGAGGTTGGCAAAGAGGCCCACTGAAACAATACTGGCTTGAAAAACCAAAACGCGGTCAAGACGAGGGTGGCCAAGGCCAGCAATCGAAGGCCGATTAGAATCGGCCAGCCTTCTTTGGTGCGGTCAAGCCGCTCACCAGAACGCTGGGATTGAATTCGATAATATCCACCCACCGAGAGGAAAACGAAGCTGATCGCCAGCAAGCTCATTCGAACGGTCTCAGGCATTGGTACACCAACTATGACAAACTGCCTTGCAGCATCGGGGCAAATCGTATTGCCTTCCACCGCTCCCCACGCAGCCTACAACCAAAACAGCAGACCGTATAGCAGTCTCCCAATGTACCCGCAAGAGATCGGTCTTTGTTTTCTCGGCTTCCATAGACGGCCTGATCATATTACAGCGCCGTCCTGGTACGGTTGGCAAAAACAATGGCCTTTTTCCATCAGTCTCTCTGAGTGCCACATGGCCGAATTCGGGAAAGTTTTCACCTGCGTAAGGCCGGTGGTAACGGTGGACCCATCCCTCGGAGCGGATGACAGGGTCCACATGAGCGAAGAACCATGGCGCCTGCTCGTGTCCCAGCTTTGCGCGCTAGCTAAACCTGATGTGATCACCCGGCAACAGCGGCAGCCGCAGCGCCTCAACATCATGAGCGTTCAGTGTCACTCGGAGTAGCCGCCCGTGATACATCCGAAACAACGCCAGATGGCGCGGGTGATCCACAACGTGTAAGAGCAGGCTCCCCCAAATCACATTTCGCGGCTTATCATTAACCACAATCTCCATTTCGATGGATACCGAACAAGCCTCTGGAAACACCGTGCAATTCCGGGATCCGGCGCCGCAAACAGCATCCGCATCCCTCAGCAAATCGCTGGCAAGGCGGTCTAGGTCTTCCTTAGTATTTGCACCGATCAGCACAGAACCGCGCGCCTCGGCGCTTTTCCGGAAAAGGATCTCGTAATAGAAGCGGTAGCACGCGGAACCCATCGCGAACGGCCGTATGAGCTGTTCAACGGGTGGCTGTTCCGCCGGCCGATCCTTCATCGACTGAATCGCCAGCAGTTGCAGCCCCCCACCGGAGCGCACTTCATAGCGCGCGATTTCCGTCCCCAGGTAGCCCGCCAGTCCGCGCCTCGACATCCCCGCCCGATAGTATGCATTTTCGATGCGAAGTTCCATGCCCGGCCGAAGATCTACCCAATCGCGGCCGCGTTCATAGCCGTTATAACTCCGCAGTATCTCAGGAAACGGTATTTCGGTCGTGTCCGGAGAACGCAACAAGTAGCTAGGGGTAGCCGCTAACACTCGGAATGAATGTGCCGGCGATCGTAGCGCGCAAGAGCTGCCTGCCAGCAGGCACACGACACCTGCCAGCGAGATCGTAGCCTCCAGTGAGTGCATCCGAGTCGGCGAATTAGCTCTCCGCAACATTTATCAATCTGCTTTCCACTCTAGCCAAAGCTATTCCGCTCGCAAGGTGGGGAGTGAGCGGCCGCGCCCCCTTACCTCTGACCTCTCATCCCCGTCACCGCTCTCCGCTTCTGCCCGGGCTCACTCCTCTGCTGCCGCACAGATCCAATTGAAACCATCGCCGGTGCCTGTGCATCTGTTCGAGCGAACGGCTCGATATGCTACACTTTTCGGCTACCGGAGCTTATTTATCTTAGTGACTGCGCGCGCCACCATTGATTCTGATCCAGCGACCATCACTTCGCTGCTCGCCGAGTTCAGCTACGGAAACCGCCAGGTCGAATCAGAGCTTGCGGCCCTCGTATACCGCGAAATGCGCCGCCTGGCATCCTCCTATATGCGGCGCGAGCGGGGAAACCACACCCTGCAGCCGACTGCGCTCGTACACGAAGCCTGGGAGCGCCTTGCCGAAGGGCCGCCCATCGCTTGGCAAAACCGGGCGCACTTCTTCGCCATCGCTTCCCACCAAATGCGCCAGATTCTGGTCGATTACGCGCGGAAGCGCAACGCCGCCAAGCGGGGAGGGCCCCGCCAGCCGGTCACCCTCCATGATCACCTCCTGGGGGAGCAGCGTAACCTCATCGAAGTGCTCGCGCTGAACGAGGCGCTGGAGCGCTTGGAAGTCTTTGATCCCAGGGCTTGCCGCATCGTGGAACTGCATTTCTTCGGGGGGCTTACGTTCGACGAAATGTCGCATGTTCTCGGTATTTCCAGCCGCACCATAAAAAACGACTGGAGCATGGCGCGCGCTTGGCTCCGCAACGAGCTAGCGAAATCGCCGTGACGCCGCGCGATTGGGAAAGTCTGAAGCCGCTCTTCGAAAGAGCGCTCGGACTGCCTCTCGCCGAGCGCTCCCAGTTTATTAAAAAGGTCCGCGCGGAGGACGCGGAACTGGGGCAACACCTGGCAGAGTTAATAGACGGCCACCAAAGCGGCACACTCGACAAACCCTTGGTTGACCTCCACCAGGTAATTTCTCGCGGCGTATCTGAACCTCATACCTCACTCGGGGACGCAACCGGCACACTAACCGGCTTTCCTTTAAACCAGCTAATCGCCGCGCGCTTCCGCCTCTTGCGCCGGGTGGGTGCCGGCGGCATGGGAGAAGTCTTTGAGGCTGAGGACCTCCAACTCAAAGATCGTGTGGCATTGAAGATGATTCGTCCTGAAATTGCCTCCAATCCGCAAGCCGCGGCAAGATTCAAGCGCGAAATACTTTTAGGGAAACGAATCTCCCATCCTAATGTTTGCCGCATCCATGACCTCGGATCGGCGCCCTCCAACGACGGCTCCGAAATGCTGTTCCTCACCATGCAGTTTCTCAGTGGCGAAACGCTGGCCGCGCGCCTCGCGCGGGGCAGAATGAACGCAGCTGAAGCTTTGCCTCTTATTGAGAATATGGCTGACGGGCTCGTCGCCGCTCACCAGGCCGGAGTCATTCATCGCGATTTCAAGAGCGGCAACGTAATGTTGGTAGACTCTTCGAATCAGACGCGCGCCGTAATTACAGACTTTGGACTCGCGCGGGCGGTCCTTGAAACCCAGGAACGGTCGGCCATAACACTGGCTGGGTCTGTGCCGGGTACTGTCGATTACATGTCTCCGGAACAGATCAGAGGTGAAGCAGTAACCCCTGAAAGCGATATCTATTCGTTTGGCGTTGTCATGTTTGAGATGCTGACGGGAACACGGCCCTTCACGGGCGATTCAGACATCGCCGTCGCCTTAAAGCATCTCAATGAACCTCCGCCCCTACCAACCACCGTCGCTCCCGATCTCGATTCGAAATGGGATGGGGTAATCCTCCGATGTCTCGAGAAGGAAGCTGCCCGGCGGTTCGACTCGCTGGCCGCTGTCATGTCCGCTCTTCGTTCGCCAGCACCCCCAGACGCTCCTCCTTTTCCCGCATCCACTCAACCCGTTCGCCCCGTCACACCTCACCGACTCAAACTCGCCAGAGCTTTCGCCTCAGCCCTTCTGTTCCTCATCCTCTCCGCTGGCATTGCCGTTTCCTGGCAGCCTTTGCGCCACTGGTTCGCTACCATGCTCCACTCCACGGCGCCAGACCGTTCCGTTGCCGTCCTGCCTTTTCAGCGCCTCGGCCCAACCCCGGAATATTTCAGCGACGGTTTTACCGAAGAGCTCATGCACGCCCTCGCACAGTTGCGCGGTCTCCGCGTCCTCGGCCCCGAAAGCTCATTTCAATTTAAAGGCTCCCAACTATCGCCAGTCTCCATCGGACAAGAGCTCGGTGTGCGCTACTTGCTCACCGGCAGCGTCCGGCGGGTCGACAATCAGATCCGCGTCATTGTTCGCCTCATCGATACCGCTGGCGGAGGGCAGGTTTGGTCGCGCGATATCACTCGCAACGAACAGGATGTGTTACTCATTCGCGACGATATCGCTGGTATGCTCGCCCATCGGCTGAACGTCAGCCCGGCGCAGGACCAAACCCCGGCCCACACGATTGACGCCGCTGGTCTCAGCGCGCGCGATCTTTATTGGACCGGCCGCCTGTATTTCCGGAAGCGCACCACCGAGGATGTCCGCGCCTCGCTCGACTATTTCCGCGACGCCGTGCTGCGCGACCCCTCCTTCGCCCTCGGCTACTGTGGCGTCGCCGACGCTTTGTTCGTACTGGCGGAGCGCGCCATGCTCCCACCGGTGGAAGCCCTTGCGGAAGCGAAGCAAGCGGCGCGCAAAGCGGTCCAACTTGATAAGAATCTGCCCGACGCCTGGACATCGCTTGCCCAGGTCACTTCCATTTACGATAGAGACATGGAGCAAGCGGAGCGTCTCTTCCATCACGCACTCGCTCTCGACCCCAAATCGACGGCCGCCTGGCAATGGTATTCCTATCAACTCGTCAAACAACGCCGTTTCTCCGAATCCGTGCGGGCAGCCGAAGCCGCCGTCGCTGCCGACCCTTTATCGCAGGCCGCCAACATCAATCTCGCGGTGGTCTATCTCTATGCCCGAATTGACGATCGTGCCGTGCAACAATGCCGTAAGCTCAGCCAGATGGACCCCAGCTTGTTCTTCGAACATCCCATGGTCGCTATTGTGTTTGCCCGCAAAGGGCTGGCCAGCGAAGCGCTTCGCGAAATGGAATCCGTCCCGGATTCGCGTAAGGATCATCCCGTCACCCTGCGCGTCTGGGTTGAGATCTATGCTTTAGCAGGTAAGCGTGCTGAGGCCACGCAGGCCCTGGAAAAACTTGTGACGCGCTACCGGCAGGGCGGCGTTCCCCCCTCCTATGTAGCGGCGGGCTACGCCGCCGTTGCTGACAAAGATCGCGCTTTCGAGTGGCTGGGTCGAGCGCTTTCCGCTTATGATGCCTTTGCCTCTGTCGCCAATGCCTATCCTGCCTTTGACCCCATCCGTTCCGATCCGCGCTTCTCCGCCCTAATGTCCCGGCTTGGCATCAGAGCAGCAGCTCTACCGGATTCATCTCGTCCTCGCTAAGCGCTCGCGCCGACCACCCAAGCTTCACCGGCACTTCATACAACCTCCCGGGCGCCAGACGCCGCGCCAGCGGCCGCAATCCCGGTACAACCACTCTCACTACAGGAATCCCCAATTCGCGCCGCGTCACGTCCACCATCAAGACCTCTAGGCCCAATTTCCGGGCGCGGGAGGTGAGGTCACCCACCGTAACAGAGACGTCCTTAGTTTTCCATCGAACCGCCGCCCCGCTCGGAATCATCTGCGGAAACTCTCTGATGCGGCTTTCCCCAAGCCACGGCACCTGCCCCGGTTGAGGCTTCGCGAGCCACGCCATCATCGCGCTCATCTCCGCCAACGCCTTCCACGCGCAATGCTCGGGCATGGGGTGTGCCGCACACCCAATAGTAATGCCCGGCGCTTCTCCGGTGCCGATGGCCACACACACGGGAACCTCAAAGTCGGTTGTGAGATCTAGCACGTGAACCTCCTTTCCACAGTCTCGTGCCGCTGCCAAAACGGCGGCGATGCGCCGAGACTCCAGTCTCCCCAGATCCACCGCAGGTCTTTGCGCTGCGTTATACCACCACAATGCCACGGCATCGCGCTCAATCAGTTCCAAAAGCCCCCGCAACGTCGCAGCCTCCCGGTTGGGCGCCGCGGCAGCCCCGTTAGTATCGCTTGAAAAATGCTCTTCGTCGTACCCCAGATACACGTGTCCCGCGGGGACGTAGCATAACCGCCCTGAGATCAGTGACACACACTCAACCCAGCCTATGACAGTATCCGCTGAGGGAGAAATCACCACTGTGGAATCGTCACCGCAGCGCGCATAACCACCCTGCGCCAGTTGCTTTGCACTGGCCAGCGCTAAAACCGCTGGATCCACACATCGCGCCCCTAAGTCACGAAGGCTTCCCGCAATGATGCGTTCGTCTCCGTGAAAGCGCACACTGTAGCGCTCTACAGCCTCGGCCAGACAAACCGTCTTCGCCTCCTCTGCGGACTCAGCCACCCCGAACGTGCTTTGTTGCCTGCAATAGTACGCCCCGCCCGTACCTTCAAAACCCACCCTCTGACTCGTTTCGCCCGAATATACGGTCAATCCAGGCCACTCTCGAAGACACTCAACCCTTGCCGAAACCCCTGTCAGTGGGCTTACCGTCGCAGTGAAGTTTGTCGCACTGCCTGGCTTCGCTTGGCAGTGAGGGCAGCCCGGCCGCGCCAGGAAAGGATGATCGTCAACAGTGAGCGCCGCTGTATCCAACTCGCGAATCCGCCCTTTGATGGCTTCGCCGCGTCCAGTCAAAAGAAATTTAGCTGCCTCCACGCCCGCCAGCGCCAACGTGGTCGCGGTCACAGGCGGGAGCTCAGCGATGACCCCCTTCGCCGACCAGCCATTGACCGTCAACCACCAAGCCAGGCAGTACCAGCACCCGGTCTCTCCCGGCACAAATAGCGGTCCTATCCAGTGACGCCTTCCATAAGGCCGCACCAGCATCCATGCGCACTGCTTCCGAAGGCAGTCTTGATTGATCTCCCCCAGTTCCTCATCTAGGTAATCGCGCGTCACAACCAGCCGGAATCGGGCATTGTCTGCGACTCCAACCTTCATCGCTGCAAGCGCCTCAGCTACCGCCGCTTTCTCTTTTGGGTTGCTGCTGATCACCCGGCACTCAGCCGTTTCGCACGCCTGCTGCACAACCGAAGCATCGCTTCCCATTAGGCGCCAGTAGGCCGATTCTGCGCGGGCCACATTCGGTGGCTGGGCGTCGCTCAATATTAGCCCCTCCCCTTCCAGCAAAGCGAGCGCCTCAAGTAGTCGAGCTTCAGCGACTGGAAACAGCTCACGAATCAGCTCGTCAACACTCCGGCTCCCGTTCAGCAGCGGCAACAGCGCAGGCAGCACATCATTGCGAAGAACGCGGAAATCCCTTTCAGAACGCGCGATAAAGATCCCCTCCGCGGCCTTCTCAATCAACCAATCACTCGCCAGAGCCGGCCGCCTCGGCACACCCAAAGCCGCTTTGTTCATTTAGCTTGCAATCCCCCGAATTTATCTATAGAATCTCACCATGCCAACCGCCACCGCAAGATTCAAATGTGGCGCGGCGGGAAACATTCTCGCCGCCCAGGGAATTTCGCTCAAGCCCGTGAACCTGCCGCTCGAACACGGGAAACTGATCATCGCGGAACTCGACGAGGGGAGTTCACCAGGCGAGATCTCCGTTTATATCTGCCTCGATAGCCATACGACGACGTTGACAATAGCGAAAAAGAAAAATCCCAATCCGCTCCTTGCCAAACTCGCCATTCGCATCCCAATTGGAGTAAGGTTCTTTCCGGTCAAGCCAAAGCAGGACGGATTTCAGCTGTTCTTCCACGAAACGGGCGACGGCTACAACACCCTCCCCTATCATCTCCTCCCGGGCGAGGACACGCCCAATGGACAGACCGTGCAGGAGCTTATCCTTATCACCTCACATGTGCCGCCTAGGCGGGATCCGGCGACTCTGCGCAAACGCGACTTCGGCTCATTTCCGAACTTTGCGAAGCTGGAGCTCAGCGACTTCAAGACCCGTCTGCATGAGGACGGGCTGCGAGATTTAGGCCTTGCCGAATAGGGCAATCACGATTGGCAGTCCCACCGGTTCGTTGCCTCAATCCTGAACAGCCGAATCGACGCTAGTTCGCTACCATATCCTCACGCGGTCTTGTACATGCGCGTCTTCATCAGCCACTCCTCGGCCGATAAACCCGCCGTCCTCCCTCTCGCCGCTGCCCTCCGCGCCAAAGGCATCGACGTCTGGCTCGATCAATGGGAAATCGCCCCTACCGACGACATCGTCCAGAGCATCAATTCCGGCCTCGAGCAAGCCGACGCAGGAATCATAGTCTTCTCCGAACACTCCGAAAAGAGCCAGTGGGTCAAAGCGGAAGTAAGTTATCTTACATACGCCCGCATCCAGGAAGCCAAACCGCTCATCCCCGTCACCCTCTCCGCTTCCGCCTACGTCCCCCCACTGCTGCGCCCACTCCTCCGCTGCCGCATCGATCAAATCGATATAATCTCCGACGCCCTCCTCCACCGCCTCACCGGCCCACCACCCCTCCGTCCTCCCGAGCAAGGTCTAATCGACCCCATCCTCATCACCCTCCGCCGCAATTCATCCACCCACGTCATCACCTCCGAATTCCACTTCCGCCAGCAGTTCCTCTTCACCGCATCCCTCCCTGACCTCCCGACCGCCCTCATCCACGCCCGTAACGATTTCCTCCGCGGCCTCTCCGCCGGCGTCCGCAGCCCCGCCGAAGCTCAGCGCGCCTCGCTCGAATCCAACCTCGCCATCCTCGGCGATGAACTCCGCGCCCTCTGTCTCCCCGGCGATGCCGCTTCCGCCCTCGCCATCATCCTCGATGGCGCGCCTCTCGGCACAACCATCGAAATGTGCGTTGAAACCTCCGATCCCACTCTTCTCGCCCTCCCTTTCGAAGCCCTGCGCCTCCCAGACGCCCGCCCTGTCGCTCTCCACCCCCACGTCGTGCTCTATCGCCGTGTCACCGGTCTCAACGCACCCAGCACGCCCCTCCTCGCCGGCCCCATCAAAATCCTCGTCGCCATCGGCGCGCCGGATGAAGACAAAGCTCCCGGCCTTCCCGTCCTCGATCTCGAACGTGAACTCCAAAACATCCTCGACGCTGTTCAGCCTGCCCAACTACTCGAAAACATTGAAGTCCGCATTCTCGAAGTCGGCCATCCAGCCGTCATCGGAGACGCCATCCAGCGCGACGCCTATCACATCCTCCATCTCTCCTGCCACGGCCTTCCCGGCATGCTCGAACTCGAAGATGAAGAAGGTCGTGCCGTCCGGACCACCGCCAAAGAGCTTCTTGATCCCATCCGCCAAGCCGGCCGCCCGCTGCCCATGGTCCTGCTCAGTTCCTGCCATGGAGGCGTACACGACAGCCGCGCCACCAGCTTCGCCGAGGAGCTTCTCCAATCCGGCGTCCCCGCCGTCCTCGCCATGCAGACGTCAGTGAGTGATTTCTACGCCACGCGTCTCTCGCGGCTCTTCTACGAAAACCTCGCCAATCGCGAACTCCTCCTACCCAGCCGCGCCCTCGCCGCCGCTCGCCAAATCATCGAACAAGAACGCGCTAAAGCTATCCAGGAAAACGCTCCGCTCTCCGAAACCCAACCCGAATTTGCCACCGCCGGTCTCTTCCTTGCCGGCGCCGAACGCCCTCTGGCCAACTTCGGTCGCGACAAACAACCCCTCCAGCGCCGCCCCGTCTACGAAGTCGCCGGCCCCGTCCCGCAGCTTCGTATCGACGACCTCATCGGCCGCCGCCGCGAACTCCGCACCGCCCTCCGCACCCTGCGCGATCCCAACCGCCAATACGCCGGCGTCGTCCTCACCGGCCTCGGAGGCGTAGGAAAAAGCGCCCTCGCCGGACGCATCATGCAGCGCCTGGCTGAAGACGGCTGGTTTCTAGCCGCCCATCCCGGCAAACTCGATTTCACGGCAATCGCCAGAGCCATCGCCACACCTCTGCGCCAGTCCCGCCACAAAGACCTCGCCGCACTCCTAACGCAGGAAGGTCTCAAAGATACTGACCTGCTCCAACTCCTCGCCCAATCCCTCGCCGAACTCCCTCTCCTCTTAGTCCTCGACGACTTCGAACAAAACCTCACCCCCGGCGGCGGCGCATTCTCCAATCCCGAACTCGCCAACTATCTCGGCTATCTCGCCCAAAACTGCCGCCGCGGCCGCCTCCTCCTCACTTGCCGCTATCCCGTCCCCGGCTTCGAAGCCTTTCTCGATCGCGTCCCCGTCCTCCCACTCAGCGCCGCCGAAACGCGCAAGCTCTTCCTGCGTCTGCCCGCGCTTAAATTCCTGGAACCTGGGCAATCCCTCGCTCTCATGCGCACCATTGGCGGCCATCCCCGCATGTTTGAATTCCTGGACGCTCTCATGCGCGGCGGCAAAGGCCGCCTGCCGCATCTCACTCAAAAACTGCGCACGCTCTGCCAAGATCTCGGCATCAACCCCGCCGTCGAATCCCGCACTCTCTCGCAAAGCCTTGACGAAGCCCTCAAACTCGGCGCTCGCGACGTCTTTCTCTCCGAACTCCTCACCCTCGCCCGCGGCAACCATTGGGACGAACCTCTTCTCCAACTCGCCGTCTCCAACCTGCCCGTATCGCCCGCCGGCCTGGCCCGCATGTTGAACGAAACACCCGCTAATTGCGCGACCGGTCTCGCCGCCCTCGAAAACCTCTCTCTCGTCTACCGTTTCCCCGACCAATCCGCCTTAGTCCACCGCTGGACTGCCGAAGGCCTCGCCCGTCTCGAAGGCGAAGAACCCACCCGCCACCGCGCCCACCGCGCCGGAACCTATCGTTGGGATTTGGTCGACGAAACCGACGCTATCGAGGACGCCGTCGAATCTGTCCGCAACTTCCTCGTCGCAAAAGATTTCGATGCAATGGATGCACCCGCAACAGCCTGCCTTGAATTCTTCGCCAGCTCAAGCCAAACCATTCGCCTCGCCGCATTGGCTTCGGAAATCCTGGAGACCTTCCCCGAAACGCACGCCAACTTCGCCTGGTTCGCCGGCCAAGAAGCAAACGCGCATCTATCCCTCGGCCTCACCCAACTCGCGGTAAGCCGCTGGACCCAGGTCAACCGCGTCTTGGAGCACCGCGCCCAAGCCGAACCCAACCGCGCCCACCTCCAGCGCGAGCTCTCCGTCTCCTATAACAAGCTCGGCGATATCTCCCGCGCCCTGGGCCAAAACGAATCGGCGCAAACCTACTTTCTCAAAGACCTCGCCATCGCAGAACGTCTCGCAGAAGCCGAATCCCATAACGCCGATCTCCAGCGCGACCTCTCCGTCTCCTACGGCAAACTCGGCGATGTCGCCGGCGACCTCGGCCAAATCGAATCAGCCCAAGCCTACTGGCTAAACAACCTCGCGATTTTTGAACGTCTCGCCCAATCCGAACCCAACCGCGCCGACCTTCAGCGCGACCTCTCCGTCTCCTACAACAAACTCGGCGATCTCGCCCGCGCCCTCGGCCAGAACGAGTCAGCCCAAGATTACTTCCGAAAATCACTCACCATCCGCGAACGCCTCGCCCAAGCCGAGCCCAACCGCGCCGATCTCCAGCGCGACCTCTCCGTCTCCTATAACAAACTCGGCGAGCTCGCCAGTGACCTCGGCCAAAATGAATCAGCCCAAGCCTACTTCCAAAAAACGCTCGCCATCGCCGAACGCCTCGCCCAAGCCGAACCCAGCCGCGCCGATCTCCAACGCGACCTCTTCTTCTCCTACTACAAACTCGGCGACTTCCCTCGCGCCCTCGCCATCCTCGAAGACCTCAAAAACGATGGCCGCCTGCTCCCCATCGACGAACCCTGGCTCACCAAACTCCGCGAACTCATCCAAAAAGCCGAAGGCTCCAGCGCCTAACGTGGGGCGGACCTCCTGGTCTCCGGCTGACCTCCCGGTCAGCCTCGAGCGCCCCACCAATCCGACATCAGCCCACGACCCGGCCTTCACTGAATCAGCAATTCGTATTCTCTGTGCTCCCCGATCCAAAACCACACGTAATCGCCGGGCTCCTTAATCGCCAAGGCCCGATATCGCAACGAGACCCGCGCCGACCAAAGTTCCAATCCGCCTCGCACAACCACCTTCTTGAATTGCAACGACCGATGCCGGGGATCGGACTTGAGCAGCGGAAATTGCTTATCTGCCCGGTCGCGTATCTCGTGAGGCAGCCGGTCGTACCCCACCCAAAAGCCTCTCGTGGTCCGGTGTCCCAAACAGCCCTTGCATCAGAGCGGCTGCGTTCGCCCGCTCCGGTAATCGTCGGCAGCCTCTCGCATGACCTTGTCCAAACGCCCCGCGGCCGCATCTGCCTCAATGCGGAGATCAATCGGCTGCGGCCCGCTGAACTGGTCGAGCCACGCCAGCAATTCATCCAATTCTTGCGGCGCAAGACGGCCGATAGCCGCTTCGATCTCCTGGACGTTGGTCATACGACAATGATAAATCGTAACCCTCCGACGCTACAACAAATCCAGCCCCGCATCCCGCCATGGCCAAAGTCTTCATCAGCCAGCCACGACAGCGACCTCCACAAACGCCGCATCCGCGACCTCGCCGCCGACCTCCGCACCCACCAACTCGACGTTGTCATCGATCAAGACCAACTTCCCGGCGGCCCCGACGAAGGCTGCGACCATTGGTCCGAAACGCAAGTCCGCGCTGCCGATAAAGTCCTCATCGCCTGCACCGAATCCTACTGCGCCCGCTATCACGGCGTCGAAGTGCCGGGCGTCGGTCTCGGCTCCATCGCCGAAGCGCGCCTCATTCACCGCATCATCTATAACGCTGCTGGCATCAATCCAAAATTCCGCGTGATCCTCTTTCAAGAATCCGACCCCGCCCACGTCCCCGATACCCTGCAGACCTATCACCGCTTCCCGCTCTACAGCCCCGTAACCCCGCCAAATCCTTTGGTCCCGCCCGCCACGCCGCACACCTGGGATATGGCCAATCGCCGCGACATCACCGAACGCCCCGAACAAATGCTCACCGGCCGCTCCCCAAAACGCATTCTTCTTCTCAGCGCCGCCAGTAACCCCGGCAAAACGCACTTACTCGCCGAGCTAAAAAGCTTACGCCAAGCGCCTTCCCACCGCCCACGCCTCGCTCGATTGCAAAGGCGAACTCCCGCTCGATGAATTAATCGACCTGATCGCTCTCGACCTCCAAACCCTTCTAGCCGCCACTCTATCCGCCAAGGGCCCCGACCGCCGCACCGCTCTCATCAGCGACCTCCGACAACTCACCCAACCCAAGGTAGCGGTCAAATTTTTTATCTGCCTTTGCCTTTAATAACTTAGGCCTACCCGCTCAATTTTCACGACTTACCCGACGCAAGCGTAAGGGCATGAACAAATCACCTCTGCCGGCGCCATTAATACCCGCGCAACCGAAACGATTCCCCCTCCGGGCGGCACTCTCTGTAGTGCCTCTCGCGCTGCCAGTCCCCCGCCTCGCCCCTCCACGTTTCCCCCCGACGACCCGTCTTACACTTGAGGTAATGAACCGCTCGATCTGTCTCTTGTTGGTCGGTACTGGCCTACTCCAGTGCGCCCCAACTGCCGATGAGCTAATCAGACGTGTCGAAACGCGCTATAACGCCGCTAAAACGCTGTCATTGGATTTTGTGGAAAACTACAACATGCAGGGCCATCCCCGGCCACCCGAAGAGGGCAAACTGACGCTACGCAAGCAGCGGAAGATGCGTTGGGATTATTCACGTCCTGCCGGTAAGCTCTTCATTTCAGACGGTAAAACGGTTTATCTGTATTCCGCGTCTGAAAACCGCGTAGAAAAGATGCCACTGAAGGAGACTGATGACATGCGTGCCCCTTTAGCGTTCCTGCTGGGCCGGCTCGACATGAAAAAGGAGTTCCAGGACTTTACGGTCCGGCCGGGCGATAGCGGCTTCTGGCTCGCCGCACGATCCAAAAACGACCGGACGCCCTACGACAACATTGAAATGCTGGTTGCGCCTGATGGCGAGGTGAAGGAACTCAAAGTCTCTGGCCGCGATCAATCTCTCATGGCCTTCTCATTCAAGGACGAACGGCTCAATCCTCCTGTCAGCGACAGCCTTTTCCACTTCACCATTCCGAATGGGGCCGAAGTCGTCGATTCCGTCAATTGGGGCGGACAAGAAAGCGCAAAGGACGCGAAGTAGCCATGGCTGAATTTCTGCTGCGCTACGCCGATCCGCGCGGCCAGATGCACGAATTGGTCACCGAAGCGGCCACCGAACGCGATGCCCGTGAACGCATGGCGCAACAGGGCTACCTGGTGTATTCCGTTCGCGCCAAAGACCTGGGCACGCGCCTGGGCGCCGATAGCGGCCGCAAGAAAAACGTCAATCTCGAAAAATTCCTGATCTTCAACCAGCAATTCGTCACGCTGGTGCGCGCCGGCCTTCCCATTCTGAAGTGCCTTGATCTGCTGGCTGATCGCCTAACCGATGAAAAACTAGGCCGCCACATCAAAGCGGTACGCGACGAAGTCAAAACCGGCACCATTCTCTCGGAGTCCTTCAGCCGCCAACAGGTTTTCCCGGCCATATATGTCACGTCCGTGATGGCGGGCGAAAAAAGCGGTTCGCTCATAGAGGTCCTTGATCGTTACCTCTCCTATCAGCGCCTCACCTTGGCGGTGAAGAAAAAGCTATTCGTCTCACTGCTTTATCCTTGCGTGCTCATCGTTCTGGTCATCGCCCTGATGGTGTTCCTGGTCACCTACGTCGTGCCCAATTTCGCGCTGCTCTACAGCAGCATGGGCGCCCGATTGCCGCTCGCCACCTCGGTTTTGATCGCCATTGGCACCACCGCGCGCAGTTACGTTCTGCTGGGCTTTGCCGCCTTGATCGGCGCAGGCGTTGGCGTCTATTTCTGGTCGCGCCGCGAGGAATCTCAGGAAACCATCGACCGGGGCATCATGCGTCTCCCGATTGTGGGCAACATCTGGACCAAATACCAAGTCGCACAATTAGCGCGCGTGCTGGGAACGCTGCTGGTAGGGTGGCATTCCGCTGGTGCAGGCGCTCGAAACCACCGGTCAATCGCTTGGCAGCAAGCTGTTAAAAAAAGCGCTCGATAAAACGTCGGGGTTGGTGCGTGAAGGAAAAACGTTGTCATCATCGCTGGCCTCTACTGGCATCATGCCGGTGCTCGCCATCGACATGATGGAAGTCGGTGAATCCACCGGCGCGCTGCCGCAAATGCTAGCCAGCGTTGCTGAATTTTACGAGGAGGATGTGTCTACGCGGATGACGGCGCTGCTCTCACTCATTGAGCCCGCCATTATGATTTTCATGGGTATCTTTGTCGCTTTTGTGCTGGTGGCTCTGTATCTGCCCATCTTTTCGCTCGCGGACACGATTAAATAATGGCTACCGAAACACTAAACCGGCTTAAAGATAGCGCCACCGAAACGGATCAGGCGAAGTCTATTGCGCAGCGCTATTGTTGTGAATTCGTCGATCTGAAGGCCACCAAGATCGATCACGAACTGTTCCGCACCCTGCCCGTCGACCTGATGTTCCGCTATCACTTCGTGCCGATTCAGGCGGTGAACGGCACGCTTGAAATCGCTTTGTCCGACCCTAAGCAGATCGTGCTGATCGACGAATTGTCCGTTCTGCTGGCCAAGAAGCTCAAAGTCAAGGTAGCCACTTATTCGCAGATTTCCGATCTTCTCAAGAAGACTGAACAATCGCAGCGTGTGCTCGAAGAAGTCACGGAAGGCTTCACGCTTGACGTTGTCGGCGATGACGAGAACTCGGACGAAAATCTCTCCATTGACCGTTTGGCATCCGACGAAGGGGACATCGCTCCGGTCATCAAACTGGTCGACACCACGATCTTTAATGCCCTCGAACGGCGCGCCAGCGATATTCACATCGAAACCCGCGACCAGCAACTCGCCATCAAGTACCGCATCGATGGCGTTTTGCAATATGCCATGACGCCGATCGCCAAGGAGTGGTATTCGGCGGTCATTTCGCGCATCAAAGTCATGAGCGAGCTGGACATCGCGGAACGCCGCGTACCGCAAGACGGCCGTT
This sequence comes from Bryobacterales bacterium, assembly GCA_963764105.1. Classification (GTDB taxonomy): domain Bacteria; phylum Acidobacteriota; class Terriglobia; order Bryobacterales; family Bryobacteraceae; genus Bog-105. Next base: position 161,067 of record CAVXRP010000009.1, read on the forward strand.
TCCGCGTGCGTTACAAAGGCCGCCTCATCGATTTTCGCGTCTCCATCATGCCGACCATTCATGGCGAGGACGCCGTGCTTCGTGTTCTCGACAAAGAATCCATGAGCGAGAAGTTCTCCAAGCTTTCGCTCGATGTGGTCGGTTTCGGCGAGCACGATCTGGTCAAATTCCGGCGCTACATCAAGGAACCGTACGGCATGGTACTGGTCACGGGCCCCACCGGTTCGGGCAAAACCACCACCCTCTACGCCGCTTTGAGCGAGATTAAGAACGACGAAGACAAAATCATCACCATTGAAGATCCGGTCGAATATCAGATCAAGGGCATCACGCAGATTCCGGTGAACGAAAAGAAAGGTCTCACGTTCGCCCGCGGCTTACGTTCGATCCTGCGCCACGATCCCGACAAAATTTTGGTTGGCGAAATTCGCGATCAGGAAACCGCCCAAATCGCCATCAACGCCGCGCTCACCGGACACCTCGTTTTCACCACCGTGCACGCTAACAACGTGCTTGACGTTTTAGGACGCTTTTTGAACATGGGCGTGGAGCCTTATAACTTCGTTTCCTCCTTGAATTGCATCCTGGCGCAACGGCTCGTGCGCATCATTTGCGCCCATTGCCGTAAGCGCGTGACTTACGAGGACGAGTATTTAGTGGAAAGCGGTCTCGATCCCGAGCAGTGGCGCTCGTTCACTTTTTGGGAAGGCAGCGGCTGTATGGAATGTTCCGGAACCGGCTTCCGCGGCCGCACCGCCATTCACGAATTGCTCGATCTGACAGAAAAAATTCGCGAAATGATTCTAGAGCGGCGGCCGGTTTCAGAAATCAAACGGCTGGCGCGCGGCGATGGCATGACGTTTCTGCGCCAGTCTGCCCTCGACCGGGTTAAGAATGGCATCACCACGCTGCGCGAGGCGAACAAAGTTACTTTCATTGAGGCCTAAGAAGCGAAATCGAAAGCAATGCTCAACTTTTTATCCGATCCTGCCCCGGATCACGTTTTCGAAATATCCGAGTTTGCGCTGGCTGGCGTGTCGCCCCGCAATCCCAGCGGGCAGAATCGCGAACGTTTCCAGGAGCGCGCTCTCACTGCCTCGCCCAGTTTGCCGAACATTATGAGGCCGCAGCTTTACCGCGACGCTCTCCCTAAGGTAAGGGAGGCTAACGGCGCGCGCCGCCTCAACACTGCTTTGGTCATTCCCGACTACGCGGTTAGAATGGCCATCATCGATTTTGAAGACTTTCCGACGCGCGAAGAAGACCGCCTTTCGCTGCTGCGCTTCCGGTTGCGCAAAACCGTCCCATTCCACATTGAGGAAGCCCGCGTGGCGTATTCCGTTCAAGACTCCCGTCCGGGCCATTTTGAAATTCTAGCCGTGGCCATTGCGAATCCGATTCTGCATGAGTACGAAGGAATCTTTGTCGACGCCGGCCATCGAGTCGGCTTGGTGGTACCGTCCCTGATTGCCGCCTTGCCCTTTTGCACGGCCAGCGAAGACGGCATAACGTTGCTGGCCAAAAGCACCGGCACTACTTTATCCATCGGCCTGATTGAAAGAACCCACCTGCGACTCGTTCGCTGCATTGATTTGAGCACCGAGGAACTGGCCGATGGCGATCATCCCGGCCGCGGCTCGTTCCCCATCCTACAGCAAACTCTCGCTTTCGCCGAAGATCAGTTGGAGCAGAAAGTTAATCGGGCCATTCTGTGCGGCTTTGGCGCGGATACCGAGGCCATCGGTGAACAGATGGAGTATGAGTTCGGTATCCCGTATGCGCCTGTCAGGTCGCGGTTTGGACCGGCCCATGGTGAGAATGCCGGGCTGCTCGGTCTATTGGAGCAATTCAGCGCATGAAGACCCCACTCCCTGTAGCGATCAACCTTGCTTCCGATCCGTTCCGGCGCGAACGTGCCGATGTGGCGGCTTTCGCCGTGCTATGCGCTTTGCTGACTTGTTCGCTGGGCGTTCTGCTGGCGTTGTTTCTGCTGGCGCGCTCGCAAGCTTCCGATATTCGCCGGCAGATTGCCCGCCAGGAGACGCAACTCGCCGTGTTGCGCCGCCAACAGAGCCAATATTCCGCTATCCTCTACAAGCCGGAAAACGCCAATGCGTTTGCCAACAGCGTTTTTCTGAATCAGATCATCGCGCGCCGCGGCGTGAGTTGGACGCGCGTCTTCCAGGATCTCGCCACAGTTTTGCCCCCCAGCGTGGCGCTACAGGGTATTCGCTTGCCGCAAGTCGATTCCGAAGATGCGAATGGCGCTAATCGTGTTCAACTGGACATGATTGTCGGCACCACCCGTCCGGAATCGGTCATTACGCTTTTGAAGAATTTACAGAAGTCCCAATTATTCGGCGCGGCTTCGCTGGTAAGCGCCACGCCGCCTTCGCAAAATGATCCTCTCTACAAATACCGTGTGACGGTGCCCTATGACCAGAAACTCTGAAACTATCAGTAGTGAGCTGGTCCCGGTTTTAGGCGGGGCGTCGCGCCGCATGCTTTCACCTCTGCAATTGCGGCTGCGCGTGGCTGCCGCCGTTTTGCTGCTGCTCAACTTAGTCGCTGTCTATCTGTACCTTTCGCCTCCCGGCGGCTCGCGCCAGGATTTGGAGTTGGAAAGCCTGCAAGTTCGCACGCAGATTCTCGCGGCTCAAACACAAGCCGCCAAGATACGGGCGCTAGCCTCCAACGTTCAGGCGGGCAGCAACCAAGCGGCTGATTTCACCACAAAATATTTTCTGCCGAAACGTATTGCCGACGTGGCAGTGTACGAAGAAATTCGCCGCATGGCGGAAGCGTCGGGCATTCAGGAACGCGATGCCGGTTGGAGCGAAGAGCCGATCGAAGGAACTGCCGATTTGACGCTCTTGAACGTCACTGCCAATTATCAAGGCACTAACGCGGACTTGATGAAATTCCTGTATGAAGCCGACCACTCCCCGATGTTGCTCATCCTGGATGCCTTGACAGCCGCCCCGCAGCAGCGTAACAACCAGATCAATACGGCCATTCGCTTTCAAGCGATCGTGCGCGAACCGGCCATGCCTGAAGGGAGCAAGCCTTAAAGGAATCAAGCAATGACCCAAGGCACCAAAATTTTCGGCTTTCGCATCCCGCTCGATCCTAAAGTATTCGTCGGCGTTCTTTTCGCCCTAGGCTTGCTTCTGGCCTGGTACAACCTGAGCGGCGGCTCGGACGATCATCCGTCGACTGTGTCGCATCCCCCTTCCATGGCCAAGACTGTTTCGCCGGCTGCCGCCTCCAGCATGAGCCAGAACGTCGCGCGCCGCATCGATCTTGCCAATCGCGCCAAGCAGGGGACGTTGCACTTCAAACCGGTCGATCCCACCCTTGGGGACGTCGATCCCACCCTAAAGCTTTGGCTGCTGGATCGCGTGCGCACCGTGAAGCCGATCGAAGGCGGACGCAATCTCTTTGAAACCGGGCCGGAAATCGCGCAAGGAAATGTTCCAGCCGTCCCCAAAGTTGCGAAAATGCCCCCCAAACCACTGCAGCCCGTGGGACCCATGCCGCCGGTCGTGGCTGCGGCGGCTCCACCCGTTAATATTCCTTTGCGCTACTACGGGTTTGTTAAACCTAGTTGGCGCGGCGATGGAAACCGCGGCTACTTTATGGAGGGCGAAAACATCCTTATGGCCACTGAAGGCGATGTCCTCGAGGGACACTTCCTGGTGGTCGCTCTTTCGCCTAACAAAGCCCGCGTGGAAGACATTCACCTCAAACAGGGCCAAGACTTACCATTGATACCAGAAGCGATTGCACAATGATTCACACCTCCGCTCGCCGGCGAACCCGTCAAAAGGGCTCCGCTCTCCTGATCGTTTTCGTTTTCGCAGCCATGCTCGCCATCATGCTTTACAAAGAGATGCCGGTGGTTGCGTTCGAAGCTCAGCGTCAGAAAGAGCAATTGCTGATTGATCGCGGCAATGAGTACAAACGCGCCGTCAAGCTGTACGTCCGCAAATTCCAAACCTTTCCGCCCTCCATGGAAGCGCTTGAAAACACCAATCGCATGCGCTTCCTACGCAACCGCTATGTGGATCCGTTTACTGGTAAAGACGATTGGCGCTTGCTGCACGCCGGGCCGGGCGGGATCATTCTCGATTCCAAAATCAAGAAGAATCAACTCGGCCCAGGTGGTGTGCCTGGTGCTCCGGGCGTTCCAACCACTCCGACTTCGTCCGCTGCCAGCAGCAATTCCTTTGGCACTCCCTTTGGCAGTTCGTCGTTTGGCAGTTCGGTTGGATTTGCCGGTTCAGCAAACGCCAACGCTCAAGCCAGCAACGGTCCCAACGGCCAGGCCGCCGCAGTCATTCCTCTTCCGATGCGGCCGCCCGCTATGCCGACGAGCGGCGCTCCGCCTTTTGCGGACGGCAGTATGCCGCAGGACTCTCTATCGGCTGGTGGACAGATGCAGCCTGCGCCCGGGCTTGCTAACGCATCACCGGATTCTAACCAATCCAGCTCTCCTTTCCCGATGCCAGGTGGGGCCCGCCGAAACGGCACGTTTGGCGATCCTAATGCTCCGGCACAGACGGACGGGACGGCGCAGGATCCGCAAGCCATGCTGCAAGCGATGCTGCAAAACCAGAACAATCCGCAGCAAGGCGTACAGCAGCCGAGCGCGTTCGGTAACACCGGCAGCAGTAGTGGAGCGAATGGCACGATCGGTACGACTAATGCGACGCCTTCCGCGTTCGGAACCAATGCTCAAAATACCCAAAATTCTTCGCAGATGGGCCAAATGGGCAACGGCCAAATGGGCGGCGGCATCGCGGGGGTCGCCAGCAAATCCCCGGGTCACACCATTAAAATTGTCAAGGAACAGACGGATCGCAGCCTCTGGGAATTCGTTTACGATATGCAAGCCGAAGCGACCGCCAACGCTCCCGGTTTGGGAAATGCAAATGGTACTGCCCCTAATGGAGCTATAAACGCGACTCAGGGGATCCAAGGCAGTCAAACTGGCTTCAATTCTCCTAATCAAAACAATACTTTCGGCAGCGTATCCGGCAATTCTCCGACGCAAACATCCCCGCCGCCACCTACTAATCAATAACCGCCTTTGGGACTAGTACTATTCGCGCTTGTAAAAACGACCAAGTAAGGATTACATAGTAGGTATAGTTGAAGCTGGCTGTTTGTGGGTATCGGAGGAACCTACACACTACCAGCTTTTTCAATAAGCGAACCCATTCGTTTTCATCCGCCACAGGGGAAGGAAGTGCAATTCCGACGTGGCAGCTTGCCCAGCTCCGACGATAGGTGAGGTAAAGCGCGTGTGGGTCGTACGACGACGGTTTCGTACTGGCGGAGAGAGTGGGATTCGAAACGTATCCGCGACAATCAGTTCAATTAAGTTATAGATAGCACGTTCCCGACAACGCTGAAATTGCCGTGGTTGCCGAGGCTGCTTGTCCGATGCTGCCCGAGGAAAAGGATGCGGTTGCCGCTATCCCTTGCCCTGCTGGATCGTTGGCACGTCGTACTTTGTAAAAAGGTCGTTTGGCGCCTCGGCCATGAGGTCTTGCAAAGTGGAGTTTCGGCCTTTGCGGGCTTGAACGAGACGCAAACTCGATTTGAAATCAGCGGGAAGCCAAGACGAAATATTGACCTGCCCTTCCCTGCTGTTCTGTGGCTTATGCGCGATAGTTTGAACCGGGCATGTGCAGCCACAACCGTTGCGACTGGCTCCGGGGCGGGCAGGCCCTTGCCGTTGCTCTGCTTAAGCGCCTGCTGCAAGTTTTGCATTTTCGACATGTGGACTTTCCGACTTGTTGACTTGTTCACTAATAAAACTGTGGAGCCGTTTAAGTTCAAGGGCCGCTCTTCCCTTTGGCTCCTGCTCCAAGGGGGTGCTGCCAGTTGTCTGCGTTTCGGCGTAGATGTCGAGACGGCTTAAATGAACGGGGCAGACCGGGAAGCCGAATAGGTCGGCAATCATCCTCTTGGCCTCTTCCGCCTGCCGCGTAGCTTGTGGGTGCAGGCCGTCTAAGACAACCATGGCGGGCTTATCACCAGCAACGCGCAAGAGGTCGCGCAATCCCGGCAAAGTCTCAAGGTGGAAGATATGCGGACCCAAGGGAACCAAAACGATATCGGCAAGTCGGGCAGCATCAATCGCGGCGCTGTCCGATTTGCCGGGGGTATCGATTACCACAAAATCGGCGGCATGACTCGCGGCTGTTTCCAGCGTTTGTTTGAGACGGCTCGGGAGAACTGAGATCACAGCGGGGTTTTCCGATTGGCGGCGGTCCTTCCAGTTGGCCGCGTTCGCCTGAGGGTCAAGATCGATGATGACGGCGGTTTGACCCATTTCGGCTGCGGCAACGGCGAGGCCGATGGCGGTGGTGGTTTTGCCCGTGCCGCCTTTTTGCCCGACGATAGCGATTACAATCATACTTTCCGACATGTGGACTTTCTGACTGGTGGATTAGCTTACTTGTGACACACGCGGCAACTAGTGACAAGCGCCCGCTTGGTCGTTGAATTAAAACGGAAAAGCTTAAGAATTGATAAACCAACTTTCAGACATCTGCACTTGTGAGCAAGTGGACATGTGGGATTGTGGAATTGTAAAGAGATAAGAGGTAATATCCACGGCGATGCTCGCGTGACAGCGGGCAGGGGGCGCGGTAGGGTAAGAGCCGCGCGATAATAGAGATGAGGCGTTCCGTGAGCATTAATCTGACACCAGAGCAACAAAATGTTATCGAACAAGCCATTCAATCAGGCTTGGTGCGGTCGGTCGATGAATTCATTCATTCGGCGATGGGCGCTTTGTCCTACCGCAACGGCGGATTTGATAAAGCGAAAGCTCGGCTTGCCGGTCAGCGTATCCGCGAACTTCGAAAAGGTGTTCGGCTCGATCTAAAGGGCGAGTCAATCCGCGAGTTGGCCCATGTCGGGCATAAGTATTAATGGATGCCTTTGTACTTGATGTGTCGGCTTGCATGCCTTGGTGCTGCGAGGATGAAACGACTGAAGCTTCAGAACAAATGCTTGAATGGGCTATGGACGGAACCGCCTTGCATGTTCCATCCTTATGGAGTTGGGAAATCCTGAACACGGTCGCGGTGGTAATCAAGCGGAAGCGCATTACGGCGGATCGCGGCAAGGAATTTCTTATACAGCTTGCCACTTTTAATATTTTTGTTGATGAACCTCCGCTCATTGCCGATTTTCCCAGATTGCATTCTCTCGCCAGTGACCATCAATTGACTGCATACGATGTCGCGTATTTGGATTTGGCTAAACGTCGATCTCTTCCGCTGGCAACCCTAGACGGCGATTTAGCGCGGGCTGCTCTTGCCGAAGGCGTAAAAACCCTTTGATTGCATTTTCAGTCGCAACTTGAGTTTCCCCGGCACCACCCAAAACGTGCCGAGGTCTTCTTTTTCCTACTGCCCTATGTCCGATTGAGTTGAGAAGGGGCAGGAGGGAAGGAAAATGACTTGGCTTCAATGGCAACATAGGCAAGAGATTTATATGAGGTGGGTATTCCTCGGCGACTTTGGCCGTTAGAGGCGGCGATTGAAGCGACGATGCGGCGGATCGTTAAGAATGTTGAAAAGCAATAGCGGTTACTGGTGCGCAAGACGCGCCAGCCATCACGCACCAAGCCATGCGACCACTGGATGAGATTGTTTCCCCTTGCCCATTTCAAGGCGCGTTGGACAGTCCTCACGCCACATCTGGCCTTTGCTGCAATCGCCTTGTGTGAGGGGAAGCATTGGCCGGTGCGCGGATTGTAGAAGGCGAATAGCAGGGTTTCGTAAATCTTCATCCAGCCATAGGGAACGCCGCCCAAGCGGTCGATCTCGGCCTGAAGGTTGACGATGCAGGCGGTTTTGTCGCCACGTTGCAGGGCAGGGCCGTACTCGGTCCCGAATTGCTTCTCGATCATGGTTATTCGCTCCTTGGGGTTGTGGTTAACCCGCCCGGAGGGCCGAAAATCGGCGCAAAACAACCCGTTAGCGAAAGCATGATTTTTCGCTTGCATCGGATCGGGTTTTAGGGGAAAGTCGGTCTTGCGACAGCAACGAAATTCCCCGGTTTACGCCGGACTGTACGGCCCGCCACTGGCGGGCTTTGCTGTTTCTGGGCTTCGCTAACTCCGAAAATCACTGAGGCAGGACACGGCAACCGCGCCGCGTAACGGCGGAGTGTGAATCTTTCTCTGATTCGTGTCGAGCCGAATTTTAGATGGGCGGGAAAAACCCGCGCCGGTGCTGCCGACGCGGGCCTGAACTGCGGCTAGTATTCAGACGCAAGCATGATGGTCAAAACCCTGACGGTCTGTTTTGGGTCGCTCGGGTCTTCGCTGCCCATGCTTAACGTCCTGTCGTAATAGTCGATTTTCCAGAAGATACGCTCGCCGTTGTGTTCGAACGCTCCGAAGTCGCGCTCTTTGTGCGGGTCGTTATCGGGCGTGAAAGCATCAAAGGTCTGGACGTTCTCCCGAATGGCTGATTGATCTTCTTGGGGCAGGGCGCATATACCGGCTGTCTGAACCAAGCGGCCCGCTATTCCCATAGCCTTGCGGCAAAGATCGTTAAGCTCGGCGATTTTCTTCGTTTTAGTGTCCGTCATTTGATTGCCTCTTTCGTTTTGGAGTTACCCCCAAACAGCGGGGGCGGAAGAGGGCACGTCTGCCGACGCAACGAGCGCGGCTGTCATAGCTTGTCGGGGGGACCGAGTAGCCCAAGGCTTGCCTGGGCGAAGTGGGGGAGCCAAGAAGCGTGATTGACAGCAAGCGGCGACGGCTAAAGTGCCTGATAGCCCGCTGTTTTCAAGAAGTCAAATCGCACCATCGCGCTTTCCGAAACGCTGATCGAAGCGTTCAAAGAACATCGCGAACGCCAGGAAAAAACGAAAGCGTTGTTTGGCCCAGACTACCCAAAGCACGATCTTGTGCTTCCCCTGACAGACGGAACTCGGTGGCCGCCGGATCGCTTTACCGGCGACTACATTGCGTTCACGCGTCGCGTAACCGCGCGTGAAATTCGCTTCCATGATTTGCGGCACACGCACGCGTCAGAACTCCTTCGCCGCGGCATTCCGCTGAAAACTGTTTCTCAACGCCTAGGCCACGCGAATCCTACCGTGACACTAGATATTTACGCTCACGTCATGAGCGGCGATGATGAAAAAGCCGCCAAAACCACGGAAGACATCTATAGGAAGAAGTCAAAGAAGAAAGCGGCAAAGGGGGCGAAATGAATCTGGCATTTGCACCACATTTGCACGGGACCGAAAACTGCTCTTTTCGGTGCTCTAACTCAACTGAGCTAAGTCTTTTATTTTCTGGCGGTGAGGGTGAGATTCGAACCGTTGGGCGGGTCGCCGGGTCTGCAAGCTACTGATTGTACGTTGCCCACAATGCCAATGTTGCCAACAATCCCGTAGACCATTGCACGCTATTGCACGCTGGAACCATCGGCCGAAAGAAATTGTCAAAGCAAACGATAGTCATAAACGTCACCGTCACAAAGTCAATGCTTGCCAGCCGCCGACATTGTCTGGGAAAGAAAGGATTCGCAACGATATTCCGCGCGGGGACCCGCACAACGGGGTGTGCGGCACGCGCGGCAGTTAATCACCTCGAATGATGCCACCCTGCGCTGGCCCGAACTGGGTGCGAAAGGGTCGGATCAAATAAATGCGCTGAAACTGTAGATCGCGCTTTCTGACAGCTGCTCCCGTCAAGGTCTTTCTGAAGAACAATTTGCTGCGGGATTGTTTTCACGATTGCCGAAGAAAAGTGTTTCTTACACCGGAGCCACATCTTTCCCGATAACCTTTCATTGCGGGGGCGCTTTTGCCAGCCTGTAATTCAGAGAAAGGAGATCCGCAAAATGCTTGAAGTGATTCTGTTCCTGCTGTCATCGCTCGACCTGCCGGTGCCTCACAAACCCTAGTATCATAAAGGGAACTATAGTGGGGCGGCTGCAATTCCGCCCCACTAAGGTACCCAATCACCAAAATGTCACCCGTCGATCGCGCACTGTGGTTTCTCACCGCCGCGTTGTCCGCGGTCGCGCTGGGGCGCGTCTTTTACCTCGGCTTATGGCGCAAGCAGCCGCTGTCTTCTTTCGCCTTCATGCTCCTAATCAGCGCTTTGTGCGACGTGGCTTTTTTCCGGCTTAGCAACGAGAGCCACGCTTACGCCGTCGCCTGGGAAGCCGTCTTGCCTATCCGGCTTACCTCCCACGCGTGGGCCGCTTTTAGTGCTTACCGGGCAGTAGCGAACCTCTACCAGAAATTAGGCCGATTTGCGCTTGTTGTTCGCTGCCGCACTCTCCATTGCCGCGCTGGTTTGCTGTGGAACGCTTCCCTGGGAACTTCGCCAAATCGGGGGAAACGAATCATTCATTCGCTCAATGTTTCTGCTCTACCGCTGGGTGGATGGACTCGCCGCAGGTGCGTTAATTTTGACGTGTGGATTCCTCGCAGCCTTCCCGCGCCCGATGAGGCTAATGTCATCCAATCTGATCCGGCATACCGTGCTCCTTACCCTGTATTTCAGCGCGGCGGCAATTTTGTTCCTCGCTGAAAACCTTACCCGTCTCGGCACAGCGGTTTGGCTGGAACGCTCGCACTTTATCTTGATCGCGTTGCTTTATTCTGCGTGGATCGTCGGCCTCTCAAAGCAGGGCGAGGCATCGGAAACGTGGCCGGACCTCGCACCGGAAGTGCAGAATCTCATCAACGAACGCAACGAGTTCGTGCGCGCTCTGGGGCATCAAGCCCGCAAATAGACGGTGCGGAACAGCTCAAACGCCGCCCCATCGCATAGACCTAAAGCTCCCGGAAATCGCAACCGAAATAGAACGCCGGCAAACCACAACGTCCAGGCCGCTTTTTTCATTACCGCCCCCTCGTGCAAGTATCCTTCCATCTGCG
>CAVXRP010000010.1:0-42639 GCA_963764105.1 Bryobacterales bacterium
CGGCCCGAGCACCCAACAAGAAAACGGGGACACTCCGGGCTTTCACCCACGCTCCTACGAAGTCGATCTCCGCAGGCGTGTCCCCGTTTTCGTGCCGGCACACCGAAGACTTAACCCATCGGGCGGCAAAGCCATCCTTTGGCCACTTGAAAGGTGGCGCGCTGGCAAGAATGGCCGCTCTACCCAGCGGCGGAATGGCGAAGGGCGATCCAGTCTGCGATATTCGTTTTAGACAAATGTCGCAAGCAATCTTATGGGAGGACGCGATTCATGCGGGCGCAAGCTGGTCTTTGCGCTTGCGCCGCGGGCAAGAACTAAGGATCGAAGACAGCGAAGGGGGGGCCAATGTGGCGGCGCTGTTTTACAACTACGAGTGTCCGACGGAACGCTACAACATGCCGGATACCCTTAAGGCGCAGCACACCGCGCACTTAACGAAGGGGTTTGTCTTGTACTCGGACATGGGACGAATTCTTTGCTCCATCACCGATGACACGCGCGGTTGGCACGATCCTTTGGGCGGGCACAACGATGCCACTGCCGTTCGCCAGAAATACGGTCCTTCAACCTACCAGGAAGCGCGAAACGCCTGGCAGCGCAACACCCGGGATAACTTTCTCGTCGAACTGGGAAAGTACGGCCTCGGTCTGCGCGATCTTACGCCCAATGTGAATTTCTTCAGCAAGGTTGTTGTCGACAACGATGGGTCAATGGAGTATGTACCCTCTCACCGGCCTGCCGGCGACTTCTTTAGCTTGCGCGCGGAAATGAACCTGCTCGTCATTTTGGATACCGGCCAGCACCCGCTTGATCCCAACCCGAAATATGCGCCAAAATCGGTGAAGTTTTCCGTTCAGGAAGCGCTGCCCGTGGCGGCGGACGATCTGTGCCGCGTCTCGCGCCCGGAGAATGCGCGCGGGTTCATCAACACAGAGAGGTATTTTCTGTGATTGAGAGCGCGCTTTATCCTGAACAGGCGGTTTTGCAAGAAACGGTGCTCGCCGGTGCTTCCTGGATTCACGAAATCAAAGCGCAGCAGATATTCCGCATCGTGGATCTCAAGGGCAATCAGGCGGTGGATACGTTATTTTTTAGCGCGCGCGACACTTCCGAACGCTACAGCGCAACCGACACCATCGTGGGACAGCGCAACATCTATTTGACAACCGGCACAACCCTGCGTTCGAACCTGGGCCACGCGATGTTGACGATTGTGGCCGATACCTGCGGGCGTCACGATACGCTGGGCGGCGCTTGTTCGGCCGAAAGCAACCAGGTTCGCTATGCTATCGAAAAACGTCATATGCACGCCTGCCGCAATAGTTTTCTGCTGGCAATTTCCGACCCCAAATGGAATTTGACCAAACGCGATATCACGGCCAACATCAATTTTTTTATGAACGTACCCGTGACACCCGAAGGCAAGCTAACGTTCGAAGACGGGATTTCGCACCCCGCGAAGTATGTTGAGATGCGCGCCGAGATGGATGTCATTGCGCTGATCAGCAATTGTCCGCAGCTAAATAATCCCTGCAATGGTTATGATCCAACGCCGATCCAGGTGCTGATCTGGGGTTCAGGTAATTAAATTGTTTTCCAAGGTTCTGATCGCGAACCGGGGCGTCATCGCTTGCCGGATCATCCGAACCCTTCACCGGCTTGGCGTTCGTTCGGTAGCGGTTTATTCGCAAGCGGACCGGCATTCGCTGCATCTCGCCCAAGCGGACGAAGCGGTATTGCTGGGGCCTGCGCCGGCCGCGTCGAGCTATCTGGATGGGGCCAAAGTGCTCGCCGCTGCTCGCAGAACCGGAGCTGATGCCATCCATCCCGGCTATGGTTTTCTCAGCGAGAATGCGGATTTTGCGGAAGCTTGCGGGCATGCCGGCATCGCCTTCATTGGACCAACGCCCGCGCACATGCGCGCCTTCGGCCTAAAGCATACGGCGCGTGAAATCGCGCACGCAAATGGCGTGCCCTTGCTGCCCGGCACTTCCATTCTTGCTACCGCCGAAGAAGCGCGGGCAGCGGCTATCCGCATTGGTTTCCCCGTGATGCTGAAGAGCACTGCGGGCGGCGGCGGCATTGGCATGCGCTTATGCCGCGCGCAAACGGATGTGGTGGAAGCGTTTGCTTCGGTGGCCCGCACCAGCCGCGCAAGCTTCAAAGACGACGGCATTTATCTTGAGAAATTCGTGGAGTTTGCCCGCCATGTGGAAGTCCAGATCTTCGGCGATGGCCGCGGCGAAGTCATCGCCTTGGGAGAGCGCGACTGTTCGGTGCAGCGCAGAAATCAGAAGGTCATCGAGGAGACGCCGGCCCCCGATTTCCCGGAGGAGTTGCGCACCAAGCTCTTCGAATACGCCGTTTCGTTGGGTAAAGCGGTGCAGTATCGTTCCGCGGGAACGGTCGAGTTCGTGTTCGACACGCTGGCGAACGAACTCTATTTTCTGGAGGTCAATACCCGGCTGCAGGTGGAGCATGGCGTTACGGAGGAAGTGACCGGCGTCGATCTGGTCGAGTGGATGGTGCGCCTCGCCGCCCATGAACTACCAAATTTGCCAAGCCTGAAACCTGTTCCACACGGTTTTTCCATGCAGGTGCGCGTTTATGCAGAGGACCCTGGCAAGAACTTTCAACCCAGCGCCGGCCTATTGACTGAAGTCGAATTTCCCAAGGACGCGCGGATCGAAACTTGGGTCGAGCGCGGAACCGAGGTCACGCCTTTCTACGATCCTTTGCTGGCGAAGATCATCGTTCGAGGGCAGGGCAGGGAAGACGCTCTTGCGAAACTGCGCACCGCGCTGGGCAACACGCAAATGGGCGGGATTGAAACCAATCTCGCTTACCTGCGCCAAGTGTTGGCGAGTGACGAGTTCAAAAAGGGCGGAGTCGTCACGCGTTTTCTGAACGATTTTCCTTATCGCCGCCGGACGATTGAAGTCATGGATGGCGGCACCCTGACCACGGTGCAAGATTATCCCGGCCGGCTCGGTTACTGGAGCGTTGGCGTGCCCCCATCAGGCCCTATGGACTCGCTTTCGTTTAGGATTGGCAATCAACTGCTTGGCAACAGCGAGGGTGCGCCCGGCCTGGAATGCACCGTTTTAGGACCCACCCTCATTTTCCACTTCGACACCGAGATTGCCCTCACCGGCGCCAATTTTTGCGCTCGCCTCAATGGGCAACCGGTTCCACAATGGAAGGTGATTCAGGTAGAGCAAGGATCGGTGTTGGATCTCGCCGAGTGCGACGGCGCCGGCCTTCGTGCCTACATTCTGTTTCGCGGCGGCCTTGACGTACCGCTTTACCTGGCAAGCGCCGCCACTTTTATCCTCGGACAGTTTGGCGGACACGCAGGCCGCCCACTCCGCGCTGGCGATATCCTGCACCTGCGCCAGGGAGCGAAAACCGTACCGTTCTCAACCGAACTCAAAATCCCGGAAATTACCAATCACTGGCGCATCGGCGTTACCTACGGCCCGCATGGCGCGCCGGATTTCTTCACGCAAAATGACATGCGCGAATTCTTCGCGACGTCTTGGCAGGTTCACTACAATTCCAGCCGGACAGGCGTGCGCCTGAAAGGGCCAAAACCCGCATGGGCGCGCCACGATGGCGGCGAGGCGGGCCTGCACCCCTCCAACATTCACGACAACGCCTACGCCATCGGCGCCGTTGATTTCACCGGCGATATGCCCGTGATTCTGGGCCCCGATGGACCCAGTCTGGGAGGGTTTGTTTGCCCGGTTGTGATTGTCGATCAAGAATTATGGAAGATAGGTCAGCTGCGGCCGGACGATTCCGTGCGCTTCGTACCGCTCACTCTAAAGGAGGCCGAGAATCCTGATCCACTGCCCGATCGTGTGGCGCCGCCTGAACCGGCGATCGTCCACCGCATGGGGTCGGGCGTCTGCCGTGCTTCGGGTGATCGCTATCTGCTCATTGAATACGGCGAACCCGTGCTCGATCTCAATCTGCGTTTTCGCGTCCAGGAATTGCTGAATTGGTTCCAGTGCGCTAAACCGCCAGGCATCATTGATCTGACGCCGGGCATTCGTTCGCTGCAAATTCACTACGAACCCGGCAAACTTTCGCGAACGCAATTGTTGGACTTGCTGGATCGCGCCGAGAGTTCGCTGCCGGCGCTGGACGACCTCACGATCCCGACTCGTGTTGTGCATCTCCCGCTTTCCTGGGACGACCCCGCCACCCGTCTCGCCATCGAGAAGTACATGCAATCGGTTCGGCCCGATGCGCCATGGTGTCCCAGCAACATCGAATTCATCCGGCGCATCAATGGGCTCGATTCCATTGAAGATGTGAAGGCGATCGTGTTTGGCGCCAGTTACCTGGTGTTGGGTTTGGGCGATGTGTATCTGGGTGCGCCGGTGGCAACGCCGCTCGACCCGCGCCACCGGCTCGTGACTACAAAATACAACCCCGCGCGAACCTGGACGGCCGAGAATTCCGTTGGCATCGGCGGTGCCTACCTGTGTGTATATGGCATGGAAGGCCCCGGCGGCTATCAGTTCGTGGGGCGTACCGTGCAGATGTGGAATACCTGGCGGACCACCAAAGAATTTCAGCCCGGCACGCCATGGCTGCTGCGCTTCTTTGACCAGATTCGTTTTTACCCAGTGGACGCGCGAAGAACTTCTCGGAATGCGCGACGATTTCCTGCACGGGAAATTCCACCCTACGATGAGCGAAGAAGAGTTTCGGCTCCGCGATTATCACGCGTTTCTCGACGGCATTCGCCAGGAAACTCGAGTCGCCAAAACGCGCCAGCAGAATGCCTTTGAAGCGGAGCGGGAGCGTTGGAAGCAGGCCGGTCTCGATCGCGAGATTGAGGCTGTCGAAGAAGCACCCGTAGCATCGAAAGCGGTCCCGCAGGGTTGCCGCGCCATTCACTCGCCGGCGCACGGCAGCATTTGGAACGTGGCGGTGAAAGCGGGCGATCGCGTCGTCCAAGGACAGCGCCTGCTCATCGTGGAGTCAATGAAGATGGAGATCGCCGTGGCCGCCCCACAAGGCAGCACAGTGGTTGAAATACTCTGCGCGCAGGGGTTTCAGGTAACAGCCGGACAGAGTCTCATGTTTCTTCGGCCGGAGGCATCGTGATCTCACGCCTGATCTCAATGGATCTCGCGAGCCTCAGAGCCGGCTATCAGGAAGGCCGCTACAAACCTGCCGAGGTTGTTCGCGAAGTTTGCAAACGCATTCGTGAACGCGCTGCACGTCCCATATGGATTCATTTAGTTTCGGAAGAGCAGTCGATCGCGCGCGCCGAAGCGCTGGGCCCTTTTCGCGAGGATCTGCCGCTTTATGGGATTCCTTTCGCCATCAAGGACAATATCGATCTGGCCGGCGTTCCCACCACGGCGGCGTGCCCGGAATACGCTTACACCCCTCCGGCGTCGGCCACCGTCGTCGAGCGCCTCATGGCGGCTGGAGCGCTACCGATCGGCAAAACGAATCTCGATCAATTTGCCACCGGCCTGGTGGGCACTCGTTCGCCTTACGGCGCTTGCTCGAGCGTCTTCGATGAAAGATACATCTCGGGCGGCTCCAGTTCAGGTTCAGCGGTGGCTGTAGCCGCTGGACTGGTTTCCTTTTCTCTGGGAACGGATACCGCCGGGTCCGGCCGCGTCCCGGCCGCTTTTAACGGCATCGTGGGACTCAAACCGACGCGCGGCGCCATCAGCACCAAAGGAGTCGTACCGGCTTGCCGCACGCTTGACTGTGTTTCCATTTTCGCTTCCACCTGCGCCGATGCCTCTCAAATCTTCCACGTGGCGAACGCGTTCGATGTTTTAGATCCCTGGTCGCGCCCATGCGGCCAGCGCAAATCATGGCCCTTGAAAGGATTCCGTTTTGGTGTTCCCTCCGAGGAACAACTGCGTTTTTTCGGCGATGATCTCTCCGCTCATGCATTTCAGGAAGCAGTTCGCTGCATGGAATCGTTGGGTGGTATTCGCATCACTATCGATTACGGTCCTTTTCACGACGCGGCGGAACTCTTGTATTCCGGCCCTTGGGTAGCCGAGCGGCTGGCGGCGATCAAAGCATTTTTTACAGAACACCCCGGCGCGCTTCACCCCATTACCGCCCGCATTATTGCCGGCGCGCAGATCATCACGGCCGCCGAAACATTCGAAGCGATTTACCGCCTCGCCGAAATCCGCCGAAGAACGGAGCCGGTATGGCAGCAGATAGACTGCATGCTGTTACCTACCGCCGGCACGCACTATACCCACGCTGAAGTTGCAGCCGATCCCATCGCTACCAATACAAATCTGGGATACTACACCAATTTCGTCAACCTCCTGGATTTGCCGCCGTCGCCGTTCCGGCCGGCGCCCGAGGCGATGCCATGCCTTTCGGCGTCACATTGATTGGACCCGCCTGGTCTGAAGAGGCCCTGCTCGAAACTGCCGACCTGCTGCATCGGGCACACATCAAAAGCCATACTGTCCCGCCGGCTATGTGGCGCTCGCAGTGTGTGGCGCTCACTTAACTGGTCAACCGCTCAATTATCAGCTGCTGGATGCCGGAGCCTTTCTGCTAGAGGCGTGCCGCACATCGCCCGACTATCGTTTATACGCGTTGCAGGGAACCGTGCCGGCGAAACCAGGCTTGGTTTACTCGCCATCCGGCGGGGGCGCTGCAATCGAAGTGGAAGTGTGGGCAGCTTCCCGAGAATACCTTCGGTCCTTTCGTCGCAGCAGTGCCGCCGCCGCTGGGAATCGGGACTTGCACCCTGGCCGGTGGTAGAAAAGTCAAGTCATTCATTTGCGAGTCTTGGGCGCTAAATGACGCTAAAGAGATCACCAACTGGCAAGCTGGCGCGCATGGCGCCGATGATAATGCAAAACCTTCCCGTTACAACGCACAACCCCTAGCCGAACCGTCGCCAACCGGGCCGCGACTGTGAAGGAGAGGTCAACTAATTTGGATGTTCCACCTGATTTTTCAACGGAGTTACCGCACTTATGAAACGGCCTCCTAAGCTAGCCCCGTCCTGACGCTCGCTATTTCCTCCCTAGCCTCACCGAGCACGAAGCCCCCCAAACCAACGATGGGAGTGAAGACTCCTGGTGTGCAAATTCCTTTTGCGAATCTAAAAGCAGAAGCGGAATTTCCGACCCCCGCCAAACCCGAGTGGCTCTTCTTCTCCAACTCAACCTTCGCACCGGGAAAAGACAACCTCGACCGAATCGACCCGAAAACTAATAAGCAAATTGACCCGATTGCCGGTTTAAGCAAACCGTGCGGCGGAATGGCTTCGGCGTTCGACAGTCTATGGGTTCCCGTTTGCGGTACCTCCTCACTTGTGCGCATAGATGCGAAAACGTTTAAAGTGACAGCCACGATAGCTGCCGGTGTGGCCACCGTCTGAGAACCTGATCGCCGCCACGGCGCGACAGTATCTGGCTGCTAACCGACGATAAAACCACCCTTGCGCGCATCGACCCAGATCAGAATATGGTGGTTGCTGAACTGCGCGTCCCGGCCGGCTGCCGCGGATTGACATTCGGTGAGACTGCTTTGTGGCTGGCGTGTCCGGCTGAGAACAAAGTTCTCCGCATCAACCCGACGACGAACCTGGTAGAGCAGGTGATCAAAGTTTCCGAACGCCCGGAGTTCCTGGCCGTAGGTGAAGGTTCCATTTGGGTCCTTTGCCGCAAAGAAGGGAAGATTGATCGAATCGATCCAAAGACCAACAAGGTTTCGAAGTCCATCGAACTCGGCGTACCGGGAGCGGGTGGCCAAATGGCATTCGGCGACGGCTATCTTTGGGTGACTCAGCCGGGATTTCCGCTCGCGCGCATCGATGTAAAACCTGAAACCGTGGTGCAGCAATTCACCGGCGAAGGAGGCGGCGCCATTGCGGTCTCGCCCGGCGCTATCTGGCTGTCGAACGTGAAAGACGGCACGGTCTGGCGCATCGATCCCAAACGGGTGCTAGCCACCCTGCCGGAATAGGAGACCAAAATTGAAGACCCAAAATCTTTTCGCCGCTTGCCTTTTTCTCGCCGTTGCGGTTCATGGCGCAACAGCCGCCGAAACACGCACCTCCGCCGGGAGTGAGTACGCCTGGAGTAAAGCGCGAACTATCCACCATCACGCCCGTCGCCATTTTCGATGTGGGCAGCGGTGCACCCGACTGGCAGGTGCTGACGGAAGACGCCGTCTGGGTTACCAATAGTCCGCGCAATGTCGTACACCGGCTGGATGTAAATACCAACAAAATAGCGGCGACCATCAACGTTGGCAAACGCCCCTGTTCGGGCTTGGCAGCGGGCTTTGGCGCGATCTGGGTGCCGAATTGCGCCGACAAAACAATTTCGCGGATAGACATTGCCACCAATGCGGTGGTTGCCACCTTCCAGTGGGCCCGGGCGAAAGTGAAGGCGGAATCGCCACGAGTAAAGACGCGGTTTGGCTGGTGACCGACCCGCAAGGAGTACTTTCACGCATCGATCCCAAGACGAACACCGTTGTTGCCGCCATTGATGTTCCCGCAGGTTCCGCCGCAGTGCTTTACGGCGATGGCGCCATATGGGTAACAACACCCGCCAAGAACATGCTGACCCGGGTGGATGCCATGACCAACAAAGTCACCGATTCGATCATGGTTGGACCCGGTGCGCGCTTTGAAACATTCGGCGGCGGATCTGTTTGGACCCTGAATCAAGGCGATGGGACAATCTCCCGCGTCGATACCCAAAGCCGCAAGGTCACCGCAACCATCGAAGCAGGCATTCCCGGGGGAGGGGGAGAGATCGCCTACGGGTTCGGCCACGTATGGGCAACCTTATTTCACATTCCGATAAGCGAGATCGACCCCGAGACGAATCAGGTGATCCGGCAATGGGTCGGCGAAGGTGGGGATTCTATCCGGGCAGGGCACGGCTCAATTTGGCTGTCTAATTTACGCGCGCACAATGTTTGGCGCATCGATCCTAAGAAATTCTGATAACTTAATGAGAGTAGCCTGGCCCAGGTTTGGCCTGCTGACCCCTGTCTGCCAGCGCCGCTTTTGACGCCTTGTTTGCGTGCAGTTTCACACGAACCGTGCGACACACTGACAAAATCATGCCGCGTTCACGATGTCTTCGTATTAAGCGCATGCCTCTTAGCTGGGGTAGCGCATCCGCTGGTATCACAGACCGTAAACGCCGGCACACCGGAATTCTTCGAAAGCAAAATCCGCCCCATTCTGGCCAATAATTGTTTCGGCTGCCACACCAACTCGCACTTGGGAGATTTGCGTCTCGACAGTTTGGAAGCGCTGAAAAAGGGCGGAAAACGCGGTCCGGCTTTGATACCAGGCGATCCGGACAAGAGTCTGCTCATCATCGCCGTCAGGCAGACGGATCCGAATTTGAAGATGCCCTATGGCGGCAAGCTCAAGCCTTCGGAAGTGGCTGCTCTCGAAGCCTGGGTCAAAGCCGGTGCGGCCTGGCCTGCGAATACAGCCGCAGCCGTACCCGCAAGCAAAGACGGCAAATATGTAATCTCGCCCGAACGCCGCAACTTTTGGTCGTTTCTTCGATTGACCAACCCGCCGGAACCCGCGGTGCGGGATAAAGCATGGCCCAAGACGGGCATCGACCGGTTCGTGCTGGCGCGTTTGGAGCAGGAAGGCATCAAGCCAGTGCATCCGGCAACCAAACACGATCTTCTGCGGCGCGCTTATCTCGATCTCACCGGATTGCCTCCCACGCCCGAAGAACAGGCCGCTTTCGCGAAAGATAATTCGCCGGACGCCTTTGCAAAAGTGGTGGATCGGCTGCTGGCTTCGCCTCACTACGGAGAGCGCTGGGGCCGGATCTGGCTGGATGTGGCGCGCTACGGCGAAGACGACTATCGCAGTTTGAATCCCAACCCACGCGGTTATCGGCCTTATCCAAACGCTTGGGCTTATCGCGACTGGGTGATCCGCGCCTTTAACGACGATCTTCCCTACGACCAATTCGTCAAGGCGCAAATCGCCGGCGATCTGATGGATGCGAAAGTCCGTTACAAGACGCTTCCCGCCACTGGGTTCCTGGGCCTCGGCCCGTGGTACTACGACAACGGTTCCAACGAAGTAACACGTGCCGACGAACGTCATGACCGGGTGGACGCGGTGACGCGTGGTTTCTTGGGCATGACGGTTCAATGCGCTCGCTGCCACGATCATAAATACGATCCGATTCCGCAGACCGACTATTACTCGCTGGCAGGAGTCTTTTACAACACCACGTACGAAGAGTATCCGCAAGCGCCAAGAAGATCGTCGACGAGTATCGGAAGACCGAAGAGGAACTGGATGAGAAAGAAAGGGTGCTTGGAGAACTGCGACGCGCATTGACCGGTGAACTGGCGCGTTCTCTCTCACTACAGACATCCAACTACCTCATGGGTGTCTGGGAGGTCACAGGAAAACAGAAGAAAGACATTTCGCAGGTAGTCGAAAAGCGCCGCCTTGACTATGAGTTGCTTGATCGCTGGATCAAATACATGGGCAAGCCAACCGACAAATACCACAACAAGGAAGAATGGCAGGCCCTCATTCAGAAGGGCGGCGGCACTGAGCAGGAAGCGAAGAAACTCGCCGACAAGTTTCAACAGCAAATCGTCGATGTCACCGTGGCGAAAGACGCGATTGACGAAGAGAATCGCGTGATTACCGACAAAGACGTGGACGGAACCAAGCCAAAGAAACAAACCGACAAACCCAGTAATTTCATTTCGAATAAGGATTTCAATCCGGGTGCGCTGCTCCGCCTAAAAAGTCTGCCCGACGATCAGACCAACTTCTGGACGGAGATTTTCGTGCGTGAACTCAAGGAGATCGACGATGCCAACGACATGAACGAAATTGACCCGCGAAAGATGGCTCCCGGCGTCTTGATGTTCCGCGGTTGGGGTCTGGAAAGCAGGTTGGGACCGGCGGCGCAAGCCCGTCTGAAATTGTTGCAGGAAGATCAGGAAGCGCTCCAAAAGAAAGTCAATGCGCGTTATCCCTTTATTCATGGCGTGACGGATTCCGCTAAGCCTGTCAATATCCAGCTTGCTCTTCGTGGGAATCCGGAAACTCTCGGGCCGGAAGTGCCCCGCCATTTCCTAAGCATTCTGTCGGAGGGTGATCCGCCGCTGCTCGATCAGGGCAGCGGCCGCTTGCAACTGGCGGAGCTGATTGTCAAACAGCCCATTGCCATGCGCGTGATTGTCAATCGTATCTGGAAAGCCGATTTCGGCACCGGTATTGTAGATACTCCCAGCAATTTCGGTTTTGGCGGAGAGCGGCCTACTGATCCGGAACTGCTGGAATATCTCGCCAATTGGTTCGTCAAGAACGGTATGTCGATCAAGAAGCTGCAGCGCGAAATTATGCTGAGCGCGGTCTATCAACTTTCCACCGCGAACGACGTCGAGGCTTCCGAGAAGGATTCAGGCAATCGGCTTTATTGGCGCGCCACCCGCAAGCGGATGGACGCCGAGCAGGTTCGCGATTCCATCCTCGAAGTAGCAGGTGACTTGGACGATCAAATTGGCGGACCGCCTAAAGATCTCACCCCGGATTACCACCGGCGCACTGTTTACGGCCGCGTCAGCCGTTACAAATTAGACGCCTACTTGCAGCTGTTCGACTTTCCACCGCCGAATATCAGCGCTGAAAAGCGCTTTACCACCACCGTTCCCCTGCAGCGCTTGTTCCTGATGAACAGCGATTTCGTGCAGCTTGAATCGGAAGCATTGTACAAGCGCGTTGCCGCCGAACCGAATAACGCGGCCCGCATTCGCAAGCTTTACAACCTGGTTTACGGCCGAGATCCGAAAGAGGCCGAAGTGCAAGTTGCACTCGAGTACCTAAGAACCGAACCCATCAAAGAGTACGAAGAGAGCAAGATTCGGGCCGCCGAGAAGGACGAAGAGAAAGAGAAGGAAAAGAAGGACAGTCAGGCGGCAACGGCCCCCACGGCCGACGCTAAATCCGCCGCGCCGAAAACAAGCAATGCAGCCGCCGTAACGGATCCACCGCCAGCCGGGCCGAGCCCCGCCGATCCGAATGCCGAGATGGGTATGGGCATGATGGAAGGCGTTCCCGGAATTCGCAAGGGACCCGCGGGACCCGTGGAGATTAAGTACGAACCCACCGTCTGGGGCCGCTACGCGAAGCTCTTGCTCAGTTCCACAGAATTCATTTTCATCAACTGAAGGCCACAACATATGTCCAGTCACAAATCTCCGAGCCCGGTCACTCGCAGAGAAGCATTGCGGAAGGTGGGCAATGGCTTCGGCATGATGGCATTTGCCGGCATGCTGGGTGAGTCATTGCTCAAAGCGGGTCTTGACGACAAGGGGCTTGGCGTGGCGCGGCTCGATTATCCGCAGCGTGTAAAACGCGTCATCTTCCTGTTCATGAACGGTGGCCTTTCAACCATAGACGCGTTCGACCCCAAGCCGATGCTCGCCAAATATGACGGGCAGCCGATGCCCGGTGGTTCGATATCCACCGAGCGGCGCACGGGCGAGTTGATGAAATCACCGTTCGAATTCAAGAAGCATGGCCAATGCGGCATGGACATTAGCGAACTTTGGCCGCATTTGAGTGGAGTGGCGGATGACATTTGCTGGGTCCGTTCTGTTTATACGGAAATTCCGAACCACGAGCCGTCCTGCCTCATGTTGAACACCGGGGCGAATCAGGCCGGCCGGCCGTCGATGGGTGCTTGGCTCACCTATGGCCTTGGAACCGAGAACAAGAACCTCCCCGGATTCGTCGTGCTGTGCCCCGATATTCCAACCACCGTCGGACCGCCACTCTGGAGCAATGGTTTTTTGCCGGCTTTCAATCAGGGCACCTATATCGCCAATAAGCGTGCCGCCGACGGACCCGGTGGCGCGCCCCTGCCGGACCCGCTGCCCGAAAAAGACAAAGACGGCAAAGAAAAACCGCAGAAGGTCGTAATCGAAAAGAACTTCGATCCGAAGAAGATTCTGAACTTCGTCAATAATCCGAAATTTGCCCAATCGGAGCAGCGCCGCGAACTCGACCTGCTCGATAAATTGGAAAAAATCCGCGCACAGGATGCCGGCAGCGATCCGCAGGTCGAAGCCGTGATCCACTCGATGGAAACAGCCTACCGGATGCAAACCGAAGCTCCGGAAGTCTTCGACATTCGGAAAGAGTCGCAAGCCACGCTCGATATGTACGGTCCGGGCGATGTGGCGCGCGGCGCTTTGATGGCGGTGCGGCTCGTTGAAAAGGGAGTGCGCATGGTTCAGCTCTATTATTCAAAGGGCGACCCATGGGATGCCCACGCCGATATCCTGGCGCATAAGGTCAATGCCAAGCATTCGGATCAGGCCTTCGCGGCCGTTATTCAAGATCTAAAGGCGCGCGGTCTGTGGCAAGATACCCTGGTCGTTTGTGGTTCTGAATTCGGGCGCACGCCCGTCCGCGAAGTAGGCGGAATGGCCAACCAGGCAAAGCGCGGCCGCGATCATAATCCGTTCGGGTTCACCATGTGGCTCGCCGGCGGTGCGGTCAAGGGCGGGACCATTTATGGCGCAACTGACGACTTTGGCTTCAAGGCAATTGAGAAGCCGGTACATGTGCACGATATCCATGCCACCATCCTCTACTTAATGGGGATCGATCACCTGAAGCTCACGTATCGCTATAGCGGACGCGATTTCCGCCTTACCGATGTTGCCGGAAACGTCCTCCACGATCTTGTCGCCTAAGACTTGGCAATGGGCATCAAGAACGGCATGCTGACCATGCAACCCATCGGCTACGCAAAAACTCCCTACAAGAACACCAAAGAGATTCCCAAGGGGCCGGGCGCCAAACACGACGCGCTCGGCGTAGTTGAGATCAACCCGGAATTCGAAGTCGGACTCACTGATATAGAAGGCTTCTCTCACCTATTCGTCATCTGGCTATTTGATCGCGCCGAAGGGTTCGAGCTGATCGGCATACCACCCATCGACAATCGCGAACACGGAGTATTCGCCACCAGATCGCCCCGTCGGCCCAATCCAATCGGACTCACCGTCGTCGAACTCCAACGCCGGGAAGGTGCGCGGCTTCACGTCCGGGGAGTTGACATGCTCGATGAAACGCCGATTCTGGACATCAAGCCATACCTTTCAAGCGTTCCGCCGGACCGCTTACGGCGGGGCTGGGTGGCCGAAGCAGAAGAACGCGAGCCTCTCACTTCTCCGAAAGGCTAACCGTACCTCCCGTTAAACCGGCTTGGCTCAGCAATGCGAGAAACTGGCGCTCGGTGCGCATGTCGATGGCTTGTGCCGCCAACTTTCCTTGCCGGTTATAGACGAAGCTTTTCGGAATTCCATCCACATGGAACTGTTCATTCACTTTACGCCCTGGATCAAGCAAAATCGGATAAGAAACAGCGTGGGTCCCGAGGAAGGCGCTCACTTTGGCTGGCTCCTCGTCGCTGATTGCTAACACAACAAGGCCCTGATCCCGGTAACGCCGATACAGCGCGTCAAGATCCGGCATCTCTTTCCGGCACGGTGGACACCAAGTCGCCCAGAAATTTACTAAAACCACATGATCGCGAAGATCCATCAATGTCCACGCTTTCCCCTGCAGGTCCGTAAGGGTGAAATTCGCTTGCTGGCGATCGCGATCGTTAGCCTCCAGCGTTGCCATAGCCGCCGTGAATTGCGCGTTGTTGAGAGATACCTGCACGTGCTCATAACGGACGAGTTGTGCCAATTCTAAGTACGGAGGGCTCTCTTGTGATGGTTGTTCCCGCAGGGCCTCGGCCAATGTGGTGGCAACCTCCTGCAACGTATCATGGCCGAAGTCTCCCTCTGTCGATAAGTTCGCTAGATTGTTCGCAAGACTTACCTTCAACGTGTTCGCCGGCAGCTGGCGAATCTCCGCCGCTACGCGCTTAGTGGCATCGCCGCGTTTGTCGTCAGGCACGCCGCGCAGACCCTTCAACTCTTCTACGATGGCTTTCTCTTGATCGTTTAAGGCGGGACCCTTTGCCGCCGCCACTAAAGTTCCAAATAGGAATAGGGAAAAGCACGCCGCGGTCAGGCAGCGACTAACGTCAACCAACAATTTTGCTCGATCGCGGCGGCAGTAAGCCCATGGTGTGATCATCAGTTCCATTCTACTGGCTGGCCGCGACTTAGGCCGCGCGTGATAAAGTGTTTCCTCCGATCCGTTCCATCAGGGAAGAACAATATGTCACGACCGCTTGTGCTCATCCATGGTTATTCAGATACCGGCCTCGGCCTGTTACCGCTTGCCAGGCAACTTGAGGCAAACGGCATTTCCTCCATCAATGTCAGCATCGGCAATTATGTCTCGCTGAATAATGAGATCACCATTAAAGACATTGCCGAAGGGCTTGATCGGGCCTTTCGCAATCGGGCGGGCATCAACCAGGAACAGGAGTTCGATGCCATTGTCCATTCCACTGGAATGTTGGTGATTCGCTCGTGGTTGACCAACTATGGTGCGGCGGTTGGCAATAACAATCGGTTGCGCCGGTTGAAGCATCTCATTGGGCTTGCTCCAGCCACCTGGGGCTCACCGCAAGCGCATAAGGGACGCACGTGGCTGGGTGCGTTAGTAAAAGGCAACAGACAAGAAGGACCAGATTTCCTGAATGCCGGTGATGAAATCTTGGACGGCCTGGAGCTAGCCAGCCAGTTTACTTGGGACTTGGCCCACTTGGACCTATTGGGCGACGCGCCCTATTACAGCAAAGGCGCGGACACACCCTATGTGAGCGTATTCATTGGCAATACGCCCTACACCGGACTTTCCAGCGTGGCAAATGAACCCGGTACCGACGGCACCATCCGTTGGGCAGGCTGCGGATTGAACACCCGGAAAATATCCATCGATCTCACTCGCATTCCGATCGGCGACGATGGCGAACCTGTCTCCCGAGTATCTATCACTCCTTGGGCGAATGACAGACTGGACATTCCGATGATTGCGGTGAATGGCAAGAATCACGCGACCCTAATTACCGATCCAGAGCCGGCAATGCTTCAGCTTCTACTGGATTTTCTGAAGGTCGGCGATAACGGCGCAGAAACGTACGACGCCTGGCTGCAAAAGGCGGAGGTTTATGGCCGGCCAGGGAAAGCAAAGATGTTGTTGGATCCTGGCAAAGAAGCCGCTGGCATCGGCGGCGACTTCAAAACCTTCTTCGGCCATTTGGTTGGTTCGGGCGAACACCCAATGGAAGGCTGGCAACAGTTCATTGTGCGTGCCCGAGATGAGCGCGGCGATCCCGTGACCGACTACTTAATTGAGGTGTTACGACAGGATTCTGATGGATCGTGGAAGGAATTCGAGCAGATGTATACCGACGTTCATCCCTATGCGGCGGACCCAAGTTTTCGTTGCTTTCAGATCCGCCTTCCAGAGGGTATTTGCGATGGCCGGCTGCCGTTAAGGGTGCGCATCAATGCTTCCACAGGCACGGAGTTGATGGCCTATCAGGGCTACAGCAGCGATGACGCCGGCAAGACGCTCACTCCCACCGCGCAGCCCGTTGAAATCGCTCTGAACGATATGGGCGACAAAAACGCCTCGCTATTCCATCCATTCACCACGACACTAGTGGAGATCGTTTTGAATCGTGAACCATCCCCGTTGAATCAGGTGAGTCGAATTTTCCAATTCCTGGGGCCGGCCAACTAAACGCGGACGAACGTGATCGCGCGTGTCGGGCACGAATCCACTGCTTCTTCGACCAGTTCAATCTCTGCGTTCGTTGCCTCGAATGTGTATTCGGTTCCTCGCACCGTGCCGCTCGCATCGATCAGCTCCACGTACGACTCCTCGCCGATCTGAAACAGCTTCGGCTCCATGCCCACGCAGTTGGCTGCCAGGATGCAGGTGGAGGGTTCAATCGTCACGGTTATCTTCGGCATCTCAGCTTCCATATTGCCACGCGCTTGTGGGGCAGACCTCCTGGTCTGCGGCTGACCTCCTGGTCAGCCCTCAGGCAGCCTCAGGGCAGCGGACATCACGTTGGCTGGCATGCGAACAGCAAAGGCATGGCGCTTTTCGGTGCTAGCTTAGCTAATCGGCTTGGCGTTGCCACCCGACACACCTGCATGCAACGGATTGTCGGCGGAATGCACTATTAAGTGTGCGACAAGGCGAAGCACTATCGGTATTTTGGTCGAATGACCCTCCTTCTGGATAGCTACATAGGGAATGACGAGTTACAACCATACAGGCATTCACATGCTCGACCTTCTGCTCGCTGCCACGCTTCTGTTCGGCATGCCGATTCGTGCCCTCCTGCGCGGCGATTCGACCACTAAAGCGCAGGTCGACAAGCGCAAGCGCTATCGCAAGTCGATGATGATCATTGCCATTCTTCTAATGGTTCTATTGGTAGATTGGGTATCTAGCTCGAGAGGATTCACGCAACTCGGACTGGCCGCTCCAACCACCCATTCTGCAATCGCGGGATGTCTGGTCGCGGTGTCTGCCCCAATCATCCTTTTCTTGGCGCTGATCATGAAGTCCAACGTGCAAAAGGCGGCCAAGCCCCATGATCTGGCCGATACCATATTGCCGGAATCCCCGGACGAGTTGCGATACTTCGTCATTTGCACGATCGTGTCCGGCTTTGGTTGGGAGGTCCTGTACCGGGGATTCTTGTTATTTTGGCTCTCTCCCATCATTGGCTTGGCGCCTGCGGTCGCCGCCAGCAGCATCGCGTATGGCTTGTCCCACGGCTGCAAAACTATGGCGCAGACGATCGGGAGTTTGGTTTCTGCCCTTCTGTTTACCACGGGTTACGCCGCCACCGGCAGCTTGTGGTGGTTGATCATATTGCATATCGCTCTCCCGTTAATAAGCGTGTTCTCTCTCTCGCGAATGGAGCAAACCGTCGTCTCCGACCACTTGGACTGAATTTGCCTGGAAATCTTAGAGGATCCGACCAAATTCCATAGACGAAGCCACAACTCGATCCTTACGATATACACGGGTGAGGCGCGGATGCGGTGGTGACTGCCGCCCACTCCTTGCATATAGGCGGCATTGGCGGATGTTGCTCCACCCCGCTGCGTCGAGGGGGCGTTAGAATGATGGTGTGCTAGAGGGCGATATCCAAGTCGTTTCCACAGCGTCGTCCAGCAACAAACCGTTACTGCTCCCGCGTTCCAGTGCGGCCCGCAGGCGTTGCCGCATCGTCTCTGACTTCAACAGATACGCGGTTTGGCGCTCGGAAGCGATCTCCTTCCAAAGCGCAATTGGCACAATGACGGCGGTCAACTCGCCGGCTTCGTTGGCACAGCAGGATAGGGCTCAAGCCATTCGCATCATTCGCTTAGTGCGAGATGCCCGGTGCGATCCGTTTTCAGGCACCGGCAAGCCGGAGCCGCTGAAGCACGAGTTGGCCGGATGTTGGTCGCGCCGCATTTGACCGGCTCGGCTCCGACCAACCAGCACCACCCGACACCTTCAACTTCCAAGACCTCATCGACGAAATCAATGAAAAAGCAACCTCCGAAGCCCGCCGCAATGCCAACCGCGCCAACGCCGAACACAGCACCGGCCCCCGTACCGAAGAAGGCAAAGCGAAATCTTCCCTGAACGCCGTCAAAACCGGCCTCACGGGCCGCACCGTCGTCCTTCCCAATGAAGACATCCACGCCTACTCCGGTCACCTTGACCGCCACTTCGCCGAATTCTCACCCGCGACCAACAAAGAGAAAGCTCTCGTTCAAACCATCGCCGACACCGAATGGCGTCTCCTCCGCATCGCTCCTCTCGAATCCGGCATCATCGCCGTCGGCCGTCGCAAACTCGCCGATCTGTTTCCCGAAGAGAAAGATCCCACCAACCGCCAAGCCCTCATCGACGCCGAAATCTTCATGACCTATCGCCGAGACTTCGGCAACCTCGCCCTGCAGGAGCGTCGCCTCCGCAATCATCTCGAAAAGGACACCGCCCAACTCCAAACCCTGCAAAAGAGCCCTCGACAAGCGCAAAGCGAAATCGCGCTCTCCATCAAACATGGCCCGGGCTTCAATCCCGCCGACTGTGGCTTCGATTTTTCAAGCGAAGAACTCCACTACTATCTCGATCGCACCGCCACCCGATTTCGCCTCAGGCAAAGCCGTCCCGACTTCGATAAAGTCATCGCCGCCTATCGCGCGGCGCAAAAGAAGCCCCAAGCCGCCTAAAATCGGTGTCTAAACAAGCCATCCTCAAACCCCGCAAACCCTTAGTGTCTTCATCCATATTCATCTGTGGCCATTCTCGTGCCAAACTATTGTCTAACCCGCGCCGAAAATCCATGCTCACCGACCAACAACTCGCCACCATCCGCTCGCACTTCCCCATTCTGAACGAAAAAACCTATCTCTATAACTGCTCGCAAGGCGCTTTAAGTGACGCTGCCGAAGCAGGCATGCGCGCCTACATGGAAAGCTGGCGCACGTCCAGCGCCCCGTGGAATGATTGGATCGCGGTTTATGACGATCTGCGCGCCGAGTTTGCCCGTTTCGTCAACGCCCATCCCGAAGAGATCGCCATTCTCACCAGTGCTTCGGCCGGCATCAACGCCATCGCCAGCGCCCTCGCCTTCACCGAACGCCCCAAAGTCGTGATGGGTGAATATGAATTCCCCACCATGGGACAGATTTGGCTCGCCCAGCAGAAGCGCGGCGCGCAGGTGGAATTTCTCGAAGGTACTGATAACGCAATCCCCCTTGAAGCCTATGAACAATCCATCGACCGCCGCACCGCCATCGTACCGCTCACCCAAGTATCCTTCATCAACGGCTTCCGCGCCGATGTCGCCGCCATTACCGCTCTCGCCCACGACCAAGGCGCCTATGTCTTCCTCGACGGCTTTCAGGATTGCGGCACCCGTCCCATCGATCTCAAAGCTCTCGACGTCGATTTCTACGTCACCGGCACTCTCAAATATTTGCTCGGACCCCCGGGGGTCGCATTTCTCTACGTAAAACGTTCTCTCATTGAGTCGCTCACCCCCACCATCACCAGTTGGATGGCCCAACGCGATGTGTTCGCCTACCATACCCAGACGCTCGATCCCGCCTCCGAAGCGCGCCGCTTTGAGGGCGGTTCGCCCTCCATGCCCAACATTTATGCCGCCCGCCCCGCCCTACAGCTCTTAAGCGACATCGGAATGCCGAATGTCGCAGCGCAAATCGCCCAATTAACCCGCTCATTCTTGCAGGGTGTGCGCGCACTCGGGATTTCCTCTAAAACCTCCGATTCGAGTGTGGGTCCCTTGGTGGTCCTACGCTCAACCGATCCTTCCGCCTTAGTCAATAAACTCATGGAGCGTGGAATCATCGTCTCCGCCCGTCGCGACGGCGTGCGCTTTTCGTTCCACGTCTATAACAATCTCGCTGACGTGAACACCGCTCTCTCCGTGCTCGAAGCCAATCTTCACTTGCTCGCCGGTGTATGAGTATGGAGCGCGCCACAGTCTCGGAGGTTGAACAAGGCGAGCGCCTTTCGCGCGAACTCACTGCGCCGCAACTCGCCATGATCGCCATCGGCGGAGCCATCGGAACCGGCTTGTTCCTCGGCAGCGCCCTCGCCGTCCACGCCGCCGGTCCTGGAGTAATCCTCACGTACCTGATCGGCGCCGCCATAGCTGTACTTCTGATGCGTGCCCTCGTTGAAATGGCCGTCGCTCATCCGACGGCCGGCTCTTTCGGTGTCTATGCCGAACTCTACTTAGGTAAGTGGGCCGGCTTCACCGTGCGTTATACCTATTGGGCCGCCCAGTGCGTCGCCATCGGCAGCGAAGCCACGGCCATCGCCATCTATTGCCAGTGGTGGTTTCCTCATACCCCGCAATGGTTTTGGATTCTCGTCTTCACCATCGCCTTGCTCTACATCAATGCCCGCGGGGTGGGCAGCTTCGGAGCCTTCGAATATTGGTTCGCCATGATCAAGGTCGTCGCCATCGTTCTGTTCATCGGCGTCGGCATGGCGCTCATGCTCGGTTGGACCAGTCGCCCCGCCATCGGTTTCTCAAATCTTACTAGCCACGGTGGCTTCCTACCCCTAGGCATGCGCGGTGTCTGGATGGCCATCGTTTTCGTCATCTTCAGTTACGTAGGAACCGAAGTCGTCGCCGTCACCGCGGGCGAGGCCAAGAATCCCACAGTCGCTTTACCCCGCGCGTTTCGCGCCATGGCCGCCCGTTTGATCGTTTTCTATCTGGGTGCAGTTTTTGTCCTCGTCGCCCTCGTTCCCTGGACCCAGATTCAACCGGGCGCCGCCGTCACCTCCAGCCCCTTCGTCAGGGCCTTTCAACTGATCGGCATTCCCGCCGCCTCCCACATCGTCAATTTTGTGGTCATCACTGCGGCCGCCTCCAGCATGAACTGCAATCTCTATTTGGCCAGTCGCATGATTTTTTCGCTAGCGCGCGGCGGCTTCGCCCCACAATCTTGGGGCCGGGTTTCGCTAAGGGGAACGCCTGTCCGCGCTCTGCTCGTTTCCGCTGCGGGACTCGGCCTCGCGTTGATCGTATCCCTTCTTTCTCCCGCCCGCGCCTATGTCTACCTGTTCGGCATCTCTCTCTTCGGTGGCCTCTATGCCTGGCTCATCATTTTTGTCACCCATCTGTTCTTCCGTCAGCGCGCTCGCCCGCTCGCTTCCGGCCTGGGCGCCCTCTCCATTGCCGCAATTCTGTTGACCACCTGGTGGGTTGAAGGCATGCGCATCACGCTCATCGCGGGCTTTAGCTGGCTGGCGGTTCTCTCAGTCTTGTACGTGTTGATCGAACGCCGCCAAGCCGCCAAGGTGTATAGATAGTTCATGGAAAACCCAACAGAGCTCGGCATGGTCGAAGGCGCCGACGGCATTCTCACCATCCGAGGCAGCGGTAACGTCCGCGGCTGGAATGGCATCCGTTACAAGTCTGGTCTGTCCGGCAAAAATGTCGGCTCGAAGAAGCTATCCATGAACGTCGCCACCATTCCGCCCGGCGGCATCGCCTACGCCCACATCCACGTCGATTTTGAGGTAATGCTGTACATCCTCTCCGGCCGCGTCCGCCATGAATACGGGCCTGCTCTGGAACACTCCCTGGAGAACGAAGCGGGCGACTTCATCTTCATCGAACCCGGCGTCCCGCACGAAGTGTTCAACCTGAGTGACACCGATCCCGTGGTCGCCGTCGTCGCCCGCTCCGACGCCAATGAATGGGAGAACATCGTGAACTTCACCAGGCCGGCAAAATCGTAGCCCAATTTCGAATTTCTGAACGGATTGCTCGACAAGGAAAGGCTGAATGCTGTTTTTGATCCGTGCGAACACACGGGGGATGGCGCATTTTAGCGATTGGAGATTGTTCGGTTCGCTCGCGCCGGCCTACTCCCGGACGGAATGGAATCCTGTGACGTTGACGTATGACCCACATGAAATTGTACTGAATGCAATGAGCGGATGCGTCCTCTGTTCGGTGGAGATACTGATTCGCATTCTGGTCGCGCAACCTATGGACGCGTCTAAGCCCGTCCCATCGGATGATTGAATCGTTATGGCCGTTCTTTGGCTTGGTTCGAGAACAGCCTCGCTTGATCCAGTCCCATCAGCGTTAACTAACTTATTGCCTACAACTTTAATAGGCATCCTAACGCCTTTTGAGTCGAACAGTTCGAAATCAAGTACACCGCTCAACCGGCAAGCAGTCTTTGAAGCGTTTTTGAAGATAATCTCCGTGTACCGGCTTCCCATTGCCACACCGTAGGGTCCAACGGCTGATTGCAGCTGGGTGGGCTTGCAGACGGGAACACGCGAAGAGGCCGTTTGCTCGGTCGCGGGGCAACACCGCGGAAGCCACAAAAATGCCAGAACTATCAGGAACGTTCTTTTCATAGGTGAGTCGGCTGATGTAAGTATCGCGCGAAAATAGCAATCGCGAAATTAGGGCCGTTGGCGGAGTTATACTACGCGGCCGGCGCATACCTGGACGATTTTGTGATCGGTGAGGGGCTTCGAGGAATTGCGAAGTGGCCGCTTCGCCTCATAAAAAGCCGAATGGGAAGGGTTACCATCGCGGGTTGCGCGCGGAACAGCTATCGACCGAGACGAGAATCCTGGTGGTGGCCGACATCTTCGATGCGCTCTCGGCCAAGCGGCCGTATCGAGACGCGCTGCCGCTTGACACGGTTTTTAACATCATGCGCAAAGACGTTCCGCATGCTTTAAACGCGGCTTGTTTGGAGGCGCTGGCGGAATCGGGCTTTGCCTGCGATCAATCGTTCGTTGATTTGCACACGCTGAAGCAGGCACTGGCACAAACAGAAGTGGCCGCTTTGACGCCAGCGGCTCAGTAGAGACCGCGCCGCGTTCGGGTAGAATGCAGCATGCCCGATGCTGCGCACTTCAGCCTTTTTCTAGCTGCGGCGATTCTTCTTGCCATTACTCCCGGCCCCGGTCTCTTCTACGTGCTGGCGCGCAGTTTGGCGGGCGGACGCAGGGAGGGTTCACTCTCTTCCTTAGGAACGTTCGTGGGTGGTTTGGTGCATGTGGTTGCGGCAGCTACCGGCCTCTCGGCGCTGTTGGCGACCTCGGCGCTGGCTTTCGCCGTAGTCAAGTATGCCGGCGCCGCCTACCTCATTTACCTTGGTGTTCGAATGATTGGCACACGGAATGTGGCCATGCCGATTGGGGCAGAAAAGCGCGCAGCGGGAAGCTCGTTCCGCCAGGGCATCTGGACCGAGGTCCTCAATCCGAAGACGGCGTTGTTCTTTCTGGCGTTTGTTCCACAGTTTGTTGCGCCGGCTAGAGGATCGGTGTTTGGGCAGTTCGTTCTTTTGGGCGGCTTGTCGGTTGCGCTCAACACTTCGGCCGATTTGATTGTCGCGACGTTTGCCGGCGCGATCAGCGAAAGGCTGAAGCGAAATCCGCGCTTGCAGGTGAAACAGAGATTGGTGGCTGGCTGCGGGATGATTGGGTTAGGCGTGTATGTCGGCTGCTCCGGCAGTGGGCGCGCCGATTGAAGCCTCAGGATTGAGAGCCGACCGGCAGGTATTTTCGTATTCGTTCCAGCGCTCTTTTGCCAGGCGCGCTAACCCCGAGTCAAGTTTTCCGCTGTCCAGCCGATGCCTCGCTGCCTGCCAATGGGTGAGGGCATCCTGGTAGCGTCCTTCGCACATGGCGACGGCCGCCTCAACTCCATCGAGCGGTTCTGCTTTGCTCAGCTGGCGGGCTCTCCCGAGCCAGGTGCGCGCTTGCGACGCTTGTTTGCGGATTTCGGCGCTCGCTGACGCGGACTCGGCGAACAGAACGTACTGCACTGCCTTTGGGCGGCCGGCCGATTTAGCAAGCGCTTGTTCCAAGTGATTGAGGGCTGCTTCGTCGAAACCCTCGTCCACCCGGCGGTAATACGCCATCAGTTGGCAAGCCAGATATTCGTCGGAGGAGATGTTAGCTTGTGCGATCCTCTCAAAAGTTCGCAGATTCCAATCGCGTGGTCGCACTCCTGTCGTGTCTTCCGTCTGTAGCGCCAGCAGCGCCGCCCAAGTCCTGGTCTGTTCGGGGTGCCTGATCAATTGCCTGAGCCGCGTTCCGTCCGACTTGTTCAATCCGCCAGGATAAGGAATCAGGGACATGAGCACGCAGAACAAGGAAATCCAAAAGATGGTTCCTATCCAGTCCCAACCACTGTTGCCGGATCGCGCCAAGATCAGCGCGCAGAGCAGTGCGAATAGCACGCTGGCCGCCGGGCCGCCAGCCACCATCCAGGCAAGGTCTAGCGGCTCGACATCCGGATTCGCTGTGAGCGGCCGGAAAAAACCACCCAACCACGCGCGGCGGTTGAAGTGAAAAGCCCAATTCTTCCCGGACTTAGCAAAGGCGAAAGGCCCCACTGAGATTCCGCCGGCATCCATCCCTACGAAAGCGCCTGCCAACACATGACCAAGCTCGTGAATCGCGGTCGCGAGGTAGAGTCCCGGAACCAGCAAGAGCAGATTGAATCGGGGCCAATGCCATGCGGGCGGCTTATTCTGATCGGCCAGTATGAAGGCTGCCACGATGGCCAAACCGATGACGGCGCCGGTCCCTGTAGCCCGCCAAACGCTAGCCGCCTTCGGCGGTGCTTCTTCCAGATCGAAAATAGGAGTCTCCGACATTAGCAAACAGCATAGCGGAAGCGCCAAACGTTACGATGAATTCAGTACATGATCCACGTCATTTTGCCGGTCGGCCAGCTTCGCTGCAACTGCTCGATTTTCGGCGACGAACAAACGCGCGAGGCGATCGTCATCGATCCCGGCGACGAGCTTTCGAAGATCACGGCCGTGTTGGATCAGCACCAACTTAAAGTGAAGGCCATCATCGTTACGCACGGCCATATCGATCACGTGGCGGGAGCGGCTCAATTGCGCGCGTTGACCGGCGCGCCGGTCTATATGAATGAAAACGATGATGCTCTGCTGAACGCGCTGGAGGTGCAAGCGGGGTGGTTGGGTATCGAGACGCCGGAACGGCCGCAGATCGATACGGCGGCGGTGGATGGCGTGTCGTTGAAATTGGCGGGCGCCGATCTTCATATCATTCTGACTCCTGGTCACACACAGGGAAGTTTGTCAGTGTGGATTCCGCAGGAGCACAAGCTCATTGCCGGAGATACGCTTTTCCGCGAGACAGTGGGCCGCACGGATTTGCCGGGCGGTGACACTCG
Source organism: Bryobacterales bacterium (assembly GCA_963764105.1). Classification (GTDB taxonomy): domain Bacteria; phylum Acidobacteriota; class Terriglobia; order Bryobacterales; family Bryobacteraceae; genus Bog-105. The sequence goes on from CAVXRP010000010.1 coordinate 25,707, forward strand.
CAAACTTCTCAGCTCGATCAAGACGCGTTTGTTGCCGCTGCCGGATGACACGGTGGTTTACCCCGGGCACGGGGCGGTGACTACGATTGGCCACGAAAAGGAGTTCAACCCTTTTCTGCAGGGTCTGTAGCCACCGGTTGATTTGCTTTCATTTCCAGGACGCTGGCGATCAATTCCTTGGCGTCGGTCAGGCTCTTGGTAATGAGTTGGATGTCCATCGCCGGTTTGCCCAGCTGACGAACACTCTGGCAGTACACGCCATGCTGGCCGGCGAGCACCAGGGCGTCGGTAATGCAATCGAGCGAAATAGCCAGGCGTCCACGCTCCCGGCCCCACATGAACTCATAGCGCTCAAGATCGTCTTTACGTTCTTCGTAAACTGTCATTTTTCAATATTTTGCGAGAGATAGTTAATGAGCTGCCGGAGTTGAAGTATCGGGGTTGAGATTCTGCCCGCCCACAGTGAAGCTGGTATCGCCTTCGCCGACAAAGCCGAGCTTGCGCAGCTCCAGAATTTGTGTGGCGCGATCTTTATCGAGGCGCAGGATGTGTTGCTTGCGAGCTTCAATTTCGCGCGTAAGATTGGCGTTCTCTTCTTCCAAAGTGCGGATTTGTTTTTGCTTTTCTTGGAGGGCGCTCAAACCTTGCGGACCGCGCAGCATGATCGCCGCATACGCCGCGAGTGCGGTGAGCGTTGCCAAAGCTGCTATGGGACGTAGGTACGAACGAAACATCTCTCCCTTCCTTTATAAACTTGTTTTGGCGAAAGGTCCAGTAAAAACAACTCTTTATGACGGATGCGCTGATGGTCTTCTGCACTTGCGCGAAGCACGATGAAGCTTCACAACTGGCGCACGCGATTGTGCGCGAGGGCGTGGCGGCGTGTGTGAACATCGTGCCGGCGATTGAAAGTGTCTATCGTTGGGAGGGTAAAATTGAGACGTCGCAAGAAGTGTTGCTGCTGATTAAGACGACCCGCGCGCACTTTCCGGCTTTACGCGAGTTGATTGTCAGGCTGCATAGCTACGATACGCCGGAGGTGATGGCGCTGCCAGTGACCGATGGCTTGGCAAAATATCTGGCGTGGCTGGGTGCCACAATCGCAACATGAGAACTTCGTTGCTGCTGCTTGCCTTTGCTGGTCTGGCGCAAAGCCAGGAAACTCCACTGCGCGAGTTGCCTTACACACCCAGTCTCGATATGAAGTTCGTGGATCAGTCTGTCAATCCCTGTGTCGATTTCTACAAGTATGCCTGTGGCCACTGGAACGAACTCAACCCCATGCCGGCGGATCAATCGCGTTGGGAAGTTTACGGCAAGATGGCGGATGAGAACGCGCGCTATTTGTGGGGCATTCTGGATGAGGCTGCGAAGGGAGGCGGTGAGCGCAGCGCGAATCAGCAGAAAATTGGCGATTACTTCGAAGCGTGCATGAATGAGCCGGCGATCGAGAAGGCTGGTGACAAGCCGCTCACCCAGGAGCTCGCGCGGATCGCGGCGCTGAAATCGGTTCGTGATGTGGCCGCCTATGTTGCCTTCGAGCACAACGGCGGTGTGAACGGCAACGTACTGTTCAGCGTGGATGCTGAACCGGACTTGGATAACTCAGCGCAAATGATGGCGAATCTGAATGCCGGCGGGCTGGGCTTGCCCGATCGCGATTACTATACGAAGACGGATGCGAAATCAGTAGAGATTCGTACGCGCTATTTGCAGCATATGGCGCAAATGTTGGAACTGATTGGCGAGACGGCCAAGCAGGCGCAAGCGGATGCGGCCAGCGTACTATCCACTGAAACGGAATTGGCGCGCGCGTCACTCACGCGTGTGGAACAACGCGATCCGTACAAGCTCAAGAACCGCATTACACGCGCGAAGCTCAGCGCTTTCAATCCGCATTTCAACTGGAACGCGTACTGGTCTGATGTTGGAGTTCCGGAGTTTACTGAGTTGAACGTAAGCCAGCCGAAGTTTTTTGCGGCGCTGAATGAGGCGCTGACGAGAACGAGTCTGGCGAATTGGAAGGCCTACTTCCGCTGGCACTTGGTGCACGCGTATGCGCCCTATCTTTCGCCACAGTTCGAAAAATCGAACTTCGATTTTTACTCGGCATATCTGCGTGGCCTGAAGGCTCCGCCGCCGCGTTGGAAAAAGTGCACTCGGCTAGTGGACAGGCAATTGGGCGAGGCGCTGGGTGAGGTGTTCGTGGCGCGCACGTTCCCACGTGCCACCAAGCAAGCCACCCTGATCATGGTGCAGCAGTTAGAAGCGGAACTGGGCCTCGATATTGAGAGCCTGACCTGGATGAGCGCTGCCACGAAAAAAGAGGCGCTCGTCAAACTACACGGCATTCTGAACAAGATCGGCTATCCGGACAAGTGGCGCGACTATAACGCGCTTCGCATTGCGCCGGATGATTTCGCCGGCAACGTGGAACGCGCGGATGCGTTCGAGTCAAGGCGAGAATTGGCCAAAATTGGCAAGCCGGTAGATCGCGCCGAGTGGTCTATGACGCCGCCGACAGTGAACGCGTATTATGATCCGCAAACCAACGAGATCAATTTTCCGGCGGGCGTGCTGATGCCGCCGCTCTACGATCCAAAAATGGATGCCGCGCCGAATTACGGCAACACGGGCGCCACCATCGGCCACGAACTCACGCACGGGTTTGACGACGAAGGCCGCCAGTATGATGCGAAAGGCAATCTGCGCGATTGGTGGACGCCGGCGGACGCGAAAGCCTTCGAGCAGCGAGTCGCCTGCGTGCGCGACCAATACGCGAAGTACGTGATCGTTGACGATATCCATATCAATAGCCAGCTCACACTGGGAGAAGATGTGGCGGATTTGGGAGGGACGTTACTGGCCTATATGGCTTGGAAGCGTGTTATGGCTCAGGAAGTTTTGCAGCCGATCGACGGGTTGACGCCCGACCAACGCTTTTTTGTAGGCATGGCGCAGTGGGCGTGTGGCGATGAACGGCCGGAGCAGAAGCGGGTAAATGCCACAGTTGATCCGCACTCGCCGGCGGAATTTCGCGTAAACGGGGTTGTGTCAGACATGCCGGAGTTCGGCCAGGCGTTTGGTTGCCACGAAGGGCAACCGATGATGCCCGCCAAAGCGTGCCGGGTGTGGTAACAGTTAGCTCGCGGCGGAAGCGGCGTCCGGTTTATAAAAGTTGCGGTTCCAGGCGTGGTGCTTGAGGATAGCGAGGGTTTCGTCATCGAGCATCCCGGCGGCTGCGGCGCGGCAACTGCTTTCCACCGTCTTCACGCGGCGCATGCCAGGGATGACGCTGGTAACGGCTCTGTTCGAAAGGCAGAAGCCCAAGGCGATCTCCGCGAGCGTTCCCGGGCGCCCGGTTAAATCGCGTTCTAAAGCCGCCACATGCTCGGCCACCTGCCGCTTACGGTCGCCATGAAAATAGGCTTCGCGAAATTCGCCGGGTTCGAAGACCGTTTGTTCATTGAGGGTCCCGGTGAGTCCGCCTTCATCGAGCGGCACGCGCGCCAGTACACCGACTTTCATCTGCTGACATAAAGGGAACAGGTTTGTCTCGGCAGTTTGATCGAAGATGTTGTAGATCACTTGTACGGCGTTGATCAGGCCGGTCTTGATGGCCTCGAGCGCCGAGTCTGGTTCGTGCTCGCTCACGGAAATGCCGAAATAGCGAACTTTGCCGCTCCTCCGCAAATCTTCTATGGCGCGCCGCCATTCCTCGGTTGCAGTCCAGGCGTCCGTCCAAACATGGAACTGCTGGAGATAGATTTGTTCGACGCCTAAATTGCGCAAGCTCTCTTCGGTGGAACGAATCACATAGTCGTAAGGGAACACTTGCTCGATCGGAGTGGCGGGATTCGCCGGCCAGATGCGATTCATCGGCGGAATTTTAGTCGCGGTATACACTCGGCTGAAGCTGTTTTTCAGCGCTCGCCCCACCAGTTGTTCGCTATGGCCATCGCCATACGCGAGGGCCGTATCGACCAGGTTCACGCCTAGTTCGAAGGAGCGCTTTAAGGCGCGCAACGATTCCTCATCTTTGGCGCCCGACCACTGCTTGCCGCCGATACCCCACGCGCCGAAACCTATTTCGCTGATGTTTGCTTCACTGCTGCCTAATTTCCGGTAATGCATGCTCTATCAATATCACTGGTGATTCAAGAAACAAAAAGACCGCCGAAGCTCGGAACGACGGCGGTCTTGTCTGACGTACGCTGGTTGTTATTCGCTTATGGTCGGTTCACGTTCTCAGCTTGCAGGCCTTTTGGGCCTCGCTTCACTTCGAACTCGACCTCCGCACCCTCTTCGAGTGTCCGATAGCCATTCATCTGGATCGCAGAAAAATGAACGAACACGTCATCCCCATTGGAGCGCTGGATAAATCCATAGCCCTTGGCGGCATTAAACCATTTCACAACACCTTTTTCTCTCACTACTCATCTCCTGTAACTTGATGCGTGAGTAATGCCCGTTTGCCAGGAATAACGTGTGGGGAGGTTGAATGAGCCCCCCTTTCTGTTCGTCCAGGGCTCGCGAAAGCACAACCAGAAAGCATCGAAATCTTGAAGGAAGTTTAGCAAAAGGGTAAGGGGTGGGCAAGGATAAATACCAGCAATGAACTATAAGTTAGCTCACACTGCTGGCGCTATTGGTACCAAAAAGTAAGCGATTTATACTATTTAGCGCCTGTTAACCGTTGATTCGTACTAGGCGGTTTTTACCACCCCAGTACCCGACTACGACCAATTTTCGCCACCTGCTGCGGCGGCTTTCCCCTGCCGCAAATAAACGGTTAACAAACGCCGCGACAATTTAACGAACCCCCTCTTTTCCAGGGAATTTAGAGTCGTGGAGGTGGTTTCACGGGTAGCGCCCACCAAGTCTGCGAGTTCAAGTTGCGTGAGGGGCAGAGGGTAGCCGTGGTCTTCGGAGGGCTCGACGAGTTTGGCCAGGTGTTCCAGATAGTACAAGACGCGACTTTCCACATCGTGCAGGCTCAGCCACTCCAACTTCTGCGCAAAGCCGAGGTTCGAATCAATAAGACATCGAACCAAGGCGAAGCCCAATTCCGGATGAGCCGCTTTGACACTCTCGAGCGTCTCGCATGGAATTCTGTAAACGGTGGCGGGACTCAGCACTTCCGCTTCGGCGAAATAGAAATGCTCTCCGCCTGAGAGAGATTCTTCTCCAACCAACTCATTGGGTCCATAGATAGAGAGAATGACTCTGCCACCTGAATCATTCGTTCTGGTGAGTTTAATGAGTCCCTCTTCTATGAAGTAGAGAGTGTCGGCTTTTTCACCTTGACCGAAGAGACACGACGTGCGGAGTAAGGCGGGGAGACGGCTGACATCGCTGTGAGAACACAAGAGTCTTTTAAATAGGAATGTAAGGTCATGATGCACGTTAAAAGCCCCACTCGTTACTTTTGATTATACGAGCGTTCCAGTACCATTCCTACTAAAAAATGGAGGGTGACGGATTATGGGAGAGGTAACTTACGGATAGCGTGAGCGAATGAAGCAGCTTCCTCAAAAGTGTGGGATATCTCACATTCGCCTAACCTTCCCTGTAACTCGCATAGGACACCTATATATGCTTTCAGTGCTGCCGAGATTTGGGCTTGGTTGGTGGAGAGGATGCTACGCCACAGCTCGGGAGAGCTAAGCGCAAGGCGAGTCATACCTAGCAGACCGGGACCAAAGATCTGGGCCAGTTTCGCGTTGTCTTCCCTGTGCAGAGTGGCTGCGAGCGCGGTTGAGATGAGTTGGGGAAGGTGGGAGGTGAAAGCGATGGTGGAGTCATGCTCGACCGGAGACATCTCTAACACTCTGGCGCCAAAGGAGTTTAACGCCGCGCGGAAAGTCGCAGAATGGTTGGCAGGGGTGCTGCTTGGAGTGAGGACGTAGGGGCGATCGCGAAATAGATCGGCGTCGGCGGCCTCGGGACCCCGCTGCTCTTTCCCGGCGATAGGATGACCTCCTAGAAAACAGCCGGCGGGTAGGTGAGTTAGGGCACATTCGCAAATTATTTGCTTAGTACTGCCGGCGTCAGTAACCAAGGTACCGGGACGGAGTGTGGCGGCGAGTTGAGAGATGGTTTCGAGAATTCGATCGACGGGTTGGGATAAGTAAATGAGATCGGCTCGCTGAGCGGCTTCGCCGAGAGATGCGGAAATGGATATAGCGCCACGCGCTAAACCGGCGGCGAGGGCGGACTGAGAGCTGACTCCGATAATCTCTCCACCGAAACCTGACTTGCGCAGAGCCAGGCCAAACGATGCGCCGATTAACCCGACGCCGACGATTGCCACCGTTTCCATAGTCAGGCGGAGCGGCCGATGACGGCCGCAATGGCGCGCACCTGGACAAGCATTTCCGTAAATTGGTCAGGGCGGAGAGTCTGCGCGCCATCGCTTATGGCGTGATCGGGGTCGGGGTGAACTTCGACAATGAGGCCATCTGCGCCGGCTGCCACGGCGGCGCGCGCCATGGGAAGGACATACTCGCGCTTGCCGGTGCCGTGGGAGGGATCGCCAATCACGGGCAGGTGAGTGAGCTTCTTCAGCACCGGAAAAGCGGAGATATCCATGGTGTTGCGAGTGGCGGTTTCGAATGTGCGGATACCGCGTTCGCAGAGCATAACTTCGTAATTACCGCCGGACATTATGTATTCGGCGGAGAGCAGCAGTTCTTCAATGGTGGCGGCGATGCCGCGCTTCAACAAGATGGGTTTGCGGGTTTTGCCCAGCTCACGCAGCAAGTTGAAGTTTTGCATGTTGCGGGCGCCCACTTGCAAGATATCGGAATATTGCAGGAGCAGAGAGATCTGCGTTTGATCCATCACCTCGCTGACGACCAGCAGACCGTGACGGTCGGCGGCGGAACGAATGATTTCGAGGCCCTGCTCGCCGAGGCCTTGAAAACTGTAGGGGGAACTGCGCGGTTTGAAGGCGCCGCCGCGAATCACCTGAGCGCCGGCTTTGGCAACAATGGCCGCCGACTCTTCAATCTGCTTTTCGTTTTCAATGCTGCAAGGGCCACCCATGGAAACGACTTTGGAGCCGCCGATTTCCACTTGGCCGATTTTTATAACTGTTCCGGCCGGCTTGAAATTTCGATTGGCGAGCTTGTAAGCGGAGACGATGCGGTGACATTCCTTCACGCCTTCCATGGCTTCGAGCAAAGCGGGATCGAAATCGTCGAGGGGGCCCACGCCACCGAGGACGGTGTGCTTTACGCCGGTAGAACGATGGACGGTAAAGCCCATTTCGACGAGCCGGTTGATTACGGCATCGATTTGCGCTTCCGGCGCTACTTCCTGCATGACGACTAACATTTTTCTCTCCGCGGCTCCATCTTATTGCGTTGCACGGTTCTCATTTCGTCGATGATGCGCTCGAAGATGCGCTTGACTGCTTCATGCGGCAGAGGTCCGCGATTGTGAGCAAGGATGTTCGCGTATACCTGGTCTTCGCGTTTCGGTTCGTAGACGGCAAGGCGCCGCTCCTGTTTGACGCGGCCGATTCTTTCGACAACGGCAGTACGCTCGTTCAACAGATCCAAAAGGCGGCGATCCAGCACGTCGATTTGGGAGCGGTATTGATCTAGTTCATCGGGGTTGGATTCGCTCATGAGGGGTGCAACGGGGCGGTGAGTTGACGCGTGAAGGCTTCGAGTTTGGCCGGGAGATCTGGCGCAGTGCTATGAGCCTCGATAAATTTTACGATGGCGCTGCCGACCACAACTCCATCGGCCAGGCGCGCGACTTCGGCCACTTGGGCAGGAGTGCTGACGCCGAAGCCGAGAGCGAGAGGCAGGTGTGTGAGTTGACGCATACGTTCGGTGAGTGGAGCGGCCGAGGGAGGCGAGTGAGGCCTGTTCGCCGGTGACACCGGTGCGCGAAACGAGGTAGATGAAACCGGAAGAATGTTCGGCTACCAGCCGCAAGCGGCGTTCGGAACTGGTGGGCGCAGCGAGGAAAACGGTATCGAGCGACTGGCTGCGCAAACGGCTCACCGGTTCGGCCGCCTCTTCGACCGATAAATCGGTGAGAAGAACGCCATCGATGCCGGAGGCGGCGGCATCACGCGCGAGGTTGTCAAAACCATAACGCAGCAGAGGATTGAGGTAGCTGAAGAGGAGCAGCGGGATTTCGGATTGACGGCGGATGGCGCGGACGGTTTCGAGAAGTTTGGGTAAGTTCGCGCCTGCCTGTAAGGCGCGCTCGGAGGCGCGTTGAATGACGGGGCCATCGGCAATGGGATCGGAGAAAGGGACGCCGAGTTCGATGAGATCGGCGCCGCCGCGTTCTAAGGCGAGCACGAGATCCACGGTGTGCGCGAGAGAAGGATCGCCGGCCGTGAGATAGGCAATGAAGGCTTTGCGCCCGTGCGCTTGGTGGCGGGCGAAAAGACTCGAGATGCGGGTGGTGGTTTCGACCATTTACAGAGCATCCAGTTCGGGCATATTCTCACGGTAGATATCAATGTCTTTGTCGCCGCGGCCGGACACGTTGACCACATACACCTGGCCTGGTTCAAGACGGGGCGCGGCGCATGGCTTCCGCGACGGCATGCGCCGACTCCAGCGCGGGAATAATGCCTTCGGTTCGCGCCAATGTCTTGGCGGCCGCGAGAGCATTGGCGTCTGAAATGGAAACGTATTCGCAGCGCTCGCGATCGTGCAGCCAGGCGTGTTCAGGCCCGATAGAAGGATAATCGAGTCCGGCGGAGACTGAGTGAGTTAAGCCGATTTGGCCATCTTCATCCTGCAGCAGATAGCTGAAGGTGCCTTGCAATACGCCGGGAGACCCTCCGCTGAATCGAGCGGCATGATCGCCGAGTTTGTGGCCACGGCCGCCCGCTTCGACCCCAATGAGTTTCACCGGCGTATCGACGAAGGCGTGGAAAATGCCGATAGCATTGCTGCCGCCGCCGACGCAGGCCAGGATGGAATCAGGCAGCCGGCCGATTTGCTGGAGCGACTGCGTGCGCGTCTCTTCGCCGATCACTTTGTGAAAATCGCGAACCATCATGGGGTAGGGATGGGCGCCGAGGACAGAGCCGAGTAGGTAGTGGGTGCTTTCGACGTTGGTAACCCAATCGCGCATGGCTTCGCTAATGGCATCTTTCAAGGTGCGGCTGCCACTTGAAACGCCCACGACTTGAGCGCCCAGCAAACGCATGCGAAAGACATTGAGGCGCTGGCGGCGCATATCTTCTTCGCCCATGTAAACCACGCATTGCATGCCGAAGAGGGCACAGACCGTAGCGGTGGCGACGCCGTGCTGGCCGGCACCGGTTTCGGCGATGATGCGCTGTTTGCCCATGCGGCGGGCGAGCAGAATTTGCCCGAGGCAATTGTTGATTTTGTGCGCGCCGGTGTGCAGCAGATCTTCGCGTTTGAGCCAGATGTGCGCGCCCTTTAGAGATTCGCTGAGCCGGGCGGCGAAATAAAGTGGAGTGGGGCGTCCGGCGTAATGATGCAACAGCGCGCGCAATTCTTTATCGAAAGCAGGATCGACACGCGCAGTTGCATAGGCTTGCTCCAGTTCCTCAAGCGGCGACATGAGCACTTCGGGAACGTAGCGGCCGCCATAGGGGCCGAAGTGGCCGCCGGCATCGGGCAGGGAAGCAGGGGTCATGAGTGTATTTCCAAAGGTTGTTTTGAAAAGGCTGCGAGGGCAGCTTCGACGAAGAGTTGGATGCGCGCAGGGTCTTTTTTTCCAGGTGCCGATTCGAGACGCGAACAGGCGTCCACACCCCAGGGACGAGCCCGGCGGATGGCGATAGCGACGTTGGACGCGTCAAGTCCGCCGGCGATGATAGCGCGCCGCGGGAAACCGGCGGCCAGGGACCAATCGAACGATTGACCCGAACCACCGTACTGAGGTGTGGGCGTGTCGAGGAGCCAAGCTTCGACGTTCGGATCGAGAGTCTCAGGGGCGATGCCGGGATTGGTATTTTGCCAAATACGGAACGAGCTTGCGAGGTGGGGCGACGGCGGCTCGCCATGCAGCTGGAGAACGTCGAGCGGCGCATGCGAGGCGGTTTCGATCAGTTCCTCTTCGGTTGGGTTGACGAAGACACCCACCTTAAGATAGGGGCCGCGCACGGAGCGGACCATCTGCCGGGCGCGTTCCGCTGTGAGAAAGCGCGGGCTTAGGGGATAAAAGTTGAAACCGATGGCGTTCGCGCCCGCTTCGACGGAAGTTTCGATGTCGTCTTCGGAGGTGACGCCGCATACTTTCACGACGAATGGGAGTTCGGCCGCGGACACCGTATTAGGCATGGGACGCTTGACCTATAAAAGCGCGCAAGGCGGCGCTAGGATCGGGCGATTTCATAAGCGATTCGCCGATGAGAAATGCGTTGAACCCGGCGGCGCTGAGTGTTTCGACATCGGCGCGTGTAAAGATGCCGCTTTCGGTAACACGCGTCACGCCTGCCGGCATGAGGTAACTGAGCCGCAAAGAGGTATCTAGAGAAACTTCAAAAGTATCGAGATTGCGATTGTTCACGCCGATGATGTCCGCACCGGAATCGATGGCTTTGCTGAGTTCCTCGTGATTGTGGACTTCGACGAGAGCGGCGAGATGGAGTGAGTGAGCGAGCTCGCGGAAATCGCGCAGCTCATGAGTGTCGAGGATGGCGGCGATTAAGAGGACGGCATCGGCGCCATGCGCGGCGGCTTCGAAGATTTGCAGGCGGTCGATGGTGAAATCTTTGCGCAGGACCGGCAGGACACAAGCGGCGCGCGCGGCTTCCAAATCATGCAGCGAGCCTTGGAAATAGGGCTTGTCGGTGAGAACGGAAAGGCAGGCTGCGCCCCCTTGTTCGTATTGATGAGCGATGAGGGCGGGGTGAAAATCGGCTTGAAGGAGACCTTTGCTGGGCGATGCTTTTTTGATTTCGGCTATGACGGAAATACCCGGTGCATGCAGGCGCTTGGCGAAATTCCGCGGCGGAGATTTGCGTTCGTACGCGGCGCTTTCAAGCTGGGCGGCGCGGGGGTGAAGCTGGGCAACTTCCTGTTGTTTTTGCGAAACGATTTCGGCCAGGATGCCAGATGAGGTGCGAAGCATCATCGCTAGGTCAGAAAGTTCATCGTAACAGGTTGATGGAAGAAGAGTGCGTTCGCCAACCGCCGCGATTGGGCAATTCCCTTGGCCTATCACAGCTTTGCCTCCAAGGAGCGCCGGGGGCGTTGATTCCTTCAGAGCTTCGCATCGCGCTCCGCGCGGCGCGAGAAAAATTCCCAAACAATTCGCTCAATGGAGGTGGGCAGGAACGCCTTGGATCCAGGTGGAATGTGATGAAATCCGCAAACTTTGCGCCGGCAGTCGTCCTTAGGCTACTTTTCTTCGCGCCGAGGCTTTCTTTGTGCGGCTTCGAGATGTGGATTTTCCCGCCGCTGCGGCATTGCGTGAAGAGGTTAGACTGCGCTTGAGTGCGTCCATCAAATCGATAACCGGGGCCTTGCGCGGTTGCTCGACGATAGTGATCTTGCGGCCTTTGCGCTTCTGCTCGATGAGGCGTTCCACATTCGCGCGATAGGCATCTTGAAATTGCTCCGGTTTGAATGGCGCTTTGAGATGATTCACCAGGCTAATAGCCAGTTCAAGTTCCTTGGCGGAGTATTTAGTGTTGGGAGCTTCGCGACGATTCGTCGAGTGCAGTTCGTTTGGATAGTAGAGAGTATGGAGTAGGAGGCCCCCAGCGGCGGGCCGGATGAGCACGATATGCTCGCGATTATGCATGGCGATCTTGGCGATGGCGTCCTGTTTGGTTTCGGTTAAAGCGGCCAGGAAAAGAACATAAGGTTTGGCCGTTTTGTCCTCAGCCGCCACATAATAGGAACTTTCAAAATAGATGGGGTCGACTTCATCGCTGCCGACAAATTGCAGAATGTCCATGGTGGTAGCGGTGGACGGAGCGATCTTTTTCAGTTCCTCGTCGTCAACCACCACGTATTTATCCTCGGCGATCTCGTAACCTTTTTCGATATCGGCTCGATCAATGGGCTTGTTTTCTTCGATGCAATACCAGACCTCTTTCACACGCGATTGATCTTTTCGATGCAACAGGTGGAAATGGACCGTCTCCGCCCGCGCGGCAGAAAAAAGACGGACAGGAAACGAGACGAGACCGAAACTGATGAAACCTTTCCAAACGGTGGCCGGCACGAAAATTCCCCCTTTGCATAGAGACAAGCGGCGCGAGCGTTGTTTCATTGAAACGCAACGGCGGCTGTAAATTGCTCCGGTGCGCGAATTCCTGTGCATTTTGCGCTTCACGCGCTACAGGGGCAGCTGCCGCCACAGCGAACTTCAGCGGGCTTGGTAGCGCGAATAAACGCGCTGACGATTTTGCCATTCACTTGCGGGGCGACCGTATCGACGTCAATGCCCTGGGCGGTCAAGAAAGCGCGGGCATCTTCGATGCTGTAAGCGCGCGTGACCTCGACATCGATCGCCGCGAAACCCACTTTCGCCAGCTTCTCGCGGTATTCGCTCTCCTCTAAAGCGCCGGCGATGCAGCCGACCCAAAGCTCCATATTTTGGCGAACCACCGCAGGCACTTGACCACGCACCACAACGTCCGATACCGCAAAGCGGCCACCTGGTTTCAAAACGCGAAATGCTTCGGCCAGCACGCGGTCTTTATCGCCGGAGAGATTGATCACGCAATTGGAAATGACGACATCCAGCAAGCTGTTCGGCAGCGGAATGTTCTCGATTTCACCCTTGAGAAACTCAACGTTTTCAATGCCTGCCTTACGCTTATTCTCATTGGCGAGCGCGAGCATATCATCGGTCATGTCGAGTCCATAGACGCGGCCTTTGGGGCCAACGCGCTTGGCGGAGAGAAGCACATCGATTCCTCCTCCGGAACCAAGATCCAACACGATTTCGCCTGGAGCAAGTTGGGCGAGAGCCGTCGGGTTGCCACAACCCAATGAGGCTTTCAACGCCGTATCCGGCAGCTCACTGGTTTGCGTCTCGTCATAGAGGCGCGACGTGATCGGGTCGCAGGATGCCCGCGCTTTTCCAGAGCAGCATCCGGTGGAGGCGCAGCAATCGGCGGGGAGTCCTTCACCGTTGGACACGCGGCGCGCTGCTTCGCGATACTTTTCTTGCACCGCTTGTTTCATTTCCATGGTTCTCCTTATTTGATTTGCGAATCTCAATCACGCACTCGGGCGCAATTGCTTTATTTCGGGTGCAGCATTCCGCGTACAGGAAACCCAGCAGTTCCTGCAACGCAGCGGTGTTCGCCGTATACCAAAGGAATCTGTTGTCGCGGCGTACGTTCACCAGTGCCTCATTTTTTAGCTTGTCCAGGTGATGAGACAGGCTGGAGGGAGGAATGTCGAGTGCGGCGCCGATATCGGATGGCACCATGCCATGCGGATGAGCGGACAATAGAAGGCGCATAATTCGCAAGCGCGGCGCTGTGCCCATAGCTGAGAGCATGTCGGCATATCGTGGGACGTCCGGCATTTTATTGGATTTCGGCACTTTATTGGGGCGAACCGTTCGGTTCCATACTTCGAATACTATCGAAATTTTAAAGCTGCCGTCAAGAACGTGAAGATGAGAGAGAATGGCTGCTATGAAAACGATACTCCTATCCGCAGTCGCGCTGGCGTTTTTGGTTGGCTATGCAGCCGTATCGCAAACCCCTGCCAGCGGGCCGAAACATCATGTTGCGTTCCAGTTGAGCGAAGCCGATAACGTCGCGTGGAACTCTGTCATAGTTCACGTCAACAACACGAGGAAGGCTTTGGCCGACGATGGCGGCTCGCAGATAGAGGTGGTGTTTTGGGGACCTGGTCTAGAGATGCTCAGGAAAACCAACGCTGCTTATGAAGATCGATTGAAAGCGCTTGCGGATTCCGGTGTGAAACTGCTGGCCTGCCGGAACGCGATGAAGAACAGGAGCGTGGCCACGGAAGACCTGTTTCCCTTCGCCGGGCAGGTGGATTCAGGGATCGCGGAAATCGTTAAAAAAGAGGAAGCGGGGTGGGCTTATATTCACTAACTGTCTGTCCCATCGCCTGGGAAGCCGCTAATAAACCTGCCATCGCCGAGGCCTGAATCTCCCACCGAAAGCGCTCCCAACGTTAGGCGAGTTTCTCTACGATGGCTCGTGTTCCGTGTCGAGCGACATAATGATTTTCTTTTATTTTTTATTGACAATCGGTTTGACTTTTAATAATATCGGTCCCGAATAGGTGGTGTGGGGCTTCTTCGGTGGTAGTTTTTCGCATACCGACTCGTCCTTCTGTGTCCACGTTGCTGCCGAGGTTAGGCGACTTGATAAGGGAGAAAAAAGGGATCGAAATGCCAAATTTTAAAAAGATCGGATTTATTTTTCTAACGGCTATTGTCTTTTTGACGTTCAGGCCGGCAGTGGGCTGGAGCCAGAACGTATACGGAACGATTGCTGGAACCATAACCGATAGCAGCGGTGCCGCCGTAGCCGACGCTGCCGTTACTTTGACGAACTTGGATACGCAAGAAGCGCGCAAGGTACAAACGAACGCCTCGGGCAACTATACGTTTGTGAACGTCTTGCCTGCTCGCTACAAGCTGGAAGCGGAGCGGCCCGGCTTTAAGAAATTCTTGCGTCAGCCGATTGTCGTAGAAATCGAAAGTGGACTGAGAGTAGACATCGCCTTGGAAGTCGGTGAGCTGACCCAGACAGTGGAGGTCACCTCCGCGGCGCCATTACTCCAGCCGGAAACAAGCTCGCTCGGCCAGGTTGTGGAAACGCGAACCGTCACCGATCTGCCTCTAAACGGCCGCAATCCGCTAGCGCTGGTCAGCTTGACCGCTGGTGTTGTGCCGCAAGGGCAGCCGTCAGCCGGTAACTCGTCCATGGGCAACCCGGTGGGCGCCAATCCCTTCGCGGCCGGCGACTTTCAAATCGGCGGAGGCCAAGCCGGACAGAGCCAGATCCTGATCGACGGTGTGCCAACCAACGGCGCCTATCTAAACGTCGTCACCGTTATACCGACACAAGACGCGATTCAGGAATTCAAAGTCCAGACGAACAATTTAGGCCCGGAGTATGGTCGTTTTGCCGGTGGCGTCATCAATCTATCCACGAAATCCGGCACCAATTCATACCACGGCTCGGCCTATGACTTCTTGCGCAATAAATTGCTGAATGCCAATGATTTCTTTTCTAATGAAGGCGGTGTCCCTCGTCCCGCCTTTACCCAGAACCAGTTTGGCGTCAACGGCGGCGGCCCCGTTATCAAAGACAAGCTGTTCTTCTTCTCAAGCTATGAGGGCTTCCGGCAACGCAAAGGCAGCCCCCTCACAACCTGGGTTCCAACCGCTTTGGAGCGTAGTGGAAATTTCTCACAAATCGGCTCAACCGGCCAGAGCTCCGTGCTTCCCATTTACGATCCGACCACCAGTTTGAACTGCTCCAGCCTATCGAGTCAGGCTAATTACACCTGCAGAGCCCCTTTTATGGGCAATATCGTACCTGCCACCCGGCTCGACCCGACCGCGCAGGCTCTCTTGAACTACTACCCCATGCCGAATCAGTCCGGCAACCCATCCGGCAACTACGTGGAAAACTACAGCACCGGCGGCAACGTCAATCAGATTAACGAGCGCGTCGATTATGACCTCAGCTCAAAGCAGAGACTCTTCGCACGCTATACCCGTTCGCATGTCTTGTCTCTCCCCGACAGCCCCTTCAAGGATATATGCGGTGATCGTTGTACGGAAGACACCGTTACCAACCAGGCGGGCTTGGGCGACACCATCACGTTCTCGCCGACAACCGTCCTTGACCTGCACCTCGGTTACACGCGTTATGTCTACGTGCGGACACCCCTGAGCGAGGGCATCAGTCTGTCGCAGTTCGGCCCCGCATGGAGCGCGTTAGCGCCGGAGATGACTTACACTCATATCCCAGACGCCTGCGTGTCCCAGCAATCTGGGGATAGCCGATACGGTGCCGGCAGTTGGTGCAGTGGCGGTATTGGAAGCGGTATCGGCGCGTACGACGATACTCTTAGCGTGGAGCCTGTACTGAATTGGGTCAAGGGCTCCCACAATTTCAAATTCGGCGGTGAGTATCGCCTGCTCCGCAACAATTACTACCAAAGCAACGATCCGGCCGGTGAGTACAATTTCGATGCGGGCATGACGTCAGCGAACCCCTTGACAGCGGGCGTTCCTGGAGTTGTGTCGGGCCTTGGCATGGCCTCATTCGTGCTCGGTTACGGCAGCAATGGCAGCGCCACCGAACCGGCAAAAACGGCCGACCAGAATCTTTACGGCGCTCTATACGCCGGAGACACCTGGCAGGTAACCCGCAAAATGACACTGAATCTGGGAGTTCGCCTCGATTTACAGGGCGACTGGACCGAGAGATACAATCGCATCATTGTTTTCAACACCAACCAAACGAGCCCAATTGCCGGCGCGGCTGGGATTCCGGATCTAAAGGGCGCCTACGATTTAGTCGACACCTCGCTGCATCCGAGCCGCACTGCTTTCCCCTCTTGGAACCATGTAAGTCCGCGTGCCGGAATGTCGTATCAGCTTGATCGAAATACCGTCATCAGGACCGGCTACGGCATTTTCTTCTTGCCGGTTGATGGCCGCTGGGACGACGCGCCGCACAATCTCTTCATTAATTCCGAAAACACCACTTGGCTCACCGCTCAGGCCGATGGTGTCACGCCCAGAAATCCGCTGAATAATCCCTTCCCGGGAGGAATTAATGCGCCCCCGGGCGCCAACCAGGCGTTCATCAATATGCAAGGCAATGGCAATTCCGCTCCGCTAGGAAACTATAAAGCGCCGTATGTCCAGCAATGGAACTTCGACATCCAGCGCCAACTCCCCGGCAACGCGCTCTTCGATATCGCCTACGCCGGCTCGAAGGGCACGCATTTGCCTT
>CAVXRP010000011.1:0-171052 GCA_963764105.1 Bryobacterales bacterium
TCGGCTGCTCGGAAGTTGGGCGGCGTCGGGCGCCTCCTTCAGAGGGCGACCGTATGCCGCTGCGCGATCTGCGGTCGCCAGAGTCTCTGGATTGATCCATTTCACTCCGTCCCACGGCGATACCGGTCGGCCAGCCGTTCAAAAAAAACGTTTTCTGATGATCGCTCACATTGTACATATCTCGCCTGGCAGTTGTTGAGGTTCTATCCGCATTTGCGGCGAAAGTGCGCCCCGGAGAGCTGGCGGCCACTGACGTCGAGTTGCTTCGCGGGCGGTTCCACGGAGACCTTCGTCGGAAGCTGTTGCGAACTGTTGCTATGAATGCCGGACACTTTAGAGATGCCGAGCGAGTGATCAATACACATGGGCTACATTACCGGTTACGCACGCTCGATGCCCTTCAACTTGCGGTTGCACTTCATCTTCAGAATCGCGGTTTTGTAGAGGTTTTCGTCTGTGCGCACAAGGCCCTGTGTCACGTCGCGGAAAGCGTCGGGTTCACTGTTTTGAACCCGATAAACGCCAACAGCATCTGGGCCCCACTCGCCCAAATAGCTTACGGTGAACCCACCCGCTCCAACCCGAAAGTTCCAACGCCCCGCCCGAAACTCCAACCAAACGAGCCCGCGCCCGCCCTCGCAAGCGCTCAAACTTCGGCGAGGAGCCCCAGTTTAACTTACCTACCTCTGCCCCGCCCCCCTCACAATCTCCAACCCAAAATCCCCCGCTGTCTGCCACTCAATACTCGTATTCAAATCAATAATCTCGCACCCCGCCATCTTCAACCGTCCTGCCAAATCCCTCCGCTTCTCTAACGAATTATCAATCTTAATCGAATGGATGCCCGCAATGTCAGTGAACGGCCGGCTCCAACCCACCTGCACCAAAACCGTGCGCCTCGGAAAGTGAGCCATCGCCATCCCCGCCTCAAACAACACGTTCGGCCTCGGCTGCGGCGAAAGCGTCCGTTCATACTCCGGATCGTCCTCCTGCCGGAATTCCTCCCGCACCCTCGCCTCATCATCCGGCGTCAACAGCACCACCGCGCTCGTCGCGATCCTAAAGCCAGCCTTCAAAATCTCATTAATGTGCGGTGCCGGATCGCCCGTCGCCTCCACCAGCTTCGTCCAATCCAGCGGATTCAACCCCAGGCTCCTCAAAAAAGTAAAAAGCGCATTGCGAATCACTTTATTTCGCCCATGCACCACAAACACCTGCTTCCCCGGTGCCTGCGAACCCGCCGCCCCGCCACTCGCCGCACCCGCCGCCACTGGCCTTTCCAGTTTCGAGTTCGTGCGGAACCAATCGCGAAACATCCTGCCGCCGATCTTCGGCCCACCCTCCGCCGCCTCATCAATCACTCCGTGATAACTCAGAATCGCCAGCGCGTTGTTGTTCGGCACCTCCCGCAAACCATCCAACATCCCCTGATACAGCGCGCACCCCTCCTCTCGAAAGGTCGCCAGCCAGCTCCGAAACGTACCATCCCGATCTCGCACAAACCGTCGCGCCGCCGCCTGCAAACTGGCCTCCGTCGTTTCGCCGTTATCGAATAGATACCCCAGCACGCCCTGCATGATGTAAGCGTGCCGCCCGGTCAGCTCCAGCAGCATAGCTTCCAATGGTGGACTCAGTCCCTCTCGAAACCCCGCCGCCACCAACTGCCGGCTCTCCTCCCGGCTCAACACCGCCAGATACTCCGGATTCAAATTGTTCAGCGGTGAACCTCTCGCCGTCATCTCCGCAGGCGAGAACACGCCCCCCACCACCGCGCGAAAATGCCGCCAGTGTCTCGAAACCATCAGCAGATTGCGCAAATTCTCCAGGCATTCCGAATCCTTCATCCGCTCCACTGCCGATTCCAGTTCGTCAATCAGCAGCGTCACAATCCAGTTCGCGCCGTATCTCTGCTCTAACATCGGCAGCGCCTTGTCTATCTCGCTCAAAAAACTCTGGTAATTGTGGATCTCCACCGCCGGCGCGCCGCAACCCTGCACCGTCACTCCATAGATTGCCCCGAAAAACTCTCCCGGCGACCTCGGCACAATTGCCTGCATATCCAGCAAACGCGGCAGCAGCTTGTGCGTCTCACTGGCCTCTTTACTGATGTCTTTTTCAATCTCTAAGAGGAACGAGGTCTTCCCGCACCGCCGCCCGCCCAGCACTGCATAGGAGTTGCCATTCTTCAGCCCGCGCACCATCCTCCGCCGCGTCTGCTCATAACCCGTAAACAAAGTTCCAGGTCTCGAACAGTCGTAAGGATTCGTCAACTCGCCCATGCCGGCTTACTCCGCTCCAGCCATTGCTTCAATAAACTCGCCGAAACTCGCAGACTCCCATTCTCCATCCGAACCAGCCCGAATTGTTCCAGATGAGTCACCGCCTCCTCAAGCTCCTCTAACGAACCCCCGTTTCCTACCGCCACCAATGCCGACCGCTCATCCTCCTGCAGCAAATTCCAGACCGACTCTTCAAAGTATCTCCCGATCCTATGCTTGTGGAACCCCTTGCGAATCGTCTCTCCCACTTCACTCACTCTCGCCAGATTGATCGCTTTCAAGTCCCCCTGTTCGCACGCATCGCTTGCGAAAAATCGCGTGATCAGTGGATGCCCTCCGCACAGTTCGTAGGTCTCACCGAGCGCCTCCTCCGACCAACGGATCTCTTTCCACGCCCCAATCTCACTCACCATCCTCTTTGTATCGGTTTGACTCAGCGACCCCAGAAAATACTCCTGGAAAGACATAAACATCGGGTTCTCTCCAATCTCGTCCGAGAGTTTATTCTGAGTGTTCACATCCGATCGGTACGCTGTCACCAGCATCACCAAACATTTCTTCTCTTGCGCCAGCGCCCGCAGCACCCTTGAGAGCTTCACCCACTCACTCAAAATCGCGTCGCTCTCCTTCAGCCGCCGGTCGGGAAACACTTTATCCACTTCATCCAGAATCACCACAAACGGCCCATGCCCGCCGCCCGCTTGCCAAATTTCGTAGAGCCGCAACACCTCCGACCGGAAATCCGCACTTGCGCCCACCGGCCCAACCTTCAGCTCTTTACGCAACTGCCCGCCCATCTCCGCCAACAAAGCGTCCGCATTCGCCGGCAATCCCTGGCAATCAATCCAAACCGTCGGCACTGCAATCAACCTCTGCCGCAACTGATTAATGAGCGACGTCTTTCCTACCTTGCGCAGCCCAAACAACCCCACATGCTGCCCCTGTCGCAACACCGCCGGCAGCCGTTCCAACAAATCGTCTCTACCAAAAAACCAAGTCGGATCGCTAATCGGCCGCGATTCATCATATGGATCCGTCCGCGCCACAAACGGCTCTTCCAATTCCCGCAGCGTCTCCGCGCAAGTCTCTTCCGATAACGCCCGCTCCAGAATCGCCGAAGAAAGCGGAATCACCTCTTTCTTCGATTCCAACTTCAAAGCCTGCAGCTGCTCCGGAGCCGGTGCCTTCTCCTTGTAAACCACATAAGTCTTGGTAGCCGCCGCCGGCAAGCGTAAAGCTCGATCCACCTGGAAAATGATCGCCGCCGCCTCTACGCTCCCGCCCCGCTTCAAAATCAGCACCTGATCGCCCGCCGAATCCGCCTTATCAAATCCCGCCTTCAAAAAGAACTGCCGACTGATTTGCGCCGGATCAGCCCGCCGCGCCACCACCAGCGTCACCGTCAGCCCACTTAGGTACACCAACCCAAAACCACCAAACCAAATCCCTTTGTTCTCAAAGTTGTCCCACGCGTAGCGAATCGGCTTGGGCTTGATCTGCGGCGGCGCGCCAGCCAGCGCCTTCGTCAGATCGTTCGTCTTCAACTCATCCCGATAGTAAGTAAGTGGATAAACCGGTCGCAGCTGATTCGCAAAGCGCACCGCCATATACTGATCCCCTTGTAGCGACGATTGGTAGGGCAAGTGTCCCGGCCGAAATGAAACCCACTCGTTACTAGGCAATTGAAAGCAAGCGACGACATACCCATCCGAACTGAGCGAAAACAATCTTAAGCTCGCGTCCCCGCGAGCAGTGGCTAACGTTTTGCCGTCAGGACTCCAGGCCACCTCGAGGACAGCGCTATCACCGCCGCGGAGCGTTCGCACCAATTGCCCGCCACCGCCTTCCCATAGCTTTACCGTGCCGTCGAAACTGCCGCTGGCCAGCGTTCTGCCGTCAGGACTCCAGGCCACCGACCAGACAAATCCGTCATGCCCGCCCAGCACGTTCAGCAACCGGCCGCTACGGCTGTCCCACAGAGTCACGGTGTGGTCCTCGCTGCCGCCGGCCAGCGTTTTGCCATCCGGGCTCCAGGCCACCGAAAGGACAGCACCGGCACGGACTACGCTGAGCGAGCGCAGCGGCAGCCCACTGCCGCCGTCCCACAACTTCACTGTCCCGTCATCACTGCCACTTGCCAGCGTCTTGCCGTCCGGACTCCAAGCCACCGATAAGACATCGGAGCTGTGGCCGCTCAACGTGCGCAGCAGCTTCCCACTATCGCTGTCCCACACCTTCACCGTATGGTCCGAACTGCCACTAGCCAGCGTCCTTCCGTCTGGACTCCACATCACCGACAAGACAGAATCCCTGTGGCCGCTCAGTGTGTGCAACAACCGGCCGCCCCCGATGTCCCACAGCTTCACCGTGTCGTCTGCGCTGCCGCTAGCCAGCGTTTTGCCATCCGGACTCAACGCCACTGAATAAACCCACTGGGTATGGCCGCTGAATGGCCGCAACAGCCGGCCACCGGAGCTGTCCCAAAGCCTCACCGTATCGTCCCCGCTGCCGCTGGCCAGAGCCCTGCCATTCGGAGTCCACGCCGCCGACGGCGCATAACCTTCATGGCCGCTCAACGTGCGCAGCAGTCGGCCGCTGCCGCTGTCCCAGAGCTTCACCGCGGAGTCCCCACCGCCACTGGCCAACGTTCTGCCGCCGAAATCCCACGCCACCGAATAGACAGTAAGCGCATGGCCGCTCAGTGTGCGCAGAAGCTTTCCGCTCGCGCTGGCCCATAGCTTCACCGTGTTGTCCTCACTTCCGCTCGCCAGGGCTCTGCCGTCCGAACTCCAGGCCACGGAATTCACACTACCGGCATGGCCACTAAGCGTGCGAAGCAGTCGCCCGGTACCGCTGTCCCAAAGCTTCACCGTGTTGTCCTCACTTCCGCTCGCCAGGGTTCTGCCGTCCGAACTCCAGGCCACGGAATTCACACTACCGGCATGGCCACTGATCGTGCGGAGCCGCCGCCCCGTACCGCTGTCCCACAGCTTCACCAATTTGTCCTTACTGCCACCGGCCAGGATTTTGCCGTCCCGGCTCCAGGCCACTGACAAGACCGCGTCGCCATCGCCGCCAAGCGTCCGCAGCAACCGTCCACTGCCGCTGTCCCAAAGCTTCATCCTCCTGTCCGCACTGCAACTGGCCAGCGTTCTGCCATCCGGACTCCATGCCACCGCGGTGACAGACGCCGTATGACCGCTGAGCGTGCGCAGCAGTTGCCCACTGCCGACGTCCCACAACTTTACTGCGCTGTCCTCACTACCGCTGGCAAGAGTTTTGCCGTCTGGACTCCAGGCCACCGATTCTACAGCCCAGGCATGACCACTGAGTGTGCGTAACAACTTCCCGTTGCCGCCGTCCCACAGCTTCACCGTGCCGTCATTACCGCCACTGGCCAGCGTTCTGCCACCCGGACTCCAAGCCACCGAGGTGACCTCGGCAGCATGCCCCAGCTGCGCAAAAATCTCCGCACCCTCAGCCTTTGGCGCCCTCACCTCCAAACCCCCGCACACCACCCCCACCACCAGCGCCAACACTACCGCGCTGCCGCCCAAAATCCGCAACGCCAATTTCACCGTGGGTGACATCTTACAAACGACTAATCTTGGAATTCTATCGAACCACCCCACGCTACAATATTTCAAACGTTCCATGAGACTTCAATTAACCGCAGGATCTGATCTTGCTCCCGGCGATGTTTGCTCCATCAAAACCAGCGATTCTGGATTTGGCGTCATCAAAATCTTAGTCGTCGAAAAACACCTCGTCCACATTCGCAAATACAAAAACCGCTTCCCTGAGCGCCCCTATCAAATTGACCCCTCCGGCCTGAGCCTCGGCACCATCCAAGATCCCGATGGTTTCGGCGTCAGCCATCTGCCCGTTTCCGCCACCGGCTTCGGCGCCTGGATGCCCGCACGCATTTGCCGCCAGGAAGTCACCGACGAAGAACTCGACGGGTACCGTCACTGGCTCGAAGATCAATCCAGCGACTGGAACTAACTCGCTCCTCGAAAACTCCTCAAAAACCCTCCAATAACCCACCGAAAACTATCCGAAAACCCCTCAAAAACCCCCTGGAAACTCCCCGAAAGTCGCCGCTCCTTCACCTCCCATCCACCCTCCGTTTTCCCCGATCACAGATTTTTGAAAAAAGTTATCTCCCACGTTTTCATTTACCTACCCGCTTTTTTTTACAAACCTCGATTCGCCGAATCCTAAGCTGAACTCGGAATGACACTTCATAGCCAACCAAAAACCTCGCCTCGCTGCCGTCTTTGCGACACTGGAAGTGCATCATGACTGGAAACGAAATTCGCGCCAAGTTCCTCGAATATTTCGCGCAGCAAGGCCACCGCGTCGTGCGCAGTTCGTCGCTCGTCCCCGCCAACGATCCCACTCTGCTCTTTGCCAACGCGGGCATGAATCAGTTCAAGGAAACCTTTCTGGGCCTCGAAAAACGCGATTATTCGCGCGCTGCCACTTCGCAGAAATGCGTGCGCGCCGGCGGCAAGCATAACGATCTCGAAAACGTCGGCTATACGCGCCGCCATCACACCTTTTTCGAAATGCTCGGCAACTTCTCCTTCGGCGATTACTTCAAAAAAGACGCCATCGCCTATGCCTGGGAACTCATCACCAGCCCCGCCTGGTATGGGCTGCCCAAAGACAAGCTCTACGTCACCATCTTTCGCGAAGATGACGACGCCGAAGATCTCTGGCAGACAGTCGCCGGCGTTCCCAAGAGCCGCATCTTCCGGCTCGATGAAAAAGATAACTTCTGGCAAATGGGCGAAACCGGACCGTGCGGTCCCTGCTCTGAAATTCATTACGATCTCGGCCCCGCGGCTGCCGAAAAAGGCCGTGAGCACGAACAGTTTCCGCTCGATGGCGGTGGCCGCTTTGTGGAAATCTGGAATCTTGTTTTCATGCAGTTTGATCGCTCTGTCGATGGCAAGCTCACACCTCTGCCGAAACCCTCCATCGATACCGGCATGGGTCTGGAACGCCTCGCCGCTGTCCTCCAAGGCCATCTTTCGAACTACGAAACCGATCTCATTCAGCCCATAGTCGATCACGCCGCCGAACTCCTGCACATCAAGCGAGGCTCCGACGAACGCGCCGAAACCGCTCTCCGCATCAATGCCGACCACGCCCGCGCCACGGCCTTTCTCATTCACGATGGCGTCATTCCTTCCAACGAAGGTCGCGGTTATGTTCTTCGCAAAATTATGCGCCGCGCCATGCGCCATGGCCGTCTTACCGGCTTCAACGAAGCCTATCTCTACAAGCTCACCAGCTTCGTGGCAGATCTCATGCAGCCGGCGTATCCCGACCTTCAGGCCAGTGTCGAACGCGTAGCCCGCATCGTGCGCGACGAAGAAACCCGCTACGCCACCACTTTCCTCATCGCCGAGCGCTTTTTCCGCGATGAAGCCAAATCCGCCGTCGCCGGCGTGCTGCCCGGCGCTGCCGCTTTCAAACTCTACGACACCTATGGCTTGGCCCTCGACGAGCAGGAAGAAATGGCCCGCGAGTTCGGTCTCCAGATCGATCATGACGGCTTCACCGCCGAAATGGAGAAGCAGCGCACCCGCGCGCGCGCCAGTTGGAAAGGCGCCGATAAAGCCAACATCGCCGACGTCTACAGATCTTTACCGCCCGTCGAATTCATCGGCCGCGAAACGCTCGAATCGCCGGTCGAGGTAGTGCAGCTCATTGTCGATAAAGCCGCCGTCGATCGCGTCGAACAAGGTGAGGCTGAAATCGTCTTCGCTAAAACACCTTTCTACGCCGAATCCGGCGGACAAGTCGGCGACACCGGCTTGCTACTCGATGCCGAGACGCGGGAACGAGTTGCCGTAGTCGAAGGCGCCTACAAACCCGCTCCCGCTGCCCTGGTGCAAAAAATTCGCGTCCTGCGTCCCATCAGATCCGGCGACAAACTCATGGCCGTTGTAGACAAACCTTTACGCGCCGCAACCATGCGTAATCACACCGCCACGCATTTGCTGCACGCCGCCCTGCGCCAAGTCTTAGGACCGCATGTCAAACAAGCCGGCAGCGTTGTTGAACCGGGCCGCTTGCGCTTCGATTTTCATCACTACTCCGCCATGACCGCTGACGAACTCCGCGAAGTCGAGTCGATCGTCAACCAACAGATCTTCGCCAACACCGAAGTCAAAACCGACGTCATGGATCTCGATCAAGCCCTCGCCACCGGCGCCATGGCTCTGTTCGGCGAGAAATATGGCGAAAGTGTTCGCGTGGTCAGCATTCCCGATTTCAGTCATGAGCTCTGCGGTGGCACGCACGTCCATCGTACCGGCGATATCGGTCTGATGAAAATTATCTACGAAGGCAGCATCTCCGCCGGTGTGCGCCGCATTGAAGCCGTTACCGGCGAAGGCTCGCTCGAACGTTTTCAATCCGCCAGCGCCCAACTGGCCAAATTCAGCGAACTGTTTCACACGTCTGAATCCGGCGTTCTCGAGCACATAGAAAAACTGCTGGAACAGCAAAAAATTCTGGAACGTCAAGTCGACAATCTAAAAACTCAGGTGGCTCGCAGCCAAATTGAAAAGCTGACCGGGCGCAGCTTCAACGGCACAACCGTCCTGGCCGAACGCGTGGAAGACCTCGATGCAAAACAACTGCGCAGCATGATAGACGAACTCCGTAACAAATGGAGCAGCGCGGTCATTGTACTGGCTTCCGTGAACGGTCCCAGCATCGCCATCGTTTCCGCAGTCAGCAAAGATCTCACTGGCAAAGTGCAAGCCGGCAAACTGGTAGGCGATGTCGCTAAGGCAACCGGCGGCAAAGGTGGCGGCCGGCCCGACATGGCCGAAGGTGCAGGCAAAGATTCCGCCGCTTTACCAGAAGCTCTGGCCGGAATCTACCAACGCGTGGGAGCGCTCTTAAATGGAACAGTTTGACGTCGCCATTGTCGGCGCTGGCCCAACCGGTCTCGCCTGTGGCATTGAGCTGGAAAGGCGCGGCCTCAAGCCTGTCTTGTTTGATAAAGGCTGCGTCGTCAATTCGCTTTACCATTACCCCATCAATCTTGTCTTCTTCACCACGCCCGAGCTGCTCGAAATCGGCGACATCCCCATGACTTCGCTCAACGAAAAACCCGGCCGTACCGAAGCGCTCAAATATTATCGCCGCGTCGCCGATCACTACAAACTCAACATCCACCAATATGAGCGCGTCCTCGATTTCGATGGCTCAGACGGCAACTTCACCGTGCGCACGGAAAAAAGTTGCTATCGCGCCCGCAAAATCATCCTCGCTAGCGGCTACTACGATATCCCCAACAAACTCAGCGTTCCCGGCGAAGATCTCGACAAGGTCATCCACTACTATCGCGAAGCCCATCCTTATTACAACCATGACGTGCTCATCGTGGGCGCCAAGAATTCAGCCGCCATCGGCGCACTCGAACTCTTTTGGACCGGCGCGCGCGTCACCATGGTCATTCGCGGCGCGGGCATTCACGCCAACGTTAAATATTGGATCAAACCGAACATCGAGAACCGCATTAAATGCGGCGAAATCAAAGCCTATTTTCACAGCACCGTCAAAGAGATCCGTGAGCACGAGGTCGTCATTCAAACTCCCGAAGGCGAAGTAACCATCAAAAACGATTTCGTCTTCGCCATGACCGGCTACCGCCCCGATTTCGAATTCATGGCCGCGCACGGCATTCACCTCGACCCGCACACTTCCAAACCGATTACCGATCCGCAAACGCTCGAAAGCGAACGGCCGGGAGTCTATTTAGCGGGCGTAATCGTCGCCGGCACGCATACCAATGAAATTTTTATTGAGAATGGACGCTTTCACGGTAAATTAATCGCCGAAGCGATCACGAACGGAAAGCAAGCTCAGGGAAATCGGTCGGGTGGGAAATGAGAGGCTTTTGAAGAGTCGAACAGGCTGGATTGGGTGGATCGTGGTCTAGGGCAGAACAACCTTCAATCCCTGAGCTGCCTTATTCGCTCTTCCCTAAGCACCTTCATTGCCAAACACCCAATCCATTATTATCAACGGCTTACGGATATAACTGTGAAGAATTTTTTACCTACTTAGGAAGATTATCCTGCAACACTGACTTCCTGGATAGCTGCCCGTTTTGCACTTCTCCCATTTCGATGTGATTGGTCTTGAGCGTTAAGCCCAGTGTCTGATCCAACAAGATACGCGCTTGGCTGTAACCGGCCAGCGTGGAAACTTCCGTGGCTTGCGCGGTAGCCAAGTCGCGCTGCTGCGTCACCACGTTGAAGGTGGTAGAAGCGCCGAGCGAGAACTTCTTCTGCTCCGCGTCGAGCAACTGTTCTTCCAAAACCCGGCTCTTGACGGCGGCCTGGTATTTTATGCGCGCCTGCTGCAAACCAATCAACTGATTCGAAACATCCACCCCGACTTGGTTGATCGTTCTCTCGTTTTCAAGCTCCGTTTGGCGCAGCGAAAGTTGATCTATGCCTTGATCAGCCACGGCTTGGCGATTGCGTAGCGTGGGGCCGAAGAACGCGCCGCCGCTCTGGCTCGGATAATCGCGGCGAATCATTTGCCCTAACGCTGTCGGCAGGCTGCCGTTGAACTCTTTGTTGGGTATTTCACAAATCGTGTTCGCGCCGTATGACGGCGGACAAGCGCCATACCCCTGCGGAATCGGCGTCCCGGCCGGGATCGGCCCCGCAAAAATGGTGTGCGGCGTGCCCGACAATCCTTGCGTTTGGGCGCTGCCGAATGCCACCAGTGAAGGCAGCACACCATTGCTCGTGCCGAGTGTATTGATTTTGCTGTTGATCAAGTTCAGCCGGTCCGTTTCAAGGTCGGCGCGATTGGTCATGGCAATGGCCAGGGCTTCTTTGAAGGCGGCAAGGTATCTTTTTCGGGAACTTCGATCCGATCCAGCGGAATAATTTGGGCATTCGCCAGCAGCGGATCGGCCAAGCCGTTGCGGCTCAAGAGGTTTTTCAGCGTCACCTGATCCTGTTCCAGCGTCGTCTCGGAAACCACCAAATCTTGCTCGCTGGTGGCCACCTGCGCTTCCGCCGTCGTCACGTCCAACTGAGCCATGGTGCCGATTTGCACCTGCTTCTTATTGTCTTCAAAAAAACGCTGCGCCACCGCAAGCTCTTGCCGTTTTGCTCTTAGATCTTCGTAATCGGCCGCGAGCGAATAATAGCCGTTCAGCACGCCTACCACAACGGCGATGACTTGCGTTTTGAAACTAAAATCGTTGATCCCAATGTTCGCTTTCGCAATGGTGATATTGCGCGCGTTGAGAGATTTGCCAAAGCCGTATAACAAGTTCTGTTGGAGATTGAGCGAAAGGCTGGTTCCGTTCTGCGGATTCAGTAAATCCGAGGGCGCATTTTCGTTCAGATAGGCGTTCGAGAACGAAAGGCTTCCTTTGCCGCCATAGATAAACCCTTCATTGTAGGTTTCCGTATAGTTGCGCGTGTTATCGATCAGGTTGGCAACTTGGCTCTGCGTAGGATTCGGTTGCGGGGTTGTTTTATGCGTGAATGTTTCGGCGCTAGAGAACGATGGGTCAAGCGTGGGAGTAACAGGGCCGATCTGCGAAATGGTGGCGTTCGTGCTATTGCTTCCGCTGCTGCCGCTGCCCGTGTTGACGCCGGCCGCCGCCTGGCTGCCCGCCACTCCTTCGCCGTTTTGCACGCTACCGGCTTGCGAAGAGCCGCTGGGGACGCCAGGCAGCGGACCACCCGCTTGTTGCCGACGGTAATTCCATTGCGCAATGAGCGCGTTGTAACGGTCGCTCTCAATATCGATGTTGTTTTCAAGCGCCAGCGCGATGGCATCTTGCGCCGTGAGGTAAAGCTTGCCGCCCTGAATCAATGCGCTCAACCGGCTGCTATTGCCGAGGCGCGCGGGCGGCACTTGCGGAGCCGAGTAAGAACCGAATAACCCGCCGCGGGGCATAACCGGAGTAATGGCGTCCTGTGCCCAACTCAACGGGCCGCTAGATAATGCACAAAGTCCGATGGCGATCAACCGTCGAAAGTTCTTCACGGCCTTTGCTCCTGCGCCGAAGGCGGCAGCGTTGCCGGCAGACTCGAAGGTTGCATGACCCGGCCAGACAGCGCCTCATCAATCGAGATATGATTTACTTCGAGCGTTGTGCCTAAGGCTTGGTCAAACTGGATGCGCGCGTGACTGTAGTTGGCCAACGATTGTTGCTCAGTGCTTTGGGCGGAGGCCAGCGTTTGTTGGTCCTGCACGACCTGAAACACGGTGGATGCGCCGAGCGTGTACTTCTTACGGTCCGCATCCAGGGTCTGCTGTTGCAGGATGCGGGCTTTCACGGCCGAATCATACCGAACGCGCGCCTGGCGAACTCCAATCAGTGCATTCTGCACATCGACGCGGACTTGGTTCACAGCTTTCTGAAGCGCAAGTTCAGATTGCCGCTGTCCTAGCGCCGACGTCACGTAGTCCGATTGCGCGGCCCGATTACGCAGCGGAATATTCAGCGCGATTCCGGCGGAGTAGTTCGGATAGTTGCGGCGCAACACCTCTGCGAAAACACTGCCTGTGCCGCCAGTCAAGTAACTGGGCGCGATAGTGCCGGGAGTTAAATAATTCGCTTCGCCCGCCAAGCCGTTGTTCGTCAACTCTGCGAACAGTTGCAGCGTAGGTTTCAATCCATTCCGAATGGCGCGCAGGTTAATTTCGTTGCTATCGATATTGATCTTGTCCTGGGCGATTTCAACACGCTTGCTCAGCGCTTCCTTAACCAGCTGGTCTATCGGTTCAAGCTCGTCCTGCGGAGGAACTTGAATCGTATCGAGCGGCACAACATGAACCTCCGCCAGTTCGGGGTTGGCCACGCCGTTCCGGCTAATGGCGTTTTTAAGGACGGTTTCCTGCTGCAAAAGATTCGTTTGCGAGATGAGCAGATCCTGTTCACTCGAATAAACCTGCGCTTCGGCGCGGGTGACTTCAATGGGCGCCAAGGTGCCAATTTGCACTTGCTTCTTGTTGTCCTCAAACAGCGCTTGCGCGGTGGCTAGCTCGTCCTTGCGCGCCTTGAGATCGGCGTTGAAACTCACCAGATCCCAATATAAATTCAACACCGCTGAGACGGTGGTAATCACTTGCTGCTTGAACTGCAGGTTGGAAACTTTCTCGTTGTTCTTGGATACACGAATGTTGCGCGCCAACACAGGCCTGCCAAATCCGTTCAGCAGGTTTTGGGTGATTTGAAAATCGGCGTCGCCCTGGCTGAAAGGATTCAGTGTGTAATAAGGACTGTTGAATTTCAGGTAATCGTCGGTGATCGTAAATTGAAGATAAGTTCCGAAATCGGTGTATTTAGAAATCTGCCCCTGATAAAAGCGGGACGTCTGAATCAACGATGTGGTTCCTGTGAGGAACGTGTTGCTCTGCGGAGTAGTGCTATGCGAAAACTGCGTCACGAGCGACACTTGCGGGTCGAGGTTCGGAATAGCGGGTCCCAATTGGGTCACGATGCCGCCGCCTGAACTGACGCCGCCGGCGCTAGCGGTGCCGCCGCTGGCATTCAAACTCACGCCGGTCAAACTGACGCTGGTAGGTCCCGCGGCTACTCCCACCCCAACGCTGCGGATAGCGCCGCCGCCTTGGGTACGGCGCGTCACTTCTTTGGTAAGAATCGGCGTGTAGCGCTGAATTTCGATGTCGAGATTGTTCTCGAGCGTCAGCGCAATCACGTCTTGCGCCGACAAATATAAGTTGCCGCCGCGTATGAGCGAATTCAGCCTGCTTGAGTTGGTCAGATTGATAGGTGCTACGCTTCGCTGGCGGTACCAACCAAAGGGTCCTTTGGCGGGCTCTACACGAATCGCGTTCTGCGCGCTCAGCGAGCCGCTCGACATTAAAAGGCTGCAAAGCATTGCCAAGAGTGCTTTGAATTGTCTCATTAGAATTTTGCTCAAGACCCCCATCCGAAAAACGCAGGAGACTGCTCGCGCCCTTACATTCCGCGCCTCAAGACAAGCTTACCCGCTTGAACGAAGAACGATAATGGCGGAGCCGAAGTTCCGTGTTTAGTCCGTGCTCCTCATAGTAACTTATTGAAGCAGGCCCTTAAATATAGCAAAATGATGGCCGCGATCAGCACGCTGATAACAGGGCTTGGAGCAGCGATACGCCGCGCGCGCCTTGTTCGATTCTGGGAATGGAGTGGCCGCTTGTTGGTATCCTGACGGCGATGGAGACTTCGGTGATGGCGTTGTTCGAAGAGACCGCCGCCTATCTGCATGGTCACTTCCGTTTAACCAGTGGACTGCACAGCAGCGAGTATCTGCAATGCGCGAAAGTTCTATCGGTACCGGCTTATGCCGAACGGCTCGGACAAGAATTGGCGCGCCAAATCGCGGCGTTGTTGGGGGGCGCCGCGCCACAGGTGGTTGTTTCGCCGGCGATTGGCGGTATTGTGATTGGCCATGAAGTGGCGAAGGCGCTGAAAGCCCGGTCGCTTTTCACCGAACGCGACGTGGATACGAACGACATGACCTTGCGCCGCGGCTTTGAAATCAAAGCGGGCGAGACGGTGGTGGTGATTGAAGACGTAATCACCACGGGCGGCAGCACGAGGGAGGTAATCCGCGTGGTGGAGAAACTTGGCGGAAACGTTTTGGCGGCCGGATCGATTATCGATCGCAGCGCCGGTCAAGCGGACGTGGGCGTGCCGCGCGTGGCTTTGCAATCGCTCAAAGCGGTGGCCTATCAGCCGGAAGATTGCCCGCTGTGCTTAGCGGGCGTGCCGGTAATAAAGCCCGGCTCGCGGCGCACCGAACCGCTCTCGTGAGGCGTCTGCCATGCGCAGATTGCGTTTCGAAGTCGCTTATGATGGCACCGATTTCCACGGCTGGCAAGTGCAACCGGGACTGGCGACAATTCAAGGGATACTCGAAGAGATCATTAGCGGCATAGAAGGCAGGCCGGTGCATGTGGCAGGCTCGGGCCGCACCGATGCCGGCGTCCATGCGTTCGCGCAAGTGGCCGCTGTTTCGCTTGAGAATCGGATTCCGCCCGATAATTTCCGCCGCGCGGTGAACCGTTTGCTGCCTGCGACGATCCGCATTAATCACGTGCGTGAAGTGGACGCCGAGTTTCATCCGCGCTTTGACGCGTTACGCAAGACCTATGAATATCGGATCTATCGCGAAGAAGTTTGTTCGCCCTTCGCACGCCGTTTCGTAAATCACCATCCGTATCTGCTCGACGAAGCAGCCATGCGCGCCGCCGCGCCGCTGCTCGAAGGTGAGCATGATTTTACGGCGTTCGCGGCGACGGACAGCCGCGATGCGGAGGCGCAGACGAAGGTGCGGACGATTTTCCATTCTGGCTTGAACGGCGAGATGAACTGCTGATCTATCAAGTGACCGGGTCGGGATTTTCTGAAGCACATGGTGAGGAATATCGTGGGCGTTCTGCTGGAGGTTGGCAAAGGAAACTTGGATGATGTTGGAATCCGAGCGCGATTTGAGCCTCATTGTGGCATCAGACCTGGGCCGGCGGTTCCGGCAAGTGGCTTGATTCTGGTTTCCGTTGAGTACGCTAGCGCAAGTCAGGCAAGGGCAGAAAAGACTTCAGAGACCTGAATGCGGCGACTCAGGGCCAGTGGGAGGGGAACGGTATCGCCGACTCGGAATTCGCGGCTCTTACCTCCCGTCTCCTAGAGAACCACAATGCGCTTCCGGGGACTAATGATCCAAACGGCTAGTGAGCCGTGAGTGAGATAAAGAGCGATTTTTTCGGTGAGTTCTTTACGGGGTGTTCCTGGGGGAAACCAGTGGCGAATGGTGTGACCTTCGCTGGCGAAACGATCTGGCAGAAATTCCACCGCCGCATGAACGCCTGATTGGTTGACAATTCAGACCAACTACCTCGCTCCCAAGACTTCGGTTATGGTCCATTCACACGCTTCCGGAAACGCATCGATATCCAGGCCCGTTTCATTGGCCGCATCGATGCGCGCGTAGTCGTACGCGCCCGCCAGCAGTTTCGGCAAATCCGCGCGCAAACTCGGGCTGTCTTCTAAGAACTCCTCAATATGATTGCGCTGCACTCGAATCGTCGCCTGCCAGCTTCGCGATGCCTTTTCAGGCTGGTATTTCGTCTTCAATAGGTGCCTGAGCAAGACCGACAGCGCACTCCGCAATTCTCGCCTCTCAGTCTTACCCAAGTCCCTCACCTCATCCGCCAGCGCACTGCGGTCGATCTCTTCAAACCGGCCATCCTCGATCGCTTTGGCCGTGTCTTCCACCCATCCGGCGTAGTCTTCCGTATAAGCTCTGAGCATCATCGGTGTGCGTTTGTCCCTCGCCATTAATCTACCTTGCAAAGGGCCTGCATAATTTTCATGATAACGGCTACAGCGCGCTCACACAAAACGAACGCAGGCGTAGCTGCCCTCACGATGACTTAATCTCCGTCCAATACCTATCGCGCAACCGCTGCGTCGCTCCCGGCAGCGCCTCGAACCACTCGCCGCGCGCCAGCACATCGGGCGTTGGATACAGCACTGTGTTCTCGCGTTGCGCCGCAGGTAGGATCGCACGCGCGGCGGCGTTGGTGGTCGCCGTTCGCATTTCAATGGCAATTCGAGAGGCGACCTCCGGCCGCAGCAGATAATCGACAAAACTGTAAGCCAGATCCTGGTGCTTACTCTCGCGGAGAATCGCCGAGTTATCGGCATAAAGAGGAAATCCCTCCGTTGGAAAAGCGAACGCGAGGTTAGGCGCATTGTCAATCGCCACTTGACCCACCTGCGCCCATAACTGCGCTACCAAAACGTCCCCCGCGACAACCTGGTCGCGCACCTCTTCATTCAAGTAAGCGCGCAACAATGGCTTCTGCTTGATGGCCAAATCGCGGGCGGCCTTGAGTCGTCGCGTCGTCCGTAGAGTTGACGGAAGCGCCAAGGCGCTTGAGACTCGCGCCCAAAACTTCGGCTGGATCGTCCAGCATGGTGACTCGATGGGAATAGGAATCGGTCCAAAGATCTGCCCAAGCTAACGGTGTGCGCGACACGGATTTCGAATAAAGTATGCCGGTCGCGCTGTGCATGTAGGGCACGCAGTAGTCCAGTTTCGGGTCCCAGCCGGGTTGTTTGAAACGCGCATCCAGATTCGCGAGATTCGGCAGGCGTTGATGATCGAGCTGGAGCAATAAGTCGAGCTCGCGCATCGGTTCGACAAAACTGTTCGAAGGGAACACCACATCCCAGCCGGAGTTGCCGCTGAAAACCTTGGCTAGCAACTCTTCCGCGCTGCCATAGGTGGCGTAGCGGACGGTGCAATGAAACTCGCGCTCGAAATTGGGGATGGTCGATTCGGCGACGTAATTCTCCCAATTGTAGACGTTGAGGCGGCGCTCGCCGGCGCGCGAGCAACCGGTCAAAGCGCCCGCCACGCCCATCAGAAAAATGCGCCGATTCACCGCTGGCGCTCCAGGCGGCCCGAAATGAGAACGAGAATGCCGAGGCCGACCGTGATCATCACGGACAGCGCATTCACTTCAGGGCTGACGCCTTTACGCGCCATGGCGTAGATGATCATGGGCAGAGTTTCGGAATTCACGCCAGCGACGAGGCTGGTAATAACGTAATCGTCAAACGAAACAGTAAAGCAAAGCAGCGCGGCGGCCACAATGCCCGGCAAAAGAAGCGGCGCGGTGACATAGCGGAAAGCCTGCCACTCGTTCGCGCCCAGATCGAGCGCGGCCTCTTCCAGGCTGCGGTCAAACGTGCGCAGGCGCGCTAGTATGACGATGACTACATAGGCTAGGCAAAAAGAAATGTGTGCCAGAATCACCGTGTGCAACCCGAGCTGCAGCTTAAGGAAGTGGAACATCCATTGGAAGAACACCAGCAGGGATACGCCCGTCACGATTTCAGGCGAGAGCAGCGATAAATAAAGAGAGCCGGTCAGCCAGGCGACACGTTTCTTCCAAAGCGCATAAGCGGCGAGGGTGCCAATGGAAGTCGCGGCAATGGTCGCAACCAGCGCGATGATCAGGCTATGCAGAGTTCCTTCCAGCAAGGCGGAGTTGTGAAAGACGCCGCTATACCAGGCAAGACTGAATCCCTGCCAGACGGCGATTTTGGAATTATTGAAGCTGAACGCGCCCAACGCGAGCAGCGGCAGGTAGAGAAACAGATACGCGGCGCAGGCGTAGACGGGGAGAAATCGCTTGATAGGGACAAGCGCAAGACGGGCGCGTTGAGGCGGCGCAAATTCCTGACACTGCTTCGCGGCACGAGCTTGCCCTTTGCGCTTCATAGCAGCTCCTCGCCTTTATCGCCCAGGGCGCGCATCACAAGCAGCACCATGGCCATGAGCAGCAGCGAAATGGCCGCACCAAAGGGCCAATCGCGCGCGGTGGTGAACTGATTTTGCACCAGGTTGCCGATCATGACGGTTTTGCCGCCGCCCATGAGATCGGGCGTTAAGTAAGCGCCCAGGCAGGGAATGAAAACGAGAAGACAACCGGCGATCATACCCGGACGGCTGATGGGCACCACCACGCGCCAGATAGCGACAGCGGGCGACGCGCCCAGATCCGCGGCGGCATCGAGCAAAGCAGGATCGAGCTTTTCGAGAGTGGCATAGAGAGGCAAAACCATGAAGGGCAAATAGCCGTATACCAAGCCCAAGATTACTGCGCCGGTATTGAACAGCAGCGGCAGCGGAGCGTTGATCACGTGCAGCGATTGCAGCAGCGTATTCACCAAGCCGGTGTCTCGAAGCAGGAACATCCAGGCGTAGGTGCGGATGAGAAAGCTGGTCCAGAACGGCAGCATGACAAGATTCAGCAACAGCATTTTGCGAGCGCCGGCGCGGGCGATGTAGAGGCCAGAGGAAACGCCAGCACCAGGCAAAGGGTTGTGGAAACGGCCGCAATCCAAACGGAACGCCAGAGAATGGCCAGGTAGAGCGGGTCGAAAATACGACTGTAGCTTTCGAGTGTCCAGGGCAGGGTGACGCCGCCGTACGCGCCGCGGCTCAAGACGCTATAAGCGAGTACGATGAGCAGCGGAAGAAAGAAGAGGCCGAGCATGACGAGAGCGCCGGGCGCCAGAAAAACCGTGCGCAGCTTCATGCGGCCGCTTCGTTCGGGACGCGGAATTCGTCGGCTTTCTGCCACCACAGATAGATGCGCTCGCCCGGATTGAAATCGCATTCTTGTTGCGCCATTTCCGCCACGCACGCGGTGCCGTTCTCTAGTCTCGCGCTGAGATGAATGCAATTGCCTAGAAATGTTTGGCCTTCGACCACGGCGGGGGTGGTGCGCTCAGCGGAAATGGGCGCAGTTCGCGAAACGCGCACGGCTTCCGGCCGCACCCCCGCGCCTGCGAGCCAGTTGACGTCGCCGAGAAATTCCGCGACGAAGCGAGTCTTCGGCGTTCGGTACACGTCCTGCGGCGTACCCACCTGTTCGAGTAAACCGCGGTGCATGATGGCCACGCGGTCTGAAAGGGACAGCGCCTCATCCTGATCATGGGTGACGAAAAGGAAGGCGATGCCGGTGCTGCGCTGCAGATTTTTCAATTCCTGCCGCATCTCCTTGCGCAGCTTGGCGTCGAGCGCGGAAAGCGGTTCATCCAGCAGCAGCACCCTTGGTTCAAGCACCAGCGAACGCGCCAGCGCCACCCGCTGCCGTTCGCCGCCCGAAATTTGATTGGGCAGGCGCGCTTCCTTGCCGCTTAAGTGGACCAGTTCGAGCGCCTTGGCGATTTTTCCAGCAATGGCTTGCTTGCCGTTTTGGGAACGCCGCGCCAAGCCGAACGCCACGTTCTGCGCCACCGTCAAATGGGGAAACAGCGCGTAGTTTTGAAAGACGGTACTTACGTCGCGCCGGTAGGCCGGCAGACCTTCTACTGAATGGCCATCGAGTAGGAGTTGGCCGCTGGTGGGTTCTTCAAAACCCGCGATCAAACGTAATGTGGTGGTCTTGCCGCAGCCGGACGGACCGACCAAGGAGAAGAACTCACCTCGGCCAATGGAGAACGAAACACCATCCACCGCGCGATGAGTGGGGAAATGTTTACTAAGGGCCCGCAGTTCCAGGACGGTTTGCACTTTTATTAAGCAATGTTACTCTATGGCCGAATGAATGCTTTTCGAGTAATGGCCGTAGCGTTTTCGGCACTGTCGTGGCTGGCCTCAGCGGCACACGCGCAAATGCCCGCTCAGCCGAAATTGGTAGTTGTGGTGGTGATTGACCAGTTCCGCTACGACTACCTGACGCGCTTCCGGCAGGATTATCATGGTGGGCTCGACCGGCTGCTTTCCCAGGGCGCCGATTTCACCAATGGATTCTATGCGCAAGTGCCAACCGTCACGGCGGTAGGACACAGCATTATGTTATCGGGCGCCATGCCAGCCGTGAGTGGCATTGTCGGCAACTCCTGGTTCGACCGCGCGGAAGGGAAGGTGGTTACCAGCGTTTGCGATTGGAACATGAGCGTGGTGGGCGCTCCGACACCAAAACGCGCAGAGAAGTGCACCGACTCCGACCCCGCGTCACCGCAGCGATTGCTGGTTTCCACCTTGGGTGATGAGCTGAAGGACGCGCATCCGGAATCGAAAGTTGTCGGCATCTCCATTAAAGCGCGCGGCGCAATTCTGCCTTCGGGTCACAGCGCCGATGGCGCTTTCTGGTTTGACGACGGCAGCGGAAATTTCGTGACCAGTTCCTTTTATATGGAGAAGTTGCCCAGTTGGGCGGAAGAGTTTAATAAGCAGAAGCTGCCGGCAAAATACGTTGAACAAAAGTGGGAAGGATTTCCCAAATGGGATTTTCATTCCTTTACCAATCCTTACGCCAAGCTGCCGGCGAGTCCCTGGGGCAATGAGCTGATTGAACAATTCGCCGAAGCCGCCATTGCCGGTGAAAAGCTGGGACAACGGGGCGCCACTGACTTGCTCACAATCTCTTTCTCGTCGAACGATTACGTGGGCCACGCCGTTGGGCCGAATGCGCCGGAAGTGCGGGATATGGCGATCAGAACGGATCAACTGCTGGGCAAGCTGTTCGAGTGGATTGATAAGAACGGTGGCATGAAGGATACGGTGGTTGTGCTCTCCGCCGATCATGGCGTGGCCGCAACACCGCAGCACGCTGAAAAGATGCGCGTTCCGGGTGGTTATGTGTCGGGCGATGCGGAGGAGGTTGTGCAAAACGCGCTCACTCGCAGCTTCGGTAAAGGGGTCTGGCTGATTCCGGGTGCCGGGGAGACATCGTTATACCTGAATTGGGAGACGGTGCGCAAGGCGCGCAGTGCTTCCGGCGAGCCCGTTGAAGAAGACGATATTTACCGCGTAGCTAGCAGCGCGCTGTTGTCGAATGCGCCGTTGCATGTGGCGCGCGTGTATACGCAAGAGCAGTTGGCGAACGGTGTAGCCGGCGATTTTATCGCGCAGGCGGAGATGAACGGCTTTTATGCAAAGCGCAGCGGAGATTTGAGTCTCGTTTTCGATCCTGGGTACATGTCAGGTAAAAGTGGAACGACGCACTTTTCACCGTGGGCTTATGACCGGCATGTACCCGTGCTGCTGATGGGTCCAGGGATTAAGCCGGGCCGGTATAACGAGACAGTTCAAGTGAATGACATAGCGCCGACCCTGGCAACTTTATTAGATCTTCAGACGCCGAGCGGGTCTTCAGGACACGTGCTGCCAGTGTTGGCACACTAACAGCTACTGCGGATACCAGAAGGCAAAAGTACAAAACGACAGCACACCGGAAAGCATAAAGACGTTTACCGACAAAACGGAAAGAAGCGCCGTGGAAAGGAAGCTTTCACGGGGAGTGACGCTTCTTGCAACAGCCTTCGAGCGTTGGCCCGGGCTAAGCGGATTGGGTCGCCTGACAAGTTGAAACACGAATTTAATCCTCATAGGGCTTATCGGCAGTGTGATCGCTTTCGTTAAATTGGAATAAAACACCCGCTGGCTCCGACGCCAGCGGGTGTACCTCCGAGAAAGTGAAATCGGATCGGAGTTTTGTTGAATTAGCGGACCGGCACTTTGACCGAGACCAGCGCAGCCATTCCCAATTTGTGGGATAGGCTCTTCTCGATACCAGACTGGCTTAGGGCGTAGGCATTCGGGGTACCAGGGGGCGTCACTTTTGCCAGCACACACTCTTTGCCATAGCAGGAGAAGGTGATGCTTGGTTTATCGGGAGCGCCCTTTACCAGCGACCCGAGTTGCACCATGGTTGAGTGCCGTTGATCGTCGGTCAAAAGGAATACGGACGAGCCCATGTTCGACTGGGACACCTTATAGTGTCCAGCCGGCATAGTTTTGTGCGACACAAGAAATGCGAACGGGATGTCTGCTACTCCAGTATGTTCTTGCGCGGCGACGTGGGCCACAAATGGAACAGTGATACCCGCTGCCATGAGTAAAGTCGCGAAAATGCGTTTCATTTCAAATCTCCTTTGCGTTTCTTTCGGAGAACTTTCTTGCTTCTCCGCGTCATTCACGTTTCCGTGCGACCTATGCCGTTATAGTTGCGCGTGGAGGGCCAGCGTTTCATTTGGCAGTGATTTCACGGTTTTTCTTGAGATTCTTCCTGCGAAACGGCATTTTTATAGAACAAAACGTTTAACGGGCGGGAGTGGAAATGGATAAAGATAGCGACTGTTACTCGAAAGACATAAGCACGTCGGTACTAAAAACAAAAAGGCGCTCGTGAACGCAGCGCCTTAGTCTAAGAACTAATTCAACTTACTTAGTAATGATGCCGCAGGCGATGCGATCACCCGCGTTACCGGCCGGATCGATCTTCATATCGTCGGCCTTCGCGTGAATCACCAGCGCGGTACCGCCGTCGCGAAAGAGTGAGTGCTCGTCGGCATTTAGATCAACATCGGCATCGCTGACGGTGGCCTTCGATTTCCCTTTCGCGTCAACTGTGAAATTCAACATGTCGCCCGCGTGATGGCCTTCCGGGTTCTCCAATCCATGCTTCTTTTTGTCGGGGTTGAAATGTGGACCGGCCGATTTGAAATCGGGGCCATCGCATTTGGGGATGGAATGGATGTGAATGGCATGTTCGCCGGGGGGCAAGCCTTTCACGTTCAGTTTGATCGTGACGCCGGCTGTGCCGGTACTGGCGATGGTCGCTGTCCCGACGCTCTCGCCCTTAGCGTCTTTCAATTGAACTGTTACCTTTGATGCTTTCATCTTTGCGGCGGCCGGCATAATGCACAAGGCTGCGGCTGCGATTACCGTTAGTGTTGTTTTCATGGCTCTTTCTAGCATACATAGGTAGGGTGGCTTACGGGTGCGTTATAGGATAGGCGAGATGAACGAATCGGGGGCTACGCGCGTTCGCTGGATTTTGATCGGCTGGATCTTTGTTTTAAGCGCGGTGGGGTATCTGGATCGCGTGAATATTTCCATTGCCGGCGGCGCGATTATGCGCGATTTCCACTTGAGCAAAGTGCAATTCGGTGTGATCCAGAGTTTCTTTGTGGGTGCCTACGCGCTGTTTCAGGCGCCGGCGGGACGGCTGGCGGACCGTATGGGGCCGCGTAAAATCTTGGCGCTGGCGGTGATCTGGTGGGGCGCTGTTTACTTCTTTAATCACAATCGTTCCAGTCTTTGCCTTGGCGTTCGGCACGATCATTGCCATCCGCTTCGGCCTGGGCGTTGGCGAAGCAGTCATGTATCCGGCGGCGAACAAAATCGTGGCGGCATGGATTCCCTCGGACGAACGTGGGCTGGCGAACGGTTTAATTTTTGCCGGTGTTGGTTTCGGCGCGGGTGTGACGCCGCCGCTGATCGCTTATATTATGGGCCGCTATGGCTGGCGTGCGTCTTTCTGGTGCAGCTCTTTTATCGGCTTGGCGGCGGGCCCGATTTGGTACGCGCTGGGCCGCGACACACCCGGCGAACATCCCTGGGTGGGCCAGCCAGGAAGCTTGACTTGATCGAAGCGGGGCTTCCCTCGCCGGAAACTGCAACGAAGGCGCGGCTCAGTTGGGGGCAAATTTTCTCTAACAAAGACGTGATGATCGTCACGTTGAGTTATTTCACCTATGGCTACGCGGCTTTTATCTTCTTCGCCTGGTTCTATATCTACCTGAGCGACGTTCGCGGAGTTGATTTGAAAAGGAGCGGCTGGCTGACCACGCTGCCGTTTATCGCCATGGCCGTCGGGTCTCTGTTGGGTGGGTGGCTGAGCGATACCATCACCAAAGCGCGCGGCAAGCGGCAGGGGCGCTGCCTGCTGGCTGCGGGAGCCATTGGTCTGGCGGCGGTTCTGATTGCGCTGGGCACGCGGATTGCGGACACGAATACGGCGGTGCTTTATTTAGCAGCGGGAGCGGGGGCGCTCTACCTATCGCAGAGTTCGTTCTGGAGCGTGAGCGCGGATATTGGGAAGAAATCGGCCGGGTCGGTGTCCGGTGTGATGAACATGGGCGCGCAAACCGGCAGCGCTATTACCGCCACGCTCACGCCTTACATTGGCGGACATTTTGGTTGGAACGCATCGTTTCTGGTGGCAGCTGGTCTATGCGCGTGTGGAGCGGTGGCTTGGCTGTTTGTAAATCCGATAGAATCTCAGTCTGAAACTATGATAGTATGCAACACTACGCCGCAGAGAATTTCTCAGGAGCGTTGGCGGCACCGGCATTATTGCGCGGCATGCCCACGCCGAAGATCAAAGATGTATCGGTGATTGCGACGGCGCCCGGCGGACTGCGCTTGGTAGTTGTGAAGATCGTCACCGATCAGGATGGCCTTTACGGTTACGGCTGCGGTACGTTTACGCAGCGCGCCGATTTAGTGGTGGAGGGGGTGAATCGCTATCTGCGTCCTTTCCTGATTGGGCGGCCGGCGGACGCGATTGACGACCTTTGGTATGCCATGTATAACTCGTCGTACTGGCGCAACGGGCCGGTGCTGAACAACGCCATCAGCGGCGTGGATCAGGCGCTCTGGGATATCAAAGGGCGGCAAGCGGGCATGCCGGTGTATGAATTGTTGGGCGGCAAATGCCGGCAAGGCGCCATGATCTATTCGCATGCGAGTGGCGCGGAGATCGCGGAGACGATCGATTCAGCGCGCAAGATCATGGCGCGTGGGATCAAGGCGGTGCGCTTGCAAGTGGCCATTCCGGGTTCGGCGGCGTATGGCGCGCCGGGGCAACGGACAGGCGCTGCGGGAGATCCGGTGTTTGATCCTTACGCGTATGTGCGGCGCACCTTGCAACTGTTCGAAACGGCGCGCAAGGAACTCGGGCCGGAAGTGCATTTGCTGCATGACGTGCATGAACGCGTGCCGCCGCGGCTGGCCGTGCAATTCGCCAAAGACCTGGAGCCTTACAAGTTGTTCTTTATGGAGGACGCGCTGGCGCCGGAAGACATCGATTACTTCCGCCAGATTCGCGAGAATTGCACTACGCCGATTGCCATGGGTGAATTGTTCAACAGCCCGCATGAGTGGAACATGCTTATTCGCGAGCGATTGATTGACTATATTCGCGTGCATGTGACACAAGCCGGCGGCCTAACGCCGAGCTGGAAGCTGGCGACCATGGCGGAGGCGTTTCAAGTGCGCACGGCGTGGCATGGGCCGGGCGATGTGTCACCCATTGGGCATTGCGCGAACGTGACACTCGATCTGGTGTGCCGGAATTTTGGGATTCAGGAATGGAGCCCCTCTAACGAACGGCTGGATGAAGTTTTCGATGGTTACCCGCAGATGAAGGACGGCTATCTGCTGGCGAATGAAAAGCCAGGCTGGGGTGTGGAGATCAATGAAAAGGCGGCGGCGAAGTATCCGTTTGGATCGTTCGAGAAGGGCGAGAGGAAAGATTTGAATGGCGGCTGGGGCGTGGTGCGGTTGCCGGACGGAACGGTGATTAATCAGTAAACATGAGAATATACATTCAGGGAGCGCCACTTGTCTACCATTGTCATGGTTCCAGTTAGCGAATACCTGGATAACGTATACCATCCCGATTGCGAATATATCGACGGCGAATTGCGGGAGCGAAATGCGGGAGAAGTAGAACACAGCCGCCTGCAGATGCTGATCAGCCGCTACCTTTCAAATAGGGAGGAGCAATGGGGGATTGTTGTACTGCCCGAACAGCGTGTCCAGGTGAAGGCGACGCGCTACCGGGTGCCCGATATTACGGTGGTGTTGGGCCCTCTACCTTCAACTCCCATTTTGCAGGAGCCGCCGTTGCTGTGCATCGAAATTCTTTCGCGCGGGGACAAGGTAGACGACATCCAGGACAAGATTGACGATTATCTCGCTTTTGGCGTGCCTGATGTTTGGGTTGTGAACCCGAGAAAATCGCGCGCCTTTCACAACACGCCTGATGGCATGAGTGAGGCGAAGGACGGAATTTTGCGCACGGCGAATCCGCATATCGTGCTACCACTTCGGGAACTGTAGTCAACCGACACGTCACTGGTGCGGTGGCGGCGTCTGCGCTTGAACAGATTTGAC
The DNA here is from genome assembly GCA_963764105.1 of Bryobacterales bacterium. Classification (GTDB taxonomy): domain Bacteria; phylum Acidobacteriota; class Terriglobia; order Bryobacterales; family Bryobacteraceae; genus Bog-105. The sequence continues at coordinate 26,783 of CAVXRP010000011.1, forward strand.
AGTATGCGCACCCTTTGCTTTCCAATCCGCCTCCGTCGCAGCATTACCCACAGCACCTTTGGCGATATCTTTATTGACGTCCTGCTTTACTGTTTCACTGGCCTGCTGGGTGGCGGCCTTGCTGCCATCGCCTAACTGCACGACGCGCACTTTTACGCGCCGGGAGCCGAACTTTGTGCATTCGCGTTGGCTCGGCATGTAGATATCGAGTTTTCGCCCAACGATCTTAGCTCCGGTGTCGGCTACCACGTATTCACCGGAATACCGTCCGGCGTGTCTTACTTTGATCCGCGATCCTATCGGAAGAACATTGGGATCGGCTGCTACTACGTGCCGATTTGTCCACGTTCCCGCCGCGGTAATGCCGCCCACTGAATAGGCGGTGGCCTCGTAAGCCCCATTCTGAGAGGCCGGACCCGCGCCCAAGACAGGCAGAGTCAAAGCGCATGCGATGAGTGGGCGCAAACTCGGCGGCACGCTCAGTAGACTAAACCGGCCTGTCAAGTGTTTTGAATTATTTCGGCTGCCAGAAAGGCTGCTTTGCCGCCACAAATTCTACCGGCACTTCCTTCACGAACGTCTTGAGCCACTTGGTGCATTCTTCCATGCCCGCTTGTTCGGAGGGAATGTGAGTGAGCATGATAAGCGCTTTGTGCTGATGCGCGGCGGTGGCGTCATCCACATATTCGACCGTTTCCCATTCGGGGACTTCGCCAATAATCAGCACTTCCACATTCGGGCTCTCAAGAGCTTTGATCTGGGGTATCGAGCCGGCAGCTCCGGGGATGAGGGCGATTTTCGAAACCTTCATAGCGCGATCGCCGACGACGCGCATGGCGACGATGCCGAGTTTCTTCTTGAGGGTCTCGGCTAAATCGGCGAGAGTGGTTTCGGGCAGCGTGTATAGATGTGGCTCTTCCACGCTTTGATATTTCTCCCAACCGAGCGCTTTGGTCATACCGACTTGAATGCCATCAGGTTGGCGCATGTGCCAGTGATCGTGAAAGCGCCAAACCACCATATGGTGCTCGCGGATGAAGGCTTCTTTGGCGGCGAGTACTGGGTCGTTCTGCTTTTCGAGATCGGCGATGCCATCCAAATGACTGTAAAACGTAGGTTCGTGCGTGATGACAAAGTTGTCGCCGGCGGCCGCGGCGCGTTGGAGAACGTCGAGCGTGGCCATCATCGTAACGGCTACGCCCGTTACAGGCGTGTTGGGATCGCCGGCTTTGAAGGTGTCGACAGTTTCGGCGTGCCAGGGAACGCCCACTTCTTTTTGAATGCGGTCGACAATTTGTTGGGCGCTGATTTGCGCGAACAAAAAGACGGCAAGAATGGGAATCATCACTTTACGATGCCCTTTGTTTCGTCTATCACGATGAACTGATTGATGGGCACGTTCTTGAACTGCTGCTTGCTACCGCTGGGCCAATCGACACTCAGGTTCTGAACTACCTTGTCTTGCGCGAGTCCGAAGGTGAGCGCGAGATCGCTTTGCGAGCAGTAACTTGACCCGCTATGCACGGCCTTCCATTGCTTGCCAAGCGCGCTTTCGATCCGCACCACTGCATCCAGGCCGCTGCGATTCGATTTCGTGCCTACCAATCGGACGTTCAGCCAGTTGTTCTTATTGCCGCCTTCATTGGTGTAAAGCCGCGCGGCGCCATTATTGTTGTTGAAGACGAGATCGAGATCGCCATCGTGATCAAAATCGGCGTAGGCTGCGCCGCGCGCCACCATGGGCTTTTGAAAATCGGGTCCGAGTGAATTGCTGGCGTCTTCAAATTTGCCGTGGCCGAGATTGCGGAACATCAGCGGCGGTTCTTTGTACTGCACTTTGGGTTGCACACGGCTGATTTCCGGCTCGATGTGGCCGTTGGCTGCGAGAATGTCATCCCAACCATCCAGATTGTAATCGAAGAAAAATGCCGCGAAGGTGAGGCTCAGCAAACTAGAGCGCCCGACGGTGGAAGACGGCGCCTCATCCACAAAGAAGCCCTTGCCTTCGTTATGATAAAGCCCGAGCATTTGATTGGCGAAGTTACCAACGAGTAAGTGCGGACGACCGCAATGGTCGTAATCGGCGGCATCCACGCCCATGGCGCCGCGCGCTACGCCATCTTCGCCGTACGCCACGCCTGCCTGCATGCCCTCTTCTTTGAACGTGCCGTTGCCTAAGTTGCGATAAAGTTTATTCGGCTGCGTGTCGTTCGATAAGAAAATGTCTGGCCAACCATCGCCGTTGTAATCGAAGATCAAAACACCCAGCGATTTGCTCGTGTTATCGATCAGGCCGGCTTTTTCAGTGACATCTTCAAACTTTCCGTTCCCCAGATTGTGATAAAGACGCGCCGATGTTCCTTTGTAAGATTCGGGCGTGCAATATGATTTTGATGCGCCGTCGAGGGTGCACCACTGGTCGGTTTTTTGGCTCCAGGTGGCATAATTGGCTACGATGAGATCGGCCTTGCCATCCTTGTCGTAATCGAACCAGGCAGCGCTAGTGCCGAAGTTCACGTTATGAATGCCGCTTTCAGCGGTGACATCGCGGAAATGGCAGTTGCCTTCATTGTGGAATAAGCGGTCGCCTTCAAGCGCTGTGATGTAGATATCGGGGCGGCCGTCGTTGTCGTAATCCGCCACCGCTACACCGAAGCCATACATTTCGATATCTAAGCCACTAGCGCGCGTGATGTCGGTGAAGGTGCCGTTGCGGTTGTTGTGATACAGCGCGAGCGTAGTGCGGCGGCCGCGCGGCGCGAAGTCTTTGCCGTTGATGAAAAGAATGTCGGCCCAGCCATCGCCGTCAAGATCGACGAAGGCCACGCCGGAGCCGAGCGTTTCCGGCAGATAGCGTTTACCGGTGGCGCCGGTATTGTGTTGAAAATGTATCCCGGCTTTGGCAGTTGTATCGACGAAGCGCACGCCGGCTTCCGGTGCGAACCCGGCAGTCAGCCAGCCGCCTGCCAGCAGAACGCCTATTATTAAACCAACAAAAGAAGTTTTCATAGGTCACGGTAACGGCACGGATTCGTGAGCATGCACAGGCTGCCGTTCGTTATTATCCTCTGGACTGGCCAGGCGACGCTTCGCGGTAATGGCTTGCGCGGCTTCATCCGCTTTGAAGCGCTGAAAGAGCGCCTGCTCACGATTTGCTTTATCGGCGTCGCCCAGGCCTTTGTAGCACAGCATGGCGGTGTAGTGCATTTGCAAGTCTTCGGGATCGATATCGCAGATGCGCGAGCAATAGGTAAGCCCCTTGGCGTATTCGCGCTTCAGAAGGAGGATGCGGGCGATCTGATTCAGGGCGACGCGATCACGCGGGTATTGCGCTTCCACGCGATACAAAGAAGCGAGCGCATCATCGTAGCGGCCTTCTGTTTTTTCGATCAGCGCTCGGAAGTAGTAGATGCGGCCCAGCGACGGATTCAGCTGCAGCGCTTTTTCGATATAAGGTTTGGCGGCGTCGGTTTCGCCTTCCTGAATCAGCGCGCGCGCGCTATTGAGCCAGGCATCGGCATAACCGGGTTCCGCCTCTGCGGCTTTCTTGAAGGCGAATTCAGCGCCTTTCAAATCACCTTGCAGCAACAGGCCGATCCCCCAATCGTTCCAGCGTTCCCGCGTGCCGTTCTTGGCGACGGCGTTCCAAACGGGGGCTTGGTCTGAAATGGGCAGGGTTAATTCCGCTTTCGACAGCGTGACGATGGGCAGGTTCGGAACTTCGTTCTTGATTTGGCCCGATACGTTGGCGGGAATGTTGGCTGGGTCGAAATTGTATTCGAGGCTGTTGAAGCTCTTGGCAAGAAGCAGTTTCATGTCCTGCCCGGCCTTCGGTTCGCCAGCGTAGGCGAAATGCGTGTAATACCAGGTGAATTTACGGTAGTTCAGTTTGGCGGTGAAGTGAATTTTGCCTTTTGCTCCCGGCGGCACCTTAACCAGGTAATGCGCGACATCGGCTGCGCCCGGCGGAATTAAATGAGCATAAAGCAGGCTGCGCGCCTGCCAAGCGTTGCGTTTGTTGATGGGATTACCTTCGCCATCCAGTTGCAGCGCGCGATAGAAATGAGCGCCCGGTTCCACCGGACCCTTACCATGGTCGTCCACCTTGCCGCTCCAGAAAATGGGCCTGCCATTATCGTCACAGGCTTCCAGCTCAAGCCACACGTCGAACGAATCGACCGTGCCGGCGGGGAAGAAGTGGCCGATTTTGCGGGTGCGCACGACAACGTCGACTTGCACAGTTTCGCCGGGTTTCAAGGTGATGTTGGAAGCGTTGGCGGGGGCGGCGATTTCCCCCACGTTGCGAATCATAGCGGCGGCGCTCTGGTCCGATTCTTCACCGACGGCGAAACCGGTATTGGCGGTTTGTTGCGAATCGCTGGCGCGGCGCACCATGGCGGTGGTCTTTTGCTTTTGTACTGGACTGACGGCGAAGATGTCAACGGTGATGAAACCGGATTGCAGGAATTTCTCGGTAGCGGCGAGTTGTTCCGGATCTTGGTTCGAAAACGGCACGGCGGTGTTTGCGCCGGGGAAACGGTGGGAATGAACGTGGCCGTTTATATTGCCGGGATCGTGCGATGCGACCAGCGGCATGTGGCAGCCGGCGCAGCGAAGCGATTTGGCGGGATAGTAGAACGAGCGCGCGCCCAGACCGGAGACGCCGCTGGCCTGCCAGTTATCGTAATCGTTAAAGCCACGGAACCAGCGATAGCTGTTCACCGGCACATCCAAATGCACTTTGTGGCAAGCGGAACAAAACTCTGAGCTATCTTTCATGAAGGGTTTCATGAAAGTCCGGCGGTGCGCTTCAGGGGCGGCGTAGGTGACAAAGTGCTCCAGTTTCTGGATGAACGGGTTCGAACTATTGGCCACTTCGTGCAGCGGCGGGTAAGACATGATGAACGATGCATTGCCGACGGTGCCATTTACATGCACAATGGAATGGCATGACATGCAGCTCAAACCTGCTTGCGCTTCGGGCGTATCGATTTGATCTTTGATGGGCTTATCGAAGCGGCCATTAAAAAAGACGGCGTGATCGTGACAGCCGGCGCACCATTTGCTCGGCTGGGTGCCGACGACGGATTGCATGTATTCGATGGCCTTGCGGTAATACTGATTGTTGAATGAGGCGAAGTGGTGGACGGAGCCTTTCCACTGCTGATAGATGTCTTTGTGACATTCGCCGCATTTTTTCGATTCCATGAAGAACGAAGAGGGCACGATTTTGCCATCGCTGGTGTTTGCGCCAGAGGGAAAGAAGGGGCTTTTCGGTCCGCCGCCTTCTTCTTGCATGGAAACGGGCACCGTTTGAGAATTCGCAATTACGTTTTCCGGATGCTTGATCCAACGGCGGTCGGCGATGCCGGCGAGGAGAACCAAAGCGGCCGCTGCGCCGGCGACTTTGGCGAGCGTGAAGTTTTCACGACGAACGAAGAGGGCGATTACGGCGACAAGCGAGACAACAACGTGAATGATAAGGACGGAATAATGGTCGCGGGTGTTGCCGAGATATGCAAGCAGGCCGCCGGAAAGAGCGGCGACTATAGTCCAGCCTAAGCGCGGCTCTTGACGCGCGATGAGCAGCGCGACAACGCCTAGAGCCGTGCCCAGACCGACATGCAGCAAAAGGTTCGCGACGTTAAAGGCGGTAGAGGTGGGAAAGGCCCACAGCAATGCGCTGTTCACGAGCAGGATCGCTAAGGAAAGGGCGCACCAGAATTTGAGGCGGTTCGTCATGCTTACTCCGTAGGTCCGGCCGGAGCCAGTGGCCTAATTAAATGCAATGCCGGACGGGTGAGGTAATCGTGCAGATAATCGATATGTTCTTTGTCTTGCGGAAAGTGTTCACTGCTTTTATATGGATAGCTGCTCATGGCGTGGAAGGGCAAGGGGAGAACGTTGTCGCTGAAGGCGGTATTGGCGTCGGCGTCTTTAGCCCAGCCATCCACTTTCAAAAGGAAATCGCGTGTCCAACCGCTGGGCAACGCAGGCAAGGAAGCAGTTGGATATTCGATGGTGACTTCGTCGCCGGAACCCATGATCACCAAGCGGTCGTCGGCGCTCTGCAGGAGCGGTGTCACGTCGCCATAGCGCGTATACAAACCGGGCGTGGGATTCCAGTTTGAAATGGGCCGTACGTCGCTATAGAGAAAACGCTCCGGCTGGCGGCGTGCGGGGTCGACGACGGCGCGGGAAAAGCCGCGGAAATGCAGATTGCCGCTTTCGGCGTTGAGCGGAGTGAGCTTGGTTTGCGGAGCGCGGGCATCGTCAAGCAAGAAGATTTCGTCCCAGTAGACGCAGAGATTGGTAACGATGCGAACCTCGCGCGAGGCGGAGAGGAACTTTCCTGTGAGATCGACGGCGATGGTCTTGGGCTTGCCGGACGGGATGCCCATATCCTGCACCACGGTTTGCCAGTGCCCGGCGCGGTCTTTCACTTGCAGATAAGGGAACACCAATCCTTGGCCGGTTTGGGAAGCGCGCAAGAAGGTGCTGCCATCGGCCCAATCGACCCAGCCGGTTAAAATAAGCGCCGCGCGATTGGACGGTGCGGACTTGCCGAAATCGAGATCGAGAGTATGCGATTCGGCTACGCCTGAGGCATCACGCTGGAAGGAATCAGGATAGGTCTTGTCTGCTTTTGTCACGCGCGCGGTGACATCCACTCCATTGGATTCAATAGCGCGAACAGGATGTATTTTTTCGCTTGCGCCGAATAGACGGAATTCAGGATAAGGCGGCGATTTGAATTTGTCGTTGGTGTAGATGGCGGTTGCGGCGGGGTGGTCTACGGCAATCAATTGAACTTGATCAAGATAGGAAACCTCGTGAAGCTCTTCGGTGATTTGCAATTTGTACTTGCCGTTTTGCGCTTTGAGAGCCGAGCCGGGGATTTGAATGTACTCATTGTGATCGACCGGAAAGTAGTTGCCATCGCCGGAACTGGCGCCGAGCGGAGCTACCCCAAGAACGTCGGTAATGAACTGGTACTGGTCGCCGTCCCAGGTGAAAATCATCGGGCATGAACCGGAAAGGCGCTGCGCTTCCGGGATGGTGAGCGCTTCCAGTTTTTGATGGGGCTCGTTTTGAATCAGGCCGTTTGACCAGGTAATGCGAATGGTATCGGCATCGGAGTGGCCGTCAACCGCAAACGCCAGCGGTACGCCAAGGTAAACCTTCTTTTCGTAATCGGCGCCGGCTTTCATTTCAACGGTTGCGCCAGGGGCGGTCTTGAGATTCTTAACGCCTTGCAGGCGGACGGTCAGCCAACGCTCGGCTGGAGATGCGTTCAAGGCCAGAACGATATTGCCATCGGAAGAAAGGCTGGCGATATCTTCGCGCTTATCGCCATTGAAATCGGTACGCGCGCCGAAGCGCGGCGGCTTGGCTTTTTCGTCGCGCACAAACTTGCCCTTGGCGTTGCGCAACGCCACCAGTTCCGGCTGATAGCTAACGATGTCGAGCAGGCCATCATGATTGAAGTCTTCGGCGACAAGATCGGTTGCCCCGGCGGGCAGCAACTGAAAATCAGTGGCTTCGAAGACCCCGTTGAGTTTATCGCGATAGAGAACGGCGGGGCGGTCCTGATAAGAGACCACCAGATCGCGCGCGGCCGTGTCGATGCGGATGGCGATGAGAGCGGCGTCGAGCGCGTTGCCCTTCACGAAGGGAAAGAGAGAGCTCTTTTCTTCGAACTTAGCCGGGCCTATGTTGCGAAACAGCGCGGGATTTGGACCGAATAGGAGCAGGTCGAGATCGGTATCGTGATCGAAATCGAGCCAGACGGCTTTGGTGAAGCCCGTGTTGGCACCTACGTCCGATGCTTTGCTGAAGGTGCCTTTGTTGTTGTGGAACAGCTCGACGCTTTTATCGGTTAACACACACAGATCGGTGAGGCCATCATTATCGTAATCGCCGGCGGCGATGCTGACTACGTTCTTCAGATCGCTCAGGCCGCTATTTGCGGCAACGTCTACACCCTGCCTGAGCAATTCCACTCTGTCCTGTGACCAGACAAGCAGATCGGGTTTGCCGAGGCCGTCGGTATAAATGGCTAAGAGATGAGTGCCCGCGCCCCAGCCTTTGGAGACGATTTTGTCGTCGTAACGAGTGGGCTCGCTGGCGGCGGTGGAGCGGACTTCAGGCGGGTCGTCCAGTTCGACATAGAAACACCACTCCATGTCTTCAGGTACGGGCGCGCCTTCAGTGCGCTTCTTGATGTCTTCGAATGCCTGCCGCTCTTTGGCGGCTTCCACCCGATTTTGTGCGCGTTGGTAAAGGCTGAACAGCTGAAAATGCGGGCCAGCAAGGTTGGGATTCAGACGCTCGGCGTCCTGGAACTCGGGAAGAGCTGCTTCGGAATCGCCTTTTGAGCGCAGCACGGAGGCGAGGTTGTAATGCGCGACAGCTTCGTTGGGCACGAGCTTGATCATGCCTTGCAGCTGCTCAATGGCTTTGTCATAATCGCCGGCATGTTTGTAAGCAATGCCGAGATTGAACCAGGTGTGCGGGTTGGAGGGGTCTTGCTTTTGCGCTTTCAGCAGTTCGGCGATACCTTCATCGGTCTGGCCGGCGCGTAACAGCGCGAGGCCATAGTTGATGCGGTCGCGGGCGGAATTCGGATTGAGCCGGAGCGCTTCGCGGAGTTCAGTGACGGCTTGTACGTGAGTATCGGGGTTCTCGTAAAAAGCCTTGCCGAGGTTGCGGTGCTCCCAAAGGCGGTCGTCGGCTGGGGGTGTGTCCGCAGCGGTGATAAAGAGCGCGGCTGCTGCGAGGAGCGCGCCCACAAACCGAGATTTTGTCATTTGACCCGCTGAGTTATTACAGTTTAGAGGAAACATGGTAAGGGCACATCAACCTTTAGTTTGAGATATCGCAAGCGGCAGGAATGCCGGGCGGCGGGTGAGGTTTTGCTTGGGTGTCGTTGAGTTTTCAAAAACCCTTAAAAAACCCCTTAAAAACCCTTCAAAAACCCCTCAAAAAGGTTCACAAAATGCTCGAAAATCGGGTCCCCGTGGGAGAATAGGTGAAGTCGAAGCCAATGCAAGTCGCAAACACAATCCGGAGCCAATGGGGACCGGCGCTGCTGGTTTGCTTCACTGTCATCATCGGGCTCTTTTATCAGAACACCCGGATCACCGACCTCAGGACCTCGCTCGATAAGCGATTTGACGATCTGAAAAGTTCCTTCGATAGGCGCATTGACGACCTGAAAGATTCCTTCGATCGGCGCTTTGACGATCTGAAGAGTTCTATGGATAACCGCTTCGACGACCTGAAAGACTATATTAAGTCCGAATTCAAACGCGTTGACGACCGGATCGAGTGGCTGGAAAGCCCGCTGGCTCGCAAGTAGCGCGACTGCTCTCGGCGCTCAATTAGAACCCACCCCAGACCAGCCCACAAAGCAAGCACGGCCAAGCGGTCGGTTGCTATTTAAGCAGGTATTTCCTGAAAAACGCAAATTTCGCAGGACTGCCCGCGACCGGGATGGTCTGCATCTTGTCGCCTACCTCCATGATTTGCGGCTCATCGCCGATGGCTGGCCAGTGAGGAAGACCTTTTCCATTCGGATCTCCCGTCGCGGCAAAATTCGCCCAGTAGGAGGACATCTCGGCGGCGATGTTCCGGTCTGCCTGGGTGAAGGGACGGTCGGACATATACAACGTGTTCAGCACGTATGGCACTTCCGAAGTGTGAAACGCTCCGAAGCGTGCGGCGTCCGGGCCGGGCATGGCGTGGTCCCACAAATACTCGTAGACGTTGGTTTTCGCCGTCTTGGCTCGCAACTTGGCCCAGAGATACATAGAGACCAGCGCTTGATCGCGGCTACTCTGGCTTTGTGCGATTTTCGCCTCCTCATCCGTCCGGGCGGGATAAAGGTTCAAGAATTCCCCGGCTGCTTCCCCATAGCGCTGGCGGGCCTGCTTAGCGAAAGATTCTGCCGTAACGGGTCCTTGGGGAGGGCCCAAGCCTCCGAGTTCGTCCTTATTTGCGCCGGTCAACGTCACCACATCGTTCTGTTTTCCCTGGGAGATGACTTCCATGAACGGAGCCGGTAGAAAGTAGCCGTCCGGAACCGGTGCGAAAAACAGTCTGGGCGGACCACCGGCGCCCGGCGTGTCATTGGGCAAAGGCTCCATCAGTTTTTCCCAACTCATGGCACGCAGGTCGGCCAGCGATTTTGCACCTTTTGCTTTGGCGAACTCTTGCCCTTGCGCTTCTGCTTCCGCCATAGTCTGGGGGCCCAGCCGGAGGCCGCCGACACTGGAACCACCGCTCTCGACAATCGCGCGCTGGAACAGCCCTTTTGCCAGCAGCGAGGCCGTCAAGTCATGCACTGAAATCCCGCCGGCCGATTGTCCTGCGATGGTCACGCGCTTTGGATCACCACCGAAAGCCGCGATGTTGTTATGCACCCACTCGAGCGCAGCCACTTGATCGAGCATTCCATAGTTCCCCGAAACATGGTCGGCTGACTCCGCGGCCAACGCTGGGTGAACGAGGAACCCCAAAACGCCTACGCGGTAGTTGAATGTCACGACCACCAGACCCTTCTTCGCCAGACCTTCCCCGTCATAGACGGGCACCTGCGCCGCTCCCTCGGAGAAGCCGCCGCCGTAAATGTAGACGAACACCGGCCGGTTCTCGCCGGCGGACGAGGCCGCAGTCCACACATTGAGGTACAGGCAATCCTCACTGATATCACCGTGTGTCATGAACTCGTAGGTCCAAGGCTTACGTTCGCTCACAACGTGCTGAATGCAACCAGCGGAGAATTTGTCCGCCCGATGCACTCCCTGCCAAGCCACGACGGGCTGCGGCTCGCGCCAGCGCAAGTCGCCCACCGGTGGCGCGGCGAACGGGATGCCTTTGAAGGTCAGAACCGCTGGGTCCTTTCCCGGAACGCCGGAGACGAGGCCGCCGCCGACCTGGACCGGCTGCTGGATGGCCGCGCAGGCAGAAGTTACGGCCAGGCCCGCCAGAATAACGGTAGTAAAGAAGTTGCGCATGAAGTATCGCCGAGGAGCATATCACGGTTGCCGGAGAGCCGACAGGCTGAAGCCTGACCCACCTATTGGACTCGCATGTAGTCCATCGCATCGAGGTCGGCGATTAGCGCTGGCCCAGTGGGTACCCAGCCTAACTTTTGTCGTGTTAGCGCGCTGGATGCCGGGAGATCGTGCGCGGCGAAGAGGCCAAGCCAGCCGAAATGCGCCTCGACCTCCTCTGGGGCCAAGCTGACCACAGGCACCTTTAGCCCGCGGCCCAGCGCCTCGGCGATCGCTTTCATCGGCACGCCCTCCTCATCCACTGCGTGATAGATTGCGCCCGGTTCTGCCTTCTCAAGCACCAGACGATACAGCCGCGCCACGTCGGAGATGTGCGCCGCCGGCCAGCGATTGCTGCCATCGCCGATGTAGGCGGACTTATTCTTCTCACGCGCGACGGCCACAGCGTAGGTCACCAGCCCTTGCTTGCGCGTGTCATGCACCTGCGGCAGCCGGACCACGGAGGTGTTCACGCCGCGTGCCGTCAGTTCCTTCGTCGCGGCCTCGGAGGCCGAGCGCGGGTTCCATGATTCGGCCACGCGATCCTCTGTCGCGGGTTTGCCATCCACGCCGTTCACCATCGCAGTGCCCGAGCTAACGAGAAACGGCCGCTCTGAGCCCAATAGGACTTCCCCTATCGCCGTGATCGCCTTCCGGTCGTTCTCGCAGTTCTTCTGAAATTGCGAGAAATCGTGGTTGAAGGCCAAGTGAATTACGCCGTCGGACTTGGCCGCTCCCTGGCGCAGGCTGTCGAGGTCCTCCAAGTTGCCATGTTGCACCTCGGCCCCCGCTGCTTGGAGCGCGCCGGCGCCGGCCTCCGACCGCGTCAGCCCTAACACATGGTGCCCTGCCTGGATCAACTCCGGCACAAGCGCCGAACCAATAAATCCTGTCGCCCCCGTCACAAAGATGCGCATGATGATGTCTCCTTCATGTCAACCAAATGAGCGGCCATTTAGGCCGTCCATCATTAGATGGGTTCTGCTGGCGGACGATCTATAGTGAAAGTCCGTGTGATCGGTCCATTCGTCCCGCAGTCACTGGACCCTGGATTGCAGATCTCCGAAGTTCCGCGCCGGCGGCCAAGTCAATGGCATGGTCAACACATGGACCCGCTTTCCGAGGTTCTATCGTCGCCATCGCCAGCCTGCACCGACCCACGCCGTTCTTGGACGCTTGCAGTCGGTGGCCGAACGCCTCGGCTGGTTTCAGAAACCTAGCCAATCGCACCCGCCCGCATCAATTGTTCCGCCTGCTTCAGCGCTTCCGGCGTAATATTCTCGCCCGAGAGCATTCGTCCAATCTCCCGCGCGCGTTCTGCTGGACCAAGCTCTTCAATCTCGGTGGACACACGGCCCTTCTTTTCGCGTTTGGCCACCGAAAAATGGTGGTCGGCAAATCCCGCAATCTGCGCCAAATGAGTCACGCAGATCACTTGGTTCGCCTTCGATAAAATCTTCAAGCGTTTTCCCACCGCAGCCGCCGCCGCTCCGCCCACGCCCGCATCCACTTCATCGAACACCAGCGTCGAAATACCGTGCCGCTGAGCCGAATCGCCCGCCGCCGTCTTCAATGCCAGCGCGATGCGCGAAAGCTCTCCGCCCGAAGCAATCTTCTCGAGCGCTTTTAACTCTTCCCCTTTATTGGGTGAGACCAGGAAGGCGATCTCATCCACGCCGGCAGCCGTCCATTGTCCCTTGGTCACGGCAATTTGGAACTGCGTTCCCCCCATCATCAAGCTTTTCAGTTCCGCTTCTACCTGCCGGCTGAGCGCGGCGGCGGCGGCCGTGCGCTTGGCGCTTAAATCACTAGCGAGTTTCTCAAATTCCTGGGCGGCCGCGGCGCGCTGCTTTTCGAGTTCGGCGCGATGCGCGCTCGAATGTTCCACTTCCTCCATACGCCTCGCCACGTCCGCCTGAAACGCGAGCACTTCTTCCAAGGTCTTGCCATATTTGCGCTTCAACTTGTCGAGAGCTTCCAGCCGGCTCTCCACTTTATCCAGGCGCGCCGGATCGCCTTCCAACTTCCCCAGATAGTCGCGCAAATTGTACGCGGCTTCGTTCACCTGTACCGCTGCCGACTTAAGGTTGGCTGCGGTTTCCGCCAGACTCTCGTCAATCCGCAGCAACTCGTCCAGCCGCTTGACGGCGGTGCGCAATTGCGTCGTCGCGCTGTCGGGCGATTCGTAAAGCGCCGCAAAGGCCGCTGCCGCGTTCTCCTGCAACTTCGTCACGTTCTGCAGAATCTTTCGCTCGCCTTCGAGTTCCGCGTCCTCACCCACGCGCGGTTGCGCGGCTTCGATCTCTTTACCCTGAAAACTCCACAAATCCAGCAGCCGCAATTTCTCCTGCTCATTCTGGTTCAGCTCTTCGAGTTTTATTCCCAGATTCCGCCAGAGCGTAAACGCCTCCGCCACCTTGGCGCGCAGTCCTTCCGCCTTGGCATATTCATCCAGCAATTGCCGCTGCGCCACTGCGGCAAACAAGAGTTGCTGTTCATTTTGCCCGTGGATATCGCCCAACAAGGGCGCAAGCAGTTTCAAGAACGCGGTGGTGACTGGCTTGTTCGCCACAAACGCCCGCGATTTGCCATTGGCCGCTACTTCGCGTTCGACAATCAGCTCTTCTTCGCCGTCCAACTCGACGCCGCTTTCGCCCAAAAGGCCAGCGGCCTCGGGTTTGCCCTGCAGCGAAAAAATGCCAGATACGCGGGCCCTGGCCTGACCGCTGCGCACCATTTCCGCCGAGGCGCGCGCCCCCAGCAGCAAACTCAGCGAATCGACCACGATGGATTTGCCGCTGCCTGTCTCGCCAGTGAGAATATTTAATCCTTCGTGAAAACGGATGCGCGCCTGCTCCACCACCGCATAGTTTTCAACGATTAGCTCCAGCAGCATGTTTGACCGAATTATGCCAGATGCGTGGGGTGCGATGTGCGGCCGAACAACGAACTATTGACCTTGCGTCGGAAGGTGCTCTGAGACGATCCGGTCGATGTCAGATTTTATCAGAAGACGCCTCTGACGAGGACGGCGGCAATCTGGTCGATATTACGGATATTGAGCGTCGGGTCAGCCTCTAACAACACCATATTGGCGCGCTTTCCGGTCTCGATGGTCCTCTCCGATGCTTCACGGCCAAGGAATCGAGCAGGACTAATGGTCGCGGCCCGTGTCGCGCGTGCCGACTATTCCCTTGGCGACAAATAGATCCACAGAGTCCGCACCCGTTCCCTGGTGATGCGTGTGCATGTCCCATAGACCAGGGATTAGGAATTTGCCTCTGCCCGTCGAGTCTCGTGGCCTCACTCGGAACGCTGATTTGGGTGCGATTGGTTCAATCCAGCCATTGCGAATCAGCACTGTCACGTTAGTTCGATGTGCGCCGGCGATGACGTCAATTACCGTCACGCCGGTGATGGCGATGGGAGCGGTCGGGACTTCTGCGACCTGCGGCATTGCCATTGAAGCGCCGGCATTGAAAAGACCGGCGACGATGGCTAGTAGTCGCGTGAAATCCATCTGGTCAACATATCACCGGAGGGTGGTAAAACGGCTAGCGTAACGGCTGATTTGGAACTTTATTGTGGGCTGTGGAGGACCGCGCGGGAGGCTGACCGGGAGGTCAGCCGCAGACCAGGAGGTCCGCCCCACAATTCTTGACCGCCATTACTCAAAGGGTTGGCCGAAGCGGAGGCGATTGCCATCAGGGTCGAGCACGGCGAAATCGCGAAGACCCCAGGGATGGCTCACCGGCTCGCCCTGGATGTTCGCGCCCTTGGCGCGCAGTTCGGCGTAGAGCGCATCTGCATTTTCAACGTAAACGTAAGTCGAGCCAATCCCGGGGCGGTCGTGCGTGCGGGGGACCAGCACCACGGTGATGCGGTCGCGGTCCATGACGCCCAAATCGTCTTGCTGGTGATTGACGTGGAAGCCAAGCACGTCGCGGTAATGTACCACGGCCGCGCCGACATCCACGACGGGTAACTCAGGAAGGGCTCTCAACAGCATGGCGGGAGGTCGCGGCCGGCCGGGCTGGTCATAGGATTGACCAAACCATAAGATGTGTCCGTCCGGATCGCGGATCTCAAACAGGCGCATCTTAATCCAGTTGACCTTCTCGATTTCCGAGGGCGCGCCGCCGCGCCGGCAAATGGTTGCGTGCAGCGCGCTCACGTCATTCGTGTGGAAGAAGAGCATGGCGGAGCCCAATGGCCGCGGCTCGCCGGCGTGGCCGGGCGCGTAGTCTTGCTCACCGAACTGAATACGCGCCGGTCCGCAAACGGCTTCGATGCTGCCCGATTCCTCGCGTATCTCGAAGCCCAGAATGTCGCGATAGAAGGCCAGACTCCTAGTAGTATCCGCGACCCCAACGAATCGCATGACGGGAGCAACGATGGTAGGCACCGCATCCACGGGAGAGTCCTTTTGGGGCAGCAATCGCCAAGCGCCCAAGAAGCGATTATCATACCGCGCCGGCGGTAATAGTGACCACATTTGGTCGTTCAGCAAATTACCTGAATCACACGCGGTGTTTGCCGGCGGCGCAGGCCGCTTGGACAAGAAGTTGGGAGAAGCGCGATCAGCTGCGCCAACCGAACCTCGTTCTCACCTGGACCAACAGCATCGCGCTTAACATTTATCGCTGCATGCTTCGCCGTGAATCGCCGAGCGAACCGCCCCCTAAGCTGGAGGCGCCGACTAGTTTGAACCTGGCGGCTATTGATGTCGAACGAATTCTCGATCGCTGCAAGCCTAACGACCGGGCGGTGATTGAGGACCACTACCTTGACGGATATAAGGCGCGGGAGATCGCTCAGGTCCAGGGTTGCTCGGAAACAGCGATCCGCAAGAGAGTTGCAACGTCAGGTAATCAATCCAAAGCCCAGCCGGCTGCTCGCCCTTGCCTCTTCTTTAGTTGCTTCGCGGGAAGCCTTAAGCTATGACGCGCGGGCAAGTGATTAAATAGGGTCAAGCCGCGCACTTAATGTCTGTGAGTCTGCGAGCAATGATTGTGAAGAGTGTGCAAGCAACCCGCGAGACAATCCGAGGTTGAAGGCCAGGAAGGTCCGGCGCCCTGCAAGCGTTAGCCGGACATTCCTCCGGTCTAGGCGCTTCCGTTAATTACCGTGGCCCTTTTGGTAACCGGCCTCATACGCTTTCTGATCTTCGTCTTTTTTGAAGTGCCTTTTCTTCGAGTGGTCTTTGTGATGCGCCCCGTCACTCTTGCCTTCGCGCATCCCCTGATTGTAGGTCTTGTTTCTAGAATAATCCTGATCGTCGAAAACGGGAGCGCCCGCAGCCTGCGCCGCCATAACTCCGCCCATACCCATGCACACAGCGAGTGCCAAGGTCCCAACACAATGTTTAAAATTCATTCTCACGAAAACATCCTTTCGTCAGAACTGCTACGCATGTGCATGGCCGTTTCGCCGCGGGTCAATGGAGATCACAGGCAGAGGGGCGGCTGACGTTGTGCGGTCGACTGACCGCAATTGGTCATTGAACGACCTTGACGTCGCCGGTAGGCAGAAACCGGACCGGGGCAATGGCCATTCGAAGGGAACCGGATTCTACGACTCGGGAATTTACCACGCGTCCGTTTCTCGCGTCGATCCTCAGCAATCGTGCGGGGCCATCTCCGTAACGGCCTTCCGACGCCCATCCATACAAAAAGGAGCGTCTACGATCGGCAAGCAAGGTAGAAAAATGCGCGTCGGACGCGACGTGCTTTTCGGCACGCCCGGTTTTGGGATCAACCATCCATGCTCCGCCGGGCACCGGGGCATTGCAAATGATTCGGCGATCTCCGATAAATCCAAACCGCTCATAGAGAAACACTTTCTTCCCGGCGGCCACAATATCTTTGTCGCTGTTAGACGCACAACCGGGAATTTCGTCTAACTGTTCGAGGGCCACGCCGGCACCCAGTTGCCCGGTCTGAGGCAAGACATTAAAGATCCGGCTTGGCCCCGATTTCGACCTCGCATATAGGTAGAAGCGAGCACCGTCCCAAGCGCCGCTCACCCCTCCCTCGCTAGCGGAGGTGGCCGGAGTTATTTCTCGCACAAACGCTCCGCGGATCCGATCGAATACTTCGAGTGCGGGAGTTGGGTAACTACGCACTCCGAAAATCCAGTGGCCATCGGGCGAAAGATGCATTAGAGAATCGTTCATCCCCTTGATCGAAGCGCCGGAAAAAATCGAGGACACTGGGAACACTAAGCTGTCACAAAAAACAAACTGTCGACGGGAGGCGCTGCCAAACACCGATGCGACTATTGATATGTGTAGGGATTTCAGATCTACGGAATAAAGAACGCAGCAGCCGCGGGGGGCGGTAGGAATCGGGCCGTCCACGTAGAGTTTGGCGCCATCCATGCTGACCGATACACGCCCAAGGCCGACATTTCCATCAGAGAACTTGAAGTGGATGCGGGCCAGAGTTTCAAGAGTGGACGGCTCGAAAATCTCGATAATGCCGGCTCGTCCGGCGGTGACGATCACCTCTCTCGGAGTTCGCGCCAGCAAGACCGAGGCAGCAAAAAGTATTGTGCATCGAATACAGAACACGGTTGAGCCCACCTGGTGTAATTCTGTAACGCCCTCTTATTTTAAGGGTACCCGCCTCTCCTGCCCTCGCTGGCAAATCGTGCACAAGAAAAAAGCTCCGTTGAAAATTTAGCCCTGCTCCCCAAAGACGGGGCGGCCAGGTATAACCGCCACAATGCCGAGTGGGACCGTCTCTGGCCGGTACAGAACGACATAGTTAGGGTAGCGGGTCAACGTCCAGAAACGAACTACACGGTTTGTTAGATCAATCCAGGACTGACGACTATGCGAGCAGTGGTTTTCGACTGGAGAGAACAAAGACTGCGACCAAGGCGGCGGCGAATCCGGCGGCAGCGCCGACACCGAGCGCCCAGCGAGGGCCAAACTGGTTCGCTACCCAACCAACGATCGGGGCACCCACCGACGTTCCGCCGAGTGCAATACCAATCCGCAGGGCCATTACTCTGCCCCGCATCGCCGGTTCGGTCGAGAGCTGCATGATGCTGTTGGTGCCGTTGGTGAAGGTGAGGGCAGCCGCGCCGATGATTATGAGAGTCGTCGCGAACCACCAGTATCCAGGTGCCAGTGCGGCCAAGGTGCAGCCGAGGCCGAAGACAGCGGCTCCCACTAACAGTGAAGCTGGGCTTGGTCTCTCCCGGCCCGCCGCAAACAAAGATCCCGAGAGAGTCCCCACCGCCATAATGGAGGAGAGCAGGCCGAAACCGCGTGCGTCAGAGTGGAAAACGTTCACGGCCATGGTGGAGATGAAGATCGGAAAGTTCAGGCCAAAGGTGCCCATCAGAAACAACATGATCAAGATCGCCCGAAGGTCCGGTTTTCTCCACACGTAGCGAAGCCCTTGCAGAAATCCAGACGTGTTGCGGTGCGCTCTGGCGCTGGCGTGCAGTTCGGTGAGCCGGAAGAAGGACATGGAGATCAGAACCGCCGCGAATGAGAGCCCGTTCAGAAGAAAGGCCCAACCGATGCCAACCTGGGCAATCAGCAAACCGGCCACGGCAGGACCAATCATCCGGGCTGCATTGAACGAGGTTGAGTTCAATGCCACGGCATTTGGGAGATCCTCATCGCCAACCATCTCTGCCACAAACGTTTGTCTCACAGGAGCATCCAGAGCTGCGGCGGAGCCGGACAGAAACGCGAACACATCGACGTGCCAGAGTTGGATTGCTCCCCCGATCGTGAGAACTCCGAGGATAAGCGCAAGCACGCCCATTGTTGCCTGGGTCACCATAAGGAGCTTGCGCTGGTTCAGGCGGTCGGCAGCCGATCCCGTCCAGGGCAGGAGCAGAAGCTGCGGAGCAAACTGGAGGGCCATCACGATACCCAGCGCCGACGCATCGTGATGGGTCAGCCGGGTAAGCACGAGCCAGTCCTGAGCAACGCGCTGCATCCAGGTACCGACGTTCGAGATCAGGGCACCCGCCGTCCAGAGGCGGAAGTTGAAGCTTCCTAGGGAGCGCAAGGGGTGCGGATACGCGCCGCGAAACAGGGAAGGAACCCGCAGCTCTTTGCGGGGCGCGCTCGAAACCGCGACCGTTTTGCGCGAGTTCCTCAAAAAGCGAAGGGGGCCGGCCCCTGGATTCTTCATGGACGTGGCGGCGTGTTGCCCCCGTGGAACTGGCCGAAGCGACGCGCCGAAAAGATGCTGATGAACAGCATTCCCAGACCGAATGCGAGGATGTGGCTTGTTGCCCGCGAATTAAAAACTCCGACGCGCACGATGAGTAGATAACCAACAACCGCGTTAAAGAAGCCCCAAACAACGTTGACTGTTGAAGAGGAGAGCCCTTGGCCGGGCGGTTTTGCGAAGGGACTTTGAAAGGGGCGTCCCATCGTGCCAGCGACAAAGTGAGGGATGGCGTTTGCCGCAAAGACGCCTCCAAAGAAGTAGGACACAAGCCAAAGCCAGTTCATGATGTAGCGCTCCTTTCTTCCAGCAGTGCAATGATTTCCTGGGTAGACCCGGTCTCGCCGACGCGAGGAAAGATGTTTCTGATGCTATGTTCGTGCGCCTCGTAGCGAAGATCGGTCATTGCATCGTGTGCGAGGCTCACGTTGAATCCCTGCTCATAGGCCTGGCGCGCCGTCGCCTCGACGCCACCGGAGGTCACCACTCCGGTCACAATCACCTGGGTAACGCCTCGCCCCTTGAGTTGACGTTCGAGATCGGTGGTTGCGAACGCGCCCCAGCTTCGTTTGGTGACGAGGATATCGCTTGCTTGCTGATTCAGTTCCGGCAGGAATTCGGTCCAGCCCGCGGCAAACGATAGGCTGCTGCGCGGACCGTGTTCCGTCCGGCCTGGCGGCCGTCCCGCCACATTGACCAGGACGACTGGGAGGTTCTTCGAACGGAAAACATCTATGAGCGCG
The DNA here is from genome assembly GCA_963764105.1 of Bryobacterales bacterium. Taxonomy (GTDB): domain Bacteria; phylum Acidobacteriota; class Terriglobia; order Bryobacterales; family Bryobacteraceae; genus Bog-105. The sequence goes on from CAVXRP010000011.1 coordinate 46,781, forward strand.
CGCGCCCGGTCAATGATGTCGCCGATGGGATGAATGAAAGGCCCATCGACTATGCCTTTCTGCAGGTCGATCACGAGCAACGCGGTGCTGGGATCAAGAGCGGTAAGCGGCATTGAGTTCGTTCTCCTTGAATTCAAAGTGGACGTCGCTAAGAAGCAGGAACGAGTCGGTCTAATCCTCAACGAGGCGTGTCAGTAGTTCGAGCGCTGCCTGAAGCTTCTGCTGCTCGTCGGCAGAAAGTTTCTGCGAGATAATCGCGGTGAGCCAGTCCTGCCTCGCGACCCGGCTCTCCTCAAGCCACTTCAGGCATTTCGGCGTGAGAGACATCAGAGTTTGTCGTCCGTCACTAAGGTCAGGCGCACCACTGACCAAGCCGGCTTCCTGCAGCGGCATTACGATGGCGCTCATCGACTGCGGGCGCATGCCTTCCGCCCGCGCCAGACTTGAAACTGTAGCCGAACCGTCCTTTTCGAGTAGAAGAAGAACAGAGATCTGTGACGGCGTCTGGTCCAGGCGTCCCCCGTGCTCGCGTAAACGCCGCTTGAGCTTGCCGCATACCTTACGGATCTCGGCAGCCAGCATCCAAGCGAGGCCGGTCTGAATAGAAGACTTTCGCCTGCTCACGAGACCAGCATCTCATATCTGCAGTTAAACTGTAAAGGTTTGCTGCATATTCTAAAGAGCTGCGGGTGTTCTCGCTTAGATAGTAGTCTCAGAAAAGCGGGTTCGCCCGTGCCGCCAGTTGTGCCTAAATCAAGCCTTCCAGCCTTACGTAGCTCGCTTCCATACCGCGCTCCATGCCGGTCGCCAACATTTTCGCGCGCGTTTCAGCATCGGGCAGAGTCATGCGCATTGTCATCAAAGTGCCCTCGCCATCCGCATCAAATATCGTTTCGACGTGGTTGTCCGGCGTAGGATCGGGCAAAAACATGCGCTCCACATGCACGATCCTGCTAAAGGGCTCCAGTTCCAGATATTCGCCCGTCAAGTGGAATCCACCCTTGCCGTTCGTCCACTCATAGCGGATCTTCCCGTTCGGGTGAGCCTCACTGATGCAAACGGGCATCGTCCACCCCTCCGGACCCAGCAGCCATCGCTGTATCACCTTGGGGTCTGTATGTGCGCGGTACACCGCTTCGGGAGGTGCCGCGAAGCGCCTCGTCACCACAATATGCGTATCGCCTTCGGTTTTGAGTGTCATTTTGGTCATTGGATTATCCTTTCTTATTTATCCGGTTTCATGTTTGCCAGGACATTGTCCAGGCGATCATAGTTTTTCGCCAAAGCCTCGCGCAGCATCGCAAGCCATTGATCAATCGGTTCAATGCCGGCCTTAGCCAGCCGGCACGGGCGCTTCGTCCCCTCCACCCGTCGCGCAATAAGCCCGGCACTCTCAAGAACTTTGAGGTGTCGCGAGATGGCCGGCTGCGTCATTTCGAACGGCTTCGCCAATTCCATAACGGTCGCTTCGCCGTGGGCGAGCCGGGCAAGGATAGCCCGGCGGGTGGGGTCGGACAGAGCGGAGAAGGCGGTATCAAGGGTTGACATTCTTTGTTATATAAAATTCATGTTATATAACTAGAAGGTTATTTGTCAAGCAGAATTTATTACATTGGGAGGGTTCATGCGCGCAACACAGGCCAAGCCAAAGAGCGTCGACGACTACATTGCAGCGTTCTCGCCTGAAGTTCAAGAAATTCTGCAAAGGATACGATCAACCATCAGGAACGCCGCACCCACGGCGCAGGAGACCATCAGCTACAACATGCCCGCCTACACGCAGGGCGGCGTTTTGGTTTACTTTGCTGCTTTCAAAAAGCACATTGGGTTCTTTCCGCCCGTGAGGGGCGACGAGAGGCTCGAGAAGGCGATCTCGAGATATGCTGGCGAGAAAGGGAGCCTGCGATTTCCGCTCGATCAACCGATCCCTTACGGCTTGATCGAGCGAATCGTCAAGCTCAGAGTGAAGCAGACGATTGCCTTATGAACGAGCCAGGATAATTGGTAATGAGGGCTGGATCGTGTCCGGCGGGAACTTCGCTTTAAAGGCTCTATACGAAGCGCTTGACCAAAAGCGCCGCTCACGGCAATTGAGCTGGGCTGCTGTCGCGCGTGAGGTCAATCGTTCCAAGACGGCGCGGCATGGGCTCGCCACGTCGACGATTATGGGTCTAGAGAAGCGGGCGCAAGCCGAAGGGGACGTCATCCTTCAAATGCTCCTCTGGCTGGACCGCACGCCGGAGAGTTTCGTCGCGGGATCCGAGGGCGCTAGCGCTGATCGCTTCCGTTTGCCCAAGGTCGGAGAGCAACAAGTTCTTTGCTGGGATGCAAGAGCCTTGCACTCCGCTCTAGATGCACGGCGGCAACAACTGGGTATGACCTGGCAGGACATCGCGCTGCGATTAGGAGAATTCACTCCAGAAATGTTGACAAACCTGGCGAGAGGAGGCCGGGTTGGTTTTCCCCGCGTGATGCGTGTTGTGAGATGGCTCGACCAGCCCGCCGCGTCGTTCACCCGCGCCGCGAATCGCTAGGCGCACCTTGCGGCTGGCGATTTAACGGCCCCCTGAACCGCTGCCTCGTTTTGCAAAATGGCCCTTTTCCAACTCAGCTCAAAAGCCGCTTCTCCATAGGCTCTATAGGCTCTGAATATGTTGCGATCTTCATGAAAATCTGTTTTTTTCGATCGGCTTGTCACAGTGTTCGCTTTGATGAGTACATGCCTGCGGTTCATTCTGTCTCGGCATTTACAATAAGGAGCACTCGAACATTATTTCTAGCGGTTGAGGCTTGTGGCAAGCTGAGGCAATGCCAAATCAGCTCTACATGGTAGTGGAACACTTCAAAGACAAAGACGCTTTGCCCGTCTACAGACGCTTTCGTGACAAGGGGCGGATGGCCCCCGAGGGTCTCGGTTACGTTTCCAGTCGGGTGGATGAAACGCTTGAGCGCTGCTTCCAACTGATGGAAGCCCCGAATCGCGAACTGCTGGATCTCTGGATCGCGAATTGGACCGATTTGGTCGATTTCGAGATCTGGCCCGTTATCCCATCGAAGGCGCTGCGGAACAAATTGCTCCGCGACTGTAACTGGGCCGCCGATGAAAAGCGCCGCTGAAGACAATTGAGCTGGCCGCAGTCGCTTGTAAGGTCAACCGCTTCAAGATAGCCGTGCGACGCCACGTCGACGATTCCGAACTTTCCGCTTCGCCTGATCGAGCAAGCCTGTCATAATCGGCCCTTGGAGACGCGCAGACAAACGGAAACCCCGATCGGGAGCTTCGACGATGCCGAAGTGCACGGCTCGGCCTATGCGAACGTTGGAAAGTTGTTGCGTTAGCCAAGCGTGAATTCCGCGCCGAGCATGCCGCCAGACCCGGCCTCATTCCCGTGAAACTTGACGCTGTTCGCCGTCGAGCATTGTGGCTCGATTTGAATGGTTATCACTGCTATGAGGGTTCTTTTCGCCGTTCCCTCAAGGCTTATGCCGCCATACGCGCGGGCCTGCGCCCACCGTCCGAACCATGGCAATGCGAGTCCACTCTTGACTTCTTGAGCTCAGGCAACTTAACTGCCGGCTGCCTGCATCCCACCGGCTTCATATTCCATGCAGGTCGCTGCGGATCGACGCTACTCGCCAAGGTGCTCGCCCGCTCCCAGGAGCACATGGTGTTCGGCGAAGGTGGTCCTCACAACCAGATCTGGCCGGTGATCGCCGCTGAGTGCCATTCCGCGCCGCTCTATTTTCGCAATCTACTTCTGCACACCGCTAGACGTCGTCTCCCGTCCTATCGGGCGCATATCGTGAAGTTTACTTCGTTCAATGTTCTTAAGTTTGATTTCATCCGGGCGGTGTTTCCGGGGGTTCCCGCCTTGTTTCTTTTCAGGCAACCGGCGGAGATACTGGCTTCCTACAGGCGAACGACAACCGGCTGGATGGGCAAAGATACCGGGGTTGGCGCGATCTGGCACTCGGCGGAGGCAGCCGTGACCGATTTCTTTCAGACCGCGCTGCGCTCCCGTGAGAACCTGGCGTGCCTCGATTACGCCGATCTTACCCCAGAGAATCTGCCTGCCATTCTCGGCTTCTTCCATCTCGATCCTTCCCCAATAGACCTGGCGCTCATGCGTGGGGAATTCGCCTGGGATGCCAAGGCTAACCGCCGTTGGTCGCCTGCGCCCGCGACAGTTTCGGCATCTGAACCAGCGGTTTCCCCAAAGCTGCAGGCACTTTATGAAGAGCTTCGCTCCCACCAGCTGCACCTCCGATACTGACGATCCGCAATAGACCAGCTTTCACAAACTCGCCGATGAACTTGACCTTGCCCGCATCGGTGATCATACCCCCAACCTCAGCGACCGTGAATTTGTCTTCTCCCAGTATGCGGCGCAGCGCCTGTCGCATAAACGCCGGTATCGTGACTTCTCTGTCGGCGAATTCGACGCTTAGGAATTTACCTCTATCTCTCACCGCGGTCAATATCCCAGGACGTTTGGAAACCACCGTTTCCCCGTTCATTAAGTGAAGAATCCGCAGATCGGAAAATCGCCCAGCCCAGCCCTGCGCCTGCTTCGCTATCAGGTCTTCACTACGCCGAGCCGTCAGCGTAGCAGGCTTCATTCCGGCAATCAGCCTCTGCAATCCGTCCAGGAAATCCCTTTCAAAAGCCTGCACGGCATCGTCGCCAGCGAAGCGCGGCGGCATGGGGCGCCGGAAGCTCTCCATTTCGCCAGCAAGAACGGCTAGGTCCTGGATTAGCTGAAAGGAGTACACAGGCCGCAAACCGAGAGTGATATGGATGGAATCCTCAGCGCGCGATCGGGCGGCGTGAAACATGCCGCCCGGCACATACAGCAGATCTCCCGCTTGCAAATCGATTTCAACGGGCGGCGCATCCGCTGGGTACACCATCCAATATTTGCCGCCGGCAATTTGCAGGATCAGTACCTCATGTTCGTCTGCATGTTTCGCAAAGCCAGCGGCATCGCGTGGCGTGATGTAAATATTCGTTTGTGTCGGGAAGCCTAATTCCTCCGTCAGCATTCGGCAAGTGTGATTCAACGACGGCAGCACGCAATGCAGCTGATTCAGTATTAAAGTGGCGCCGGCGTCGTACAAGCCCAGCAGTTCCTCCGGAACCGCCACCCGTTGCGCGCCCCTGGACGTCGCCTCGACGCGCGACCATTCTTCAATCGGGCATCGCACACCGTCTTTCACCACATTCAGCGAGGCCGCCGGCATTTGCTGCGACTGCAAAACCCTGTCGAGTTCGACAACACTCAGTAAATCGGCGTAGTAGCCAGGAGAAGCTCTGCCGACGTGAAAATGCTCTCTTGCCCGATAATGCCTCAGAAACGAATCTGTATCTAAAGGAAAAAGCAGGCGGGACAAGCAGTCAGTCATTCCTTTGCATATCCTTTTCCACAAAATCCACCAGAGTAGGCAACAGATGCAAAGATCGCGGGCGAATCAACCGGCAGACGGTCCGAGCGGCGGCCAGCGCGGCAGAGCGGTCCAGATTGATTTGCCGCAGCGCATCACCCGCTCGCCAGTCTCTGAGAAACGAGCGGCCGTTCAGCAGCGCTGCGGCAGAGAATCTGCATAGTTCGGATGAGCGGACTGGTGGCGCGTAATCGCAATCTTCGTAGTCTAGAAGGTAAATTCTTTTCAACGCGCACGAGCCCCCGCACGCGCGCCTAGGCAGGGAACAGAAGTGTTTGCCACCCGGAAGACCGGTCGATTTCGCGGCCGCGCCGATCACCTTCCGGCTGTCCTCCAAAAGACGGAGACCACACCCAGCGGTCTCTAGTGCGATGGCGGATTTCTCAATACGAACAGCGGCGAGATCGTCCGCGAGTACGTCGTGGCCGCGAACACTGAAAGCAGCGGCGGTAGTCGATTTCCCCGCTCCGCTTTCGCCCAGAAAAAGAACGCCCTGTCCGGCTATGGCGACAGCGCTGGCGTGCAACGGTAGGTAACCACGTTGTCGCAAGAGGTACGCCATCAGCGGGCCTTCCAGCATCGTTCGCAATACGCCTGCATCGACGCCGGGAAGTAAATCGACCATGATCTCGGTTCCACTCGTAATTCGAAACCGGCCAATGTTCCGGGGACACGCTACCTCATCGTCGATCGTCGCCAGTCTGTGGGGAGGGTTTACGGTTCCCAGCCGGATAGTCACGTCCGGATGGCCGCCGCCGTTGGGAAGTTCCGGCAATTCCAGCTGGGAATGAATCGTTAGTGAAAATCCCGAATATCGATACATTTGTGGATGACTTTCGGGCCTTTGGGATCGTATGTGAATATCCTCCACATCCATCGACTCCGATGAGCCGCTTCCAGCTGTCAAAAGGCCCTTTTCTACGATCAAGTTCTAAGTGGAAGGGCCCCCGTCGTCTTGGGTAAAAGCATGATCGTTCAGGTGGATGTGAGGGCGCAGGCGAGAAGTCCTTGCAAGAGCAAGGCGTGAGATCTGCGGCCTGTGCCAGATGGGAAGGCCGCCTATTGTGGCGGGTTGTTTTTCGGATCGATCAGCGGAAGCAAGACGCGGAGAAAAATTCTCAAGGTCGGCCATTAGTCCCCTTTGCCGGCGTCGCCGATTTTGTAACGCCCCGCTTTTGCCTGCGTTGTCTCACAGCCAAAATTCACACGCTTTTGACTCAGAACTCCCCATCCCCACGGGCGAATTGAAGTTCGCTCCAAAAGAGACAGTTGCGCATGGGTCGACTTAATCTCTTAAGAAGCCCGCGGAGGCCCCGGCCATTCGACCTGCGACGCACCGGCTAAAGAGAATCCCGAGTATTAATACATGGCAGGCTGATCTTGGGGCGCCCGCCAAAAGCTTGCGTGAAGCAATTGCTTTGCCACGGAGTGCAAGCTGCAACCACCCGTAAGACTTTGCCGGCACGGCGCGCAAATTCGAGCGGCGCCGTGTTGCGGAAGGGTTGATTTGGCGCGTTGCCGGCGCCGGGCCTAACCGCCAACAGCTTCGTAGTCCAGCGGAACGGGATAGCATCCCGCGGATGATTACTCAACTTCTAGTAAACCCTCGCCGTCCAGTTCATTCAGAAAGGCGATGAGATCCGCTGGAATCTGCTGCCGGTCGCCCTGATATTGCTGCACGACGTCGCCGCACAGGCGATCCACCTTGATAGGCGCCGCAAGCAAGGCCCAGACTCGCCCGCCGATTTCATCGAGGCCGATATAGTTATCGCGGAGCGGATTCAAAATGATAATGTCCTCACCGAGTTGAGTGCTCAGCAGCCCGGCGTTTCTTTTAACCACCGAATCGAAGGTTAGGGGCATTTTTCGTCTTATTTCTATGAATGCTATGGGACGTAAAATCATCGGTCCTGGCGGACCGGCAGTATCGTCAATGAAATCTTCCGAGTCGGGCATTGGAATCTTCTCTTAATGCTCGCTCTCATAATGGTCGGTCTTCCCAGGTTATTCTCTCGAATTAAGGACGTAGCGATCGTCGACGAATTTGAGATTTCTATGCGATTAAGACACCGGACTCTCTGGCGCATCGCGCAAGTTATCGCCCCAAAAGATATCTGCTTCAATCGATGACCCAAAATTCAAGGCTGGCCCATCCAACCCCCCTGTAACCACTCGCCGTCCAGCACATCCAACCTGTAGCCTAACCAGTTACCGTTTTCTCGATCCCTATAATGAAAGCGAGGAAACGAAAGGACACGGATATTGCCCTTTTCTTTGTTTCTCGCAGATCTATCTCTGTGGGACATTACTAAAAATCTGCGGCCTGTGCCGCTTGCCGTTATTTTCATATTAATTTTTTTCTCGCTGCTTTCCTGGGCCATCGTCTTGTCCAAGAGCGGCATTTTCGGCCGCGCCCGTTCCCGCAATAAGAATTTCTTGCGCGCCTTTCGTAAAGCCAAAAACCTGCAAGCCATCGCTGCCGCTAGCGAGCAATTCGGTTCCGCGCCGCTAGTCGCCGTTTTCGATTTTGGCTACCGCGAGATTGAACGGCAGATCTCTCAGCGCGGCGCGCTGGTGAACAAACCCGCCGTCGAGCGCAGTTTGCAACTCGGCATTAGCGAAGAGGTCACCAAGCTTGAAATGAACATGCCTTGGCTCGCCACCGTCGCATCCGTCTCGCCGTTCATCGGTCTCTTCGGCACGGTCTGGGGCATCATTGACGCCTTCGAAGGTCTGGGTACCGCCGGCAGCGCCAGCCTCCGCGCCGTCGCGCCGGGCATTTCGGAAGCGCTGGTCACCACCGCCATCGGTTTAGCTGCTGCCATCCCCGCAGCCATTTTCTACAACATCTTTGGTAGCCGCATTAAGGACTTTGGCACGCGCATGGAAGACTTCGCCATTGAATTTCAAAACTTCGCGGACCGCGATTTCGGAGGATAACGTATGGCCTTTTCCTTCAATGGTGGCAATGGCGGGCATCGCGGCCGCCGTTTTGGCGGACCGGCCGTCATGTCTGAAATCAACATTGTTCCGCTGGTCGACGTCGTGCTCGTCCTCCTCATCATCTTCATGATCACGGCGAATGTCATGGAATTCGGCCTGGATATCCAAGTTCCCGCTGTCCGCCGCGTGCAAAACACCGCGCAGGATCTGCCGGTGGTCAGCATCACCAAGACTGGCGAATCCTTTTTAAATGAGAAGCCCGTCAATATTCACGAACTTCCGCAAGCGGTTCACGCCCGCTTTCACTCGGCTACGGCCGTTTATGTCCGCGCCGATAAAGAAACGCCCTGGGATCCGATCGCGCAAATCGTGGCTGAACTGGGCGACGCGAAATACGAAGTAAAAATGGTGACTGCGCCCCTTGATTCCACGCGCCAGGGCCGCTAATTTTCATGGCCGAGCGCATTGACATTCTCGACGAGCGCGATCCACTCGCCTTGCCCTTCCTGGGTTCGCTTGTCTTGCATGGCTGCGTGGTGGCGGTCTTTTTCTTGGGCTGGTTTTGGCTGAAACACTCACCCGATTCCCTAGGCGAGCCCAATCCCTCCGGTGGCGTCGCCTACGCGGTTTCGCCCACCAAAAGCATCCCCATTCCGCAGCATGATGCGCCAGCCAATCCAGTGGCGAACGATACTCAATCGCCCGTCCCTTCCGCACCGGCCGAAAAGGAAGCCGAAAAGAAAGAGCCTGAGCCGAAAAAAGACGCGTTCCAAATCCCCGATAAAGTCAAACCGCGAAAGGAGCAGCCGCACCCGCTGCAAAAGTACACCGCGCCGGCTCCTCCCAATCAGGTCTATAGTCAAACCCGCCAAGCCGTATCGAATCCCATGTATAGCGCGCAAGCCGGCGCGGGGCAGGTCGGCATCGGTCCCAATTCATTGCTCGGCAACCGCCTCGGTTGGTATGCGCAACTTGTTCGCGACCGTGTGGCCCAAAACTGGCTGACCAACGGTCTAAACGGCCGTACCCAAACCGCTCCCGCCGTCGTCAGCTTTCATATCCTGCGCGACGGCACTATCCGCAATCCGCAAATCGTCCAATCCAGCGGCAATCCGGAAATCGATAACACGGCTCTACGCGCTGTCTATGCGTCCAGCCCGCTGAGTCCGCTGCCGCCCCAAATCTCCGAAAACGATATCCTGGCAGAGTTCACATTCAATCTACGCTGATGCGCACACTCACTGTTTCCCTCTCTCTATTTTTCACGCTCGGATTGATTTCCGCGCGCCAGCAGGTGGTCGCCACTATTGAAAAAAATCCGGGTAAGCCGCACGTCGCCGTCACCGATTTTCGCGCCACCGGTACCACCGCTCCCACGCTCATGGCTGTCTTCAATAGCACGGTGCAGAGCGATTTGCAGAGTTCACCTCTCATCAACTTCATTCCCAAAACGCTCTATCCGCTGCGCATTCCGCAAGTTCCTAACGATCTGGCGGCTGGGGAAGCGGCCGCCAATGCCAAACCCGCGCCCACGCCGGGTTATCGCCTGGCCGATTGGTATGCGCCGCCCGCGACCGCGAACTACCTCGGCATCGGCTATGGCGCGGAAGATCGCGGCTTGTTCGTGGTCTTCGGTTATTTCTATACCACCGCGCCCAACATTACCGACCTCCAGCAAGCCCAGGTTTTCGGCAAGATTTATACCGCTTCGCTGGATCAAAACGGCGCCATTGACGCCGCCCATCGCTACGCTGCCGATATTCTCGCGCAGTTCGGGGGGCAAAGCCTGGTCGGCTCGCGCATCGTGTTCGTGTCAGACCGCACCGGCTCGAAAGAAATTTGGGTGATGAACTGGGACGGAACCGATCAACACCAGGTCACCAAGTACGGCTCCATTACGACTTTCCCCTCCGCTTCGCCGGACGGCCACATTGTTGCGTTCACCACGTACGCCACCGGCTATCCCGCCATTCAAATGTTCTCGCTCGACACCAACCGCAAACTGCCGTTCTATAACCAGCGAGCGTCCATGAACGCTTTCGTTTCCTTCACTCCCGATTCCAAGCAGATCGTTTTCTCATCTACCGCTGCCGGCGGCGCCGCCCAGCTCTACATGGCGAATGCCGATGGTAGCGGTATGCGCCGCCTCACCAATTCCGGCACCATCGAAGTGGAAGCGAAAATCAATCCGAAAACAGGCGCGAACCTGCTCGACGTTTCCGGCCGCTCCGGCCTGCCGCAAATCTACATGATGAATATGGAGGGCACCGACGTTCAGCGCTTGTCCGCCGGCACTGGCGAAGCTACCAATCCGGCCTGGAATCCCGATGGCGAGCACATGGCTTTTGCCTGGACCAAAGGCTTCGAGCCCGGAAATTACAACATCTTTGTCATGGACGTTATATCCAAGGGCACCACGCAACTCACCGCCAACGAAGGGCGCAATGAGAATCCAAGCTGGGCACCCGATGGAGCGCACATTGTGTATGCTTCCAAACGCGGCCGCCAATCGCAAATCTGGGTGATGAACGCCGATGGAACCGGTAAACACGCGCTCACCGAAAAAGGCAGCAATGAAAAGCCCGTTTGGGTCAACGCCGAGAAATGAGCATCCTTGCCGAATGACGGAAGGGGGGACACTCCGGGCTCCATCCAAAACTGCCGTAAAGCCCAGCCAGGAGGCGTGTGCCCTCTTTTTCTTGCCCTCTAAACACGTTTTCAAGAGAGCCAAGGACTAGCCGTGAACTAGAATACAAGGTTTGAGGATTGAAGAGGGAATTATCTAAATCATGATGAAACAAAAGGCAGTACTAGCGCTAGCAGCCGTGCTTGTTTTGGGCCTGTCGGCAGGATGTCATAAGAAAATTCCGCCGCCACCACCACAGGCGCCCGCCCCCTTACCGGAGAACAATGCGCCCTCCGCCAAGCCCGCCATAGGCTATTTCACCGCCGAGCCCAGCACCGTCACCACCGGCCAGCCGTCGTCCCTCCGCTGGTCCGTGACCGATGCCACCAGCGTCAAAATCGATAATGGTATCGGCGAGGTTAGTCCCAACGGCCGCCGCGGTGTTTACCCCACGGCGACCACTACCTATCATTTAACCGCTACCAACGGAGCCGGCGCCTCGGAAGCCGATGCCACCGTCACCGTCAGCACGCCTCCGCCGCCCGCGCCGATTTCCACCGGCGGCCAGCCCACCATTCAGGACATCCTCGCCAAACAAGTGCAGGATATCCACTTCGATTACGACAAGAGCGATATCCGTGGCGAAGATCAAGCGATTCTGCAAGGCGACGCCAGCGCGCTCAAAACCATCTTCCAGATGGATGCTAATTTCATCGTCACCATTGAAGGCCATTGCGACGAACGCGGGTCCGCTGAATACAACCTCGCTCTGGGCGACCGCCGCGCCGCCGCCACCAAAGACGCCCTCATCTCGCTGGGCGTTCCCGGCGATAAGCTCAAAACCGTCAGCTTCGGCAAAGAGCGCCCTCTTTGCACCGAACCGACAGAGGACTGCTATTCGCGCAACCGGCGCGCCCATTTTTCGGCCGCTCAGTAAATCCGCGCGTGCGGCGAAATTAAAGTTCCCTTACACTGGAGACAAGTGCGAAACGGGGACGGCTTGGAACCGTCCCCTTCCCTTGAGGAGTTCATTTAAATGAAATTACTGCGCCTCAGTGTTTTGTTGCTGTCCTGCTCGGGTTTTTGTTTTGCCGTGAACAAAGATCTGCTGGCCCTGCAACGTGAGATGGAAGATAAGATCGACGCTCTCCAGAAGGAGATGAATACCAAGCTCGACACCATGAACGGCATGCTCACCGCTATTCAAGCCGATTCCCGGCATAATGCGGATTTGTTGTCTGGCATGCAGGAATCAATTGCCGGCAGCGTGGCGCGGTCGCTGACCCCGGTCACGGGCCTCACCAATCGCGTCGATACCGTCGGCGAAGAGGTCCGCAGCCTGAAAGACTCCCTGGCCGACATCACCGCCCGCATGGAGCGCATGGACGCCAAAATCACCGACCTGAAGAACCAGTTGCAGATTATGCAGAGTCCGCCCCCGGTACCCTCCGCCACCGGGACGTCGCCCACTACTTCGCCACTCTCGTCCCCCCAGGCGTTAGGCGGTCCCGCACCAGCAGCGGCGGGGCCGCAACCACCAGCCGGCATGAGCGCCGACCGCAGCTTCGCCGAAGCCATGCGCGACCTGCAAACCGGAAAAAGCGACCTGGCGTATAACGAATTCCAGCAATATCTCACCTATTTCCCCAGCACCGAATTTGCCGCTAAGGCGCAATATTATTTGGGTGAAATCGATTACAATCGCGGCAATTACCCGAGCGCCATTCACAACTTCGACCTCGTCCTGGAGCGCTACCCCGAAAACCCCAAAACCGCCGACGCTCATCTCATGAAAGCGTACGCGCTGCTCAAAGCCAACGAGCGCAACCGCGCCGTCCAGGAATTCCGCGTTTTGGTTTCGAACTACCCCCATACTGACGACGCCCGCAAAGCGCTGCAGCAACTTCGGAGCTTGGGCGTCTCCGGGGCGTCCGGTCAACCCTCCGTTTCAAGGTAGCGTAAGTCACTGAAAGCGGTCAAGCAATTGGACCTCCTGGAAGGCGACGATGCCCAAAAAGCCGCCTAGAAGACCTTCAGAACGTTCAACATCTTTATACCCAACTGCGCCGAAACCTCCCTCCGAAAATGGGGCGGACGTCCTCGTCTGAGGCTGACCTCCCGGTCAGCCTCCGTTTGAGAACCGCACTCACCGCAACAGGCTTCGCCACCCCACAGACTGCCGCACCCGCTGGATTTCCGCATCCCGCCCCGCCTCCTTCATCCGCCTGAACTGGCGCATGCGCTCGAAGAAAGCCTCGCTCTGTGGGTCCACGGCCATCAGCCGGCTCATCTGAATATACGCTTCGTCACATACCCGGCGCGAGACCTCGCTTTCTTCAGCCCCCTGTCTCGACGGGATCGGAGCCGACTGCTTGATCGTCAGTTGGCGGTCGAGCAGGGCAGCCACGTTCTTGCGCAAGTCCGCGAGCGTGTCCACCACCATTGTCATGCGCCACACCTGATCGTCAGCCGCCAGGTTGCCGTTGGCACTCAGAAGGGGATGGATTGCCGCTTCTTCCATCTCATTTAAAACCGTGCGGGCCTTCTGCCGCTCGGTCGCATCGCCGCTCTGCCACACGGCCGCCACCGCCGCACCCGGCCCGCGCGCATCTCGCAAAAGCTTTGCTCCCAACGCTTCCGCCCGGCCCGGCGACGAAAGCTGCTGAATTTGCTGGGCCACATCTTCCTGCTGGGCCGTCGAAACCATTACCAACGGCAGCAGTGCCATCCACCGCATTGAAATCGCCATGCTTTAAACCTCACGAACCATCAAATGAGCTGGTAGCCGCCATTCAAATTGCGCAGCGACCGATTGGCGCGCTCCACCGCCCAATTCAGGCTTGCCTCCCAGGATGAAAATGCATTCCACTTGTTATAGGCAATCAGCGCGCGCACCCACGGCCCGACCGCATACGGCGGGCCCGACAGATTGGTGGTCCAATACGCGTAACGTTCATTCCCCGAACGCTGCCACATCGCGATCTTTCGAACCACTTTGTAGTTGTGAATATAAGTACTACAGCCCAGGTGCGTAAAGGCCCGGCACGTCATCTGGGTGTGGTCGGGGTCGTCAGGATCTTGCAACGTCCCGAGATCTGACCCGGAGCTGAGCGTATTGCGCCAGCCGGCGTGATGCACAATGGCGATTCCCTCGCCCGATTGGTAAGTCCAATAGCGGTCCCCGTCTTGGTGATGTCGCAATTGTGCGGCCAGCCCCGTTGCAATATCGTCCGGCGCGCGCGCCGTCATAGACCCAACGTAGCCGCGCAGATCCGGATCGCAATCCGCCGCGGCTGGCCGCCCTTCCGCTTCTTTGACAGCATTAGCGGTGTAGCCGTGATCAACCAGTTCGCTCACCGGAACCCCAATATACGGATACCCCATGCGAAAAATACCGCGATCGGCGTTAGTGCCCTGTTCCCAGTCTTCGGTCTTCACCAGCGCCGTGCCCGTCGAGTCAAGGCCATGCGCTCCGAAACACGGCCCTCTGCCATACCTGGCGTGCCCCATATAGATGACGTGCAGGTCGGAGGTCTTCAGCCAAGTTATGAATTGCTGTTTGCTGGTGGTTTCCTCAATCGTGAACCGGACCCCCTGCACATGGCTGATATATTCACTGGCGCTGACCTTCTCCAAGTCGGCCGATAGCTCCAAGTATTGGTTCAGGAAATCCTGCGGCTTTACCTTGGGCGTCTCGTCCGGATGAAACTGAATACCGTAGGCGATTTTGAGCTGGCGCGTCTCATAACTCGGCGAAAGGCTATTAAAGCTGCTCGAGCCAAGCGGCGCGCGGCTGGCTCCCGCGCCCCCAGGCGCGGCATTTCCATCTCCGCTCATGATTGACTCTCAAACGTGTAGCGGAACGCCGGCGATCCCATAAATTCCTTGATTCGTTTGTCGCGCTCGTTTACCGGCAGCTCTAAAAACGCGTCCGGCGCTAACGCAAGATGTAGCATGCGATGCAGTTGGATGAAGGCAAGGTCCGCCACTCGCATGTTCGCCCCCGCTGCCGGGTGCCGGTTCGACAACAGATCCTTCAGCACCCCAGCTGTGCGCTTCCGGAACCTCACCAATTCCGCAGCCATCGTCCGCAAAGTCCACAACTCGGTAGCAATGTCGGGCCAGCGCGCATTCTGCGACAGTGGAACAAGCGCGAGCTCGCCAAGCTCAGCTAACACGTTCTTGCCCTTCATCTGCTCTTCAGCGTCGGCCGACGAGAGAGAGTGTCGCACTGTAAAATTCGCGGGATAGCGGGCGTCCTCTACCAAGTCACGCGCCAGCGAAGTCAGCGCGGTCGAGCCTGGCTCTGCCGCAAAGAGACGCTGGGAAAATTCGCTCGAAGTCATGACTCTACACGCCGTGCATTTGCAATACGGCGTTCCGCGTGGCCTCGTCAAGCTCGCCCGTTGCCTGCAGGCCCTTCTCCACCTGCAGCGCGCGGATCGCCGTTTTCGTTTGCTCGCCCATCGCGCCGTTCTCCGACGCACACGGATAGCCGAGGTTGGTTAACCGCTGTTGAACGCCGCTGATCTCTTCTATCGGATCGATCGCCCCTAGTGGTAGGGTGTAGTGATCCGTTCGCGAACCCTCCGTCACGTCCAGCTTGACTTCGCGCGCGTTGGGCGCCAGCGTCAGAGTGATAAATCCGTCACCGTCGCTTCGTCCACTCGAGAGTGCGCCATCCACCGTTGCCGTGTACCCTAAGTTAGGACGGGGCTGCCGCTTGAAGTCGAGTAGACGAAGGCGCACCTGGGCTTGCGCGGTTTTAACCACGAACTTGTTTAGCTTCTCGGTCTGCGCGCTCTCCACGCGCAGATCCTTTTCGGGAACGGTGACGTTATCCCCCGGAAACAGAATATTCGGATCTTTGCGGAGTTGCTTCAGCCGCGCATTTTCCGGATGATTCCAGATGGTCTCCCAAAGCAACCCGAAATCCTCGGCAATACTCAGGATGCAGTCGCCCTGCTTCACTGTGTACTGCGGCATGGCCTACTCCTCCTCCGCATCTACGTCGCCCAGGAAACGAGTGAACACCCCGGTCTTCAACCAGGATTCAATCTCTTCATCCTTGGCGGCATTCGGAAGCTTGAGAAAGTGCCGTGCCTCTAAAAGACCCTGCACGCGTGATTCGGAATTCAAAATCCGCCGCAGCGCGGTGTACGCCTCATCGCAGACACGGTAAGGGGGACCGACTTCTTCGAGCATCCGCATTTCCGGTGGTTGCGGCAGCATTCGTTGATCCGACAGTGCTGCTTTGAGACGCGAGATCACAGCCGCTTCGCCGACAACGAAGCCATCCACCATGTCCATTAAGAGGGCAGTATCGGGAACTGGCTTTTGTGCCCCGAGCGTGGAAGCCAGCGATGCCACAGCAGTCTCACCGAGTTGGGCGATCACCGCGAGAGCCTGCTGTTGCACGCGGCCTTCCGTCTGCGAATAACGCACTGCGGCGCTGTGGACGTCCGCCAAGTCTTTACGGTAGTCGGCCACCAGCGCCGCTATGCTCGATTCCTGCCGCGACGTCAGCGGGGCCAGTCGTTGTTCGAAAACCTCTCGCGTCATTTAGGGCTCCAACTCGCCTTGTCCCTGTTCGGGAATGTCACTTTGCAGGTTCCTGGATCAATGCCGTCCACGCGCGCTCGGCCTTTATCATCCAACGTCCCCTCCGCCACCGTTTCGCCGTCAGGCAGGGTGACGCGATAGGGTTCGCCCGCGACGGGCTTCTTGTCTTGATCCACCAACTCAATTTCGATCCACGACTTCTTCTCTTTGTTTTCCGGACTATTCGGATCATGCCAAGGTGCGTCGGAACTGGCCGATCCACTCGACGATCCAGCGCTATCTTGCTGACCGGTTTTCGAAAAGGCTCCTCTATCTCCCGGTGTAGCATCATCGGCCACGGCTGCCGAGAGAGGCGAAATAGGTGATACTAGGTTCCCTGCGGTGCCTGGGAGAGCCGATCCTCCACTGTTGATCATAACCATGGTGCCGGTGATCTGGATGCCGGCGGAGTTGATGGTGATGAAGTTACTGCCCACGTTGATGGTTAAGCCAGTCGCGGCTTCGACGACCACATTCATGCCCTTGATGTAACAGGAACCGGTGACTTGCGTGCTTTGATTCCCGCTGAACTGCTCAATAACGTCGCCCGTAACGGCCATCGAGTGGGAACCGCTAATGGCGATGGCCTCTTTGCCGGAGATGGTGAGGTGATGATCGCGCGTGATTGCTTCCACCTGATCGCGCTGAATGGTTTCGTGCTTGTCGCGCGAGATCTGTTCGATCTTGTCGCGCTGCACAATCAGATGCCGGTCGCGGCCAATCCACTCGCGGCTATCGTTCTTGATACGCACGTCCAGGTCCTTTTCGCCATGAATAAAGACTTGCTCTGATCCCTTCTTGTCCTCCATGCGGAGTTCATTGAAGCCTCCGCCACCGGGGTAACTCAGAGTTTTCAGAGCGGATTTGCTTTTCTCGTCCGGCAGCTTGTAGGGCGTGATGTGATCGGCGTTGTAAACGCGGCCGGTGATGAGAGGCCGGTCCGGATCGCCTTCTAAAAATTCCACGATCACTTCATGACCTACCCGCGGCAACTGCATCGCGCCCCAACCTTTGCCGGCAATGCTCTGTGAAACGCGCACCCAGCAGGAACTGGCGTCATCGGCGTTTCCTTCGCGATCCCAATGAAACTGCACCTTCACGCGCCCGTACTGGTCTACATAGATCTCTTCGCCTTTGGGACCGGTGACGAATGCGGTTTGTGGGCCGCGAATATAAGGCCGGGCCGTTTTGCGCAAGGGGCGAAAAGGTGCCTCCGCCGGAATCGCCCAGAACGTGTTCGCGTAGGGTTCCTTACCGGCGCGGTATTCGTCGCCTGCATAGAGACTGCCTTGCTCGGCCTGGTGCTCAACCGCCGTGAGCAGGAAACTGCCCTCCTGATCGGGCCGGAAGTTGTGTTTGATTTTGAAGGTGTACCCCGCGGCCATCCCGCGGCAGTTCCCGCGGCCCACAATCGTGTCGATGGCGCTTTCGTCTTCTTCCATTCGAACGCGTGTCAGTTGTTGAGCGCCGCTAGCGGAATTGAAGCGCCCCGGATAGTCGTATCTCTCAAGCTCGGGCACTGGCAACTTAGACAGGCTCGGTTCCGTGTCGCTCAAGTCGAATTTTGGCTGCTTGAACTCGAAGTCGCCTTGGGTCCATTTCGTCGGGCGGATTTCCACCGTGCGCACCCAGTCCTGCACGTGGCTCTCATCGGGATTCAGCCCCTTGCCCGAGACCGGCTCGTATATTACCTCGGGCTCCAATTCGCACGGCCCGTGGCCTGAGGTGCTGTCGGCCAGAATGACAGTGTGCCCTTTGTCGCTGTGCTGGAAATAGTAGCAAATGCCTTCTTCTTCAAGCAGTCTCGCCATGAAATCGAAGGCGGTTTCCCGATATTGGACGCAGTATTCGCGTTTGGCGTAGCTCCCCGTCAGTTCCATCTTATAGTTCGAAACACCATATCGCTTGAAAATGGCCTCCACGATTTCGGGCGTGGTTTTGTTCTGGAAAATGGCGCAATTGGTAGTACGGGTCAGAAACCACAAGGAAGGCACAATGCGCATCCGATAGTGCGCCAAATGGTCCTCACTGGGCAGCATGGAGAAGCGACTGACAAAGCCGTGGAAGGGGCGCTCGTCCGAATCGTCGAAAACGGCCCGGACGGTGACTTGCTGCGCGATAATCTTGGACGGGACGATCTGGAAATTTTCGGACGCGAGTTCCAGGTTAAATTCGAAGAGTTCCGAAATGGCTTCATGCACGTGGAAAGACCGGATGACAAAGGTATCCGGCCCCAGCGTGGTGTCGATCTGGAGCGAACGGTCGGTCTGTGTGAGCGATCCCGCTGCTATGGAGGCGGTAGCCATGGTAAAGCCAGTCCGAATAATATAGTGCCGCGAACCAGCATGGCGTTTCACCCCAGCGCCAAGTTATGGGATTAGCGTTTGTTCCTGGCCCGGATCCACAATCGCGATCACTCCGCCCCAGATGCACATGAGCTGGCTGGTATCGTCAAGTGCGGGTTGGAAGGCGAGCGCAACCGTGGGCGCGCCCGGCACCCACGGGGCGGGCGTCGCGGGAACGCATGGCATGGGCGTAAGTACTCCGAGCGCCGCTGCGGTCGCCGCCGCAACTGTGGGATTCGAGGGGGAGCAGCACATTCCAAACGGCATAATATTCACCATAGGAATGTGATCCATGATGTTGGCGCCGGGCGTGGTGACCAGAACTTTGTTGACAGGCGGCACGACAAGCGTGCTGGGTGCCATTCCAAACGAGCATTGTAGCGTTGCACCCGAGCAGACATGCATGGGCATAAAGCACCTCTCAAGTGAAAGTTTACGCAAGTCTGCGGCGCGGGTCTAGCAGGAAGTTTCCGCCGTTATACAGTTGCCGCGACGGTTTCTGCTTTGGGAATCGCCCAGAGCAGGATGCGAATCACCACCTCATCTTTGGTTCGAGCGAGTCCAAACAGGGCGGATGGACGAGGTACCTTGAACTCGCTGAGACGAAGCGCTGCGTCGCCATCGAGTTGAAGAGAGTCTCTGTGCCTGGGACTAAGTACCATGCTAACCTCCACCGTGCGCATGGCGCCGCCAATCTGCAGAGCGCCTTCGACGACAAATCCGCGTAGCGGTTTAGCCCGCATGGAATGGGAGGTGAAGCGAATTTCGGGATAAGCCGTTGCAGCGAGCGCCTTGTTGCGGGCAAATTCTTCTATCGCCGAGCGTTTCTTGTCACTCAGGCTGGCATCGCTGCAGACAAGGCTCGCGGCATCAATAGCGAGTGCCAGTTTGAAAGCCGCCGGATTTTTCTCCGCGTAGCACATCTCTCCAGTAAACTTTTCGAAGAACAGCGAATGCTTTCTGTGGCGGCTCAAGCCGGTCTTCAATAGTTCAACGGCGAGGGTCGAATCGGCTGAGGGAGAGATGGTGTAGTAAGTTGCACGGTCCGGCATGCCAATGAAGCATTAGACGGATGCGCCGAACAAAAGTTCGCGTTGCGGTATCTAAAATCGATGCGTCACTGTTCAGCGTGTCCGTTTTCGGGAATGCCGCGAGTCATGATGATAATTGGGGAACATTTATTGCTGGCGGCACGTAGTTAGCCATCAGCACAAGGAAAGGAAAAATTCGATGAACGCTTTTGCGCCCTGCCTGGTTGTGTTCGCCTTGAGCACGGGACTTCTCGCCGCGGAGGATGGCTCATTTGACAAATCTCTAACGGTATCCGGCATCGTTGATCTGGACGTGAAGACCGATTCGGGAGGGATTACGGTTAGGCAAGGTTCCACTGGAACGGTGCACATCCATGCGGTTTTGAAGGCCCAGCACGGCTGGTTCGGCTGGGACGATGTGGAAGGGCGCATTCACGATTTGGAGCGTCATCCGCCCATAGAGCAGAGCCGCGATCGCATACGCGTGGGTTATGTAAGAGACAGCGGACTACTGAAAGGCATTTCGATGGAGTTGGAGATTGAAACGCCCGCTGGCACACAATTGCGTGCTCGCGCCGACTCCGGCGGCATCCACGTGGAGGGCTTGCAAGGGCCGGTAGACTGTAAGACCGATTCCGGCGGGATCAACATTGACGATGTCTCTTCGACCGTGCATGCGGCGGCCGATTCCGGTGGCATTCGTGTTAGGAACGTCAAAGGCTCGCTGTTTGCTTATGTCGATTCGGGCGGAATTGACGCCACCGGCATCGGCGGAAGCATTGAAGCCGAAACGGATTCGGGCGCGGTCCGCCTTTCGCAAACATCGCCCGCGCCGATCCATGCAAAAGCCGAATCGGGCGGCGTGACGGTGACTCTCGCGCGCGGCGCCGGCTATGACATCCGCGCAGACACGGACAGCGGCCATATCTCCACTCCAGAGATGACGGTGCGCAGCGCTTTTTCGTCACACCACATCGAAGGAAAAGTGGGCGGCGGCGGCCCGCTGGTCAAAATTCAGGTTGAGTCCGGCAGTGTGACGATCAACTGAAGTGTTGCGGAGCCCGAGGGTTTGCCCACCGCTCTCGCTTTATAGCGGCGGAATTCCCGGAGCATTCCGGCAGTGAAAGCCGTTCCTTGGATTTTGGGTTGCACGCCCAATCTAGTGGGCGGTGGGCAGCAGTATTGGGCGTCCCATTCGGATCCTGATAGGCGTGGCGCTGGTTTCGGCGGACGGGTCCGACTCCTGACCCGCATCGTTGACCGCCGTAACAATGTAAAAATACGTTGTTCCATCTGTGAGGCCTGAATCCGTGTAGCTATTGCCGGACGCTATTGGCACTTGTATCTTTGTCCCAGTCGTTTTGGTGACGCCTGCCGCCGTTCCGCGATAGAGAATAAATGACTTTGCGCTCACCGGAGCAGCCCACGAAAGGGAAATAGAGGAGTCCCCGGCGACCGCCAGGAGATTCGTGGGCTTAGTCATGCCCGCCGTAGGCAGATTTCTTACAGAGGCCTCATTTGAGGGGGGTGACTCGCCGGAAGTATTGACTGCCGTCACAACGTAGAAGGTGGGATTGGTCGGATTCTTATCGACGTACGAATTTGTGGCGACCGAGTCAAGCTTCTTACCTGTTGTAAGCGTAACGCCGGCGGTCGATGACGAGTACACGTTATAGGACGTTGCTCCGGCAGACTGTTCCCATAGGAGAGAATTCTGCCCGGCTGAGGCGTTGGCGGTCAGATTGAGAGGAGCTGCAGGCACCGTTGAGCTCGTTGGTGTGTGATCTTGGGCGGTTGCGGCGCCGGCCTCCTCCTGCAGTTCTTGGAGGCCACTTGGCAGCGTTCCGGCAAGTAGGTAAGTGATTAGATCGCGTTTCGCGGCTGTTAGCGGATACAAGATCACATCTTGTTTAAGGTTGTTAATGACAACTGCGCGAATCTTGTCTCGACGAGTCTGCATGGCAATTCCGATTATCTGAAACGATTGCTGCGCGTAAAGGTTCTTATCGATAGACAAGTTAAGACCCGCCACTCCCGTCCCTAGGGCGCTAAGTATCGTCTTCGTGGCAACCTTCGTTGCAATACTCCCTGCTGAACCGAGCCCTAGCGTCAGGGCATCGCCTGTAATTGCCGAGGCGTTCTTTCGCCCAAACAGCTTCTTGTAGTAGTCACCGTAGACGATCTCTATCTGAGCCATGAGTCCATATGCAATACTGTTCCTGGCCTGTTGGGCTATGTCCAGCTTTGGTGTATCTGGACTTATGGCAGTTTCATAGCGGGACAGATCGGCTTCATACTGATCCAGCGAGTATTGGCCAGGATCTTTATCTTTTGTGTTAGGAAGATTAATAATTGCGTGTTTCTGACAACCCAACAAGCATATGGTCATGCAGAAAAGGGAGAGCCGCGCGACCGCTTGTCCGGTGTGTTTTTGCATATCCCGGAATTATCCCGTAAAAACTCTGCCTCGGCAACAAACTGTTCGATTTAGATACCTCATTTCATAACTCACGACCGACAATGGACTATCGGAGGTGTTCTCCCTGGCCACCTCGGCGTGCGGCCGTCTGTGCGCAACGGTATGTTCCTTTCCTGGGAAACTTTGCTCCATATCTCACTTCGAGAAATGAACCGTGCGCAGCGCTTTTTCGTCACACCACATCGAAAGGGGAAGTGGGCGGCGGACCCCGCTGGTCAAGATTCAGGTTGAGTCCGGCAGTGTGACGATCAGCTGAAAATGGGCACGCTGGTAGATTGATAGCGTGCTTAGCTTTAGCGCCCGCAAAATGGGCGAAAAGGTCGCCTCGCGAGAAGTTTCACCGGTTGAATTGGTCACCGCGCATTTAAAACAGATTGAACAGATAAATCCGGCGTTGAATGCCGTTGTAGATTTGCTGGAGGAGACGGCTCTGCAGTCTGCTCGAGAAGCGGAAAAGCGCTTAATGGCCAAACTGCCGTGTGGACCGCTCGAGGGCGTGCCGTTTTCAGTGAAGGATTCGATTGATGTGGCGGGCGTGAAGACGACGGCGGGTACGTTGGGCCGGAGAAACGCCGAGCTCGCAGTGGTGAACGCCACGTTGGTGGATCGCTTGTGCCAAGCGGGCGGCATTCCGATTGCCAAGACGAACCTGCCTGATCTGTTGTTTTCTTTCGAGACGGACAATTTAATTTATGGCCGGACGAACAATCCCTATGACCGTAATCGCACGCCGGGAGGAAGCAGCGGCGGCGAATCGGCGTTAATCGCAGCTTGCGGTTCACCGCTCGGGCTGGGCAGCGATGCGGCAGGAAGTGTGCGGTTACCGGCGGCGTTCTGTGGCATAGCGAGTATCAAGCCGACGAGCGGGCGCCTGCCGCGCACCGGGCATGTGCCGCCCGTGGGTGGTTGGATAGAAGCGCTGTGGCAGATTGGGCCCATGGCGCGGTTCACCGAAGACTTGGTGTTAGCTATGCAGCTTTTGGCGTACGAGGATGATGCCGATTTTACGTCACCGCCTGTGGACTTGCTTGCGCTGTCCGAGGTCCATAAAATTCGCATCGCCTTCTTCACAGACAATGGTTTGGCGAAGTGCCGGCGGGAAGTGGTCAGCGCGGTGGAACAGTGCGCCCGGTTTTTCGCCGATCAAGGCTTGGTTGTTGAGCCAGTTCGGCCGCCGGGAGTGGAAGACGCTTACGACCTGGAACTGGCTTTGCTGGGCGCCGATGGTGCGGACGGCATCGACGACTACTTGAAAACAACCGGCAGCTACCAAACGCATCCCTTATTGAATGGTTTTCTGGATCACATGCGGCCGCATCGCGTCACCGTTCCGCAGTTGGCGAAACGCTGGCAGCAGTGGGATGAATATCGCGCAAATTTGCGGACGTTCTTTCATCGTTACGACGCGATTTTGTGTCCGGTTTATACGCAGACCGCACTGCCGCACGGCGGATCGTTGACCGAGGAAAACTTCCGCGGGTTCAGCTATACGATGGCCTGGAATGTGGCCGGCGCGCCAGCCGCGACGGTCCGTTGCGCCACGCATGAAGGCTTACCGATTAACGTGCAGGTGGTGACGAAGCCCTGGCGCGACCTGCTGGCGCTGGCGCTTTGCCGTAGGATAGAGGATCAGTTTGGGGGATGGAAAAAACCTTGCGGCTTTGTTGTCTAACGCTGGTCTTCTGCTTGGTCGCGCTAAGTGGTGGCGCGGCAACATTTCCGCAAGCGGAAATTTCAAACGGACTGATCAAAGCAAAGATTTTGCTGCCTGATCCCGAGCGCGGCTATTATCGTGGCAGCCGTTTCGATTGGGATGGCGTGATTGAAAAGCTCACTTACCAGGGCCACGACTTCTTTGGGCAATGGTTTGAACATTACGACCCCACCTCTCATGACGCCATTATGGGACCGGTGGAAGAGTTTCGCGGCGACGAAGGAGCGTTGGGTTACAACGAGGCGAAAGCCGGTGGTTATTTCATCAAAATCGGTATTGGCATTCTGCGAAAGCCGGACGACGAAAAATACCAGTTTTTTCGAACCTATCCCATTGTGAGCACCGGCAAGCGCATTGTCACGCCGGAAGCGGACCGTGTGATCTTCCGGCAGGAGTTGAACAACGGTGAAGGTTACGCCTATGTGTACAAAAAGACGGTGCGGCTGGCGCGCGCCAAAGCGGAGCTGGTGATTGAGCATTCACTGAAGAATGTGGGACGCCGGGTGATTGACACCACCGTGTACAACCATGATTTCTACATGATCGACGGGCAACCAGCGGGGCCGGCCTACCGCGTGGTGTTTGCGTTTGCGCCGCATGCGCAAGACGATCTGCAGGGTCTGGCGGAAATGCGCGGGAATGAACTGGCTTACACCCGTGAACTGAAGGCCGAAGGAGAATCGGTGGCAACGGCGGTGACGGGGTTTGGCAGCACGCCGAAGGATAACGATTTGATTGTGGAGAATGCGAAGGTGAAGGCGGGTGTACGCGAGATTGGCAATCGGCCGTTATCGTCTTTGTATTTCTGGTCGATCCGTTCGACGGTTTGCCCGGAGGGTTATATCCACATGCGGATTGAGCCGGGGAAAACGTTTAATTGGAAAATTGTCTATCGGTTTTACACTTTGTGAGCAAGCCCGGTCTGTGTTTCAACTAACCGGAACAAATAAGAAGGATACCGGCGAAGGCATATCAAAGCTGCGATTAGTGAGGGCCAATTTGCCAGTGGCTTGATCGACAGTGAACAAGATAAATTTGTTCTGTTTCTGATCTCCCACAAAGAGAAGCTTGCCAGAGGGATCGAGTTCGACGCCGCGCGGCTGGCTGCCACCAGTTTCGATGACTTGAATGCGAGATAGTTTGCCGGTGGCGTGGTCGACGGCAAATACGGCTATGGCGCCGTATTCGCGGTTGGAGGCGTACACGTAGTTGCCGGCGCGATCCAGCAGAATCTCGGCCGGATTGCTGACGCCTTTGAAGCCATCCGGCACGGAAGGAATGCTCTGTAGATGAGTTAGAGCGCCAGTGGAAGGGTCGCGCGCGAAAACTCCCACTTGCGGAATGAGCTCATGCACTACATAAGCGAACTTGCCATCGTGGCTGAGCACAATGTGGCGCGGTCCGGAACCAGGATCGGTTTGCGCGAACGGCGGATCGTTCGGTATTAGCTTGGCATGTTTGGCATCCACTTTGTAGATGCGGATCTCATCCAAGCCCAGATCTGGCACGTAGGCGAATTTATTATCGGCCGAGAATACGGTTTCGTGCGCGTGCGGACCCTCCTGGCGCTCTTTGTTCGGACCGGTTCCGGTGGCCGTCATGAGTACGGATAGCTCGCCCAGCTTCCCGTCACGCCCAATGGGAAATGCGGGCACGCTGCCGGAGGTGTAATTCGCAGCGATCAGCATTTTGCCGGTATGATCCACCGCCAAATGACAGGGCGCTAAACCATCGGACGAACGGCTGTTCAGATCGGTTAATGCTCCTGTGGCTCGATTGATGGCGAAGCCGGCGACCGCGCCCGGTTTGTCGCCTTCCAATTCGCTCGCGGCGTAAAGATATTTGTAGTCGCGATCGGAAGCGAGAAAGGAGGGGTTCGTCACTTTGCCGACTAAACCCAAGGGAGCTAATGTGCCCGACGGTGCATCGTAGCGGTACGCGTGGATGCCTTCGCCGTAAGTGCCGACATACACAAAATAGTTGGAGTTGGAAGAAGAGTTCAAGATTGTCCCAGCCATGATGGCCAGCAGAGTGGCCATTTTCAGTTTCATTTTGCGTCCTTGCGCTTCTTGTCGCGGAGCGATTTGTGCAATATCAATTCGATGTGAACTTGCGGCATATCCATCACGAGAGATTTCGTTTGCGTGTCAACCTGGATTGTATAAGGACCATCGCGCGTGCCGAATTCATCAAAGAACGCCAATTGATCGTCTTCCAGTGTATACGTTCCGTGGCGAGGCACGGCTTGGCCCTGGATTTTCACTTCCTGACTGAATTTGTTGTCGGTGGAAAACGTGAGCCGGCCGCTACACGTATCGGGATGGAGTTTGCCGTCGAAACAATCGTGATCGGTGCGCATCCCGTTGTCGGTCATCTTCAAGTATTCCCAGCCGGCGGGATCTTGAAACATCTTGAGCTGGTCGCGGCTCAGGTCGGAAAAGCCAGAGAGCGCAGCGGCCCCGGCCAACAAGAGAGTCACGCGAAAGGTTCTGGACAGCATATTTCATTTTCGCTCTTCCACTAAAACAAGTGCCCCATCTTTTCGCGCTTTGTCTTGAGATACTCGGCAGTCGTATCCAGGGCGGGGGCGATGATGGGCGTTCGTTCAACCACCTCAATGCCCGCTTTTTCCAATGCCGCAATCTTTTCGGGGTTGTTGGAGAGCAGGCGAACTTTAGGAATTTTGAAGTAATTGACAATGGCGGCCGGAAGGGCGTAGTCGCGGAGATCGGCAGCGAAGCCAAGTTTCTCATTGGCCTCGACGGTATCCAGGCCCTGGTCCTGCAGTTCGTAGGCACGCAACTTGTTCAGAAGTCCGATGCCGCGACCTTCCTGGTGCTCGTAAATGAAGAGTCCGCGGCCTTCGCCGACAACTTTGTCGAGGGAGATTTCGAGCTGGGAGCGGCAATCGCAGCGCAGGCTGTGAAACACATCGCCCGTCAGACATTCTGAGTGAATACGGACGAGCGGTGCCCCCAGAGCAGGGTTGAGATCCCCTAGGGCAAGAACCACCGCTTCTTCAGTTTCAGTGGAGCGAATGGCGGCAAAGCCGAAAATCCGGAACTTGCCGAAGCGAGTCGGGAAATCGGCTTCTGCTACTTTATTGAGCTTTAGATCGGACAACCTCTATTATAGAAGCCAAAGCTCATGCTGAACCAAGATCAGCTGGCGGCGCTATTGCTGAAGATCGCGGTGTCGACTTCGCTAGCCAGCATCGTGATGCGCTTTGGGCCGATGCAGCGCATGCTGCTGCGCGACGATAGAACGCTGCGCGAACGGCTGCAACTGGCGTTCATTTTCGCGCTGCTGTTTGGGGCCAGCGCGGAGTTTCGGATCTTAAGTCACGATAAGTACCAGGCTGTCGATCTGGCGCTGGAAGGCTCGGTGATTGCGGGCATTTTGGGCGGCTACGTGAGCGGGTTAATCACAGGGATGTGCGCGTCGCTTCCCGATATGTTCAATGACAAGTGGATGTCGATGGCCCTTTATAGTGCGGCGGGCCTCATTGGCGCCTTGATTCACGATCTGGCGCCGCGGCGCGAGGACATATGGTCGTTTTCACCCTTCGTCGATTTAAATCTTTGGCGGCTGTTTCGCCAGCTCTTGCGCTTGAAGCGCGACGTGATCCAAAGGCGCTTACTTGAACTGGCGGCGTTTAACTTAACGTGCAATTTTCTAGTGGTGCTGGTGGAAGGGCTGCGTTGGGGCGTGAGGGGAATGTTTCAGGTGCATGGCACGTTCTTCCTATTCGAGTATCCACCTGCGAACTACTGGGTATTTCTCTATTGCGCTGCCACCACGCTGTTTGCCGTTTCCTTGCCGATTCGCGTGTGGAGCAGTTACCGGGCCGAGCGCCAATTGGAAACACAGCAAGCGCGACTAACTGAAGCACGGCTGGCGGCATTGACCAACCAGATCAATCCGCACTTTCTGTTCAATACGTTGAATTCAATCGCAACGCTCATTCGGATCAATCCAGACAACGCGCGCAACATGATTTACCGGCTTTCCAAGATTCTGCGGCGGCTCCTGCGGAAGACTGAGAACTATTCGCCGCTGCGGGAAGAGATCGCGTTCATTGACGATTACCTGGCGATAGAAATGGTGCGCTTCGGCGAGAAGCTCAAATTCCAGAAGGACATCGAAACCGCTACGTTAAGCCGCCTCGTGCCAAGCATGATTTTGCAACCCATTATCGAGAACTCAATCCGCCATGGTTTGGCGAGCAAGGTGGATGGCGGCACGGTGCGGTTAAGGGCATGGCTGGACGGGACTCGGTTGAACATTTCGGTGGAGGACGATGGCGTGGGCATTGACGAGGACAAGCTGGGGGCGCTGTTTGAATCGGGTATTGGCGTGAGCAATGTCAACGAGCGGTTGCGGGTGTTGTTTGGTTTCGGCTACCGGATGACGGTAGATAGTACGCCTGGCGGGGGTACGAAAACGCGGATTGAAATACCGGAATTGGAAGATGTGGGAGACGCGGTGCCGGCCGCCACAGTTTTTCGCGGGTAGCTGAAACCTGGTAGCCAGAGGAAGCGTCCTCTAAGGCACTCGTTTGCTAGGTGGATCGGCCACAGGTGTCTTTGAGCGCGAATCGGAGAGCTTTTTTGCAAGTGTCAGCCGCCGTTTTAGGCTTGGCTGGCGATAGCTTTGCCCGGCAGGAGGAAAAACCCAAAGAGAAGGATAAGACGGTTTACACGCCAGGCGGCGACGTGAAAGCGCCCAAGGTGGTTCACTATGTCGAGCCGCAATTTTCCAGCTCGTCAAAAGAGGCATTTGTCGAAGGCGTGGTCAAACTAAAGACCACCGTCACGCCAGACGGGCTACCCAGCGATATCGAAGTCACCAAAGGCTTGAATACCGAAGAAAACCAAAGCGCGGTGGAGGCTGTAAAGCAATGGCGCTTTCAGCCTGGCACCAAGGCCGGCGAACCGGTTCATGTCCGGGTCAGCATCGAAATTGCCTTCAATCTGATGTGACGCTATTTGCTGGCGGTCGCAGCAGCGGCTTTCTTGAAGTCGCCGGCCTTGACGATGGAAATTCGATCCGGATCGATCACAGCGCGCATGGCGTCCAGCACCTGATCGGGCGTCAACTGGCGAACCTTGTTTTCCTGCTCTTCGTTGAAAGCGAAGGTGCGTCCGTCTTCTTGCTGGGTGACAAGCATTTGCGCTAACGACCGGTCGTCGCCGCGGCTAACCTGGCGCGACTGCAGCCAACCCACGCGATCATTATCCACTTCGCCGGGCGTGAAGCCGTCTTTCAAAGCTCGGGCCAATTCCTCCTTAAAGGCGGATTCGACTTTGGCAATATTCTGCGGAGCGGCGATTGCATACACCATGAATTCGCCATCGGGTTCATGAGACGATGCCGTCAGCCGCGAGCCAACGCCGTAGCTGAGGCCATCTTTCACGCGGATACGGGTGGCGAGACGGGAATTGAGGAAGCCGCCGCCGAGCATGTAGTTGCCGAAGACCAAGCCGGGATAGTTGGGGTCGGTATCGGAAACATGAATCCGCTCGCCGGCCACGAAAATGGCATTTTGTTTATCCGGAGTTTCGATGGTTTTGTTGACCACCTCGGTCTTTTCAAAACCATATTTGATGCGTTCGAAGGGAGCGGCGTTCGTGAATGAGCCGAATAGTTCGCTGATTGCTTTCTTGGCTTCGGCCGGATCAAAATCACCCACAATGGACACGTCGGCATGATTCGCGCCATAAAACTGCTTATGGAAGGCGCGCGCCTCTTCCACTTTGAGTTTGCCAAGATCCTCAATCTCTTCTTCCATGGAGACAGAACTGCGCACATCGCCGCGCGGATACGGGCGGATAATGCGGTTGAACTGGAGCGGCGCAATGGCCTGCGGTTCAGACTTGCTAAATTCCAGCCCGGTTAGCTCCTCTTTGCGAACCTCTTCAAATTCGCTTTCTGGAATCGTGGGTTTCTCGAGAATCTCGCTGGCAAGTTTCAGCACTGGGATCAAATTGGCGTGAACGGTTTCAATGGAAACGTTCGCGGTGGTGGCGCTGCCGCCGACATTCAGCTGCGCTTTCAGACGATCGATCTCATCCTGAATCTGCTGGCGATTCATGCTGCTGGTGCCGCGAATAAGAGAGTTGGCGGTCATGGAGCCGAGTATGTCTTTGTTTTTCAGACTTTCCACAGTGCCGAAGTGAAGCGCGATTACCGCATGCACGCTGGCGCCGCGCGTTTTCTTGGGCAGCAGGGCGACTTTCATGCCGTTCGGCAAGGTGAAGCGTTGCGTACGGGCGTCGATATTGGCGGGCGATGGATCAAACGCTTCGCCCTGCGCCATGGCGGCTTCGCCCTTATAATCTTTCACTTCGGCGGCGACATCGGTCTTGGCTGGGATGATGGCGCGATCCGGTTTGGCATCGGGAATGAACTCGCCGATGGTGCGGTTGGAGGGTTTCAAATAGGCAACGGCCACGCGCTTCACATCTTCCGGCGTAACGGCCTTGATGCGATCGCGATCGAGAAACAGCAGGCGCCAGTCGCCGCGCGAAATCCACTCACTCAAAAAGAGGCCGACCCTGTCGGAATCGCTCAAAGACAGATCGATGTTTTTCAGGAGCCGGGTCTTGGCGCGCTCTACTTCTTCTTTGCTGGGAGGTTCATTCGCCACCGCGGCAACGACGTTGAGCAAAGTGCCACGCGCGTCGTCGAGCGAGTCGGTCGTTCGAAGAATAGCGCCGGCTATCAGCAAGCCCGGTTCATCGAGATCCAAATGTTCCGTGAAGACCTCGCTCGCTTTCTTGTTATCGACCAAAGACTTATACAGACGGCCCGAGGAAGGTTCGCCAAGTATGCCGGCGAGAACCTCAAGCGATGCGGAATCGGCGCTCCCGCTATCGGGCACGTGATAAGCCGCCATGATGCCTTGCACATCGCCAACGCGCCGGACGGTGGTGGTGCGTTCACCATCCTGCGGCGGCTCGACCGTATGGGTTGGCTCCAGAACGCGCGTGGGCCGCGGAATCTTACCGAAATAATCGTTCACCAGCGAAACAATCTGCGCTTCATCCACTTTGCCCGCAACCGTTAGGACAGCGTTATCGGGTTGGTAGAACTTGTGATAGAAGGCCTGGAGATCGGTAATGGGAACGCGTTCCACGTCCGAGCGGTTGCCAACGACAGGGCGGCCGTAGTTATGAGCGGTATACGCAGCTGCCATGGTGTGCTGAAAAAGGATGGCGAATGGATTGTTTTCGCCCGCTTCAAATTCATTGCGGACGACGGAGAATTCTTTGTCGAAATCCTCTTTCTTGATGAAAGAGTTGACCATGCGGTCGGACTCCAGATCGAGCGCCCAACGCAAATTGACATCCGAGGCTTGGAAGGTTTCGAAGTAGTTGGTGCGGTCCCAGGACGTGGTGCCGTTGGGGCGGGCGCCGTGCTCCGTTAGCTCCTGCGGAATGTTGGTATGCTTCGTGCTGCCTTTGAAGACCATGTGCTCAAGCAAGTGAGCCATGCCGCCTTCGCCGGACCCTTCATGACGCGAGCCGACGAGATACGTGATGTTGACCGTTATGGTGGCTTTCGATGGATCGGGAAAGACGAGGAGCTTCAGTCCGTTGTCGAATTGATATTGGGTGATGCCTTCGACAGAAGTGACCTTGGTGACACCCGCCGGCAGCGCGCCTTGGGCAACGCCGGATGGCGGATAAAGATAAAAAATAGCAAACGCAATAAGGGCGAGAGCCGAATTCTTCAAGTGCAGCCTCCTAGGCAAGAACGGAACTTCTAGTTTAGCGATACGGAATGGAAGGGAGAATCTGGAATATAGAACCCTGAAGAGAGACGTTAGAACGGGGCGTTCGTGAGGGGGCGGAACGGGAAAAACTGGGTATTTGGTCGCCCCTATAAAAATAAGAAGTGAAACGCGACAGAAACCCCCTCTTTTTTCCCTATTAGGGGCGAAGGATGCGCGGGTCGGGTGTGGCGTTTTCGTAGATTGCGAGGCTGTGGTCTTCATAAAACGTGTTTTGGGCGATTGCGTAAGGACCGCCTACGAAGAAAGCGTAGAACGGGGCAGGAGTGGACGGGCGGCGGATGGGAGTGGGAAATGGAGGTAAGTGGTTGATCGGGATGGGTTAGAGGGAAATGAAATATTTTTGTGGGGTTGTGAACGGTTTTTTGGTGGGTTTGGAATGGAGGACCGGATTTTGGAATCGGAACGGACGTCCGAGATCGCGGCGTGTGGCTCGCGTTTGCCTTTTCGAGACAGGCGCCCTGGGCGTAGCCAGCAAAATTGAGGTTGAGCCGCGAAAGGGTTTTTCGTAGGCTTGAACTATGGAAGTGCAATTCAGCCCAGACGTGCAAGCGCGGCTCGCGCAACGAGCCACACAAGAGGGCATGAACCCGGATGAGGTTGTGCGCGATGTTGTGGCGCGTTATTTCAAAGAAGAAGACCGTTTTGTTGAAGCCGTTACACGAGGCGAGGCAGCTTTAGAGCGTGGCGAATTTCTCACGCACGAACAGGTAGGCAACCGCCTGCGGCGCGTTCTCAAACCCTGATGAAAATCAGGTGGTCTGTACCCGCCGCCGAAGACCTAGAGCGCAGATGCGAGTGGATTGAACGCGACAACCCGGAAGCGGCCATGCGTGTTGCCACGATCATCTATGCAGGTTGCTCACAGCTTGAAGATTTTCCGAACATGGGAGGCAAAGCCGCATACCCGGACGCCGCGTGCTTCCTTTTCCGCCATTGCCTTATGTTGTTGTCTATCAGGTGAGAGGCGATGCTGTCGAAATCTCCCGCATCTTTCTCGGCGCACAGGACTGGCTTAAGCCTTGGTTGCCGCTTGCTGATGGAAGGCTTCGAGGGTCGGTTTTTCAAAATCGCCGTACCAGATACAGTTCAAGTTTGACGTGCAAGAGCTTTGCCGCAAGTAGGGCGACATTTGATAGCCCATCATCATGCGGAAAAGTACACCACGAGCCAAGGACCTGAAATTAATACACCCGTTTTCGATGAAACCAGCCAGGTGGAAGAAGCTCTTGCGGGAAGCTTCGGCACTGCCCACGATCACGAGAACGGCCATGTCACCCGGTAAGGGTATTTCACCCATAGGCGCTCACTTTAGCGCGAAGACTTTCCTAGCAGCGCGACCAATGCGACGGCGCGCCAATCGATAGTACCGATAAACGCCGAAGTCGACGGCAATCCACTTTGGCGAATGGGGCATGTCAGGTTCTAAGCGAACGCCGAGCAATCCTATTGGACGCGACGCGCATACGCTACGGTGGGCCGGAACATTCTGGCTTCCCTTGAGCCGCTGATCCATAGGGTTGTCAGCGATCCTGGACAAGCGGCTGGGGTATAAAGACTTTCATTGCGACTTGTAGAGAAACACAACCCCACGCTCGAACATCGCCGACCATGACCTTCCATCATGTGTTCCGCTCTGCTCCACCACACTCTCTACTTTGGCTTTCGCCATGTACGCAGTCTCGATATTCCTAACGAGCGCCTGAAACATCCCGACCAATCCGGAGTTGAGAAGCGGCTGACCGGGAACTTCGTTTGTTCCCATGCTCAGGAAGACCTTACTTGGGGCCGCGACGAGAAAGTCGGTATCCCGCAACAATTGCCCGTTGCCGACCTGTAGCGCAGGGCTCTCGATGATTCCCGCGCCGAACAAGTCCGGACGCATCAGCAAAGTGTAGAAGGCCGCGATGGCGCCATATGATGCGCCGCCCAGGGATGTGTATTTCGGGCCGGACTGGGTGCGATAGTTGATGTTGATGAATGGTAATACTTCATTTCCGAGGAATTCAGGAAACTGCTTCCCGGCCGGCTCTGGCATTGTGGGGTAGACAACGACATCCTTGTAGGGAAGATACTCATGCATTCGTTCCTGCTCACCTAGGCTGTCGATGCCAACTACGATCGCCGGTTCGACAGAATGTCGCCGAAGCAGATCGGTCATTATTTCATCGACATGCCACTCAGTGGAATCGGAGGCGGTGCAGGCATCAAACAGATCTTGGCCATCCAGTAAATACAGGACCGGATATCGCCGGCTCACTTCTTCGACATAGTGAGGCGGGAGCCAGATCCGGAGTTTCCGTGTATTCCCAAAGACTCTGCTTTTCAGCGAACGAATGTCGAGCCGTCCAGTGACCGTCGAGCGACAAGTCGCCTCAGCGGTCTTGCCGGACGTCGGAGCAGAAAGCATAATACATGCGCCCACAAACCAAGTAGTGAGGAACTTTGCATACATGGTCCCAGAATACGAGTCTCCCTGGGAGGGAGATATCTGTGCTGGCCATATTAGCCCGAAGCAGCCGATCGCTGCTAAGGCCATTTCTTGCCTGTTGCAAAGTGAACGATGCGCCAATGTGATTGTGTGAAGTCGCGCGGTGTTAAGGCATACTCCGATCTCGGGGCCGGGCGGATTACCCAACACATTGGCGTTGATCGTGAGGCATCGGGCCCAGGGAGGCTTGTATCGCCGCGCTTGTAGGTCTAAAGTTAAGGTTATGAGCCGCCAAACAAGCCAATTGCTTTGAGGCATTCGACGCTTTGCCGATCGAAGAAAAGCGGGCCTTTACAGCAGAGTTTTTCCGCCGCGCGATCCCGTTCGATTTGGGGCCGCTCGATGACGAAGAAACGGCTCGCGCTGCCGATGCAATTCTCGGCATGGTGGATGCAGAAGAGCCAGGCGAGAATGACGCCGCGTCGAGGTGAGGTTTGGCTGTGGGATCTCGGCATGATCGAGAAAGTCCGGCCCGCTCTCGTGATGAGTGTCAGTTACGGCGACCTTGATCGCGCTGATTACTGTTGTACCGGAATTCGAGATCACTGTTCCAGTAGCGTTCCTGAAACCCGGTGCCTTCCTAGTGTTCACATTCCCGTTTCCACGGCCGCTGCGGCGTTTCCTGGGAATAGTCTCTCGCGTGGCGGCTGCCCATTCTTTATCCGGTTTATAGATTTTCGATCACACCGGCGGCACGATCTCGCACCAGCATACGATCCCTCGTGTGATGCAGACACCCTACTATTAAGCTTTCGTCCGGGCTTATTTCAAGATATGGCGCATACGGAAAGTTGCGCAGATTGCACCGCCGCAATTGCCCGAAATGCAGGGGCATATCCCTCAGGATTCGCTTCAATCCGGTCAACGGCTTCGTCCACTCTCTCAACGAACTCGTCGCCCAAGCTGTCTTTCTCCCGCTCGTAGTGATCAGCAATGCGAGCGACGTCACCTAACGCCTGACGCGTGAAACGCGAGAGCTTCAACGGAGCACGGACTGCTTGAGAGACTGGCGGAACTTGCGGATCTCCTCAAGGCCTGTCTTGCGATCGACGCTCTCTTTTTCGTCGGCATCAATCGTCAGCATGCGTTCTTCCAGTATCCGGCGCGTTTCGTCGTCAATCTCTGGCTTCGTGCCGGGTCGAGTGGGGTGGGTTGCCATGGCTTTTTCCCACTGCCAATTGTTGCGCATCTGCACGGCGATCGCCCATTCAGGTAGTGTCCTAACGTTGCACCTTTAGCGTGGGACACTACCCGCTTAACGTGCGAAGCGCGTGGAGTTCGGTGCGCATCGATGGCGTACCTTGACCATACAGTGCCGCTCGCTAAATGCGATGTTTCCCTATTCTGTTCGATGCGGCTTTCAGCACTACAAGCGGCCCAATTGCTGGCGATTACGGCGATCGTCACTCCTGCCCAACCGGACGCGATTCCGCTCGACGCTGCTCCCAAGGCTGGCGCGGGCGGCTGAGCAGTGGGAAACGCTGGGAAGCGGGCGGATTGTAAGCAATGTTGTCGATCCCACGCAGACGCCCGTTTTGCCGTCACCGTCGAAGGCGACCGGGGGCGCCGAAAGAGTATCGGTCGCACCTGAACGTTCTTGACGCGAAGGCAGTCCAAAAGAGAGATGCCCCCCATTCCCACGATCTCCTCAGCGACGAACTCGCCCGATAATCGGGCTCGAACTCGCCCCTAGCGCTCTCTTCAGCGCCTGCTGAGCTTCACTCAAATTTCGCATTGCAGACGCGTCAATCGGGTCCTTCTGTAAGGCGTTCCTCGACAGTTCAGTGACTTCGCGGCAGAGTTGCGCAGCCATCTCCTTGGCATGCATGGAGAGCTCCGCATCGATCGCCCAAATATCACACAGCGCCAATGCCGCGGCCGCTTCCGCATCCGACCTATCCTTTGAATAGAGATCCCGTAAGGTGGAAAGCCCAGCGCGTATTAGGCGCACTCCTTCTTGTGTTCGCCCGTCAAAAATCATAGATCTTCCCAGCGCCACTTGCGAAAATCCTTCTATGCTCTGCCAGCCTGGATCGCGAGTCCTTTGCGCGGCCAATTGTTTGCTTGCCAGTAACAAAGCTTGCTTTGCATGGGGCAGAGCCTCCTGGTACTCCTTGGTGTCCACCAGCAGCATGGAGAAATCGACTTCGGCCATCGCCAGATAGCCGGTGGCCAGTTCATTCGATTGCATTCCGTGTGGTCCATGGAGGATAGTCAACGCTGCTTCAAAATGTTGCCTCGCCTCCCTATATCGCTGCATACGCCAGAGCGCGCCACCGGTCATTGCCTCCATGCTGGCAACGTAAGGAAATCCGATAGGATTCTCGATATTTGCATCGCGCCACCGCTTGAAGCGCGCTAAAGTCTCCAACTGCCCTTTGAGCCCTTCTTCACACTTTCCCGCATAAGGCGCTTGTTCGTTACCAACGTAGTCGGTCGCTAGATTCCAACAGGAATTAGCCGCGCGCAAGTAATTTAGACCCTGCGCGGGTCCGGCAAAGATGGGCTGTGCCAGCGCGCACGCCTCTTGGTGGTAGGCAATGGCTTGGCGGAGTTCACCGGATTGAACCAGCAGACCGCCAAGCTGCGATAACAGGTAGGCTAGCTGTCCGCGATCCACAATGTCGCCAGTCTTGCCGAATACGTTTCTGCGCAATTGAACCGCTTTGATCATGTTTTTGCGAGCCTGTTCGCGATCAACGTCGGATTGCGCCATCATGCGTTGGGTGCGCGCGATCAGAAAATACGCCTGCGCCAGTTCGCGGGTCAGCGGCACATCGCCTTGCGCATCCGCCGACATACGGTCCAAATACTCAAGGTTTCGCTGGGCTATTAAATTTCGCGCGTCCGTTGTGCCCGGCAACGCTTCTAATTTACGATCGACTTCGCCCAGGTACGACTGCACCAGCTTCCGTCCGTTTTGGTAGCGGCGTTCGGCGATCGCCGCCTGCGCCTGCGCCACCGCATACCCGTGCCATACCGCGAACGCGGCCAGAGTGATGGCTACAAACGAAACCGCCGCGATCCCTACGATTGCCCTTCGTCGTTTGACGAACTTGCCTATCCTGTAGAGCAGGGCATCAGGTCGTGCCCGAACCGGCAGCTGGAGCAAGTAGCGGTCCAGGTCGGCCGCAAACGCTTCAACCGTTCGGTAGCGCCGGCTGGGTTCGCGATGGAGCGCCTGCCGGAGGATGGTGTCCAAATCACCCCGCAACGTGCGCTTTAGAGACTTGGCATTGGTTCGTCTTGCCTCCGCCGCCCCTGCTGCCACGGCCTCGCTGACCAGTCTTGGTTCTGTTTCGGTCAGCAGGCGAATCGCCTCGGGTGGCGGAAGGCCGGCCACCGGATGGGGAAGCGAGCCGCTCAACAGTTCGAATAGCAACGCGGCCAACGAGTATACGTCGCTTCCTGTGCCGATCGGTTCACGAGACACCTGTTCCGGACTGGCATAACTGGGGGTGAGTAGCTGGACCGTTAAAGCGCCGTCGTCTGGCGCGGTGTCCAGCCATTTCGCAATGCCGAAGTCGAGCAGCTTGGGATCGCCACTGGAAGTAACCAGAATGTTGTCTGGTTTCAAATCCCGATGGACGATCAGATTCTGGTGCGCACTCTGAACCGCTTCGCAAATCCGTATGAACAGCTGAATGCGCTCGCGCACACTCAACTTTCCCTCATCGCAGAATTCGTCGATCCGTCGCCCTTCCACATACTCCATGACAAGGTAAGGGCGGCCATCCTCTGTCACACCGCCATCCAGCAGGCGCGCGATTCCAGGATGATTCAAGCGCGCAAGCGTTTGGCGCTCGCGCACAAAACGCTTCAGCGCATCACCAGACCCGATGTGGCCCTGGACTACCTTGATGGCTACCTTCTGTGAATAAGCTGCATCGGCCCGTTCAGCGGAATAAACAGAACCCATGCCGCCATGGCCGATTAAATTGAGAATGCGATAGGAGCCCATCCGCCTGCCGGGCGGCAGCAAGTCGATAGCGTGTAAACTCCATCCGATATTGGCGAACAACGCTTCCGATTGCGTCTCGAGCGTGAGCAACTCCTTAATCTCAGAGCGAAGCTGTGGTTCGTCGCCGCACATGGCTTCCAGAAAGCTCTGGCGGCGTTCTTCCGGCTGCTCTAGTGCCGCCTCCAGCAGCCCCCTGACTCGCGCCCAGTGCTCCGCCGTCAGGTCGTTGCTCCACGTCCGAGTTCCCGTGCCAACCAGAGTTTTGCTGAAGCCCAGTCTCGATCCGCCGTGGCTGGAGAGACGGCTAGGACTTCGGCCACCTGGGAGGAATTTAATCCGCCAAAAAGCCGCAGTTCGGCCACCCTTCCTTGGCGCGCATCCAGGCCGTGGAGTTCTTCCAATAAATGGTCGATGTGGAAAAAATCGGTAGCGGATTGATTCGCCAGAGATTCCACCAGGCTCAATGTTACTTGCTGAAGACCGCCGGCGCGTTTTTGAGCATTGCGCCGCTCGGCATGAGAGGCCAGGACGCGCCGCATCAAAGTTGCGGCCAGACCAAGTACCTGCGCCTCGTTCTGCCAGTCGACTTTGTGCTGCTGAAGAAGCCGCAAGTAAGCTTCGTGAACTAGCGCTGTCGGTTGCAAAGTATGGTTGCGCCGCTCATTTCGCAGGTAGCTCCGAGCCAAACGGCGCAGTTCGGAATAAAGCGCCGGAACCAATTCATCTAGCGATACTGGCGCGGGCCGCGCTGCCGGGTCTGTTTGTTCCATTGCGTTGGCCGCAGACCTTTGGTAGAAGTCGGCTTGCTACCAGTATATCGGCCGATTCGCCACTCGGCCATGGTCCAGGCGGCGCCGCAGTAGCGGTACCGCCTAGACCAGCGAACTATTGAGCCCCTATAAAAATTACTGTTTGCGGAGCTTGCGAGTGGCAAGCCCAACGAGACTCAAACCCGCACCGAGCAACAAGTTGGTAGAGGGTTCCGGCGTGGCGGAAACCGGCGCGCCGCCCACTGCATCGATGTTTGTAAATGTTAGCGATCCTCCGGCAGCCGCATTTGAGAAATGAAGAATTCCCCCACTGATCGGTGCCGCATTGTTTGATGAAAAGCCGATGAAGTCGCTCGAATACTGGTTCAAGAACGCCAGCAACGTGGCTTGGTCGCCAGCTCCCAGTGCGGTCACGATGGACGCTTCTGAAGTTCCGCCAAAAACTTGACTCCAGGTCTCGGTACCCAGGGCCGTGTTATAGACACCCTCATTCACCGCAACGCTGACGCCGGTGCTTGAATAGAGGCCCAACGCCGTGGCGACACCGCTCGATATGAATTCCGGAACGGTCTCGGTGATTGGGAAAGTACCGCCGGGAATGAAGTGCGTTTGGCCGGTAAATGGGTTGGTGATCCCCACCCCTTTGGTGCCCGTTAAGGTCCCGCCATTGGCGTCGTAAACGAAGTAATCGTCATATTGGTTACTGGTAAGTGAAATGCTTCCGGTAAAGGTAGTCTGTGGACTAACCGCTGAGGCAGACAATATCCCCGCGCTGGCAAAGCTCAGCGCGACTAGGACACGAAAAGATTTTGACAAAATGTTTCCTCCATGGAAAAGCAATTAAACGTTAGGAGACTGGCTCCATACGATAACGTCGAAATCGCATCCATGAATCCTCACAGCGAAGTACTAGCCGAGCGCCTCCGAGTACTGGGGTACTTTTGCTTCCGGCGCCTGCTGGCAAACCCTCATCCCCCCTGTGAATCCGAGGAATCGTGGCTGCTCTTGCCTGCGCTGCGCCACCACCGCCGAACGCGCCTTCCAACGCGAACTCCGTCTCCTTCAACAGTTCTGTAAAGCCCACCCCTCGGTTGAAAGCCGCCCCGCTGCCCCCGCTTCGAACCCGCAGAACCCCATCCCAAACCTCGGGCTCGCCTCACCGTCGTGGGCGAAGATCCAACTAGCTAGCCCCACAGGCCTTACCCTGCTTCTCGAGAACATTGGCGGCATCAAAAATAGGGTCCCACGGCCGTATTGCCCTCCAGCCAAATCGCTGCCCGGCCGACCGCCGCCGCATGGTGAGCATTCTTGTCGGCAGGCAGCGTTCGGGTGGCCCGGGGCTTGTAATCCTGTGCTCATCCGTTCGGCGCCGAGAAAAATGAGTGACATTGTGTTAGCCTGTAAGTCGTTCCTAAGAACACGCTAAGTCCGCTTAGTTTCGCGGACCGGTAAGACCCAAGTCATGTCGCTGCAAGTTTTTTTGCAAGCTCAAATCTCCGGCACTGAACGCTTCCTGACCGCTCCCTCCGCTGAGCAGCAGGATTCCATGGCGGATTTAAGTGGGCGTTGCGCCTGGCTGACGCTCGCCTGCGAAGTTCTACCGCGCGCGCTCCTTGCTGAACTGAAACTTTCGCCGATGCTGCTGGGTTCGAGCAGCGCCGAGCAGTTTCTGCTGGTGCTGGCGGAAGAAGACGTCGCGCGCGCCAACGATTTCCTGACGCGCGCGGCTGAAG
This sequence comes from Bryobacterales bacterium, assembly GCA_963764105.1. Taxonomy (GTDB): domain Bacteria; phylum Acidobacteriota; class Terriglobia; order Bryobacterales; family Bryobacteraceae; genus Bog-105. The sequence goes on from CAVXRP010000011.1 coordinate 87,712, forward strand.
AAATGGCCAAGCTGTCCGGCAGCACGCTGCGGCTGGTTTGGGCGAGCACCGAAAATCTGGGCGCTTGGCCCATTGCGCGTAAGCGGCTGGATGACGAGTTGCTCGCGAAGACGGTCGCGCCTCTGGCGGCAAGCGCCAACGACTGGACGCAAGCCTTCGCGCCTTTCCTGCCGGCCGATACGGAAAAGGGCGACGCATATTTTGAAAAGTTCGGACTGGGCTTGGCCACTGCGCGCCAAGTGGGCTGGTCTGCTGATCAGCCGGCGCATCTTGTGTGGGACGGCGGACAATATAGCTGGACGCTCAAAGAACAATCGGGCGGTGAGGACGATGGCATTCTGTTCCCGCGCCGCTTTGCCATGGATGAGAACGGCAGCCATCCCAGTACGTTGCCTGAGCTGGCCGAGCGCCCTAGCGGCGCGCACAAGTGGGGTATTTTGCGCGGCGATGTGGATCATTTCGATCTGCAATTGCGGCGTGTCGCGTCGATTGAAGAACATATTCACCTTTCGGTATTGTTCAAAGAATTTTTCGCAGGCGAACTGGCGGTGCTGTGTACGCTGCCGGAGTTCTGGCGCAAAGTGACGATTCTCTATCGCGGTGGGGAAGATTTCGCGGTGGTCGGCACCTGGGATGCACTGGTGCCGTTAGCACGCGAAATACAGCGACTGTTTGAAAAGTTCGTGGAACAAAATACCGCCATGTTTCCGAGTCTGGAAGCGCGCAGTATCAGCATGGCTATGGCGATTGCGCCCGATGCGGCCAGTCCGGCCGGCGCGATTTTTCAGGAGGCAGGCGTGCAGTTGCAAGCCGCCAAAGCGAGTGAGGTCGGCGGCTTCCGGCTTTTCGACCGCACGCTCGAGTGGAAGCGTTTAGGCGATGCCGAAGAGTTGAAGAGCAGCTTGATGCGTTTGGTGCGGGATTTTCGTTTTTCGCCCGACTATGTGCATGATCTAGCTTCGGTGTATCGTGAATCGTTTTCGGCGCGCGCCCTGCGCCGCGGCAAAGGGATGAAAATCGATAAGCCGTGGCGCACGTTTATGCGCCTGTCAACGGTGATTCCGCAAGGGCGCGGCAAGGAATTGAATAACGTCCGGAACGCCGTGATCACGAATTTGGTGGGCAAGAAAACGGCTGGGTTGAAATTGCGACCTTCGGGCCGGGTGGGATTGGAGTGGGCGCGGCTGGCAGCCGGCGCCGATGAATAATCCGCGTGAAGCGTTAAGAAAAAAGGATTGAGCAATGCCTGAAACAGAAGAAAAGAAACCCGAGGAGCGTAAAGGCGGCGACCGGCCAGCGCGCGAAGGGCGACCCAGTGGTCCGGGCGGCAGTGGCCCGCGTGGCGAGAATCGCGGCCCTGGCGGCGGCGATCGGGGCCGAGGCCCGGGAGGCGACCGGGGCGGTCCCGGTGGCGATCGCGGGCGCGGCGGACCGGCTGGCGACCGGCGCGGCGAAGGTCCGCCCGACATGGATATCGAGAAGTTGATTGCCGATCCGTTATATCTCGACAATCAGGCGCACGTGGTGGTCAGCCGCATGCGCGACATGGATTCCGGCACGAAGAGCCAGTTGCGCCGGCTCTATAACGCGGTGCGCCGTGCCACGCGAGCGCCCGAGAGCGAGCGCCAGCATGAATTTGTCATGGTGCGGGCGCGTTTGGCGTACACCATCGCGCGCCATTCCTTGCGCAGTCTAGACGCTCTGGAGCGTCTGCTGCTGCAAGTCACGCGCAAAAACGATACGCGGGGCTACGAACGCTTCCGCGATCTGTTTGAAGCCATCATTGCTTATAACGAATAGGGTTGGGTTTTATTCATGAGTTCTCACACGGCGGACACCGCACTTACATTTTTAGGAAAGCTGATTTTAGAAGGCGAGATTCATTGCCAGACCGGCCTGCATATTGGCGCCGGTAAAGGATCGCTGGAGATCGGCGGCGCCGATAATCCGGTGGTCAAGGACGCCTTCGGCATTCCGTACATTCCGGGCAGTTCCCTGCGCGGCCGCTTGCGCGCTCTGCTCGAACAAACCATGGGCCTGGCGGTGCCCGGCGAATTGGTTTATTTGTCTAAGCGCAAAGGGCAGGAAGTGCGCATCCATCAAAGCGATCGGGCCGATGACGAAATCTGCGTTTTGTTCGGCCGCAATCCCGGACGGGTGGATAGAGTAACCGGCGACCCTTTGGAAGGCGCCACGGCTACGCCGGCGCGTCTCACGGTTTTCGACGCGCCGCTGGTGGTGGATAGCATCACACCGCAGATGCGCGAAAACCTGGACGACGAATTGACCGAAGTGAAAAGCGAAAACGCGGTGGACCGCATCACCTCGCAGGCCAACCCGCGCACGCTCGAACGCGTGCCCGCCGGTGCGCGCTTCAAGTTCCGCATGGTGCTCGATATCCTCTGCGAAGAAGACAAGCCGCTAGTGGCGCGCGTGGCGGAAGGTTTGCGCCTGCTTGAAGACGATGCGTTGGGCGGCGGCGGCAGCCGTGGCAACGGCCGTGTCGCGTTTGCGGGTTTGAGCCTGTTGTGGCGCGGCAAAGATTATTACGCCAAGGGCGCGGCCGAAGAGAGCCTGCTCGCCGCTGCCGATCTGGCGGCGTTCCAGCAATTGGCCAGCGCCGGCGACTTCAGCGCGAAGCTAGCCTAAAATGCAGCCGGCAGTTTTGATACGGCTCCGTCCGCTCGGCGCTTGGCGCTTTGGACCGGCGGACGGCGGCCACGACCAGGTAGACACGCTCTATCGCAGCGACCGCTTGTATTCCGCGGTGACGCTCGCCATGCAGCGCTTGGGCCTGCTGGACGAGTGGCTGGACGCTACCGCGCGCGCCGCCAAACCGGCGCTGGTTTTCAGCTCGCTGTTTCCATTTCAAGGCGACACGCTCTATGCCATTCCGCCTGCCACTTTGTGGCCGCCGCCACTGGCGCTGCTCACTACGCCCAGTCCAGTTTTCTTGACCAAGATCCGCTGGAAGACCGCGCATTTCGTGCCGCTGAGTGTGATCGATTCTTTAATCACCGGCCAGCCGATTCTGGCCGATCAATGGCTGCCCGACCCCGAAAGCGCCTGCCTGCTGCGGCGCGACCGGCCCAGTTCAAGTCCGTTTCGCGTCGTCATGCGCAGCACTGCGGCGGTCGACCGCCTCACGCATTCGAGCGATGAAATCAAGCCTGTCGCTTGCGTCGAGTTCGAGCAAAATGCCGGCTTGTGGACTGTGGCGCGCTTTGCCGGTGCAGAGGAAGAGCAGGTGTGGAGCAGCCGATTGCAAGCGGCCCTGCGGCTGTTAAGCGATTCCGGTTTTGGCGGCGGACGCAGCCGAGGTTGGGGCCAGACGCAAGAGGCCGATTTCCAGAGCGGTTCTTGGCCTGCGATTCTGTTGCCGAAGTTAGGCCGCCTCTTGCGCAACGCCCCGCCAGCCGAGCTTGAACATGGTGCTGGGGCGCTCTATTGGCTGCTCTCGCTTTATTCGCCCGCGGCCGTCGATAAAGTTGATTGGACCGGCGGAAACTATTCTCTGACCTTACGGGGCGGCCGCGTGGACAGCAATTCGGGTCAAGGCGCTACCAAGAAGAACGTACGCATGGTAAGCGAAGGCTGCGTGTTGGCCGCGGGCGATGAACCGGTGGGTGTCGCGGTCGATGTAGCTCCCGACGGCTTCGCGCATCCCGTTTACCGCTCGGGTTTGGCCTTGGCTTTGCGGTTGCCAGTGGTTGAAGTACAACAGAAACCGATAGAGGAGCCCTCTACCGAGGAAGCCGTGATCGAACAGTTCGTTGAACCGACGGTGCATGAACCTGAAACGCCGATGGAACCGCCGGCAGCTGTCGAAGAGCCCGCTCCCCCATCCCCGCCAGAACAGGAGCCGCCGACAATCGAACAGGCAGCTGAGCCCGCAGTGCCCGGTCCCGAGATCCGTGAGCCCGAAGCGCCAGTGGAACCACCGCCAGCTATAGAAGAGCCAACTCCGCCATCGCCGCCGGAACAGGAGCCGCCGCTTGAGTCTCCACCTCTGGAGGAGCTGCCGCATGAAGTATAAAGTGACTGCGCTCACGCCGCTCCTGGTCGGCGACGGCCGCGAACTCTCGCCCATCGACTACATGGTCTGGAAAGACCAGGTCAACGTACTCGATCAGACGCGCATTTTCAAGCTGCTTTCGCGCGGCCCTCGCCTGGATGGTTATCTGGCCCAGCTGCGCAAGGCAAGCAAACTCGATTTCGCATCCTGGGGCGGCTTCGCGCAAAACTTCTCGCAGCGCCGCATTCCCTTTGAAACGCCCGATGCCACCGCAATTTGGAATAACGCGCCGCCGGAAGCACTCTTCATCCCCACCTTCGCCGCCAATTATCGCGGCCCTTATCTGCCCGCTTCGGCGCTCAAGGGCGCGTTGCGCAGCGGCCTGGTCTTTTCGCGCTGGTCTTTGAGCACCATGGAGCGAGCCGCCGCGGCGATGGAAGGCGACCGCTTGCCGCGCCGCGTGAGCGACAGTGCCGAAGGGAGCGCGCAAGCATCGCAAATGCGCGTCTTGGCTGTGGCCGATAGCGAACCCATTTCCACCAGCGCCTTCAAAGTGTATGTATCGCGGACGGCATCGCTCGATTTTCGGCAAGCGGGCGATCCGCAGCTAGTTTGGAAAGTGGCCGGCCGCGGAAGTGTCGCTGCGCAACGCGTGAACGAAGCTACGCCGGTATTTGCCGAAATGGCGATACCCGGAACCGAATTCGCCGGCCGATGCGATGAGCGCACATTTTTGGAGCAGCCCGATATGGCGCGTAGCCTGGGCTGGCGTAGCCCGCCCAACATTGACGCGATTGTCACAGCTGCCAATCAGTTTGCCGCCTCGCAATTGGAAATGCAAGCGCGTTATGCGCAAGCTACCGGCCTGCCGCAAGTGCAGGAGACGGTCGCGCATTTGCAATCCGAGTTGCAAGCCGCGCAAACCAACCCGCTCTCCTGTCTCTTATGTTTGGGTTGGGGTGGCGGCTTTCTGAGTAAAGCCTGTTTTCACGATACAGATTCGGAAGCCTACCGCAAAATATTGCGCTCTGTGCCCTCCATTAGCAGGGCGATTCGCGACAAGGTGCCCTTTCCAAAGACTCGCCGGTTGATATTTGCAGGGGGTAAGCCGGCCAGCGTTCCCGGGTGGGTCCGCTTGCATGTGGAAGCATAGTATTCCAATATTAATCTGGGTTTTACGGGTCTTTAATTAGGACTTTGCGAGTGTCGCTTGGTTGTCCAACTCGGGTATGATAGGTTGTGGGAGTTCCCCACTAAACCAATCATCGGCGGCTTGGCCGCCTGACTTGTACCGAGGTCCCGTAGAGGGTCAACCATGCAAAGCGCTATTTACAACCCATATTTCGGGTTTAGTGAGAACCCATTTAACATCAGTCCGGATCCGGAGTTCTTGTATCGCAGCCCGCAGCACGAAGAGGCGTTGGCGAACTTGATCTATGGCGTCCGGAGCCGCAAAGGTTTTATTGTTTTAACGGGTGAAGTCGGTACCGGCAAGACAACCATGCTCGAGTGTTTGCGCGATTACCTGGACACCATGCGCACCGAGTTTGCGTTTATTTTTAATTCTCGCTTAACGCCGGACCAGTTCTTTGAAATGATGGCGTTCGATTTCGATTTGGAGTGCGACCGCAAATCGAAAACGGATGTGCTGTTTGCTTTGAACACGTTGCTGATCAAGCAGGCCGAAAAAGGCCGCACTTGCGTGCTGTTGGTGGATGAAGCTCACAACTTGGAGTGGGACGTTTTGGAGGAAATTCGTTTGCTGGGCAATCTGGAAAATCGCGGTGGTAAGCTGCTGCAGATTATCCTGGCGGGGCAACCGGAATTGGACCGCAAGCTGGACGCACCGAATCTGCGGCAACTGAAACAGCGCATTGTTTTGCGTTGCAACTTGAATCCGCTTGAGCCGGACGAAGCAGTGGCGTACATTGAGACGCGCATGGCGCGTGCGGGCATGCCGGAGCAAACGGTCTTTTCGCCCGAACTGCTGGAAGAGATTTACCGGCGCGCGCGGGGTATCCCGCGCGTGATTAACCTGATCTGCGATAACCTGTTGGTGACCGCTTTCGCCATGGAGCGCAAAACTGCAACTGTAGAAATGCTGGATGAGGTTTGCCAAGATCTGCGTCTGGAGTGGCCGGGTTCTGGCCGGCGCGGGCGTTCGCGCTTCAACGTCGACGAAGAACACCAGTTTCCCGACGCCATTACCGCGCGTGGCGATTAGACGCTCGGCGATATGTTTCTGCGCCTGTGCCACTGCCTGCTGAGCCGACCGCCCAGATCTGAACCCGTAGCTGCTTTCAGAAAACGTCCGGTCCCACCGCCTCTGGAGAACCCGCATCACCGACGGTGCTGAATCAATCGATCCAGCACCGTCGGAATGCCCGCGCCACCCTTATTGGCCTTTAACCCGCTGCCCTGCTTTTTTCAGGTTTTCTCGCTCCCTACTTCCTCCATCCATCGATTCGTGGCTGGCTGGGCTTTCGGGGTTATTCACCGTCGAGAGCGATTCGATCTCCTCGCTCCCCGCTTCGCGGGCTTCACCCGCTGGCGTGGAAGGGAATTCCAGTTCGACCTGAATACTCTGCTTCATTTCGCTCCTGAGATGCATGCCCTACTTGCCGCTCCTCTCGTTCGGGCTTTCCAACCGTCTCCTGTGCACAGACAGTCCCAGGGGCTAAACTCTGCTTTGCGAGGGCTTTGGGGAGAGCGAAACCACTGTCCCGAGGCCGTTTTCACGTCCACCAGGATCGCCGCCGCCCGCCGTTCACCCCCATAAAGATCTTGTCGTGCGCCAAGCCGAAGAACCATGACCGCATTTTGCCTACTGACGATATTGGGTCGAAACTTCGAACAGGAAAAACCGTCCTGCGGCCGGGAAGAAAAGTCTTAGGGGCTGATGTAGGGATATATAGCCCAGCTCAGGTCTTTTCGGCCACCTCGGCGTTAAGAAATTCCAAGAGCTCACGAACGAACAACTCGAAGTGAAAATCGCGAAAGCGGCGAGTTGTTACGAAACATGGAAGAAGAAGTCTTATGCGGAGCGAGCGCTGATCGTCGCGAAGGCGGCGGAACTCATGCATGCCGAGGTGGATAAGTTTGCTAAACACGCCACGGTGGAGATGGGGAAGCTGATCAATGAAGCGCGCGGCGAGGTTGACTTCAGCGCAAACATTCTGGCCTCTTACGCCAAAAACGGCGAGCGTTTTCTGGCGCCGGTGAAGCTGAATCCGACGCATGGAGAAGCGCATATGGAAAGCAGCCTGATTGGCGTGATTTTCGGCGTAGAACCGTGGAACTTCCCTTACTATCAGCTGGCGCGGGTAGCCGGTCCTCATCTCATGGCGGGTAACACGCTTCTGGTGAAGCACGGCGGCCGCGTTCCACAATGCGCCATCGAGTTTGAAAAGCTTTGGATGGACGCCGGCGCACCGGAAGGCCTCTATACGAATCTTCTAATCTCGCACGAACAATCGGACAAGGTCATCGACGATCCGCGCATCAAGGGCGTCGCGCTCACCGGCAGCGTGGCGGCCGGCAGAAGCATCTCGGCTAGAGCGGGAACCAATCTCAAAGTCTCTTCCATGGAACTGGGCGGCAGCGATGCGTTCATAGGGCTGGAGGATGCGGATCTCGAGAAGACCATTCCCTGGGCTGTCTGGGGAAGAATGTACAACGCGGGGCAGACCTGCTGCGCGTCGAAGCGCTTCATTGTTGTAGAAGAGATCGCCGATCAATTTCTGGCGAAATTCAAGGTCGCCCTGGAAGCACTGAAACCCGGGGATCCCATGGACGAGAAGACCACGCACGGCCCGCTCTCCACTGAGTCGGCGCTGGTCGATTTGCTCAAACAGGTGGATAACGCGGTGGCGAAGGGTGCGAAGGTGGCGTTAGGCGGCAAACGGATCGACCGAGCCGGCTCGTTCATGCAAGCCACCATCCTGACCGATGTGAAACCCGATAATCCTGCCTTTCGCGATGAGTTCTTTGGACCGGTGGCCATGTTCTTCCGGGTGAAGGATGAGGCTGCGGCCATTGCACTGGCCAACGATTCCGACTTTGGCTTGGGCGGCTCGGTCTTTACCAAAGATATCGCGCGCGGCAAGCGTGTCGCTTCGCAGGTTGAGACGGGGATGATGTTCATCAACAACATCGATTGGTCGGACGCGGAGCTTCCTTTTGGAGGCATCAAAGATTCCGGGTACGGGCGCGAATTGGGCAATATGGGAATCGAGGAGTTTGTGAACAAGAAGCTGGTTCGTATACACGACATGGCTGCCCCCTTGGTATAGGCGGATGGGGAAGGCTTCAGCCTGCCGCTGGAGATTGTCAATCGGTGCCTGGTTTTTTGCATAGGGCCTCACCTTCACAGATTTGGTAGAGGCCCCAAAGGGAAAGTCAAAAAATGTACGTCAATGTTGCGGTTTTACGTGAAACGCTCGCGCATGAACGTCGTGTGGCTCTGATGCCATCCGTTACCGCCGGGCTGGTGAAGGTAGGCGCGAAACTACACATGCAGTGCGGCGCGGGTGAGGCGAGCAGTTTCCCCGATGAGTCCTATAAGGACGTGGTCTTCATGAAAGACCGGGCGCAAATGGTGGCGGACGCAGACATCGTGCTGGCGGTTCAGCCGCCCGCGCTCGAAGTGGTTGATGCCATGAAGGAGGGGTCGGTTTTGATCTGCTTCGTCTATGCCGAGCATCAGAAACCGCTGCTGAAACGGCTCGTAGAAAAGAAAATCACCTGCTTCGCCATGGAGCGTGTACCGCGCATTACCCGCGCGCAGTCGATGGACGCCCTGTCAAGTCAATCCGCGTTGGGCGGCTATTATGCGGTGGAACTGGGAGCAACGAATTTGACGCGGGTTCTGCCCAAGATCACATCTGCGGCGGGGGCCATCGGGCCAGCGCATGTCTTAGTCATGGGACTCGGAGTGGCCGGGCTTGAAGCGGTGGCTACCGCTCACCGTTTGGGCGCCGTGGTGGAAGGATATGACATTCGTCCCGATACGGAAGAACAGGTTCTATCGCTGGGCGCGACCTTCGTCCAGACCGGTGTGGACGCGCACGGCAAGGGCGGCTATGCGCGCGAACTCACGCCTGAGGAAAAGACCAAGGTGGCAAGTGTTCTGACGAAACACATTCAACAAGCGGACCTTATCATTACCACCGCGGCCATTCCCGGCAAACCATCACCCAAACTGATCAGCAGCGAGCAAGTAAAGGGTATGAAGCCGGGCGCGGTGATTGTCGATTTGTCCGCGGAGGGTGGCGGCAACTGTCAAGATACCCAGCCGGGAAAGACCGCGCGCATTGGTCCGGTGACGATTGTTGCGCCGCTCAATGTGCCGTCACTGCTGGCCCAGGATGCAAGCGACCTTTACTCCAGAACCAGTACAACCTGTTAAAGCTGATCCTTAAAGACAACATCATCACGATTGACTGGGGCGATGAGGTGCTTGCCAAGACCGCGCTGACGCATGCTGGCAAGTTGCAAAGCTCGGGCGAAAAAGCTGAACCGGAAAAAACCGCAGCATCCCCGGGGAAAGCCGCTTAAGTCAACCTCAAAAAGAGAACATTTTATGAACTTTGAAATCTCGATTACCGGCTTTGTCGCTATCTATATCTTCATGCTGGCCGCTTTCGGCGGTTGGGTCATCATCGGCAACGTACCCGCCATTCTGCATACCTCGCTTATGTCGGGTTCGAATTTCGTGCACGGCATCGTGGTTGTCGGTGGTCTTTTCACGTTGCTGAATGCCGGCAATGTGACTCAGCAGACGATTGGATTTTTTGCCGTGCTGATGGGTGCCGGCAACGTGGCCGGAGGATACGCCGTGACCGACCGGATGCTGGCCATGTTCAAAACCAGCGGACACCCGGCACACGCGGCGCATCCGATTCGCCCCACGGCGCAGAAGAAAAGTTCGGCGAAGAAAAGCTAGGGATTCCACATGCTGACTGACATGATTCATTTGATTACCGGCACGGCCGATCTGATTGCCGCCTTTTTGTTCCTCTACGGCCTGAAGCGCATGTCCTCACCGGTGTCCGCACCGTCGGGCATTCGCGTTGCCGGCTTGGGAATGCTGCTGGCTATTTTCGCCAACATGCTCGATGTCTTCACAGTGGATGCCGCCGCTAAACCTCATCGCACCGTCAACATCGCTCTAGCCGCGACGGCTTTGCTGCTGGGCGCCTCCGTCGCCTGGTTCAAGGGCAGGACCGTTGCCATGACAGAGATGCCACAGATGGTGGCCATCTATAACGGTTTGGGCGGCGGCGCCGCCGGGGCGATTGCGGCGGTCGAGTTGTTCGGGAACAAGACGCACGGCGCAAGCCAACTCGTAGTGACGCTGCTGGGTGGACTGATTGGCGGCGTTTCGTTATCGGGTTCAGTCATTGCCTGGGCGAAGCTCGACGAGATTCTGAAGAAGCCACTGCGCTTTCCCGGTCAGCGGTTCCTGAACGCGATCGTTTTTCTCGCCGCGCTTACCGTGGCCGGATACATTGTCTTCACCGCCCTCTACGGCGGCGCCACACTTTTGCCCATCAGCTCTATTCTGTGGATATTTTTCGGCCTTACCCTGCTGTCTGGCATTGTAACGACACTGCCGATTGGCGGTGCTGATATGCCTGTGGTGATCTCGATTTATAACGCCGCCACAGGTTTGGCGGTAGGTTTCGACGGCTATGTCCTCGGAGACCCGGCGTTGATGATCGCGGGCATGGTCGTGGGCGCCGCCGGAACACTGCTTACCGTCCTTATGGCTAAGGCTATGAATCGATCGGTGAGTAACGTGCTGTTTTCGAACTTCGGAGAAGTCAGCAAAAAGAAGCAGGGCAAGATCGTCGGCAGCGAGAAACCGGTAGAAGCCAGCGATGCCGGGATCTTTATGCGCTACGCGGCGAGTGTCATCTTGATGCGGGATACGGCCTCGCCGTAGCTCAGGGGCAGGAGAAACTTTACGACTTTGTGAAGCTATTGCAGGCGGCGGGCGTGAAAGTGAGATTCGCCATTCACCCCGTGGCGGGACGCATGCCGGGACAGATGGACGTACTGCTCGCGGAAGCCGGCGTTCCGTACGATCTCATTTTCCAGTTAGATGCCATCAACGACGACTTCGCGACCACGGACGTGGCGCTCGTGATTGGCGCCAACGACGTGGTGAATCCGGCAGCGCGCGCGGACAAGTCATCGCCCATCTTTGGCATGCCCATTCTGAACGCCGATAAGGCAAAGAAGGTTTATGTCGTGAAGCGCGGCCAGGGTGAAGGTTACTCCGGTATTGAAAACCAGCTTTTCTACGACGAGAACTGCTCCATGGTTTACGGCGATGCGCAGGCCGTGCTGGTGCAGATGATTGAAGCAGTGAGAGGGCTCGGCTCGGCCGTAGCCGCTTAGAGTTTACAACCATAAAGAGGAGCTATCAATGGCAAATAAAACGATGATGAGAGCGGAAGTTGTGGAAGCGTTCGGCAAGCCTCTGGTGGCTCGCGAATGGGACATGCCGAGCGCGGGCAGCGGCCAGATTGTGGTCAAGACAGAGGCGTGCGGCGTCTGTCACACAGATTTGCACGCCGCCAGCGGCGACTGGCCGCTCAAGCCAACCTTACCCTTCATTCCCGGGCATGAAGCGATCGGGATTGTGAGCGCCGTAGGTAAAGGCGTGACGCTAATCAAGGAGGGTGACCGGGTGGGTGTGCCGTGGCTCTATTCGGCGTGCGGCCATTGTGAGTACTGTCTGAGCGGATGGGAGACGGTTTGCCCGGACGCGCAGTATGGCGGCTATACCAAGAACGGCGGTTTTGCCGAATATATTCTAGCCGACCCTCAGTATGTGGCTCACATCCCTAAAGGCTTGGCCGCTACTCAGGCCGCGCCACTGATTTGCGCGGGCATTACGACTTACAAAGGGATCAAGCAGACAGAGGCCAGACCGGGTGAGTGGATTGCCATCTCCGGCTGCGGTGGACTGGGACACCTTGCCATTCAATATGCCCGAGCCATGGGTCTCCATGTGTGCGCTGTCGATATTGACGAAGAGAAACTCGCGCTTGCCAAATCGCTCGGCGCCGATCTGACATTCAATGCCAGGCACGGCGATCCGGCGGCTGCGTTGAAAAAGGAGACAGGAGGCGGAGCGCAGGGAGTGCTGATTACCGCCCCGTCACTCGTTGCCTTTAAACAAGGTGTTGGAATGACGCGTAAGCGCGGCACTTGCGTTCTGGTCGGCCTGCCTCCGGGCGACTTTCCGGTACCGCTGTTCGATGTGGTCGCAAACTGCATCACCATTCGCGGCTCTTTTGTCGGAACGCGCGAGGACATGGCAGAGGCGCTCGCCTTCGCCGTCGAAGGCAAGGTCAAGGCAGACGTAGAACTTCAGCCGCTCTCCGCCATCAACGACATCTTCAAGCGCCTCGAACATGGCGATGTAGCCGCTCGCGTGGTGATCGACTACGTCGGGAAACGAGTGGCCGAAACGAAAGTCAACGACAAGAAGTTTATGCAAATTAATCGAATGTGCCTCACCGTGGCAGGCCTGGGTTTGCTAACGGCCGGCTCATCCTGCGCACAGAATTCCGCCTGGGAAGGGGAGACAGGCGTCTTTATTACCCCGATGGCCTACACGGCAGCGTCCACTGCGAATGGCTTCGGGCTTCCCATTGTCGGCTATCACTACCTAAATGGCGGCAACGTGCTCGGCGACTTCCACGAGGTATCCATTACCGACGGCGCATTCGGGCGCTTCGAGTTTGGTTACACACGAGCTCTCACACGGAGGGAAGTATTGCATCGCTAAGTCCCTTCTGGCACAACGGCTTCAATATATTTCACTCCAAGTTTAATCTCTTGCCGGAGAACGCCGGCAAGAAAGCCTGGGTGCCAGCTCTATCAATTGGTTTCATCGTTCGCAGCCAAGTCCACGACGTGGGCGCGGCCATTCTCGACAAAAGCGTGACAAACGGCGACGTCTACTTGGTGGCTACCAAGACCATCACCCAGACAAAGCAGGTACCCATCATTCTGAGCGGCGGTATCCGAGGGACAAACGCCGAGCTATGGGGCATGGGAGGCAACACCCCGAATTTTGGGGAGCGCGCCTTTGGCGCCGTCGGTTTTGTGTTCAAAGGGCCGGCGCATACCTCCTTTATTCTCGCTTCCGAGTTTTCCCAGCAACCCCGCCATCCCGATCAGTTGCCGAAGGCAGTCATACCTACGACGATCACGTATGCGGTGAGGTTTGTGCCTGCGGCGGAGCATAGAATTAACCTCGATTTCGGAGTGGCGCAAATCGCCGGCGAGATCGCGCCCGGCGTGAACCTGCAGGCTCGCGCGCAAGTGGCGGCTCAAGTATCGTATGGCTTCTAACGCAGCCTGAGAGGCGCCATGTCCGCTCTAGGTTGACAGTCAATCTACATGGTGTCTCATGGTAGCAATGCCGGAAAAGAAAACCGATCTCATCCGGGGGACCCCTTGATCTCCTTATCCTGAAACAGCCGCTCAAGGCCCAATTCACGGCTAAGGAACCGCTCAAAACATTCTGCTCGCCTCCAACGAAATTCCGCAGGTGCATCAGGGCTCCCTTTATCCCGCGCTCCAACGGCTCGAGCGCAAGGGCCTGTTAAAATCGGAGTGGCGGGAATCCGGCAACGGTCCGATGGCGAGGCTGTACTCGCTGACCGCCGCCGGCCGCAAGCAGTTCCAGGAGGAGCGCGCTCTCTGGCAGCGTTACGGGGGCGCGATAGCACTTGTTCTGGACCCTTTGGGGGTGCTGAGTGAGGCGCATCAGGGCAGCCGTTTTACGTGAGATAGGGCAACCGTTGCGGATCGAAGAATGCGAGTTGGACGGTCCCGGTCCGGGCGAGGTTTTGGTGCGCATTCGAGCGGCCAGTTTATGCCACTCCGACCTAAGCGCGATAGACGGCAGCCGCCCGCGCGTGATGCCCATGGTTCTTGGGCACGAAGCGGCGGGCGAAGTGGTCCAGCCGGGCGACGGAGTCAATGATCTTACCGCCGGAGATAAGGTGGTATGCATTTTTGTGCCGAATTGCGGGCACTGCGCTCGCTGCCACGAAGGCCGGCCGGCTTTATGTGAGCCAGGCGCCCAAGCCAATCTGGCGGGAACGCTCTTAGGCGGCGGCAGGCGCTTGCGATTGGCCGGTGCGCCAGTGAATCATCATCTGGGCGTTTCCGGCTTCGCGGAGTGCGCCGTGGTTTCGCGTACATCGCTGGTGAAAGTGAGTGCGGATATCAGCTCTGAAACGGCGGCGCTGTTTGGCTGCGCAATTATAACCGGAGTGGGCGCTGTCTTGAACACGGCGAATGTGCCGGTGGGGAGTACAGTGGCCATCGTGGGCGCGGGCGGCGTTGGATTGAGCTGCGTGTTAGGCGCGTTGTTGGCTGGCGCGAAAAGAATTATTGTGGTGGATCTGAACAAGAAGAAGTTAGCCTTCGCGCAAGAGCTGGGCGCGACCGATGTGTTCGACGCCGCGGCGGAAAGCGTGGTAGCGGCTATCAAAGAGGCAACCGGCGGCGGGGTTGATTTTGCCTTTGAAACTGCCGGCGCCGCGCCCGCTTTGGCGCTCGCTTATCAGATTACCCGGCGCGGTGGCACAACCGTAACGGCCGGCTTACCGAATCCGAATCATCAATTTTCCATTCCGCAGATTTCGCTCACTGCTGAGGAGCGAACGCTGAAAGGCTCGTACATGGGATCGTGCGTCCCGCAGCGCGACATTCCGAATTACATCGAAATGTTTCAACGCGGACGTTTGCCGGTGGAACGCCTAGTGACTCACCGGATCAAGCTTGAGGAGATCAACGAGGGCTTTGATTTGCTGGCGAGCGGCGATGCGGGGCGGATCTTGATGGCTATCTGAGCCGCCCGCATTTCTCTACCAACCCAAATCGCGTTCCATTTGCAGATCGTGCGCCACGTGCCTGACAAAATTCATGGCGGCGTCAATGTGCCGGTAGGCAAGATCGCGCCAGCCGATCGCGCTGGGGTCGTCTTCTTCACGGCCAATGTCGGCGCGGGCACGCTGCAGCAATTCCATGGCTTTGCGGAAACGGCCGCGGCGGTCGAGACTGGTATCGATGGGCGGATGATCGTTCAGATCTTTGTGATCGAAGCGGGCGGCCACATCCATTTCGTGAATGGCGCGATCGATTTCTACGTCGGCTTGGTGAATTCGGCGCATCACATCCGGATCGTCATGAACGCGCATCAGCCATTGAGCCGTGCGCAGATCGCTGCGGGCGTGCAGGTAGGCTGGATGACGGCCAGGCGTATCGGCGCGCAGTAGCGACGGCGAAGAAACAGCCGCGGCGAGAAAGACTACAGAGAACAGCTTGTGAGCAGTAAGCATGGTTTTACCCTTTCAGCCCACAAGACGAACCTGTCAAACATACGGATTACCAGCTACCCCATTCTCAACGGATTTTAATTGCTTTCGTTGAGAAGCGGCGCCAGACTCCGGCTCATACAGGGCACCTGTCAGCCGAGCGCGACCACTAGTTCAAAACCACGCTTGGATAGTTGGGGAGCATGGGCGGCGATGTCATCCATAAATTCCCGAGCATTCTGCGGCGCGATCAGCAAACTGCCTGCGCCGTAATCGATCTCGATTCGATCCAGAGACAGAGCCAAGGCGCTGCGGCTGTCGTTGGATGGTCGAACGGCCGTGATCTTGGGGTAAGGAATGACACGTGTCGTCAGACCAGAGCGGATGATCAACGCATCGGGTTTAGTTTCATACGACTGCGGATAGGAGATGCCAAAGACTAAGGCCGCCGCGAAAACCGACGCCAGCGACATCCACGGTAGGTTTAGCGTGATGGCGATAAACGCCGGCGCCGCGATACCAACCAGCATGGAAACACCGATGAACCAATCCACCTTGGCCTTGTAGCGCATTCTTCCTTAATGTACCGCTTCAAAAAGACCCGCCACACCCTGCCCGCCGCCCACGCTCATAGTGACCACGCCATAGCGCGAACCGGGCCGGCGAGCCATTTCGTTCGCCAGCGTGCCGGTGAGGCGCGATCCTGTCATGCCGAAGGGATGCCCCATGGAGATCGCGCCGCCGTTCACATTCAACTTGTCCATGGAGATGGCCAGTTGATCGCGGCAGTAAACCACCTGCACCGCGAAGGCTTCATTGAGCTCCCACAAATCAATATCGTCAATCGACAGCCCATAGCGCCTTAGTAACTTCGGCACCGCAAACAAAGGGCCGAGACCCATTTCTTCCGGTTCACAGCCGGCGACTAGGAAAGCGCGAAAAATCAGATTGTATGGAATGCCCAACTCATCCGCCCGCTCGCGCGACATTAGTAAAGTGGCGGAAGCACCATCGGCAAACTGCGAAGAGTTGCCGGCCGTAACGGTCCCCTTGCCACTGGTCTGATCAAACACGGGCTTCAGCGAAAGCAGAGTTTCCAGGGTGGTCTCAGGCCGGTTGCATTCGTCGCGATCGCAGCATGTCTCCGCCGTGCCGACGCTGATGCCGGTATTCCTATCGATCAACGCCATGGTGACGTAAATGGGGGCGATTTCGCGCTCAAAAAAGCCCTCGTCCTGCGCGCGTGCCGTCCGCTTCTGGCTGATCCATGCGTATTCATCTTGCGATCCGCGGCTGATGCGGTAGCGTTGCGCCAGGATCTCGGCGGTGGCACCCATCTCCATGTAAATTCCTGGAACGTTGCGCACTAATTGAGGATGCGGGTCTACATCGCGGGGTGTGAGGCTGAAACTTTCAACACCGCCACCGATGGCGGCGTCCGCGCCTTCGTTAACAATCAAATGCGCGGCCATGGCGATAGCATCCAGGCCAGAAGAGCAAAAGCGATTCACCGTCACGCCGGGAACGGAAACCGGCAATTGTGCGAGCAGCGCTGCCTTGCGTGCGACATTCGCGCCCTGCGGCCCATGCGGTTGCGCACACCCCAGAATGACGTCTTCTATCTCTTGCGGATCAAGCAGGGGAACTTTGCGCAAGACATCGCGCAGGCAATGCGCGGCCAAATCCTCTGGCCGGGTCATATTGAAGGAGCCGCGATATGATTTGGCAAGCCCCGTCCGTGAACTAGCAACGACAACAGCTTCACGCATGGTGAATGGAACCGATCCATTAGTGTAGCGTCATTCGATGGGTTGGGCTGCGAGGAGATTTGATGGCTGAACTTGTGCGGCTTGCCCAGCGTGGCGGTATCGCGGTGATCACGATTGATAATCCGCCGGTGAACGCGCTGAGCCCCGGCGTGCCCGAAGGAATCGACGCGGCGGTGAAACAAGCGCTGGCCGATGGGCAGGTGCGGGCCATCGTAATCATAGGGGCGGGATCGACGTTTATTGCCGGAGCGGACATTCGCGAATTCGGCAAAATCGTCGCGGGGGAGCGGCCAAAGCTGACGCTGTTGCCTTACTTGCTGAACATTGAGGATTCGCCCAAACCGGTAGTAATGGCCATCCACGGGCAGGCGTTAGGCGGTGGTTTGGAAGTGGCGATGGCGGGGCACTATCGAGTGCTGGCGCCCAAAGCGCAAGTCGGGCAGCCGGAGGTGAAGCTCGGCATCATTCCGGGCGCTGCCGGAACGCAGCGATTGCCCCGGCTGGCGGGGGTGGTGAAGGCGCTGGAGATGTGTGCGGAAGGCAATTCTATCAGGGCGCACGAAGCCGTTGAATTAGGAATCGCGGACAAGGTGATAGAGGGCGATCTTCTGGAAGGGGCAGTCGAGTTTGCGCGCCAAGTGGCGGAGAAAGCGGCTCCCAAAACACGCGAACGGAACGAAAAGCTCAAGGGCGTACCGGCCGCGGTCTTTCAAGCTGCCCGCGAGCAGGCGCGGCAAAAGGCGCGCCGGATGCGTGCTCCGCTGGCTGCGATTGACGCGATAGAAGCAGCCACCAAGCTCGATTTTTCTGCGGGTTGCGAAGAAGAGGCGCGGCTTTTTAATGACTGCTTGTTCTCAACCGAGGCGCAAGCGATGATCCACGTGTTTTTCGGCGAGCGAGCCGTGGGCAAGATCCCAGGCCTTCCCAAGGATGTCAAGCCGATGGAAATTCGGCAGGCGGCCGTGATTGGCGCGGGAACCATGGGCGGTGGCATTGCTATGAACTACGCCAACGCCGGCATTCCTGTGATTGTCAAAGAGACTGCACAGCAGGCGCTTGATCGCGGCATGAGCACGATTCGCGGCAATTACGCGAAGAGCGTCGCCAAAGGCAAGCTTTCGCAGGAGGCGATGGAACAGCGCATGGCGCTGATCACTCCACAACTGACCTGCGACGGATTTGGCGAGGCGGACATCATCACGGAAGCCGTGTTCGAGAGCATAGCAGTGAAGAAGCAGGTCTTCTCGGAGCTGGATAAAATCGCCAAGTCGGATGCGATTCTTGCGACTAATACGTCAACTCTCGATATTGACGAAATCGCCGCCGTGACGAGCCGTCCCGCGATGGTCATCGGTACCCACTTCTTTAGTCCGGCGAATGTGATGAAACTGCTCGAAGTGGTGCGCGGTAAAGCGAGCAGTCCGGAAGTGATCGCGACCGCGATGGCGTTGGGTAAGAAGCTCGGCAAAGTGGCCGTATTGGCCGGCAATTGTCATGGCTTTATCGGCAACCGTATGGTTGCGCCTTATTTTCGAGAGGCTTATTTCTTGGTGGAGGAAGGCGCCTCGGTCGAAGCGGTGAATCAGGCGCTTTATGATTTCGGCATGGCGATGGGGCCGTTAGCGGTGGAGGATTTGGCTGGGTTAGATATAGGATGGGCGATTCGCAAAGAACGCGCGGCGCACGCGAAGCTTGGAGTGCGTGTGCCGTTAGTGGTCGATAAGCTTTGCGAGCAGGGCCGCTTCGGGCAGAAATCGGGCCGGGGGTGGTCGAAGTACGACGAGAATCGCCAGGCGTCGGCCGATCCTGAAACAGCGGCGCTGATTGAAAGCGCAGCGCGCGCTGCCGGGATTGAGCGGCGACAGATTTCGAATGAAGAGATTGTCGAGAGGTGCGTTTACGCGCTGATCAATGAAGGGGCCCGGGTCTTGGAAGATGGCATTGCGTTGCGCGCGGTTGATATCGATATCACTTATATTTACGGCTATGGTTTCCCGGTTTGGCGCGGTGGGCCGATGTTTTTTGCGGATACGGTTGGACTTCCGAAGGTGCTGGCGCGGATTGAGGAGTTTAAGGAGAGGCATGGCGCGGAGTTGTGGGAACCAGCGCCTTTGTTGAAAGAGTTGGTAGCGGAGCGTGGGACATTTACGGGGTTGGATAAGCAGAAGGAACAACGTTAATATTCATGCCCTGCGCTTTGCCTTCAGCGCGAAGTTGATGCAGGTTTGCCTTTGCAATACGGCGATAACGCCGAACACATTCGAAGCGGAGGGGTTGCCTTTCGGGCTGAACATCCTCTTTAAGCTTGGCGACGGGGTTCGGACCGAACGGACGAGCGCCTTACCCGTGGCGACATCACCGGAGAGCATTTGTTCGATAGCTTCTTGTAATAATGCACGTCTGAAGTCCGGGTCCCTTTGCACCCGCTCGCGCAACGTCTGCCGAAAATCTTTCGTCAATGGCATTGCTTTCGTAAATGACTAGCTAACGCCGGAATAGGTCGCTTACGCTTCCGGCTCCGCTTCGGATGTACCTTTTGGAGTGTGAAAGTAGCGGTCACCTATACGTCATTGAAGTGTCAACCTCCGGCGCGCCCTCTCAAGCCCGTCGCACTTGCTCCACAATTTCCGCTATAACACTCAGCGCGATCTCCGCCGAGGTTTGCGCCCCAATCGAGATTCCAGGCTTGGTTCGAACATGCGCGATTTGCTCCGCCCTGAGACCTTTCAGACTGAGGCTGTGTAAAACCTCCTGGGAGCGTTTTTTGTTAGCCACCAATGCGATGTAGGGAATCGCAGCAGCGATCGCTTGCTCGATACCTTCCTCATCAAAACGCCCCATGCTGGCCACCACGCAGAACCGTTGGTTTGCCACTGGCAATCGAGCGAAGTCCATGACGCGTAAAATCGTCGTTGCTTCCGGCGTGTCCGCGAACGTGAGCAGCGGATCAACTACGGCGACGCGAAAATCTAACAGATGAGCAAATTTTGCAAGCGCAACCGCGACGCCTTCCCGGCCTACCAGGACAAGCTCAGGCGCGGGCGCGAGGTCGCTCGCCGCAGTCTCCATTTCCGGGAGGTCGAAGGAATCGCTCTCATAAATTTTCCTGAGCAGATGCAGGTCCTGCGGACGGTCGGCATCGAGTAAAACACCCGCGTCATTCACCTCAATCTTGCGAATATTATCGAGATGATCGCCAAAGATGGCGCGGCCGCCTGTGTCTCCGTGCAGAGCGGCGATTTCCGGAAAAACCGACCGGTCCAAGAGCACCGGGTTGCCACGAAACCCGCGGTATAGGGGAATAAGGATTTGCGATTTGTGCTCAAGATAATCACTGATGAGCCGATTGAGGGTCGCAGGCTTGACTAAGGGTTGGTCGGCGAGAACGACCAAGGTGGCACCAGCTTGCGAACTGAGTTCCGCGAGCCCGCGCTGGAGTGAACTGCCCATGCCGGCTTGAAACCCGTCATTCACAACCACCCTCACGATCTCATCACTCGGAATGTGCGGGCGGACGGCTTCCGCCGCCGAGCCTAACACCACCACGATCTCTCTAACCTGAGAGGCTCTCACACTCTCTAACGTGTGCTCGAGCAGTGTCTTTGATCCTAGCCGCAAAAGCTGCTTCTGGCTGCCCATGCGACTGGACGAGCCGGCGGCGAGGATGATGGCGGAGATAGAAACAGCAGAAGACATGCGCTGCTATTATCCCAACTGGGAGTTCGCGAATGAATTGCAACTCCGAGTGTGTTACCCTCAACGTCCAAATGCGTCTTTCCGCTTTCTTCATTCTCATTTCTCTGCTCGCGGCCGCCGAAACCAAGCCACCGGCTGCCCCTGCCGACTATGGCCAATGGGAAACGCTGGTTCCCAACCCACGCTTTGGCGGGCTTTCACCCGACGGCAAATGGCTCGCGTACGGGATCGACCGAGCTAATGGCAGCAACGAACTGCGAATTGCCAACATCGCCGCGGCCACAAATAAAGTCGTCGCTTTTGGCACGCAGGCCATTTTCTCCTCAAACTCTCGATGGGTGGCCTACAGCATTGGCTACTCGGAAACTCAACAAGATGAGCTGCGCAAGGACAAGAAGCCGGTCCACAACAAGCTCGGCTTACTGAATCTCGCAACGGACGAGCAAACGGTGGTAGAAGATATCGAATCCTTCGCCTTTAGTCCCACAGGCACCTTGTTGGCGATGCGCCGCTATGCGGCCGAGAAAAAAGATCCGCCCACACCCGTGACTCCTCCCGACGAAGAACCTCCGCCACCCGGCGCTACGTTGATTGTCAGGCAGCTTGCGACTTCTCGCGACACTACATTCGGCAACGTGGTTGAATTCGCCTGGCAAGATCTGCGTCTGCATGGCCACTTACTCGCCATGACGATCAATGCGGCGGATGACAAGACCGGCAACGGCGTCCAGCTATTTGATTCCGAAACCGGCACCCTCCGCGTGCTTGACTCCGCCGCACTCGACTACAGCGGTCTGGCCTGGCGCAAAGAGAGTTCCGATCTCGCTTTCCTCCGCTCAAGAGGAGATGACAAACACTACGGCGCCATCACCGTGGCCATGGCATGGCGCCATCTAGGCGAAGCGACCGAGGCCTCGTATCGGTACGACCCTTTGGCCGATGCGAAATTTCCAGCAGGCATGCGCACTGTCTCATACCGCAAACCTACTTGGTCCGAGGACGGCCAGACGGTCCTTCTCGGGATGGCGAAATGGCTGGAGAAACCACCTGTCGCGAAAAAGCCTGCCTCCGAAAAAGAGGCTGCGACTGACGCTGACGAACCCGCCGCAGTGGACGTTTGGCACTGGCATGATCTCGACGTAATGCCGAAGCAAAAGATCAACGCCCGTAACGATTCACAGCGCAACCTGCTCGCCGCCTGGCATCTTGAATTGGGTTCACTCACGCAACTGGGCCGTGCTCTCACTGAGCAGGTCACTCCCATTCAGCATCAGAACCTAGCTTGGGCGGCTGACTGGAAGGCTTACGCCCTCGATCGGACCATCGGTCGTCCAGCGGCGGACATCTACCTTGTCGATTTAACAACGGGCGATCGCACGAAGGTTCACGAAAACCTGATCGCCGATCACTACGTTCAATCCAGTCCGGGCGGCCGCTACTTGCTTTACCTGCAGGACAATCATTATTGGACCGTCAACACCGCCACGCGCGTGGTTGTGAATATTACCAAGAACGTGAAAACATCCTTCGTCGATCGCGAATCGGATTACACGCAAAAGCAGAAGCCTGCTTTTGGCGTGGCCGGCTGGACCAAAGACGATGCCAGTGTCATCCTCTACGACAAATTCGATCTGTGGCAGGTGACACCCGATGGGTCGCATGCCACACGCATCACCGACGGCGCGGAAAACGAAACCCGCCATCGCTACGTGCGCCTCGACCCTGATGAGGAGTTCATCGATACATCGAAAGCCCTCTACCTGAGCCTGTTTGGGATTTGGACGAAGCAATCCGGCTACGCGAGCCTTGAACCGGGCGCCTCTAAGGACCACCATCTCATCTGCGAAGATAAGAGCGTTTCGAGACTCGGCAAAGCGAAGGACTCCGATGTGTTCGAGTATGTCTCCGAGACGTTTGAAGAATCTCCGAACATCTTCGTCACCAGCCTTGACAGCAAGGTCGACTGGAAAGAGGCTCGACAAATAACGAAAACAAACGAGTTTCAAAGCAAATACGCCTGGGGCCGCTCAGAGTTAATTGAATACAAGAACAGTCAAGGTCAGAGGCTGCAAGGATCTCTCTACTATCCAGCGGGGTACGAAGCCGGTCGCAAATATCCCATGGTCGTGTATCTATACGAAAAGCTCTCCGATTCGCTGCACCACTATAGTTCCCTTTCGGAGCGCAATTACTATAATCCCGGCGCTGTTACCAGCCATGGCTACTTCCTGCTCATGCCCGATATCGTGTTTCGTCCGCGTGAACCAGGCGTTTCGGTTGCCGACTGCGTGACCGCTGCCGTAAAGAAGGTGTTGGAAAAAGGGATAGTGGATGAACACAAGATTGGCGTTATGGGTCACTCCTGGGGAGGTTTTGATTCCACTTATCTTGCGACTCACAGCAGCATTTTCGCCGCAGCTGTGGCGGGTGCTCCCATCACCGACCTGGTGAGCAACTATGGCAATCATCACTGGAGCTCCGGTATCGCCGAAACCGATCACATCGAAACCGGCCAGCAGCGCATGGAAGTGCCGCTGTGGGAGGATTTACCAGCTTACATACGCAACTCTGCGGTATTCAACGCCCAGAACATGACCACACCACTTCTGATTGAGGTGGGAGACAGCGACGGCACTGTGTTCTTTCATCAGGGAGTTGAACTCTATAACATCGCCCGTCGCGCGAAAAAGGAGGTGGTCCTGATCGTTTATGCCGGCGAGGATCACGGGCTCAAAAAGAAGCAAGATCAGATTGACTACCAAAGCCGCATCTTCGCCTGGTTTGGGCACTACTTGAAAGGCGAAACAGCACCGGCCTGGATTACCGATGGCGAGAGCTATCTGGATCGCCAGCGGGAAGTAAAAGCTCTCAAATCAGAGAGTGAGACAGTTCGGTAGTGCAAGTGCCACATGCCATCGCGTCCCGGTCGAAGATGAGTTTGGCGGCAAAGGGTCTATCCCCTTTGCCGCCTCTGCGCTTCCATGCGATACTCCAACAATGATTCTCCGCCGGTCTGTGTTGGTCACCGCGCCCTGGCTGCTGATCGGGGCCACTAAAGCAACGCAATCTAAGGCCGCCGATCAACCACAGACGGTTTCTTTGTTGGGTCGAAAACTTTATGCTTTGCCAGACGACGATGGCGCGATCCAAGCAGCGCAGACCAAACTCGCTGCCGATCCCAAAGATGTTCCGCTTGCCTTGAAACTCTCCAAGGCGCAAGCGGCCAAACGCCAATATCGACAGGCCATTGCCACTTGTACGGCGGCTCTCACTACAGCTCCAAACAACGCAGATTTGTTAGTGGAACGCGGACACCGTGAGCTCGGTCTGCGCGAATTCAAAGCAGCGTTAGCGGATCTTCGCCGCGCCGGGACATTGGATCCGGAGCAACTGGATGCGCAATACCATCTTGGTCTCGCCTATTACTTTCTCCGTCAGTTTGGAAATGCCGCGGACGCATTCGGCCGCGCGCTGGCACTGGCTCAATCGGCCGATAGCGTCATTGATTGTTCGAACTGGCGATACGTGTCGCTTCGCCGCAACGGCCAGACATCGGATGCGGCGCGCGTCCTCGCACGCATCACTCCTGACGTTAAGAACACCGAGCCGCATTTGTTCTTCTATTTGCAGTTGCTGCACTTCTATCAAGGCAAGCTGTCGGAGGCGCAAGTACTGCCTCCGAAACCGTCCGGTCCAGCGGATATAGAGGCTGAGTTGTCTTTCAATACCATCAACTACGGGGTCGGTAACTGGCACCTTTATAACGGCGATCCGTCGTATGCCGTCGCGTTTTTCAAGAACGCCACCAGCGGTTCCGCTTGGAATAGCTGGGGCTTCATAGGATCGGAAGTGGAACTGGCGAACGGCCCACGCTAACGAGCCTAGCGCTCACAAACGTTTGTTCCGCCGGCGCGCTTGATTTCGTCCGCCACCTCACTGAAACTGTTCTCAAGCGCAGCCTGATAAGGTGTCTTCCGATTCTTGCCGCACAAGTTGGGATTCGCTTTGTGTTGTAAGAGCAGCTTTGCTGTGGTCCCTTTGCCAAAGGAGGCAGCCGAATACAGGGCGGTTGTCCCTGAACTGCCGCTGATACGATTCACTAGAGCGCCCTCCTCAAGCAGCATTTCCGCAATCGCGTCAAAGCCTTGCAAAGAGGCATCCGCCAAAGGGTAAGTTCCGTTCGGGCCGCTGAGATTTGGATCGGCGTGGTCTTTCAAGAGCACGCCTACAACCTTCGCCGCGCCCGTGAACGCCGCCGTGTCCAGCGCGCTAGAGCCCGAAGGTAGAATACTGTTGGCCGATGCGCCGTGGCGAAGAAGAGTTTTCACTACCAGGGACTCATCTTTTCGAACCGCCGTCTCCATCGCCCTCTCCAATAAGAGCGGCGTCTCTTTCTCCTTCGGCTCCGCTTCGAGCAGGAGGACAGCGCAATCCTCTTTCCTCATTCTGATGGCATTGTCTAAAGGGCGGTAACCGTTCTTGTCGGGAATGCCAAGGTCCGGATTGAAGCGAAGCAGATACTCAACAAGCCGCGCGTGGCCCTTGTAGGCGGCTTCGTTGATGGGTGTTGCGCCCGTTCTAGGCTCGATTTCATTGAGGCGCGCGCCATGCGCCAGCAGAACAGCGGTTTCATCGAGAAATCCATACCAAACTGCTTCATCTAACGGGCTCGTGCCATCCTGGTCGCGAGCATTGACATCGGCGTCCTTGGCAAGGAGCAACTGGATGACGGCTAACTGTCCATTCGCGAAGTGGAGAGCCGTCCGACCTGTCGGCCCTTTGGCGTTTACCTGAGCCCCGGCCGCAATCAATATCGCAGCGATGCGCACGTTGCCTGACTCGGCCGCATATTGAAGCGGGCTGTTTGACGATTCGCGCTCGCCGCGGCCGTCTAACTGTAAGTTCGGATCGGCATGGTAGGCAAGCAACAACTCAACAAGTTGGGTTTGGTTAAATGACACCGCATAGGTTAGAGGAGTCTGCCCATATTGGTCAGCCAGATTCGGACCGACGCCGGACGAAAGAAGGCTCTCCGCCCTTTTTAGATCGCCGAGCCTGGCTGCTTTCGTAAGCATCTCCGCGGCGGCATCGGCGTCGGCTGCGAACGCGTTCGCCGCCAGCCCTAAAACGAAAAGGATCAGCCGCATACACTCATTTCATTTTGCGATATACTGCGCAGGTTGCTTAGCGAATTATCAGGGGCGCGCGCAATTGTCGTACAATGCCTCAATTAGTCCTCAATCCGTTCATTGGAATCTAAATGGCCTCTGCTGACCGTACATTACACATCAAGCCAGTGGTTCTCATGCCCGGTTGGCATCTGGGACCGCGCATCGCCTTTCGCTTCTGTTTTCTTTATTTCGGCCTGTTTTGTCTTTCTACGCAAATCCTCGGCGGCTTTCTTCCGATTCCAAAAGTCGACATACCCGATTTTTCTTTGCTGTGGCAACCCATCGTTTTCTGGACCGCCGCGCACGTTTTTAACGCCAAGCTTCCGCTCGTCTCGACCGGCAGCGGCAGCGGAGACAACACATTTGACTGGGTGCTGGTATTCTGCCTGCTCATTTTCTCGCTGGTGGCCACCGCCCTCTGGTCCTTTCTTGATCGCAAGCGTTCCAACTACGCGATACTGCACAAATGGTTTCGGGTTTTCATCCGCTTTTCCCTGGCGGGCCAAATGCTTTCCTATGGCATGGCAAAAGTTATTCCGCTGCAAATGCCTTTCCCGTATCTTACGCAACTACTTGAACCGCTTGGGAATTTTTCTCCCATGGGCGTGCTCTGGTCCTCCATCGGGTCCTCACGTGGTTACGAAATATTCGCCGGATGCGCCGAAACGCTGGCCGGCGGCTTGCTCGTTTTCGCCCGGACCACTCCCCTTGGCGCGCTACTCGGCCTGTTTGAAATGACCCATGTGTTCATGCTCAACATGACTTATGACGTCCCGGTGAAGCTTTTCTCGTTCCACTTAATCCTGCTAAACCTATTGCTGCTCGCGCCCGAGATGCCCCGCTTTATTAACTTTTTCATCCGAAATTCCGTTGCGTTACCGTCGCCTGAGATTCCGCTCTTCGAAGATCCTCGCCGCAACCGCATTGCATTCTGGGCGCAGGTCGGCTTGGGCGTCTGGCTCTTGACAATGAACCTCTATGGCAACGGCCAGCTGTGGTTTGAATATGGTGGAGGGCGCGAGAAATCCCCTCTCTACGGCATTTGGCATGTGAGGGGAATGTCCATTGACGGTCGTCTCCGCCCGCTTCTGCTCACCGACGCCGATCTATGGCGCAATGCCGTTTTCGACTTTCCCGAAAGGATGACAGTGCAGCGCATGAACGGCGAGTTCACCCATTACAACGTCTCACTCAAAATGGATGCCAAGACTCTCGAACTCACCCGCAGCCATGAAAAAAATGCGCAAGCCAATCTCGCATTTCAGCAGCCGGCGCCCGGCCAACTGGTCCTCGATGGATTGCTAGACGGCCACAAGGTTCACATGCAACTCGAAGAGATGGATCGCAACCAATTCCTTCTGGGCAATCGCGGTTTCCATTGGGTGCAGGAATACCCTTTAAACCGCTAGGGCGTCAAGACCCTGATATCTCCCAAGTTGCGGTAGTCTTCTGCATAGTCCAGGCCATACCCAACCACAAACTCGTCCGGAATTTGGAAGCCAATATATTTCACATCCACGTGCGCCAATCGCCGCTCCGGCTTATCCAGTAGCGTCGCGATGGCAAGCGATTTCGGATGCCGCTGTTCCAGCAGACGCTTTAAATAGCTCAGGGTGACACCGCTGTCGATGATGTCTTCCACAATCAAAACTTGCTGGCCTTCGATATTGACGTCCAAATCGCGCGTCACCTTCACTTGGCCGGAGCTCGTCTTCTGATTGCCATAGCTGGAAATCGCCATAAACTCAATGCGCACCGAAGAGCGTTTCAGGGCCCGCACCAGATCGGCCACAAAAATGAATGCCCCTTTCAGGATAGAAACGATGTAAATAGGGCCTTCCGGATAATCGCGCTCAATCTGCGCCGCCATCTCGTGCACGCGCTTTTGAATTTGCTCCGCGGAAATAAGAATTCGCTCGGCTGCAGCAGGCATGCCCACAATCTTAGCGTTGATGGGAATTTTCCTTCAGGAGAGTGACGATCTGGCTGAAGCGTCCTTCTTTACTTGAAGATCGTATGCTCAACCGTCCCCAATAAATATAATGGTAAGTGATGCATTTCGACAGCAATCAATGGATCACGATTATTGTGGCGCTCATCGCGGCAGGCGGACCCACAGGTACTGCTGTCTTTGCCCTAATTAGCAGTAATAAACGCCTGGACGACATTGCCCGGCGACTCGACCGGATCGAAATACGTCTGGATAAACTTGACGAAAACGTCGGCAACGTAAAGGAACGCCTCGTACGGCTAGAGGAGCGGGCTGGCGTGATATCGACCCGCTAGTTTCCTTTTATAAGCAACAATGAGCAACACAATCGACTTCTGACGCATCACGATGAGACAGATGGCCAAGAAGAAAACCTCCAAACCAGCCAAGAAAACCAAAAAGAAACCCACGAAACCGAGCAATCCTGTCGGTCCGGTGTCGAGCGGGAGCGGCTCGAGCACCGGACAGCCGATTTTTGCGCAGCCGCAACCTTCGCCCGATCCGACCGGCTTTAAAGATCCCGTTACCGACCAGAGCGAGCAGGAACTCACGACCCTTGGCATCGTGCCCGAGCCGGTGGGGAATGCTGTCGAACCGATACTGACGTTGGCGCAAGTCTACGGGAGCGCGGGTGCAGCCAAAACGCAAGCGATTCAACAGGCCGGACAAATTGTTTGCGCTTCATGCCCCCAAAGCTGAACGTGATCGCACCAAAAAACAACGGCATTTCAAGTGCACAAAAAAGTCAGCGCAACCGGTGGGTCGCGCTGGCTGATGGGAGGAGAAAAAATTTAGCTGTTGGCCTCAACGCCGGCGAAGTGGGTGGCCATGATCGCCTCGGTGCGCGAAACTTCGAAGTCCCGCTTTTTCATGATCTGCGAATTCTCAAGCTCGCTGACCGCGAACTCTTCGAAGACGGTGCCGTCGGGGGCGGTCCACGTGGAGCGACCCTCGATCTGCTTGGCGGCGGATTCCAAGTTCGTCAGGAGAAAGGAGAGAATCTGGAGTGTGCCAAAAACTCCGACGAATGCGGCAAGGATTTCGAGGGTCATAGGTGCTTTTTTCTTCGTTGCTATAATCGAGAAGTAGGCGAATTTTGGCGCAGCGTCAACAGAAAAATAGGAAGATTATGCGCTGTTGTTAGAAAAAATTTGAGTTCCAGAATGGCATTTTCAAGCTATGGATAGGCATATATTGCCTGTTTTTGACACTTTTGGGCCTTTTCTAAAAACATTGCAATTATAATATGCTTTCCTTTAGTTACTTACAAATTAATGATATTTGTGTGCCAATTCCATGAATAACACAATTTTTAGAATCAAGTTACACTTTCAAATTTCGCGCGAGCGCTTCTTTCCTTTTCTGCGCACTTTCGCCGTGCAGTTTGCCCGTCTCATGGCAAACTCAGGGCCATGGACATCGTCGAAGCAACGCGCAAGTTCGAAGCTTGGCTGAAGGGCCGGATCGCCATCGTCCGCCGCGACATCGCCTACAAGCATGAGCAGATGCGCGCCGACCCGTTTCTGTTCTTTCGCGCCACTTACTACCGCTGGGCGCAAATTTGGCCGAGCAATGCCCGCAAACTGGCGCGCGCGGCCGAGGTCTACGCCGTCGGCGATCTCCATATCGAGAATTTCGGCACATGGCGCGATGCCGAAGGCCGGTCTGTCTGGGGCGTCAACGATTTCGACGAGGCCCACCCGATGGCCTTTACCAACGATCTCGTGCGTCTGGCCGTCAGCGCGCTGCTGGCCGCCGATAGCGTCGCGCGGTTTCAACCTCAGGCCCGGCGGAAATTTGCGCCGCAGAATCGCCGACGGCTACCGCGCTGAGATCGAGCGGGAGGCGAACCGTTTGTCTGATGGAGATCCAATCCCGAGCTGCGCCGCATGGCCATCCAGGATTTCCGTCAGCCCGCGGCCTTTTGGGAGACGGCTCGAAGGCCAAGTCGGCGCCGCATGCGCGGCGCTTGCCGGCCTCCGGCGCGCAAGGCCTTCGCGAATATGCTATCCAGAAGGGCGCCGAGGCCACATATCGCGTGCTCACAAAACTCCGAAAGGCCTCGGCAGCCTGGGCCGGCAGCGCTTCCTGGCCTGGCGCGATTGGCAGGGCGGCACGATGGCGCGCGAGGTCAAGGAAGTCGCGCCCTCCGCCTCGGCGGGCCTCTGGGCAAGGGTGACCGCGCCGGCGAGGGCAATCCCTGGCTGGAGAAAACCGTCCGCGTCGGCCGTGCGCTGCGCCGATCCGTGGTGGGAAGTCCGGCGGGGCTGGCTGGTGCGCCGGCTCGGGCCCCGATTGCAGCCGCATCGACATCGAGGAACTCGTCCATCACGAAGACCTCGCCGCGCTCCTGCATCGCCATGGGCCGCGAGACCGCCAATATCCACCTCGGCACGCCCAAGGGCCGCAAGCGCCTGCGCGCCGCGTTGGCCGAGCTGCCGGACGACTGGCTTCTGGGCGTGGCGCGGCAGATGCACAAGCGCAGCCTGAAAGAATGGCGCGACTTCAAGCGCGGGGCCAAAAGGAAGCTCGCGGGCTGAAACGCGCTTCTCTATAACGAGGTGCGATCCATGTTTCGCCTCGCCCTCGTCCTTCTCCTGCCGCTGGCGCTGCCCGCGCGCGCGAACCTCGGCGAAAGCGTGGTCGATTGCGTCAAGCGCTACGGCAAGCCGATGGCCTTTTCCGAGGCTGGCGCGAAAAACCCGTTCGGCACGATGGTCTTCATCGCCGGCCCCTACCAGTTGCTCGTTTTTCTCAGTGATACGGTCGAGGTCGGCGCGCGCGTGACCAAGAAAGACAAGAGCGCGTTCACGGATGCCGAGATGAAAACCATCATGGACGCCGACGCCTCCACGCCGTGGATCCCCGCCGCCAGCACCGATCCCACCTGCCTGCAATGGACCCGCGCCGACCAGGCGACGGTGCTCTACGACAAGGACAAGAAAATACTCATCTTCACTTCGCCCCAGATGGCCGATGCGATGAAATCCAGGCCGCCGCCTGCACCCGCCGCGGCTACTCCGCCGGCGCCGCCGCGACCCCCGGTTCCCCTTGCGCCGCCGTTCCCACGCCGTGGGATCTGATCTCGACCAACGCCGCCGCGGCGGCCTCCACGAACGGCCGCCCGCGAAGCCATAGCCCGCCGCGAACCCGCCTTTGACAACCCACCCGATATCCTGTCCCTTGGGATGGATGGAATACGCCTGCGCGATCACGCGGCCTCGTCAAACGCTTCGGGCCCAAGACCGCCGTCGACGGCCTGAGCCTCCGCGTGCCGGTCGGCATGCTCTACGGCTTCCTCGGCGTCAACGGCGCGGGCAAGACCACCACCCTGCGCGTGATCTCCGGCCTCATCCGGCCCGACGCGGGCGAGATTCGCGTCTGCGGCCTCGACGCCGTCGCCGAGCCGCAGCGCGCCAAGCAGCCGCTCGCCTACATCCCCGACGACCCCGTCCTCTACGGCAAGCTCAACCCGATGGAGCATCTCGAATTCGTCGCCGCACTCTGGAACGTCGAGCCGGTCCCTCGCCCGCCGGCGCGCGCAGCACCTGCTCGAACGCCTCGGCCTCTGGGACCGCCGGCATGAGTGGATCGAATCCTACTCGCGCGGCATGAAACAAAAAGTCGCGCTGGCCAGCGGGCTCATCCACGAGCCCAAGCTGCTCCTGCTCGACGAGCCGCTCACCGGGCTCGACGCCTCCGCCGCGCGGCTGGTCAAGGACATCCTGCTCGAGTTCCTGCGCGCGGGCGGCTCGGTCATCCTCACCACCCACATCCTCGAGGTCGCCGAGCGGCTGGCCGAGCGCATCGGCATCATGAGCGGCGGTCGCCTCATCGCCGAGGGCACCATGGCGCAACTGCGCTCCCATTCCGGCCAGGCCGCCGGTTCGCTCGAGGACATCTTCCTGCAATTGATCCAGGAAGAACGCGGGGAGATGCGATGAAAATCATCGCCCCGGTCATCGAATGCAACGAGCGGCACCTGCCGGCCATCCGGGATATTCTTAACGACGCCATCCTCAACTCGACCGCGATCTACGATTACGGGCCGCGCACGCCGGGCATGATCCAGCAATGGTTCGAGCACAAGCGCGACGAAAATTTTCCCGTGCTCGGCATCGAGACCACCGGCGGCGCGCTGGCCGGCTTCGCCACCTACGGACCGTTCCGCCCTTTTTCCGCCTTCAAATACACCGTCGAGCATTCGGTCTACGTGGAGCGCTCGCTGCGCGGGCAGGGATTCGGCAAGGTGCTCATGCGCGCGCTGATCGACACCGCGCAGGCGCAGCACCTGCACGTGCTCATCGGCGCCATCGACGCCTCCAACGAGGCCAGCATCCGCTTCCATCGCTCCTTCGGCTTCACCTCGTGCGGCGCCATCCGGCAGGCCGCCTACAAGTTCGGCCGCTGGCTCGACCTCGCTTTACCAACTCATCCTCCGCACCCCCGACGCCCCGACCGAGGGGTAACGAATTTAGATAATGATTATAACGATTTTGATGAAGGGAACGGTCCATTTTGCTCTGAATAATCCTTTCAATCATTATTAATCATTATCTAGCCGTAGGTTGTCCCTCCAAACCAATTCCGCCTCACCCCATCCTCGGCTGCGCGCGTTTCCCGTCCCAATTCTCGCCCAGCTTCGGTGGCTGGCGCGCAGAGATGATAGCAAATCACCGTCGGGAGATGAACGCGGTTGCCGCGCGGCCATTGCTCGGCGAAGAGCACATCATCGTGCTGCGCCGTGCCGAGCGACCACGGATAATCCTTCTGCGCGCTCGCGTGCCAGAGCTGGAAAAAGCCGATCGGCACATAACCGCGCAGCGTGTCCACGTAGCGCGCGCCGATGTCGCGCTCGTGCACCGGATCGAGCAGGAAACTCCACGCCGCCTGCGGCGATTTCTGCCACTGCGTCGCGCAATTGCCGCAGCTCGTCGCGGCCGATCACGTCGATCCGGTCCGCGCCATAGATCGAGTTCGGGTCGAGATGCGTGTGGTTGAAGAGCACGCGCCGGAAATTGTCCGGCAGGATGATGTCCGAGTCGAGATGCAGCCGCCAGCCGTGGTACTGGAAGCGGCCGAACCCGGCGTTGATCGCCGCGCCCTTGTTGAAGTGGCGGCCGTTTTTGGTGAAGAGATCGGTCTGCACGCAGATCGCGCCGTGCTTCTTCGCGACCTGCTGCGTCGCGCGATCCTCGTGGCTCGTCACGACGATCATCGTGTCGAGATGCGGATGATTCAGCGGCAGCGTCAGGTCCAGCATATCGTCGAAGCCGACGCAGACCGTGACCGCTTCGAGCCGGAGCGACTCGAGGGCA
The DNA here is from genome assembly GCA_963764105.1 of Bryobacterales bacterium. Taxonomy (GTDB): domain Bacteria; phylum Acidobacteriota; class Terriglobia; order Bryobacterales; family Bryobacteraceae; genus Bog-105. The sequence goes on from CAVXRP010000011.1 coordinate 121,019, forward strand.
AATTTGGCGGGGAGGGAATAGTTCATGGAGAGATTAAGGTTTGAGGTTAAAAAATGGGCGCTATTTTCAGGTTGGCCCGGACAACTTGGGACTTGCGAATGTCACTGCTTGATGATCCCGGAGGGATAACAGAGCCGTAGCCGGTGGTAGAGCGAGTTACTGCCGTGCGCAGCACCGAGCGTCACCACCGGAACAAAACAAAAAAGCGAACGCACCCCGGCAGGGGTGCCGGCACTCGGTGACTGCACAGAGGCCTCAACCTAGTTGTCCTGCTTTCGCTGGCACGGCATTGCGAGCGAAGAGGAAGTCGCCCGTAACGATGTGACCGATAGTTTTGTTTGCGCGGCAACGAAACGGCTCACGCCGCTTCCTGCCACACCGGTTCGGAATTTTCCGCGGCGGACTCGTCCGCCGCGCGGGGTGTGAGGAAAAAGTGCTCGCCTTCGACGACCTCCATGCCGGCGGCACGGAGTTCCTCGCGCGAAAGTTTTCCCAGGTCGGCCACCAGCGCCTCCTGGTCGACCACCGGCTCGGGGATGCGCAGGTAGCGCCGGCCCCACGGCAGCGCCGCCAGGGCCGTCGCGATGCGCGACCACGTCCAGCGCCGGCTCGCGCGCTCGATCCTCGGCAGCTCCGCGCGAAAACCGATCGTCAGGCGCGGCGGAGGTGAGCGAGCCATCCGGTCCAAATTCGTCCCGGTGGTCGCGCGCCCACGCCTCGGCCCAGTTCGTTTCGAGCGCGAGAAGATTTGCAGCTCGGTCAACTGGGCGCGATGACGCTGGCGCACGGCGGCGATCTCGGTTTCCTGCGCGCCCCCACTCCTCCTCGCGCTCGCGGTGCAGCTCGGCGATGTTTTCCAGCAACGCCTCAAGTTGCGCCCGCGAGCGGATCGCCGGCGCGGCCGGCGCCGGATGGGCGGGGACCGCGGGCGCGTTCACGCGGCCATCGCAAAGGGGTTCGCCAGCGCCCGCTCCAGCGGATGGCCGAACCGGCCCCGATAGAAATTGCAAAGGCTGTTCCGCGTCACGCGCACGTGAAGGCGCGGCCGCTTCCCCTTCGCCGTTATCTTCGAGGGATTGATCGGCTGCGCCTTCAGGTCGCCGCTGTCGATCAGTTTGTGGACCGTGTGGCGCGAAACAGAGAGCAACTGGGCAACTTCGCGGATTTTAACGAGGGGCGGAACGGGTTCTTTCTTGTTGAATAAGTTAATATTTGTCGACATAAGATTGGGGTATTTTCACTCGACGGACGAACTGCCCCGCCGAGGGAGGACGAGCTTTTTAGCGAAAAAAGAGCAGCTAAGTCAACAAATATCAACAAAACATCGCCTTTTCCGTAAAAAAAATCAGCCCGCCGCCGCAGTACTCCAAGCTGGCCCAATTCCCGCGCGGTGCGTAGCATCGGTGTCAAAACCGCCTTTCTCCATGAAAACCACCGGCCACGTGCCAGGAGGGCAACCCTATGACCTCGCGGGAACGAATGCTCGTCGCCCTGGAAAACGGCCGCCCGGACCGGCTTCCCTGCCAGGTCACGGCTGGATGGACTATTACCTGAACCATTACCTGGGCGGCATCGACTGGTACGAAGCCTGCGCGAAGTTCGGCCTGGACTACGCCATCTACGTCTCGCCCGACTATACCTACGCCCATCCGACCTCGCCCAGTGGCAGAAAGACCGCCGCGACCTGGGTCTGGACCCGCAGGGCAATCGTTGCTGGAAGGAGACCATCACGACGCCCAAGGGCAAACTCCACCACGCCGGGGCTTCCAATGAAATCACCCGTTGGACGACCGAACACCTCATCAAGAACGAAGCCGATTTTGCCTTATGGGATCGATTCTGCCCGGTTCCCGTTGCGGCGATTTCGAGAAAATCCAGGCCGCGCGGGACAAGCTGGGCGATAAAGGCATCGTGCGCAGCCATCCCTTCAGCCCTGGACAGGGAAGCCCCTGGCAAAGCTTCTGCATGCTCGTCGATGTCGAGCCCGCCATCATGTTGGCCATGGACGAGCCCGGGTTTGTGCATCATGCCCTCCAATCGATCCTGCAGCGCACCTTGCGCGTGACCGAAATGTGGCAGGGCACGCCCGCCGACATGGTCGAGACCGGTGGCGGCGCCGGTTCCAACACCGTGATCAGCCCGAAGATGTTCGAGGAATTCTGCCTGCCCTACGATCAGCGCCAACACGCGGCCCTGCGCGCGGTTGGACTGAAAATCGTCTACCACCTTTGCGGCGGCCTCATGCACCTGCTCGAACTCGTCGCGCAAAACGGCGCGCACGGCCTCGAGACGATGACGCCGCGCTCCATGGGTGGCGACTGCGACCTGCGCGAAGCCTCACGCCGCGTCGGCGACCGCCTCTTTTTATCGGCGGATTCGACCAAAACGCCGGCTTCGAGCGCGGCACCCCCGCGGCGGCGCGCCAGCTTGTTTTCGATTGCTTCGAGGCGACCAAGGATCACGCCGGCTACATCCTCGCGCCCTCGGACCATTTCTTCCACGGCGCGCCCGAGAATCTGCTCGCCTTCGCCCAGGCCGCCCGCGAATGCCGATACTGATCTCGCGTTAGGGCCTGTTCACACTAAGGTGATGGGGGCCTGCCTTTATCCCGGAGAAGACCTCTAAAACTCAAAAAACTAGCTCTCCGTCATCCCGAGCTTGTCGAGGGATCAGTTCAGTCGAGGCGAGAACCGAGGTGCGGAACTGATCCTTCGACTTCGCTCAGGATGACAGAACTTGCAGAGAGAGCTTTTCGCAGAGGTCTCCGGAGGGATGACAGAACTGTAGCCGGTGGTAAGCCTGCGAAGCAGGCGCCACCACCGGTTTGTGGCCCATAAAACGATTCCGACCCCGGCAGGGGTCGCAGCACCTTCTCCTCGTTCCCAAGCGGCAGCAAACCCCGTCAACGATCAGGTCGGCCTGTAGCGGCGGTCTCTGACCGTCGCCGATTGAGCCCCAACGGGGCGACACAAGAGAGCCCGGGGCAACGCCCCGGGAAAAACCAACTAGCGACCAGCCCTGAAAGGGCGCGACACATTGTTTCGCCCTTTCAGGGCTGGAATTCCATTCCCTGCCCACCCAGGGCGATGCCCTGGGCTACCAGTTTCGCCCCGTTGGGGCTTCTGACTGTGGCCAAGGTTCCAACGCCTTCTTCACGCTGTTTTTTCTGCAACCGCGGACACCGTTTTAATTAACTTGCTCTACCTCCTCTCTGCGAAACCTGCCTTCCCGCCTCTCATCCGGGATGCCCGGCTGTCACCAAAATGTTGCAAATGAATTAAACAATGAGGTTGACTTATCGCTCGGACCGAGCACGATAAGCATTGCTTACTTGAAGTAATGCGCCCCGTCTGATTTTAAGTCGGGCTTATGTTGAACCGATTTTGGTCAGAAATCGACGCATGATTAGCAGCGCTCATTGATGAACCATTGCTTCCAACCACCCCATATAAAGCTGTCGACCCTCGGAAATCACCCAACCCAAAAGGGAAGAAAATGAAAACACCCCACTCCACCTCCAAAAAATTAATCGGCGGACTGTTTGCCGCCCTCCTCGGCCTATGCTCGTTCAGCGCAGCCCACGCACAATTGATCTCCATTGATTTCAATTCGCTCGATTTTAGCAACGGCCCGGTTGAGGGAACAGCGTTGGATAACTTTTTCGCCGGTTACGGCATCACCTTGACCAACAACAATCCGTCTAATACAACTCTTATCATATATGATAACGATGGCGCAGGTATCATTCCGCCATATTTAAAGCAAAATGTTGGTAATAATGAGGGTGTAAGCTTCACTATGAATTTCTCACAACCGGTTTCAGATATAAGTTTTGATCGTGCTCCTACCGGGAATATTCAGACTTATCCCCAATGGTCCGTTACTGCATTCTCTGGAGCCACAAATCTTGGGTCAGTGGGAGCAGGGCTGTCTTGGGTCTACAATGCACCTGCAGAGAATTTCACCTTGAATTACAACAACATCACCTCACTCACATTGGAAGCGGACAATTACTATTTTGCTGGCCTAGGTGCGCCGCTGCTAAACAACTTCACCTATACGCAGAATGGGGCCCCGTCATCTGTTCCCGAACCCTCGACTTGGGCGATGCTGCTAGGCGGGCTGGGAATGCTGTTTTTTGGGCATCGTCGTAAGCTCAAGGCTTAAGGGTAGAATCCCCTCTGGGTAGCGACAAATATGAGTCCCACCACACTCTATCTGGCGTCCGGAGCCGTTCTGGTGCTTGCTTCTTTGGTCGGGATGAATACCTCCACCATCGGCAGAGTCGGCGGCTTGAGATACAAAAACGGGCCCGGCGGAATCTGGCCATTGCCCTTCTTATTGTTACTTTCGTCCTGTTCGCCTTTGGTCTGTTGGCTCAATTAGAGACAGCGATGTATCTCCCCGGCCCGGCCCATTGAATTGCTCCTCGTTCCCGAGTTTCTGAATCTGCCCCGAAAAAATGGACAGAGGGTTGTGGGGGGGGGGGAAGTGTGTGAAAAAGAGGACGGGCATGAATGGCGCTAAGATAAGCGAACTTTAAGTAGTAATAATTGCGATTGGAATGCCTCTTGCTCAGAGGTGGAAATGACATCTACCACCCCGTTTTTCAAGCCGTTTGGAGCGTTACTTTTTGGCCGCCGCGGCCAGTCGGCGCTGGATTCTATATCGAGGCTCGAAAGCCTGGAAGATCTCTATGCGATCTTTGGCGATTTGTTTGCCGAGCGCCTATTGGAACGCAGCGACAAGGGAATCAACAGTCGCCGCCGGAGCTTGCCGCCGCCGGTGACGTTTTGGGCCTTTGTGGCGCAGGCCTTGAGTCCGAAAACATCGTGCCGCGAGGTGGTGCGGCGGGTGGAGGCGTGGTGGCGCTGGGGCCAATTGCGCTCGGCCTCATCGATCACCGATAGCGCCTATATTCAGGCCCGGCAACGGCTCGATCTTTCCACCCTGCGTTTGATCCGCGGCCAGGTGGCCTGGCAGTTGGAACGCACGGTCTTGAAGGAGGAGCGTTGGCTGGAGGGGCGCGAGGTGAAGATCATCGACGGCACGAGCTTTTCCATGCCCGATACGGCGGCCAATCAGGCGGTGTGGCCGCAGCCCAGCGGACAACAAAGCGGCTGCGGTTTTCCGGTGGCCAAGATGATGGGGCTTTTTTCCCTTTCCAGCGGGGCGTTGCTGGAGGAGTGCGTGGGCGATCTTCATCACCATGACAGCCTGCTTTTCCGCTCCTTGTGGGATCGACTCTCCAAGGGCGACATTGTTTTGGGAGATCGGGGCTTCTGCTCCTATGGGGCGATGGCGGCTCTGTCGGAGCGTGGGGTGGACACGGTCATGCGACTGCATCAACTGCGTAAAGCTGATTTGCGCCGGGGCCAACGACTCGGGCCGGGCGATCAACTCGTGGAGTGGAGCAAACCGGCCAAGCCGCCTCTCCATGTCACGCCAGCCCAGTGGGAGTTATTGCCGCCAACCCTGTCCGTGCGCCTTATCCGCGTGGTGGTCGAAACGCCCGGCTTTCGCACCCGCAGCGTGCTTATCGCCACCACGCTCACCGCTGCCGCGCTTTATCCCGCCGACGCCATCCGCGAACTCTACGCCCGGCGCTGGACCATCGAACTCCACTTCGCCCAGATCAAAACCATCCTCCAACTCGACGTGCTGCGCTGCCAGAGCCCCGGCATGATCCACAAGGAACTCCAAATCCATTTGATCGCCTACAACCTCGTGCGCGCCCTCATGCAAAAGGCCGCCCACCTCCACGACGTTGTGCTGGAGCGCATCAGCTTCAAAGGCACCCTCGACACCTTGCGCCACTGGGCGGCGGCCATCCACGCCTCCTCCAAGACCCCGCGCAAGCAGGCCGAACTCATCCGCCGCATGTTGGAGGCCATCGCCGCTGATCCGCTGCCCTTGCGCCCAGGTCGGGCCGAACCCCGCGCCAAAAAACGAAGACCTAAAAACTATCAGCTTCTCAATAAACCGAGGCACGAAATGAAACCCTCGCCCCACCGCAACAAACGTCCTAAAACCGCCTTATCTTAGCGCCATTCATGCCCGCCCCTTTTCTCCTTGACTTGTCCCATGAAACATTTCTGTTAATTGGCGAGATGAACGCAAGACTACCCTTTGTCTTATCCTTCGTCATTATCGCTTCTCTATTCCTGTCAGGCTGTAAGGATAAAGACGAAGCTAAACATATACTGCCTAGTGTAGATGCTGCTTTCCCAAACTCATACATACTAAAAATTGATCCTCGCCTGCTATGGATACAGACGCATGTATCTGGAATAAGTCCCATCACAGCGGAACAGATGTACGTTGAAGCCTGCAAAAAAGCTACAATTCCCATAATCGGAAAGATCAAGATTAATTGGGGATTCATCAAATCAAATGGCCACATGAGTCTCTTTGCGCAACGGTGTGAGACTGGTCCTCAAATCCGTTGCTAGGAATTGAGTGTCCTCTTCTGGAGCTCTCATCTTCGTGGCAAATAATTGCACTCCCTCGTCGATGGGTGACTCTCCATCGAAATCAGCAAGCCAGGTTATCAGAGGAGCCAAGAGTTCACTTTGCACATGTTTTAGACGAAAACCCGATCCAGAGTCGCCCGAATAAACATAGCGGTTCAAGAGCCACCATTCATACGCATGGGCGAGACATTGGCAGACCGTTTCGGCGTGAGCCTCAAAACCTGCCGAAGAAACGGCTTCACATTCTTGAAGTATGGAGGTTCGGACTTTGACGTAGGCGGCAAGAATTTTGAGATAACAAGCAGGCCCCCCGGGAAGATGAGCCGCCACGACTGATTGCAAGGTTGATTGGATGAGTCGCTCGGGCAAATTGTCGGGAATATCCTGGAGCCCGCGCCGGAGACAATCCCAAGCCGGAATAAGTAACTCCGGATCCCCACCCAGAAACTTGGCCAGATCACGCAAAACTTCGTCGTCGCTGCGCTCAAGGTAGGTCCAATCTTGCGCAGCTCTGCCGAAGAAATAGAGATTGGGCAAAGCTGTGATCGGCTGCTGGGCGTTGCCCATAATTCCTCGCGCCCGTGCTATCAATTCCTTTTCTTGACGGAACACCCGCCGGATATGATCAAATTGGATGGTTATACCTGGCGGAGTCGGCTCGAATTCAATCAGTTCATAGGTGAGGAGGACTGATTGTGAAATCAAGCCAGCTTCCTCGGCCAAGGCGAAGTTGGTTCGTCCGTTGGCCCAATCATCCCGGTGACTGCGTCCGGGCATTAACTCCCATGGCTCGCGCATGACGCGTTTGATTTCCTCAAGCAAGGGACGATTTAAAAGCTCGATCGGCTCGTTCCACAAACCGTTTTTCTCCCAATCCGCGCCCCAACCGCTCCAGAGCCAAGGTATAATTTTCTGCGTAGAGGGATGAGTACCGTGCCGATCTATATTGGCCCGATCGGCTAGAAGAACATCAACGAAAGCTTGAGGCTTGGCGTCAGGATAGCTGCCCGGGTCTCCATCGATGGTTACATAGGCGTCGGCATTATTGAGAATTTTCTGCATTTCACTGCGATGGGCCAAATAAGCATCGCGAGCCGCCGAATCATCTAAACGGACGTCAACGCGATAGGGATACAGATGTCTTTCTTCGACAGGGATGGCTGCGATTTCTGGACGAACCGTGCAATTGGGAGTTTGAGCAACCCAAACTTCGAGCCCTTTTCTCCGGGCCCGCTCAACGAGGTCGCGATAGAAAAGGAGCTGATGATGTTCCGCTTTCCCAATAGGTGCCGGTGTCGACTCAAAAGGCGGCCAGAACATGACCAAATTAAAACCGAACTCACGCAGAAACGTAAACATCCCTTCAAAATCAGCGGCAGTCCAAGTACGGACTGCAAAAGGATAATTAAACGTCCAGCAGGCGTGGAGGTAAAAGCCGCAACGAAAAGGAGAAGAAGTTTGAGTGGAAAGGACTTGCCTTGATTTAGGCTTCATCACACATGCTTAACATAGGTATGTTTTTATTCAATATTTTTTACACCAGACCGCTTTATGAATAATCAAATCAATGTAACCATATGCACATTAAATTTATAAGATACAATTTAAAGCTGAGTAGGAAGTTGTGTTGCATTTGCTCTGTTGAAAAGCCTTTGCGCTGCGGGAGTCCACTAACGATTGAGGGCGTAGGCCAGCACCTTGAAGGCGGCTTCTTTGAGAAGGTTGGTTGGTTTGCGGGCCAGCAGGGTTGAGCCGGTGGTCCGTTTAAGCCGGGATTTCCCATTTGACTCGATGTTCACGGTCTCTAAGTGGTTCTCTCGCGGCGTTTTCGGAATACTCTTGCCAAGGCTGGCCGTTGTCAAGCCTTTTCCAGATCCCAAAGGTATCAATTTGGTGACATTGGCCCGTTGTTGGACGATTTTCGCTCGCTGAGTCGGACTTCTTGGCCCAACGCAGAGACACTTCACCCGTGTTTAACTGATTTTTCATGCGGTTTTCCATTCATCCACTGGCCGAGACGGGCAATCGCAAGCGGTCAATGGCTTTGAAGGATGGCTCGGAACAACTCCCGTGGAACCGCCACCTCTGCCATCTGGAAGATGACCCTGCGGGCATGAGTCACCACCTTGGCACCGATCTTGATCAGTTTCTCCCGCAAAGTCGTCAACGTCCAGTGACTCACCGAACGGGGCAACACAGCCTGCCGAAGATAGTTCCCCAGATTGTAGGCCAGAACGAACAGCAATAATCTTACCTCGTTATCGACGAAATCATGGCAGGAAAGCCGTGTCCACCTTATGGCATTCTTCCCCTCCTTGATCCACTGTTCAGCCGTCCCCCGCTGATTGTAAAAACGCACCACTCGTTTTGCCGACCGGCTCAGATTGGTGACGATGAATCCGATGCGAGGGAACAACTCCCCCCGGTGCCATTCCACTTTGGCAATCACCCGGCGGGGACAGTTCCAACTCTTGGCCTGATAGGCAAAGTCCCTATACCGCACCTGAGGTTTTTCAGGGGGTCTTCCCACCGGACGAACCGTAAGTGGTTCAATCATTTTGTTCAAGGTGTCATTGGCTGGAAGTCGGATGGCATACAAAAAGCCTTCCTCTTCCAGATACTCATAGATGTCTGGATTGGCAAAGGCGGCATCGCCCCGAAAGTAGCAGTCGATCTCTTGGCCGCGATAACGGGCGACAATCGGTTCGAGTACGGCCTGCCAGTCCTTGGCGCTATGCACGTTGCCTTCGCGCAGCAGCGTGCCTTCCACGTCGCCAAACTGGTTGAAGCAGAATAAAGGATGATAACAGGTGCAGGCAAAATGTCCGTTGTAGGCGCTGCCCTCCTGATCCCCGTAGGTTTCGCTCACCGAGCTGTCCATGTCCAGAACCAGCTCCTTCATCGGTCTTGTGTTGATGAAGCCGTTCATTCCACATTCCCGGCATCTTTTTCAAGGCTATGAGATTTTCAGTTTGGGTCAGCACCTCGGTCTCAAATCGACTCATCTGGCTGGTCGAAGCCGCTTGATGTTCGCAGGCCCTGCCGCCCACCACATAACGCATGGCGGGATCAACCGAGAGACGCTCGGCGTCATTGGTGTCCTCATATCCTGCCAGACGACTGAAAACCGATTGCCTCAAAAGTGCTACCATCGAGTGCTGGGTGTTCTTGCCTGTGCGTTGATCGGTGAAGATATCGCGTGCCATCGTGGTCAGATTCAACGCCTCGTCGAGTTCTCGATAAGCGAGTAAACCCGCGTCGGATGTCACCTTCGATCCATGAAATTCCAGCTTTAACCGACCGTCAAATTCGACTCCAAGACCTTGTTTTTTGCTTTCACCCGTTGATTTCGCTAGTTTTGCAATCATTTCATGACCTTCTATTTACTATATTCTCCTCTGAGAATCACGTTTTCTAGTATATAGATTTCATTCTCTACATCAATCACTATCTGGGAAATATGGGTTAATATAAAGGAAGAGCTTGCGATAGATGATAGGAAGTACCTGCTAGTAGGATTCACAAACATTTATTTAGGGTGGGATGTAAGGAATGGAATAGACGTAAATGGAATCCCAAGAGGGGTAGAGGTTATGGACGGAGCAGGCGTAAAGGTCTGGCTACAGCAGCGCTTAGGATACGTTCCTTCAAAAGATCAGCTATTAGTGGAGCGTCTACAGGACATACAAAATACTCCTCCCGGTCAGCCTATGATGCTTAAGACATTAGCTGAATTGCAGAATGAAAATCGTGCGCGATTGCAACAGGAACAGGTACAGCAAGACATCAATAACCAGTAAGCTAGAATTTTTTTTCTCGTTCTCAAGTTGAACTTGGGAACGCGATTGCCGAGGCAGTTGTACTGCCGATTTGCGTGCCCGGGGAAGAATGCACGAAGTACAACTTCGCGCGGATCAAGTAACGCTCCCAAGTTCAACTTGGGGGCGAGGAGTAGTGCGACTTGGGAGCGAGGAATGAAACGCGGGGAGCATAAGCTCTGCGGTCTTCGTCTGACGGGCGGGGAGATGGTTTTGCTTTTACTGGCGCCTGGAATGGGCAGATTCTCGGGTTCCGCATGAAACCGCTCTCCCTTTCCCATCAATTCGGACGCATCGATTTGCTGGAATCGTCCGCCACTCTCTGGCGCTATCAAATCAAAGCGACCGGACGGAGCATCGCCCTCGCTCCGCCGGTTTTTGAGATCGACGGCAAGCCGATAGTGGCCAGCCTCAAAAAGATTCGGTCCGCGGGCAAACCCCGCAAGCTTGCCAACGGGGCAGTCGAGGCAGTTTTTATTGGCGACCTTGCCCAGGCCAAGGAGCTGCGGCTCCAGATGACCTTTCGCCTCGTCCCGGCCAATCCCGTGATCCGCTTCAAGTACGAACTCCAGAGCAGCCATCCGATTGCGCTGACGAAAAAGGCGGGCCGCGACGCGGTGGACTATTTCCGCTTCTCGATGAGAGGCTTGAAGGCCCGCCGGGAAATCCGCCTCAGCGAGTTCGACGAGTCGATTCACAGCTTCCGGCTGATCGAGCGCGAGGTGCTTCCTTCCGCCTTCGCCGAGTCGCTGGGCGTGATGGGGCCGCTGCTCGTCGCCTCGGGCGAAAGGGAAAGCGTCCTGCCGCTTATGAACACGGCTCGCAGGCGCCGGACGCCTTCGTCCAGTTCCGACTGGCCCGGACCGCTCCGCGACGGTATCCGCGGTCAAGGGCAATTACTACCGCAACCGGGTCGTTGCTGCGGAGCATCCCTATGAAACGCTCTGGTTTCAGTTCGCGGCGATCAAGGGAACGGGAAACGACCTGGCGTCCCATTACCGCACCTTTGTGCTGCGTCACCTGACGCTGAACGCGGCGAGCCGCAAGCCCTGGATTTTCTACAACACGTGGGATTACCAGGAGCGAAACAAGTGGTGGAACCAGAAGATTTCTCGACTCGATGACCGAGGAGCGGATCCTGGCCGAAATCGAGGTGGCGCACCGCATGGGCATCGACGTTTTCGTCCTCGATACCGGGTGGTACCAAAAAACCGGCGATTGGGAGGTGAATCTACAGCGGTTTTCCCCCCATCTGGCCGCGGATTAAAAAGAAGCTCGACGGCTATGGCATGAAGCTCGGCCTGTGGTTTGGCCCCACCGTTTGCGGCCGCGAGCAGCCGGATTCTCGCGCGCCACATGGCAGACTGGGTGATGGCGGCAGGGCAAGCTGCAGGGCCCCTCGCGGGTCGTGGGAAACGGAGGAGAGCCATACGCATGTGCCTGGTCAGCCGCTACTGGCGAAGCCTTTGCCGATGAACTCATCCGACTTGTCCGGGAAATAGGCGTGACCTATTTCAAGTGGGACGCGATCGGGCAATATGGCTGCGACGATCCCCATGCGCCATGCACGGCGGCCAAGAACACTCACGCGCCAAGGAACGCGCGGACTGCTACGCCTTTGAACTCGTCCGTGACATGCCGCGGGTCGTCGACGGCTTGTGCCGGGCATGTCCCGAGGCCATCGTCGACTTCGACATTACCGAGGGCGGGCGCTGCGTCGGCCTGGCCTTCCTGGCCGCCGGAAAATACTTTCTCGATCAACAACGGCCCCTATTACCGCAACTACGATATCCCGTGACATTTTCGCCGGAGACTTGGGGTAACATCTTCGTCTATCCCGGCGCCGGCCCGCGCCTGGATCTGCCGCGCGCCGCTTGACTTCGATCAGGTGGATTCCATCGGTGCTCTTCCTCACCCACTACCTGCCCGACGATCCCGAAAGCGTCGCAGTTGATCAACATCGCCTCGCTCATCCTCGGGCAAAACGGCATCTGGGGCGACTTACCCGCCATCTCGAAAGAAGGCGTTGCCCGCTTCGGCCAGCTTCTCGGTTACTATAAGCAGGTGCGCGATGACATCACCGCAAGCGATCCCGTGCGCTGCGGCGTGACCGGCGGGAGCCCGGAGGTGCACGAGAAAATCAACGCCAAAACCGGACGGGGCGTGATCTGCCTCTTTGCCGAAGCGGCCGGCGCCTATACCCACATCACCACCAACAAAGTCAGTAAAAAGTTTTGGACTCAGGACGGCACCAGGGTTACGCGGCTCAGGAGCGGTCAGGCTCGTCTCGACTTTGTCATCACCCACCCCTCAGCGCGGCTGGTCTTTTTTGGGGTGGATGAGAGGGCGCTTGTTTCGCCCCGTTGAGGCTCCTGATGGCGAGGGACGCGATTCGCACCGTCACCCACAGGTCCGTCCATTGCGTATCGCCGCTGGGGCTCCGGATGGTGCGGCGTCACGGAGATGGCGGGGTAGGACAGATGGGACGGATAGGACGAATGATGTCCTGGCGCGTCCCCTAGGGCCTGTTCACACTAAATCGCAGTGCCGATTGGTCAGCAGCAAGCCGGAGGCTTGCCGGAGCCGTAGCCGGTGGTTGAGCGCCCGCAGGGCGCGATACCACCGGAAAAGGCCCCAAAACCAGAGCATCCCGGAAGGGATGCCAGCTTCTGCGACCCCTTCAGGGACGGGTTTATTTTTTGGCCACAAACCGGTGGTGGCGCCCGCTCCGCAGGCTTACCACCGGCTACAGCTCTGTCATCCCTCCGGGATAAAGGTGGAACCCCATCATTTTAGTGTGAACAGGCCCTAAGTCCTATTCCGTTTTAAGCATGCGGCCGGAGAGGTTGAGGCGGCGGACGATGCTGAGGGCGGCGGAGAGATCGCTGCTGCGGCGCGAGAGCGATCTTGACCAGGCTTTCGGAGTGCTCGAAGGCGTCGGCGGCCTCGTCTTCCTGGCCGAGCTTTTGCAGCGCGACGCCGAGGTCGTACCAAGCCTTGGCGTCTTCGGGCGCGAGTTCGACTTCGCGCTGAAAATAGCCGCGCGCCTCCTCGTGTTTGCCCTGGTCGGAGGCGAGCAGGCCGAGATTGTGCCAGGCAGCGGGATTTCCGGGCGCAGTTCGGTCGCGCGCAGGTAGGCCGCGCGCGCGCCATCGGGCTTCTCGGCGCGATGCAGGGCGGTGCCGAGCGCGAGCCAGCCGGAAAAATCCTCGGGATACTTCTCGGTGATCTGGCTGAAGAGGTCGGCGGCGACTGGTGATCGCCGTCCTTGGTGTAGGCGGCGGCGATCTCCTTCACGGCGGAGGTTTCGAGCTCGTTGTCGGGATCGGCCACGCGCGCGTCCTCCAATTTTTCCAGCGCCATCTCGATTTCGCCCCGGCGCGCGGCGATCATGGCGAGATAATAGAGCACGTAGGCGAAAAGTCGGATTGCCCTCGGTCGACGTTGAACGCCTCGACCGCCATGAACATGTTGTCGAGCTGGAAATTGACGACGCCGTACTTGAACCACGCGGAGTGAAGGCCCGGCTGGATTTTGATGGCCTGCTGGCAGGCCTCGGCCGCCTCGGGCAGCCGGCTGAGCGCGCTGAGGGCCGAGGCGAGGTTGTCCCACGCGCGCGCGTAATCTTCCTTCAGGCGAATGCATTCCCGCGCCGCCTTCTCCGCCTCGGGGTTGCCCTTCTCGAACCAGACGGAGCTGAGATTGCACCACGTCTTGGGATTATCGGGCGCGATCTTGACCGCCTGCTGGTATGAGGCAAGCGCGTCATCGAGCCGGCCCATTTTCTGGTAAACGAGACCGCAGTTGAACCAGCCCTCGACCGATTCGGGGCTCGAGGTCGCGCACGCGCTCAAAGGCCCCCAGCGCAGCCTCGAAGATGGCCCAGATCGTAAGCCGCGAGGCCCGTCTGCGCATAGCCGGACTGCAATTCCTCCTTGGGCGCGCCCATTCGCCGCGCCTCCTCGAGCGCCGCGACCGCGCCGGCAAAATCGGCATGGACGAGGAAACCCTGCGCCCGCGCGAGGGCCGGGCGATAATCGGCGGCGGCGATGGCGGCGGCTTCGTCCAGGCCGACGGTCTTGCGGAGGTCTTCCTGCTTGCGGCCGAGTTCGTCGGCCGATTCGTCGAGATGCTCGCGCGCCTCGACGACGTGGGCCAGCTTGCTCGTCTTGCGCAGCATGGCGCCGACCTCGGGCTGGGGCGGGGCGGCCTCGTCGATGCCGCTGTGGCCGAATTTGTCGGTGACGTTGCGGGCGATGGCCAGCGCGGCGGCGACCTGAAGTTGCTCGAGGTCGCGATCGGTCGGCGCGAACTGGCGCGCGAGGTCGAAATGTTTCAGCGCGCTGTCAGGCAGGCGGAAGTGCTCGAGATGCGCAACCCCGGCCTCCTTGAGCAGGTTGGGATTGTTGAAGGAGCGGCGCAGACGATCGAAGAGCTTCACGTGGGCCTCCGTGAGCGTGATGAGGTTGCCCGGCACGGCGCGGGCCTTGGCCAGTTTTTCGATGCCCTCGTGGATGACCATCAGCGTGCGGGCGCTGAAGAGATCGTTTTTCAGGGTCGCGACGGTGAGCAGATCGACCCAGGTTTGCGGATCAAAAACCGGGGAGGACTCAGGATTCGCGTCGGCGGCCACAAAAGCATTTTAACGATTTGCCGTCGTTAGGCCAGAGGAGATTCGGGGTGGGCCGTGCCCTGCCCATGCGGAGAGCCCGATCTGTTGCGGCCAAGCTGTTCACTCAACAGTGCCGGACTCTTCCAGCAGGGTGATAACCTGCTCGCGCTTGACGCTGGGGAAGCCGTCGAGGAAATCCTCAATGGAATCGCCCGCTTCCAGATGGTCAAAAAGGCTCTTCACCGGCACGCGGGTTCCCTTGAAGACGGGCTCGCCTCCAAGAATCTCCGCGTCCTGCACGATGACCTTGCTTATGAAGCTAATTAAACGGGCAAAGGGAACGTTGGCGAGATTAACCAAGCCGGGAACGAAGCCCATTGACCTTTTTTTGTCTTGGGATGAAAATTCGCTGAGATGAGCCTGACCTTTGCCCTTCCGCCAAGGCGGCGTGGGAATGCCCAGGTGCGGGTCCTGGGCCTGCTGGCGGGAGCCTTCCGCTGGCTTCGCTTCGCGCCGCGCCACCCTACCCAATCGTCGGCACCGGCCAGACGAAGTGTTACGATGACACGGAAGAGATCGCGCCGCCGCAACCCGGGCAGCCGTTCTACGGGCAGGACGCGCAGCTTCCGGGCCGCGCGCCCAGCTACACGCTCAGCGCCGACGGCCTGACGGTCCAGGACAACAATACCGGGCTGACCTGGCAGCGCAGCCCGCACACCAACGGCGACGGCGCGCTTGGCAGCAGCGACAAGCTGACGTTCGAAGCAGGCCCGGGCGCTCCCGGCCAAACTCAACGCCGCAAAATTCGGCGGGTTCAACGACTGGCGGCTGCCGACGATCAAGGAACTGTATTCGCTCATCATGTTCAGCGGCGTCGATGTCAGCGGGCCCGATGTCGCGGACACGTCCCGCCTGACGCCGTTCATCGACACGAAATATTTCAAGTTCGCCTACGGCGACGTCCGCGCCGGCGAACGCACCATTGATTCGCAATGGGCCACCAGCACCTTGTATGTTGCCAACCCGAACCAGATGTTCGGCGTGAATTTTGCCGATGGCCGCATCAAGGGCTACGGCACGACGATGCCCGGCAGGCGGGAGAAGACGTTCTTTGCGATCTGCGTCCGCGGCAACCCGAACTACGGCAAAAACGATTTTCAGGACAACGGCGACGGCACCATCACCGACCGCGCCACCGGCCTGATGTGGCAACAGGCCGACAGCGGCAGGGGCATGAACTGGGAGCAAGCCCTCGCCTGCGCCGCCAATTGCAAATTGTCCGGCCATTCCGACTGGCGGCTGCCCAACGCCAAGGAACTGCAGAGCATTGTGGACTACACGCGCGCGCCCGCCGTAACGCAGTCACCCGCGATCTCGCCCCTCTTCCAGGTCACACAACTCAGTGATGGCGAGTATCCCTATTTCTGGACCAGCACGACGCACGTTGGCGGCCCGCCCGACCGGCAAGGCGGCGCCGCCGTCTACATCGCCTTTGGCCGCGCGACCGGCTGGATGCGGCCGCATGCCCGAGGGCGGACCCGCCTTTCGGTGGGCCGGGACAAGGCGCCTCCGCCCGGATTTCGGCCCGCCGCCGCCGCCGACGGTTCCGGCGACTTACCAGTTACTCGATGTTCATGGCGCGGGCGCGCAACGCAGCGATCCCAAAGCCGGAGACCCGCAGAATTTCCCGCATGGCCGCGGCCCGCAAGGCGACGTCATTCGCATCTACAACTACGTCCGCCTCGTGCGCAACGCGTCATGAGTTCCCCGCCGTGGGGGCATTGATCGCCCATGCCATTGGGCGCGGGAGTCCCACCCTCGGGAAAACAGCTCAGGAAAAGGCTTCACTTGCCGATACCCAAGGTAAGGTCATGCGCAACATTTCTGAAAAAAGCGAAGAACCTCTCCTGGGCCGGAATGCCTACCTATGGACCTTCATTCCGGCGGTCATTTTGTTGTCCATCGCTGTTTTCGGAATCTGCTTTTTGGTCCCTGCTGTTTAATCGCGCGAAGGCCGGTTTCGCCTAAGTGGGATAGGTATCTGAGGCATCCCAAAGCGAGACGGCGCAGTGCCAGGGTGCAGAGAGCGCGTTGCGGGACGCTTCCCGCTAAAATGGGTAGCGCCGTATGCCAATAGGCGCGAAGGGAAAAACCTTTTCCCCTACGAAATTGAATCCAACACCTCAATGACGCGGTCTCTTAGGCATGATAAGCTTTCCCTCATATGACGCTGTTTTACCATTTAACACAAGATATCGCGAAAAAACTCGTTTTGCTTATAAACGAGCAAAATCTAAGTTACAAGAATTTGGATTGTCAATACATAAAGTGGAAGAGAGAGATTGCAAAATCATCTTCCATGGGTTCCAACAGCGAGATATTGATGAAGACTTCAGCAGCTTACAAAATGAAAGCAAGGATGATGGGGCGAAAGGACTTCGACTATTTCTACGGTGTGCAGATAATCAAAACCTCACAAGTAGTTCTGTGTAGCTCGCTAATTCAGATGGCAAGACAAACCCTTAGTATAGCCCAACGTCAATCTTCACCGAAAGACCAGCCGCTAGGAAGATCAATTGGCAGCCAGCATCTCCGTGACATAGTTTGTCATGGACGTAATCACTGTATGCATTATGAAGATGAAAAACCGCACAAAGATACCCTTGCTTTTCTTAAACAGTTAGAACAGGACTTTGGCAATGCCTTCCCTTACTCAAAGAAGCCCAAAGAAAGCCTGGCAGTCGAATTGATAGCGATCTTGGGTTGGACATCCCACGCAGTCTATGCAAGAGACATGAAATCCCTTTTGCCGACGAGGGCCGTACAGGTAACTGTGAAGCGAACGAGCCGCCCTTGACAACTCAATATGATTCTGCAACAACCCTTTATAGTGAAAACAAAAGGCTTGCTCCCGAAGCAAAATTACTTACTGCGTTTCACAATCGATGCCAAGCCATGCACGGCCGTGTTTGTGGAAATGGCAAGCGGGTTATTCGATCTTCGATATGGTTGGACAAAATGGGTGGAACGTCCCAGAGACTCTCTCAGCGGAATATTAAAAGATTTCTCACTCCATCTCAAAAAATACTACCCTGGTGCCACAATACAGATGACCGATCCTATCAAAATAACTGAATCGGAAGCTAGAAGTTACAGTAATGTTCCGCCGAGTGGTGATGAGACGCCTCCCCAATAAAAATGGCATTGAAGTAATTACCTGAGATACTCCGCCGCTTCAAGGCTGGGTGACGTTCAACCGGATGAATTGCTGCTTCGCTCCAGTGAGTTTGACTCCAACTTCCATGATCGGATCGCCGGTTATTGAATCGGTGCTCACTTGCTTGAAAAGGGCGGGAGGATTTACGGTTGACCAATTCTGCAAGTCGGAGGAGGTCTGGACGTTGATGGTCACATCGGTTAACGCCGCATACTGGCGGTAGGTCAGTGTAAGATATTGAGTGCCAGGGGTGGTCGTCGTGTCGATGCCAACGGTCGGCAATGCGGCCCGGTCCAAGCCGTTCATGGGACCGGACGGATTGATGTCGTAGACGTATTTGAGCAGGTTGGGAACACTGTCTTTTTCAGGGGTGTCGGTGAGTCCGCCAGTGAAGCCGTAGAACGACTCCCATTGGCCGAAAGTCGCGGAAATTACGAGCGTACCTGTGGCGCTTCCCTGATAGCTGGGATCGCTGATCGTGCCAAGAACCGTGTAGCTCCCTGCATTCGTCGGGGGCGTGCTACTGCCATTATAGGTGAATGTGACGTTCAGGCCCGATGGATTAGTAGTGGCCGTAGCCGCTTGAGGAGAGCCGTTGTAGACGGTGACAAGATTACCCAGAGTCATCGTAGCCGTAGCTTTGATGAAAGTTGTCACAAAACCCAGTTGGACGCCGTTGCTGTTATACTTACCTGCCACATTATTGCCTGAGACGCAGCTGGGTGCAGTACCGTAAGGGGTGCCTGGATCAATTGTGGTAAAGGTGCTGCCGTTGTAAAGATAACCATGCGTGTAACCGTATTTGTCCGTGTAATATCCGACCACATTGTTGCCATCAATGCCGGTTGCTTGGGAACCGTAACCAGCTACCTCGATAGTTCCTGGCAGGTAAATCGTGGTGTAGGTGCTGCCGTTGTAAAGAAAACCGTGCATGTAACTGTTTGTGTCCGTGTAATATCCCACCACATTGTTACCGCAAACGCCGGTTACTTGTGAACCGTAACCGGCTGATCCGCTAGTGCCCGGAGGATCTATTGTGGTGTAGGTACCTCCATTGTATAGAAAACCAAGCCAGACACCGCTGCTGTCTTCATAATACCCCACTACATTACTACCGGAAACGCCGGTGATATGAGTTTGGTTATATGTACTGCCTGGCGGGTCAATCGTGGTGTATGTGCCGCTGTAGAGAAAACCATGAGTAACCTTGCTGCTGTCAGAATAATACCCCACCACATTATTCCCGGAGATGCCTATGGCAACCGTGCCTGCCGTGCCTGGAGGATCAATTGTGGTGTAGGTGCCACTATTGTATAGAAAACCATGAGAGACACCGCTGCTGTCTTCATAATACCCCACCACGTTATTGCCTGAGACGCCATTGGCAGCACTATTGTAAGCGGTGCCTTGCGGATCAATTGTTGTATAGGTGCCGCTGTTGTACAGAAAACCGTGGGTTACATAACTGCTTTTATCGGAATAATAACCCACTACGTTACCACCGGATACGCCGGTTACTTGAACGCCGTTGCCAACCCCGTAATCGGGTGTGCTAATACTGCCCGGCGGATCAATCGTGGTGTAGGAGAACCCTGGTAAGATAACGAGTGTTCCGGTGCTGCTAATTTGATAGTAGTTGGGATCGTTGATTGTTCCCACCACCGTGTAGCTCCCTGCGGCAGTGGGAGCAGTGGAACTGCCATTGTAAGTGAACGTGACGTTAAGGCTGGGTGGGTTGGTTGTCGCCGTGGCTACTTTAGCCGTGCCGTCGTAGATGGCGGCAAGTCCGCCTAGAGTTACCGTGGCCATAGCCTGGCTAATCACAAACGTGCCGGTGGCGCTACCTTGGTAGTTGGGATCGTTGATTGTTCCCACCACCGTGTAGCTCCCTGCGGCGGTAGGAGCTGTGGAACTGCCATTGTAAGTAAACGTGACGTTAAGGCTGGGTGGGTTGGTTGTCGCCGTGGCCACTTTGGCCGTGCCATCGTAGATGGCGGCAAGTCCGCCTAGAGTTACCGTGGCCGTGGCCTTGTTGAGAGTTGCTAGAAAACCATGAGTAACCTTGCTGCTGTCAGTATAATACCCCACCACCGTGTTGCCGGAGACGGCGTTGGCCTGAGTGTAGGTACTTCCTGGCGGATCAAGCGTCTCGTAGGTGCCGCAATATAGAAAACCATGAGTAACCTTGCTGATGTCAGAATAATAACCTACAACGTTATTGCTGGAGATGCCCGTGGCCTAGTCATGGTGCTGCCCGGCGGATCAAGCGTGGCCATCGGATCGCTGTAGAGAAAACCATGACAAACCATTTTACTGTCAGTATAATAGCCTACAACATTATTGCTGGAAATGCCAGTGGGCGTGACTGAAGTACTTCCAGTGACAAATATCTCGGAATAGTTGCCCCCCACATACTGAAAACCTTTATCTCCTCCAGTGTTACCGGAATAAGTTCCCACGATGTTATTGCCTGAGACTGCGGTGGCCCCAGTGTAAGCGCTACCAGGGAATGAAAGGATGGTGTAGGTGCCGCTGTTGTACAGAAAACCCTGCATGAAGCCATTTGCGTCGTAAAATCCCACAACATTATTACCGCATACGGCTGTGGCCTCATTGCTGGTCCCGCCAGGATCAAGTATGGTATACGTGCTGCCGTTGTAAAGAAAACCACTGCGGCCCCCGTCCGCGTCGAAATAGAAGCCTACAACGTTATTGCCGGAAATACCGTTGGCCTGAGTATAAGTACTTCCTGGCGGATCAAGCGTTGCGTAGGCGCTGCCATTATAGATAAACCCATGAGTAACCTTGCTGCTGTCAGTATAATACCCCACCACGTTACTGCCGGAAATGGCTGTGACCTGAGTGTAGGTACTTCCGGGTGGATCAAGCGTGGTGTAGGTAACGGTCTGCGCTCTCAGAAAAGGGTGGGTAGAGAAAAATGCCGTCAAAACCAATATGGCAACAAGAGAATGCGATTTCTTAATTATAATCTGAGCAGGACTTATCGAGATGGCATAAAGACGGTCACTGAATGGGATTTGTTCCATGATGGCCTTTCCTGATTTCTTTCGATCAAAAATATTCGCCATGACGTAACTGCGTTTGAGAGTCGCAGGCGCACCAAGTATTAGTTAGGGTAATAACCGTCTCTTGAGTGTCAAGCGGCGTCTCATTGTCCCCTCCATGCTCGATCCGAATAACCATGATGGCAAGACTATTGTCTGTGGTTCCGGTGTAGGGAGACTTGCAAGGCTTAGTCGTGCCACGGCAAGGACTATCCTCAACTTTCGGGCCATTGGTCAAAAAGCACCGACTCGCCAAGAAGCTCTCGCAAGAGTCATTGGCCGAAAAAGCCGATGTCCACCCGACGTACATTGGCCTGCTGGAAAGAGGGCAGCGCGTCCCTGGCATCAACGTGGCCGAGAGGATCGCCAGGGCCCTGGGCCTGAAACTCTCCCTGCTTGTCGCGGAGGCGGAGAAGATCGCGAAGAGAGCCCTGCTGAGCGCCAGATAAAAGAGCGAAAAACAGAACAGGCGTCTTTTTCAGTTCGGGCGGCGGGCGATGTTGGCATTCACCTGCATTCTCCTGCTACTTCTGAATCTCCTAAAAGTGCAGGATTCCGGAGCGAAATAAGAAACCACCGGTCCGACGAAAAGGCGCCGGGAGCGTTCACCGGGCGGACTGGTCGTAAGGATGCAGCACGACCTCGAAGTTGCGCGAGCCGCGCGGACCGTCCAGCCGCAGCACGCTCGTGCCTCCCGCCGGCGTGTAGTTGAGCGTGAGCTTTCCGCTGTCGTACGGATAGGTCTCGAAGGACTCGATGACGAGCTTCAGGGCGTCGCGCTTGAGGGCGATCGTGCCCGGCGGCAGGCGATTGAGCAGGTCCTCCATCGACTTGATCTTGAGCGTGCCGGCGTTCGGCAGCTCGAGCAGCCCCTGGCATTTCAGGATTTCCGTCACCTTGCCCTGCACCGCGATCTGGCCGTCGAGTTCGCCGGTGAGGTCCGCGTATTTGCCCGCGAGCTTCTCCGCGATGGGCTGGCAGTTCACCTTGTCCGCGAAAAAATCGGCGTTCCAGGTGAAGCCCTTGGTATAATAGAACTCGAAATTGCCGCTAAGCTGGCCGCCTTCGCACGCCCCCGTCAACCGTCCGTAGACGCCGTCGGGATCGAAGGTGACGGTCGTGGAGACATTCGTCGCGGGGATATCGTTCCAGGAAATTTCGCTGATCTCGATCTGGTTGACGACGTTGTTGGCGTTGACGTTGGCCGGCGGCCAACTGAGGTAAAGTTTGCCGCGCAGATTGTTGATCCGGACTTTGTAGTCGGGATAATCCTGCGTCAGGTTCTGGATATTGATCGAGCTCTTCACGCTGATTTGGTCGAGCTGATCAAGCCGGATGTCGTCGACCTTCGTCTGGATGAAGAAAGGGAAATGGACCACCGGCTGGCCGAAGGCGTTGACCGCGAGCCGACCGTAATCAACCTTGAATTCCGAAACCAGCCACGGTGCGCCGACCCCTGTAGTTGCGTTTGGCTTTTGGGCCCGGAGCTCCTTCGTCAGCCAGAACAAATCCTGGCCCAGATACATCGTCGGATGAATCAGGTCGATGCGCTGGATGTGATGGCGCCAGATTTCCGTGTAGCTGAAGGTCACTCGAATCAGGGGAAAGAAGAATACCCGCGAAAGCGGATCGAACGGCGACGTCACGTTCACCGAGCTGATTTCCACTGTGCGCTCCTGCGCCATCTCCGGGCTGGAGTCGGGTTTGCCCAAGTGCAGGCCGGTGAGCACAATGGGGTGCCGCACGCCCAGCCCGACGGGAATCGCCGTGTCGTTGATGACGTTATCGAGCATCATCGTACCGCGACTGATTTCGAGCCGGCCGATGACCCAGTCGAGGCCGTTACTCGAAAATCCGGTCAATGTATCCGCAATCGCATCAAACAACTTGCTCAACCACGTCTCGTTATCGACTTCGGACGGCTTGCCCTTCTCCAACGCAGCGGCGAGTTCCTTCGTGTAGAGCTGCGCGCCAGTGACCTCAAGTTTCGCAATGTGATGCCGCCAGAGACCGAACGGGCTCGCGGTGACCACGAGCGAATCGGCATAAAAGAAATTGCCTATCTTCACGTAATCGACTTTCAGGGTGCGGCGATTGATCCAATGCGCGTCACCGGCGCTGCTCGGATATGGAAGCTCGGCCAAGGCCCGGTTGACCATCCGGATCGGATGGAAGCGGATTTCGAGCATGATCGCGCAGAACCACATCGTGATCATGATCAGGATGCTGAGGGTGTAGACCCGCACGCGGTGCCAGTTGCATTTCCGGCGCGCGGCCTTGGCCGCGGCTTCCGGCGATGGCTCCGGAGCGGCCACGTCCGGATCGGGCGAAGGAGTCGGTTCGTTCATGCCACCGGCTATTAGAGGGATTTCGCGCCGGGCCGCAAGCCGCCGCGTCAAATGCCCTTGAACATCGCCAGCGTCTTCAGGCGTTGCCGGGCGTGATCGACCATCGGCGCGGGATAATCCCTGGTGTCGATCTCGGGCACGTAGTGATGAATGTAGGCGCCTTCGGGATCGAATTTTCGCGCCTGCGCCATCGGGTTGAAGATGCGGAAATACGGCTGCGCATCGGTTCCGGTGCCGGCGCTCCATTGCCAGCCGCCGTTGTTGCTGGCCAAATCGGCATCGAGCAGTTTTTGCATGAAATAACGCTCGCCCCATTGCCACGACACGAGCAGGTCCTTGGTCAGGAACATCGCCGTGATCATGCGCACGCGGTTATGCATCCAGCCGGTGCGACTGAGCTGGCGCATGCCGGCGTCGACGATGGGAAAGCCGGTACGGCCCTCGCGCCATGCCTGAAAAAGACGCTCGTCGTTTTCCCATTTCAGACCGTCGTACCGCGGCTTGAAGCACGAGGTCGCGACGTGCGGAAAGTGCCAGAGAATCTGGCGGTAAAAATCGCGCCAGATCAATTCACCCACGAACGTGTCCACCTGCTGGCGCGCGGCGGGATGTTTTTGCGCCGCTTTCTCCACCGCCGCGACAATCGTGCGCGGCGAAACCGTGCCGAGGCGAAGGTGCGGCGACAGATGCGAGGTCGCATCCAACGCGGGGAGATCACGTACCGCCGCGTATTGGAGCAGGTCGCCGGAACAGAATTTCCCAAGCTGCGCGAGTGCCGGTTCCTCGCCTGCGGCCGGCAACGGAATCTCCAGCCGAAAGCCCAGCTCTTTCGCCGTCGGCAACGGGATGCCCGCTGGATGCCGGAACCGCGTCGCGCGGGGAAGTTTCGCCTTCGGCAATACCGCAGCCTTCGTTTTTGTGCGCCACGCGCGGCTGTATGGAGTGAAAACCTGGTAGGGCGTTCCGTCCGCCTTCAGGATTTCGTCCGGTTCGTGCAGGACGCCGTCCTTGAAGCTACGCACTTCCACACCAAGCGCCCGCGCCATTTTTCCCACGGCCGCGTCCCGTTGCCGGGCCATCGGTTCGTAGTCCCGGTTGAAATAAAGCGCGGTTGCCTTCGTCTCGCCCAGCAACGCCTTCATCTCCTGCTCGGGCCGTCCGTGGCGGAACAGCAGCTTTCCTCCCGAGGCCCGGACGTTCATTTCGAGCGCCTTCAGGCACTCCAGCATGAATCCAATGATCGGGGCTCCCGTGTCTGGGGCCTTGAGGATGGCCGGGTCGAAAATAAAGACCGGAACGACCACATCCGCTTCCCGGCAGGCGGCATGCAGGGCGGTGTTATCCGCCAACCGCAGGTCGCATCGAAACCAGTGGATCGCGATTCTCACGCTGGCAGCATGGCCGAAAGCGGCTCAATGGCCAGCGCGAGGGAACGTTCGTGTTACGCCTCAGGCGACGGCAGATTCGGTGGACAGGGCGACCGCCTTCTCCACGACTTCCAAAGGAATCGGGGCCGTCGGCTTGATCCGATGGCGCGGGCTCGCGGTGTCATGATTTTCGGCCATGCGACGACGGACCAGCGCGGCGGCGTGGGCTAAAGGGCTCCGTTCGCTCGTAAGGGGAATGGGAGCGAACATGAAGATAGGTGATATGCTCATATGCATTACTTTCTCTGCAACTCATCCAATGTGCCGATAGTTTACTAGAACGTCAAGTATTATGTTTATGTAAAGTCGACTATTCGTGTTTCAAAACGGTTATGTTCAGCATTCCTCAGAGAGGCTTTACCTCGTGGCCGTGCAAAAGCTTTGAGGGTGTTTGCCTCGCAATCGGGCACACAGCAGGTTACGAAAAGGTAAAAGTTTCTTCTGGCTGGATATTTTTACACCTGCTCAGAAGCCGAATGCGCGCCTATTGCTCGCAGCCGTGAAGGCCCCTAGTGTAGTGTCCCGCAAATAACTACACATAAGAAGGTCCGGTAGCATGGCGGGATGTCACGCAAAAGCCTTCCGGTAGTTCTTACAGACGCGGAGATTATCCGCTTGGAGCAATGGATTCGAGCAGGATCGACTCCGCAGCAAGTGGTCTTGCGAGCGCGGATCATCGTTGCCGCCGCTCGGGGGCAAACCGATTTGCGCATCGCCAGGGATTTGAGGGTGCAACGGCGCACCGTTGCGCTCTGGCGGCAACGGGTACGCGAGCTGGGTATTGGCTGTGTGTGGGAGATGCGCCCGGGCCGGGGACGCAAGACACGGTATGGGGCCGTCAAAGCGGCTGCCATTGTGGAAGCCACCCTGCAAACCAAGCCGCCGGGTTCAACGCACTGGAGTACGCGCACACTGGCCCGGACCCAGGGCGTGAGCAAAAACACGATTGCGCGGGTTTGGCAGGAGCACCAACTTAAGCCTCATCGGAGCAAAAGTTTTAAACTTTCGCGTGATCCCAAATTCGTGGAGAAGCTCACCGATGTGGTCGGCGTCTACCTCACGCCACCGCAAAATGCCGTCGTGCTTTGCGTGGATGAGAAGAGTCAAATTCAGGCGTTGGATCGCACCCAGCCGGGATTGCCTCTCAAACCGGGACGGTGCGGCACCTTCACCCATGATTACGAACGTCACGGCACAACCACCCTGTTTGCCGCGCTCCAAGTCGTCGAAGGGCGCGTCATCGGCCAGTGTTATCCGCGCCACCGTCATCAGGAGTTCCTCAAATTTTTGCGCCGCCTCGATGAGGAGTTTCCCGGTACGGTCACCCTGCACTTGATCCTCGATAACTACGGCACCCACGGCCATGAACGGGTTCGCCGCTGGCTGGCCAAACATCCGCGCTTTGTCCTGCACTTTATTCCCACCAGTTCCAGTTGGCTCAACCTCATCGAACGCTGGTTTGAGGAACTCAGCCAGAAGGCCGTACGCCGTGGCGTCTTTCGTAGTGTGGAGGATTTGGAGCAGGCCATCAGGGATTTTCTCGTAGCGTGGAACACCAATCCAACGCCCTTTGTCTGGACGGCCAGCGTCGAAAAAATCCTGGAGAAGATCGCCCGCGCCCGCCACCGTCTCGAACAAATTCAACCGGGCTGTACCAGCCCCAAACGTCGCAACAAATGCGTAGTTAATTAAGGGACACTACACTAGCGCATCCATCATCCCCTTTTGCACGAGACCGGAACAGTCGATGCCTAGGCGCCCCTGTCCACCCCAGCCGTAACGAGTCCCAAGGTATGACCTCAACGCCGCACAATAGTCGGCTCGCAACGCGGTGCGATCCACCTCACGATGCGATGGCCAGATTAGAAAAAGTGCCACCGCGCCGTAAACCAGCAGCAGAAGCCAGCGGAGTAAGTGATTTCTCCATGCAAAGAAAACCGCACCTGTTAGCGCTACAAAGATAGCACCCCAAGTGGCAACCCGGATCGGTAAATCAACATACGGGAAGTACCACAGCATGATTGCGGCCGGGAACGCAGCAAGCCAGACACGAAACGCATTCGACCTTGTAAGCCCTATCTTCATGGAACATTCATTTTATCGCTTTTTCCGAGCCCAAAGTTACAGCACCAGCATAATTTAGCGACCGTCGCGGCCACAACCCAGCGAACGCCGCTACAGTTAGAAATTCTTCGACTGCCAGTTGGGTTCTTCATCGTGCCGTCGGCGTGGAACTCGAAAATTTTGCTGATGGGATAGAGCGGAATGCCGAAAATCGCGTTGGCGTTGACGCGCATGTTGAGGTCGAGCTTGTCGGTCATGAAGTTGTAGCTGCCGTTGCCGATGAGCGCGAAAATCTCGCTGCTGATGTTCATGTCGTCGGTGTGGATGACGCCCTTCCCCGCGGTGAAATGGCCGTGCGCGGCATCGGCGACGGAGAAGCCGGGAATGAGCGGAGTGAGCGCGCCGAGAAAAGGGATTGCGTGATGTCGCCGTTGTCGATCTTCACCTCGCCGCCGCCGGTCATCGTTTCCATCGCGCCCATGGCGCCGGTGAGATGGGCTTGCGCGGTGAGTTCGCCGCTCGATTTTTCGTAGTGCCAGGTGCGCGTCATGAACTTCTTGAAATTCACCTTGGCCAGGTTGAGATCGAGCGTGTAGCCGGCCGGGTTGGTCGCGCAGGTCCATGTCGAGCATGCCGTTGAGGTCGCCGTCGTAGAAGCCGCACTTGCTTCATGTTCACGGTCAGCCGGCGGTTCTTGAAGGCGAGCGTGCCTTGCGGGCTGTCGAAGCTGTAGGGAACGTGGAAGAGCGTCCATTCCATCGGCGAGCGACCCGTCGACCTCGACGACGCAGGTCGGTGTCGAGGTCCTTTTTGTCGCTCGCCAAGTCGACCTTGCCGTTGGCGCGCACGAGCGGCGGGCGGGTGAAACGATAAGGCTGCGGTGTACTCGGTGAACTTCGGGCCCATGACCGGCGCGACCTCGGCGACGTTGACCTGCGTGACGATGTCATGCAGTTCCACGGAGCGGTTCTTGAAATCATAGATGATTCCGCCGGTGCCGCGCGCCTTCGGCGCGATGAACGTCAAGGTCGGGCAGGTTGAGTTTCGAGTCGGCGAAGGTGAAATCGGACGTGGCGGTGTCGAACGCGGCCGACTTGTAGACGAAGTTGTCGGCGCTCATCTTGCCCTTGACGGTCCACGCGTCAGTCTTAAGCGCGCTGCCGGTCGCGGTCGCCTCGATCTTGGGCCCGCCGTCGGCGAAGGAGCAACTGCCGAGAAAATTGTCCATCCCCTCGCCGAAGACGCCCTTGAGCACGGTGGGGTCGAGGTTGGAGGTGATCTTGCCGTTGAGCACCGGCGTTTCCAGCGTGCCGTCGAAGAAGAACTCGAGGTCCACGGTCCCGGCCTCCCCGGCTATTTTCAATCCGGGAATGAGCAGCCGCCGGCCGTCATAGGCGATGGGGATGCTGAGGCGGTCGAAGGTTCTGCCGTTGAAGGTGAAGTTGCGCCAGTCGAGATCGGCCTGCACGTCGGCGTGAAAACCCTGCTGCAAATCGAAGAGAATGCGGCCGGTCGTGACCGGCACCGAGTCGCCGAAATCGAGCCGCGAGAGCGCCTGGCCGAGCGGGCCGGGAAAGGCGGGCGCGAGCGTGGTGAAATCCATCGACGAGGTGAATTGCAGCGCGGCGGTGTGGTCGCCGAGGTTCCAATCGCCGTAGGCGGTGAGTTCGCCGCGCTGGAGGCCGATCTTGAAATCGGTCAGTTCCGCCACGCCGTCGTTAAGCGTGCCGTGGATGGAAAACTCGTCGACCGGCGCGGTGCGCCACGTGAGATGGCGGCCATCGAGCATGAAATTCGCGCGGCCGCCGCCGAGATCGCGCGTCGAGGTCTCGAATTCCAACTGCACGTCGATGGGCTGCTCGGTGCCGATGTCGTCGACGGCCTTCGTGATCGCGCGCCACGTATCCTCGCGCGCGGCGGTCTGCTGCTCCGGGGTCAGGGTACTGGTGGCGGAGGTCTTGGCGACGGGGAAGCCGTCGTTGTGGATCGTCCCGCGCACGTTAAACGCGAAGTCGAGGAAGCGCGCCTGCGCGTTCTCGATCTTGATCGTCTTGCCGTCGAAGGCGAAGTCGGCGTTGACCTCGTGGAAATCGGCGGTCTCGTCCGGGCCGAGCGGATAACTCACGTCGGCGTTGGCGATGCTGGCGCTGTCGATGAAGCCGCGCCCGCGCCACCAGCTCAGCCAGGCGACGCTGACGCGCACGCGATCGACCTGCAACATGATGTTCTGCCGGTTGGCGTCGCGAAAGACGGTCACGCGATTGGCGAGGATCGCGCCGGTGGGATCGAGCAGCAAGTTGCCGACCGCGATGGGGAATGGAATCAGGTGGCGCTCCTGGACTTCGTTGAGCAGATACGTCTTGGCCGCCTCCGGCAGGCCGTAGAAGCGGAGCACGAGCAGAACGACCAGCAGCGGGACCGCAATCGTCACCACGGTGCCCATGGTCAGGCGCGCGAGCAGGCGCCGCAGGTAATGCCGGTACGATTTCATCTTCCGCGTACGGCAAGCTTGCCGGAAAGGTTCGGCAACTAATCCATTCTTTCCCGAGCAGGCCGCGGCGGAATTGGCCGTAAAAGAACGCAGAGATAACAAAGAATTTCCTGGCTTCCTCTTTGCGTACTTTTGCGGCCATTGTCTTCGCGCTGATTATTCTTTGCAGCATGGGCAGGGCGGACGAGATCATCGTCATCTCGCCGCACTCGGAGAGATCAAGGACGAGACACGCGCGCGTTTGCGGCGTGGCACCAGCAGCACTACGGCCGGCCGGTCACGATCCGCTGGCGCGAAGCGGGCGGCGGCACGTCGCAAATCATCCGGATGCTCGTGGCGGAATATAAGTCGGATCCCAACCCCGGCATCGATGTGCTTTATGGCGGCGGCACGGAGCCGTTCATCTCGCTCGAGAAGCAGGGCCTGCTGACGGCCTGCGATCCGCCGGCCGATATCCTTGCGCAGATTCCGGCGCAATTGAACGGGATGCCGCTGTACGATCCGAATCACGAGTGGTTCGGCGCGGCGCTGTCGGGATTCGGCATCCTCACCAACGAGCGCGCGCGGCAGGCGGTCGGGTTGCCGGAAGTCCACGCGTGGTCGGACCTGACCGACCCGCGGCTCGCGGGCTGGATCCGCGCCTCGAACCCGCGCGCGTCGGGCAGCGCCCTGGCGATCTACGAAATTATTTTGCAGGCGTATGGCTGGGACAAGGGCTGGGCCGATTTGATGGAGATGAGCGGCAACATCCGCAATTTTCTTTCGTCATCGGCGGCGTCGGTGGTCGAAGTCGGCACCGGCGATGCGGCCTACGGCGTCGCGATCGATCAATACGGCCAGGCGCAGGTCGGCTATTATGGGAAAGAGAACGTCACTTTCTCGTTGCCGGAGGGCCAGACGGTAATCACGCCCGACAGCATCGCGATCCTGAAAAACGCGCCGCACCTCGAGCTGGCGCGGCACTTCATCGAGTTTGTGCTTTCGCGCGACGGGCAGTTTCTGTGGATGCAGCCGCGTGGCGCGCCCGGCGGAGCGGTGAAATATCGGATCAATCGCATGAGTGTGATGCCGGCGCTCTACGACGAGTTGCACGATTCGCCGATCACGACAAATCCCTTCAAGCTGCGCTCGGATTTTGCTTATGCGAGCGCGCTCGGCTCGAAACGCCGCGCGATCCTGAGCCCGCTCCTCGCGGCGTGGATGATCGACACGCACGACTGGCTGGCGCGGGCGTGGAAGGCGGTGAACTCGCCCGCCGCGCAAAAACTCGGCGAGCAGCGGCGGCAGGCGCTGCTCGCGCAACTCGTCGCGCCGCCGTTGTCGCAGGACGATCTGCTGCATCTCGCCGAGACCGACTGGAAAGACCCGGTGAAACGCACCGCGCTGATCAATCGCTGGCAAGGCGAGGCGCTCGCACGCTACAAAAGCGTGCTGGCACAAATTCCCGGCAACTGATTTTCTTCTCGCGCGACCATGACCATCACCACCCGCCATCTCGTGAAATCATTCGGCGCCGATGCGCGCGTGGTCGACGACGTGTC
Source organism: Bryobacterales bacterium (assembly GCA_963764105.1). Classification (GTDB taxonomy): domain Bacteria; phylum Acidobacteriota; class Terriglobia; order Bryobacterales; family Bryobacteraceae; genus Bog-105. The sequence goes on from CAVXRP010000011.1 coordinate 152,075, forward strand.
GTTCACGATCGCGCCGGGTGAAATGTTTTTCCTTCTCGGGCCGTCGGGCTGCGGCAAGACGACGGTACTGCGCCTGCTGGCCGGATTTCTTGAGCCCGACGGCGGCGACATTCTCTTCGACCAGCGCCGCATGAATGGCATCGCGCCGCAGCATCGCAACACGGCGATGGTTTTTCAAAATTACGCGATCTGGCCGCACCTGACTGTCTTCGAAAATATCGCCTACGGCCCGCGCGCGCGAAAATTTTCCGCGTCCGACGTCGAGCGGCGCGTGGCGGATGCGTTGCGCGTGGCGCGGCTGGAGGAGCTTTCCCAGCGCAGACCGGCGCAGCTTTCCGGCGGCCAGCAGCAGCGGGTGGCGCTGGCGCGGGCGCTGGCGGTCGATCCGGGGCTGATCCTGCTCGACGAGCCGCTGTCGAATCTCGACGCGCGGCTGCGGCTGGAGTTGCGCGGAGAATTGCTGCGCATTCATCGCGAGACGCGCACGACGTGCCTCTATGTCACGCACGACCAGGAGGAGGCGCTGTCGCTCGCCGACCGCGTCGCGGTCATGAACCAAGGCAAGATCGAGCAGGTGGGTACGTCGCGCGAAATCTACGAGCGCCCGGCCAACGAGTTCACCGCGCGGTTCATGGGCGAGATCAATCTCGTCGCGCCGGAGAGTCCCCTCGCCGCCGCGCTGCGGGGGCCGGCGAAGCGCAAGATTGGTTTCCGGCCTGAGTCGGCGCAACTTGGCGGCGAAGGAATCGTCGCGACGGTGAAGCACGCGACTATCTCGGCAGCAAGACCGAGTTGCTGGTGGAGGTCGCGACGGGCGAGGCGCTGAAGCTTTGGACAAGTGCTTCCGTGGCGCCGGGCGAGACGGTGCGGTTTACGGTGCCGAGGGAAAAATTGATGGCGTTATAAGCAACCACGCGGGCGCTCAATTCCGCCGGTCGTTGAGGAAGAGCATCAGGTAATAGAGGAACTGGAGCAGGATGCCGATGAAGGCGGCGACGTAGGTGAGGCCGGCGGCGTTGAGCGTCGCGTTGACCGCGTCGGCCTCGGGCCCCGCGCGGACGATGCCGAGCTTCTGCAGCACGACCTTGGCGCGCGCGCTGGCGTCGAACTCGACCGGCAGCGTGATCAGGTTGAAGAGCATGATGACGCCGAGGGAGGCGGTCATGAGCCACAGGTAGACGTAGGGACTGATCAGGTGCAGGAAAATGGCGAGCAGCGGGAGGTAGGTCACGATGATACTCGCGTAGTGCGTGGCGTAGACGGAACCCATGCGCAGCTCGAGCGGAAGTAGTGCTGCTGGTGCTGCAAGGCGTGGCCGCATTCGTGCGCGGCGACGCCGACGTTGGCCGCCGATGTGCCGGAGAAATTGTCGGGCGAGAGCACGAGCTTTTTGCCCAGCGGATCGTAGTGGTCACCAAGAAAGCTGTTGCCCGCCTCGATCTCCACGTCGCGGATGCCGGCCCATTGCAGGATGCGCTCGGCCGCTTCCGCGCCGGTGAGGCCGGAAGCGACGGGCACCCGGGACGCCTTCGCGAAGGTGCTCTTCAAATACGCCGATGACCCGAGCGAGATCACCAGCGTCACGATGAAAATCAAAATCCACAGCATCATAAAAAAATCTTTGCTAAATTGGCCTTCAATATGCAAGCGCGACCCGGCTTGCGCAAGAGGGAGCAGGTTACAGGAAAGCAACCCGCGCAAGGGCCTCGAAACGAAGTCTCAGGACATGAAGCCTTCGGACTTCAGGTAGTGGACGACCTTCGAGCGCTCACCGGGCGAAAGCTCGCCGTTGACGTGGATGAAGCGCTTGCCGTCGGACTCGAGGACCGAGACGACGAGCCGGCCATGATGGACCCGCGCGACGAGTTCGCCGACAGCCATCGTTTCGTTGCCGGTGAGGATCAGGTCCTCCGGGCGGCGGCCCGCGGCGGCGATGGCCTTCAGGATGCGTTTTTGCATGCGGCGCTGCTCGCGGCGAAACCAGTAGAAGCAGGCGGCGTAAACGGCCAGCGAGGTGAGGGCGGAGACGGCGGCGGTGAGAAATAGAAATGGAAGATCGCCGCTTTTAAGTCCGAAAGAAGCTAGCCATTCCACGATTCAAGAGTCTGCCCATTGGGGCGGAAAGTCAAAATGAAGTTGGCGGGGCGGCGCAAATTCGCGCGCGAGTTTTTACCTGACTTTATATAAAAAGGCGATAGCCTGCCTCCAGTGCGCGCGACTCTTCCCCTGATGCTCGTCGTTTCACTGGCGGTGCATGTCGTGATCGCCGGTGCGGTCGCGTTGTTTTTTTGTCACGGGCTGCCTTTGCAACAGACGAAGATCGAGGAGGCGGAAGACACGACGCTGACGCTGATCCGGCTCGAGCCGCTGCCGGTGCGGCCCGCAGCGGCGCCCGCCATTGCGAAGCTGGCGGAATTTCATCCGGTCGCGATAAGCCAACCCGCCGCGGCGCCTGTCCCGGTCACGCAGCGCCCGGTCGTGACCGCCGCGGCGGTCGTCGCCGAAAAGGCCTTGCCTGCCCTCGCCAAGACGGCGCCCGCGGCGGAACCGAATCCGAACGCGAATGTGCCGAGCATCGCGCCAGAAGCGGTGTTGTCACCCGTGCCCGCGCCGAACCTCGACGGCACACACGGCGTGGTCTTTATCCTGGATATTTCCGGGCAGCATGTACGAGTCCTACGCGGGCTCGACGCGGTTGAACTACGCGCGGCGGGCCCTGGGCCGGCGCGTGCGCGCGCTGCCGGACGGCACGCCGTTCGCTGTCGTGCTTTACGCGCAGACCGCGCGCGCGAGCGGCCCGCTGGTGGCGGCGAATGACGCGACACGCGAGGCGGCGGTACGTTTTCTGTTGCACGACGTCGATTGCGGCGGCGGGACGAATTTGCCGGCGGGACTGGTCACGGCGCAAGCCCTGCACACCGGCGCACTGGTGCTGGCCACGGATGGCGACTTGAATATTTCCATCGCGAATCTCATGCTCGAGGCGCGCGAAATCCTCGGCGGCAAAGGCCACGGGCCGTCGATCGAGGTCATCGGCATGGCGCCGCGGGTTGGCACGCAAGACGACCGGATCCTGCAGGATCTCGCGGACCAGCAGGGCGGTTCGTATAGGGTCGAGGAACCGCCGGAGGAAACGGCGCTGGCGCGGTAGCTGTTCCTTCGGTGGTAGCCCGCGATCTCCGAGCGCGGGGCGAAGACGTACGCGCGACTTCGTATCGGGTTCGCAGCGCCAACGAGCCCGTCGCCCGGAGTGCGACGGCTACTTCGGAGAACGGAGCGCCTAGATAACCGTTCCCGGGCGAATGACGCCGCCTTTGGGCACCACGACGATGCCGTCGCGGATGTACCAATTTTCGCCGTCGAGGTTCTCCGGCTTGCCCTCGGGCGAGATGCGGACGTGGTCGCCGATGCGGGCGTTCTTGTCGATGATGGCGCGCTCGATGTAGCTGTTGCGGCCCACGCCGAGCGGCGGCACGCCCCGGGCGATGTTGGCCTGGGTCTCCTCGGGGGTTTCGTAGTCGTCGAGGCCCATGAGAATGCTGTCCTTGATGACGGCGCCGGGCTCGATGCGGCTGCGGATGCCGATGATCGCGTGGCTGATGGTGGCGTCGACGATGATGCAGCCGTCGGCGATGGCGGCCTTTTCGATCTGGCCGCGCACGATCTTGCTGGCGGGCAGATAACGCGCGTGGGTGTAGATCGGCGCCTGGGTGTCGAAAAAGTTGAACTTGGGGATCTCGTTGACGAGGTCGAGATTGGCATCGTAGAAGGCCTTGATCGTCCCGATGTCCTCCCAATAGCCCTGGTAGACGTAGGAATAGAGCCGTCCGGAGGAGATCAGGTTGGGGATGATGTGCTTGCCGAAATCGACGTGCTTGCCGGCGAGCGCCTTGTCCATCACGTCGCGGTTGAAGACGTAGATGCCCATCGAGGCCAGGAGCAGGTCGTCGCCGCCATGGATGCCGAGCTTCGAGCGCGTCGCGCCGTCCATGCGCAGGGTGTCGATGAGCGAATCCTCCTGCGGCTTCTCGACAAAACGGGTGATGCGTTCCTCGCCGTCGATCTGCATGATGCCGAAAGAACGCGCGTCGATGCGGTTGACCGGGATCGTGGCCACGGTGACATCGGCGCCGCTGCGGATGTGCTGCTCGATCACCTCGCGGAAGTTCAGGCGATAGAGCTGGTCGCCGGAGAGGATGAGGATGTACTTGTGCGGGACGTTGCCGAAATGTTGCAGGTTTTGCCGAACGGCATCGGCCGTGCCCTGATACCATGCGGCGCTGCTGGGCGTTTGCTGCGCGGCCATGATCTCGACAAAACCGTTGGAGAACTCGTCGAAGCGATAGCTTTGCTGGATGTGCCGATGCAGCGAGGAAGAGTTGAACTGCGTGAGCAGGAAGATGCGCTTGAGGCCGGAATTGAGGCAATTGCTGATGGGAATGTCGACGATGCGATACTTGCCCGCGAGCGGAACGGCCGGCTTGGAACGGTCCTTGGTCAGCGGGAAAAGCCGTGTGCCGGCGCCTCCGCCCAAAATGACCGAGATGACTTCGCGGGAATGGTAGACGGTGGTGCGATGAAACGACTCCATGGCATGAACTTAAACAGCGAAATTCGCTTTGCCAACCCTAACCCTGAAAGAGGAAGTGACTTTTTCGCGATAACATCGGCAAGCGCCGCCAACCTTGACGCTGACCGCCCAATAAGGCACACAAGGAGGTTGCAATTTTATGTGTGGAATTGTCGCGTACTTGGGAGAGAGGGATGCGCAGCCGCTGTTGCTGGAGGGCCTGAGGCGCCTGGAATACCGCGGCTATGACTCGAGCGGCATCGCCGTGCTCAACGGCAGGGGCCTCGAGATCATGAAAAGAGTAGGCCGCATCCAGCAACTCGAGACCGGGCTGGCGAGCCATCCCCTGCACGGCACGCTGGGCATCAGCCACACGCGCTGGGCGACGCACGGCAAGCCGACCAATCTCAACGCGCATCCGCATACCGATGCGTCGGGCAAGCTGGCCATCGTCCACAACGGCGTGATCGAGAATTACGGCGCGCTGAAAAAGAAGCTGGCCGAGAAGGGCTACACGTTCAAGACGGAGACCGATACCGAGGTGCTCGCCGTGTTGATCGGTTTCCATTTCGACACGCTCGAGGCCGGGACCGGAGACCGCCTGGAAATGGCCGTGATGGAAGCGTTGCGCGAGGTGACGGGCACGTACGGGCTGGTGGCAATCCACCAGGACCAGCCCGGCATGATGGTCGGCGCGCGGCGCGGCAGCCCGCTGGTGCTCGGCATCGGGACGCACGAGCATTTTCTCGCCAGCGATGTCTCGGCCGTGGCGGCACATGTGCAGACGGTCGCCCACTTGCGCGACTTCGACGTGGTGACGATCGACCGGACCGGTTACCGGCTGAAATCGCTCACGCATAACAAAGCCGGGCTGGAGATCAGCAAGATCGATTACCAGCAGGGCCAGGACGAACTGGGCGATTTTCCGCACTACCTGCTGAAGGAAATCTTCGAGCAGACGATGTCGGTGCAAAACGCGGTGCGCGGACGGCTGAACTTCGAGGAGAACACGGCGCAACTCGGCGGGTTGAATCTCTCGCCGCAGGATTTGCGCGACATCGACCGGATTCTCATCACGGGCTGCGGCACGGCGATGCACGCCGGGATGGTGGGCGAGTACATCATCGAGTCGCTGGCGCATGTGCCGGTGGAGACCGATTATGCGAGCGAGTTCCGGCTGCGAAACCCGCCGATGGATCGCCGCACGCTGGTGATCGCGGTGAGCCAGAGCGGCGAGACGGAGGACACGCTCGGCGCATTGCGCGAGGCGCGGCGCAAGGGCCATCGCGTGCTGGGCATTTGCAACAACGTGGCCAGCACGCTGGCGCGCGAGACCGACGGCGGCGTCTATATGTACGCGGGGCCGGAAGTGAGCGTCGCGGCGACAAAGTCGTTCACGTCGCAGGTGGTGATCTGCCTGCTGCTGGGGCTGCTCTTTGGCCGCATGCGGTATCTTTCGGCGACGCAGGGGCGTGAGATCATCGACGCGATCGAGGCGCTGCCGGACCAGATCACGCAGGTGCTGCGGCAGAGCGACAAGATTCGCGCCGTGGCGGAGAAATACCGCGCGGCGCGCTCGATGCTTTTCTTCGGCCGCCAGATGAATTACGGCGTGGCGCTGGAGGGCGCGCTCAAGCTGAAGGAAGTTTCCTATATCCACGCGGAGGGATATCCGACGGCGGAGTTGAAACACGGTGTGATCGCGTTGGTAGACGAAAATACGCCCAGCGTCTTCATCGCGCCGAAGGATGGCGTTTACGATAAAAACATCAACAACGTGCAGCAGATCAAGGCGCGCAGGGACCGGTCATCGCCGTTGCGACCGAGGGCGACGACGACATTTTAACGCAGGCGGATGATGTGTTCTATATCCCCGCCGCGCCGGAATACACGACTCCGATTCTCGCCGTGGTGCCGCTGCAACTTTTTGCCTATCACATGGCCGTGCTGCTCGGGCGCGATGTCGATAAGCCGCGGAATTTGGCGAAGTCGGTCACCGTGCCATAGCGGCTCGATCGAATCTCAGGAATTTTCGTAACATGCCGATATCGAGGGCATGAATATTACGATTCATCGCGACGAGGTCAGCTACGGCCCTTACACGTTGGAGCAGGTGAAGGAACTTATTTCCCAGCGGCGATTTGCCCATGGCGACCTGGCTTGCGTCGAAGGCGGCAGCAAGTGGGAACCCCTGGAAAACCTGATCATGCAGGAATCTTTTCGCCGCCAGCGCGCGAACTACATCGCGCAGATGAATTCCTCCCCGAACAAGGGCAACGGCAAAAAGGGCAAGCACGCCAATCGCTGGCTCTGGAAGCCAGAGTAGGCTTCGGCTTACCCTGCCGCAATCTCCTCGAGCACGTAGCGATTGAGGCGCGCGCCGAGCTCGAGATGCGCCACCGGAAATGTCTCGTTGGGACTGTGCGCGTTGCAATCGGCAAGTGCGAGGCCGAGCAGCAGCGTGTCGGCTTTCAGGATGCGCTTGAAATCGGCCACGATGGGGATGCTCCCGCCCTCGCGGATCAACGCCGGTTTTTTGCCGGGGAAAAGGTGGCCCAGCGCCTTTTGCGCCGCCGCGCCAAACCCAGCGTGGGGATCAACGAGGTAAGGCTCGCCGGAATGGCCGGCTGTCATCTTCATGTGCACGGTCGGCGGCACATTCCTTCGAAAATAATCTTGCCACGATGGCGATAATTTTCGCCGGGTTCTGCTCGGGCACGAGCCGGAAAGTGAATTTCGCCGTCGCCTTGCTCGGCAAAACGGTCTTGGTCCCCTCGCCTTGGTAGCCGCCGCCGAAGCCGTTGACCTCCGCCGTGGGTCGCGCCCAGATGCGTTCGAGGGCGAGTAGCCTTTTTCACCGCGCAGTGCCGGCGCACCGGTCATCTTGAGCAGGTCGGCCTCCTGGAGCGGGAGATTTTTCCACGCCCTGCGCTCCCAAGGCGCGAGCGGCTTCACGTCGGTCGTAAAAGCCGTCGAGCTTCACCTTGAGATTCTTGTCGTGGAGGCCGGCGATCAGGTGCGCGAGCACGGTGACCGGATTTTCCACCGCGCCGCCGAAGATGCCCGAATGCAAATCGTGATCGGGACCGGTCACGCGTGACCTCGATGGCGGCGATGCCGCGCAGGCCGTAGGTGAACGTGGGCACGCCCGGCGCGACCATGGAGGAATCGGAAATGATGACAACATCGCAGGCGAGCTCGTCGCGATGCGAGTCGAGGAACGGCGCGAGGTTCGGGCTGCCGATTTCCTCCTCGCCCTCGATGAGCACGATGAGATTGACCGGCAGATCGCCCGATTTCTTGAGCGTCTGCTCGAGGCCGAGGATATGCGCGAAAATCTGGCCCTTGTTGTCGCTGGCGCCGCGCGCGGTGACGATGCCGTTTTCGATGCCGGGATTAAACGGCGGGCGTTTCCAGAGATCGAGCGGATCGACCGGCTGCACGTCGTAGTGGCCGTAGATCAGCACGTCCGGACGGCCCTCTTTCTGGGGCCCGCGCCCGACGACGACCGGATGGCCCAGCGTGGCGTATTGCCGCGTGTCAAGGCCGATGGCCTTGAGCTTGGCCTCGAGCCAGTCGGCGCAGGCGAGGATCTGGTCCTTGTGCTTCGAGTCGGTGGAGATGCTGCCGAAGCGGAGAAAGTCGAGGAATTGGCTCAGCGCGGCGTCGGTGGGCATGGATTTCACTTTCGCCGAATATAGGAAGGCGTCAATTCCGGGGCGTTTCGGAGTGCGACGTACGTCACCTATTTGGTCAGGGAGTCGGATTCGTGCATGGGGCTGGGCTGGCCTTCGGTGGCGGGTGGCTGCCCGAGCCGATGAAATTCTGGCAATTCCAGATGTCCCACGACTTGTCGAAATCGGGCAAGCGGCGGATCCTCGACCGGCTGTGACGGTGGCGAAATTTTTCGCCGATTTCCGGTGATGGCGGATCGGCCGGGTGATTCGGGTCGGTCGAATGGCTGATGAAGAGCGCCGAATCGTTGGGCGAGGCCGATCTGCGTGTAGCCGGTCCAGAAATCGAAATGGGTGATCATGTCCGGCTTGTCCTCGACGTAGACGAGCGGATTGTGCGGCAGGTAAAAGCTCAGGGCGCTGGCGGTCTCGGGCGAATCGGTGATGATCAGCGTCGCGCCCTGGTCCCGCTGCAGACTGCTGCACGGCCTCGGCGAGGTTGCGCCACGAGATCTGCCGCTTGCGCGGCGTAAAAGCCGGTCACGTTTTCGCCGCTTTGCGTGCCGTTTCAGCACATAGCCATGGCCGTCCGGCTTCGGCACGAAATAAAACGGATTCAACCCGGCAAGCGATTGCAGGCGAGCACAAACCAAGACGATCCCCGCGACCCAGCGCGCATTGGCGATCGATGCGCGGCAAGGCTGCGCCATGTAGCATCCGGCCAGCAGCACCAGCGGCAGGAAAAGCGCGGGACCAGTTCAAAGTGGCCCTCGCTGAAAAAAGGCGGCGAAGTTCTGCCAGATCAGGCCGGGCAGCGCGAGGCAAACCAGCAGGCCGTAGCGCGGATCGTCCCAGAGCTCGGCGCCCAACCGCCACAGGACCACGGCGAGCAGAATGAAAAAGAGCGGGCAGAGATAGAAAATTTCGAGCCCGATGAAGTGGAATCCCTGGTTCAGCGAAAACCCGTGGCTCAGCGGCCAGGCATTGAGCGATGCGCGTGTGCGACGACATCGGCCACCTGGGCTCCCCGCCACCACCAGATCAGCGGCGTGAGGAAGAGCGCGGCGAAGAGAATCGCAGATCCAGAGCCAGCCTTCGCGCAGCCGCGCTCGGCGCTCCGGGCTGATCGCAAAATAGAGCACCAGCGCCCACGATCCACAAGGCATTCGACATCGCGACCAGCAGCGCCAGGCCGCAGGCCGCGCCGCCCAGCAGCCACCACCAGGCCCGGTCCTCCTCCATCGCCAGGCAGAAGGCGAACATCGCCAGCGCCATCAGGCCGATGCTGGCCGCCGCCTCGGTCATGAACGAAAGCTTCCAGGCATACATCGGGATGACGAGAAAGAGCACCACCGTCCAGAAAGCCGCCCGCGCATCGAACCAATGCCGCGCCAGATAAAAAAGAATGAAGCCGCTCATGCAGCAGATGACCGCCGAGAGCCAGCGCACGCCGAGTTCGGTGTCGCCAAAAAAGGCGCGTGCCCACGCCGGATCAGGACAGGGCACGAACGGGCCATGCTCCCAATAGGCGGGGCTCAGATTGGTGCCGTGGCCCTGGAGCCAGAGGTAGGCTTCCTGTCCCGACAATTCAAAGGTCTGGCCGAACCAGAACCGCACCAGCAACAAGGCAACGAGAAGAAAAATCGTCCGCTTGCGATAACCGGGATGCACCATAAATTAAACAAGCTAAACTCGCGGACGTGACGCGTCCAAATTAACCTTGTCCGCCATATTTCGCAAGCGCAACTCCTGATGCATCAGCTTTCATGCATTTAACTTGGCGCGCCATCAGACGAAAGCTAAAACGCTCGAACATAGCGAACAAGCGAAATGCGGGATTGTCTTTCCCTCAGCCTTCCGCCTACCTATTGCTCCCCTCTTATGAAATCCCGTCCTTCTTCCTCCTCTTGGCTCTCTGCGCCACTACTCGGTTTCTCCTCCCGCCCGCCTCGGCCGACACCCTGCCCGATCCCACCACGAAGAAAAACGTGCCCCCCGTCGCCTGGTCCAGGCGCATGATCTAGAAGCGGCTCGACCTCGCCGACTTCACGCTCACCGGCATCGTGCATTCCGACAAGACACACAAATCAGTATCCGATCAAGCTCCGGACCAAGGGCCACGAATGGTTTACGAATTCCAAAACCAGCCGCTGCAAATCCGCGTCCAGCTCGAATCCCGGCACGTTCACGCTGCGAAAGCGCGCTCGTCCTCGAGCGGGTCATGGGCCGCGGTGCCCGACGCCGACATGAGCAAGCCGATTTTCGACACCGACATCACTTATGGCGACTTGGCTCGATTTCGTGAACTGGGACGACATCGAGCCGCTCGGCACCGACACGATCAAGACCCTCGATGCCTACGTCTTCGAAGCCAAGCCCGGCCCAAACGATCACAGCCGCTTCGCCTCCGTCCGCTTCTGGGTCAGCAAGCAATACTGGGCTTTCCTGCGCATCGACGGGCTCAACGCCAAGGGCCAGACGATCAAGCGCGTCGAGGTGCAGGACGTGATGACCGATCGCGGACAAATATCACAGTCTTCAAGGAAATGAAGGTCTCCGAACATGGCGCCGGACAAGGACGACATCGCCAAGTCCACGACCTACATCGACATCACGGACGGCAAGGAAGGCTCCGGCTTGACGCAAGTAGGTTTCCGCACGGCAGTTGTGGCGGCGGCCACGTCCGCCGTCTCCCCGCGCTCATTGCCTGCGGCCACGTCAATTGAAAAGCGTCGGATTACCGCCCGGGACGGCCTCTCTTGGCAGTTTCCTGCCTAGTGGAAAATCTTATTGCGAACAGCCCGCGCACGCGGCCGAAGCCGGCGCAACGACCAGCGCCGCATCGCCCTCGCCGCGGGGCTCGCGTTGCTGTGGGAGCATCTTCACGCTGCTGGCCCAACTTTCCGGCGCGCTCGACACCTTCGAGGAACCGCTGCTCGACTGGCGGCTCTCGCTCGACTCCTATCCCGCCCCGCCCAGCGACCAGCTCGCGCTCATCGCCATCGACAACATCCCTGTCGGACAAGCCGTGGCCCTGGTCGCGCCTCGATTACTCGCTGGTCCTGCGCAGCCTCATCGACTACGCGCCGCAGAGCGTCGTCTTCGAGATGAACCTCAACGACCGCGACACCGAGTACACCTCGTTCGACAACACCTTTTCGCACATCGTCCAGCGCGCCAACACGGTCGTCTTCGCCGCGACGGTCCTGACGCCGTCGACCACCAGCGCCCGCTGCCCGCGAAACTCGGCTCGATTCCCTTCCACGGCGGCACGCGCCCGGTGCCGCGCTTCGCCTCGGCCATCTGGCCGCTGGACACCTTCGCGGGGGATTCGCCCGTGGGCGTCAACAATCTCGAATCCGAATCGGGCCTGCGCCTGCGGCGCCTGCCGCTGGTTTTCATGCTCGACGGAAAGATGATTCCCTCGCTGGTGCTGCAGGCCGCCGCGCAATTTCTCGGCGCCGATCTCGCCTCGTCGGAGGTCCAGGTCGGACGCGCGATTTTTCTCCGCCGCAAGGACGGCAAACTCCTGCGCACCATGCCCATCGACGACGAGGGCCGGATGCGCATCCGCTTTCACCAGGGCCCGGTCACGTCTCGTGGCAGGCCAGCTTCGACAACATCATGCTCTACGACGACCAGATTCAACACGGCATCCCGCCCGGACCGCGATCTTCGCGACCTGTCGCGGCGGCAGGTCTGGATCGGGCGCACCGATCCCGGCGAGCGGGAACGCTTCAAGACCGCCATCGGCCAACTCAGCCGCGTCGAGGTCGCAGCTCCAGGCCGAGCGGACCATCCTCGACCAGGATTATGTCCGCCCGCTGCCGCCGATGATTCTCGCCGCGCTTTATCTGCTCATCGCCATCGGCGGCGCGGCGGCCGTCATCCGCTTCGGCCCCATCCATGCGGCGGCGATGCTGATCGTCCTGGCCTCGTTCTGGTTCGAGTCGTCGATCCTCGCTTTCCGCGCTCTACAACGTCATCTTGCCGCTGCCGAGCTTTGCCATGCTGCTTCGGCACCTATGCCGTGGGCATCCTCGCCTCCGTATTGGGACCTTGAGCCCGGAGGATCGACGAACTCGTCGATAGCCTGCGCCTACCGTGGCGACGATGCCACGAAGTACCTACTGATCGGCGCGCGCGGGCACCGGCTGCACTTCGGGGCGCGAGGCGATTCGCCGGGCGGAGAGGAACAGTCGGACGGCGGAGGCGCGCGGTTCGCCGAATCGGGCCGCCATCGGGAGCGCATCTGCGCCGGGCCGTACCCGGCGGCCTGCACGTGGCCGGAAGAACATTTTTTCGCGTTCGCTTTCCATATTTTGCAGTTCCGCCTTTTGCTGCGGGCGTCAGGAGGGCCGAATCTGGTCATTGGTCACCTTGAAGATTTGCGAGCCGCGCTGCAACTTCGTCGCGATGCAGCGACCTGAATTCTCATTCTGGCATCCGCGAGGATGGGCTGGATTTTGGCCTGCTGATCCGGGGTCAAATTCAACCGCTGGGTCAGGTGCGCCATCGATGTCCTTCTGCATCTGCTCGAGTCGCCGGCGGATGCATGCGCGATGAAAATGGGCGCCAAGCCGATGGTCAGCGCCGATCCCGTCAGGACGCCCACCACGAAAATGACCGCCAGCACCAGCCACGGCTTAAACTTGGAACTCATGGAGCTTCATCCGACGGAGACGGTGGAATCGGTCAATTGCAGAAAATCGGCGAACGGATCGCTGGACTGCTTCGTGTGCCGTGTTCAAGCGCGGGCAAGAAACTGGCGGCCATGATCACGGCCGGCCACGATCAGTCCACGCGTCAAGCAACGCCATGTCCCAGAAACCGGTCCCGGCCTTGTGCGCCTCGCGCCACGCCGCCATGCACGCGCGTCTCAAGCCCGAAAGGCGGCGCGAGCGTCGATCCGGCACTGCCTGCGCAGTGCCCTGCGCAGCAGCGCGGAAAAGCCGGTTGAGCTGGTCATCGATGGGATTCATGAGTTCTCCTTCATTAGCAAACTATAGCGCTTGCGCAATTGCGCTCGCGCCCGAAAAGCGCGCACCTTGATCAGCGACTGTTCCAGCCGGTGAGGCTCGCGATCTCGTCGATATGCCGGCCCTCCAGGTACATCAGGCGCATCAGTAGCCGGTCCGCCGGCTTCAGCGTGGCCAGAAGCTTGTCGACCAATTCCTTCGAGGCCACCTGGTCGGACGCGTCGAGTTCGTCCGGCGCGGCGGCGAGATGCTCGACCACGGTCGCCTCATCCTCGCTCAAGTCGGCCAGGCGGACTTCGGGCCGGCGCTTTTCGTGCCGGATCTGGTTCAGGCAGGTATTGACCGCGATGCGCGAGACCCAGTGGAGAAACGGCACCTTGCCGGAAAACTGGTCGCAGGTGGGACATGACCTTGATGCAGACCTGCTGAACAGATCCTCCGCGCTTTCCCGCGCGGGAAGATTCGCCTGCACCAGCTTGGCCACGTGTGGATACATATAATGAAAAAGTTCGAGGATCGCCTTTTCATCGCCCTGCCGCCCACGCGCCAGGCAATCGGTCACCTCCGCGTCGGTCATATCGAGGCTAGCCTCTTCATAAGATGTTGACTCCCCGCCGCTCCATTCGGTTACAAAAATTCGTTCAATTCTGTTATAATAAGGACGTCTGATGAAATTTCCCGCCCTCGCCTTCGGCAGCCTGCAACTGCCACGCCTCTCTTATTATCGCCGCTGGCCGGTTATACCAATCTCCCTTTTCGCCGCGTCATCCGCGAACTCGGCAGCGTCGGCCTCTGCACCACCGACCTCGTCAACGCCCGCTCGCTGCTGGAGAAAAACCACAAGGCGCTCAAGCTGATCGAAAGCTGCGCGGAGGACACTCCCCTGGCCGTGCAGCTTTTCGGCTCCGTGCCCGAGGAAATGGCCGACGCCGCGCAAATGCTCGAAGCGCTCGGCGTCGCCTCGGTCGACATCAACATGGGCTGCCCCGTGAGGAAGGTCTGCCAGGTCGGCGGCGGCTCGGCGATGATGACGGAACTCGAGCCGCACCTCGGCCCTCGTCCGCGGGATGGTCAACGCGGTGCGCATTCCGGTCACCTGCAAGATGCGCCTCGGCTGGGACGACGAGAACCTCACCGCGCCCGACCTCGCCCGCGCGTTGGAGGACACCGGCGCGCCGCGATCATGGTCCACGGCCGCACGCGGCAGCAGGGCTTCGACGGCTCGGTGAATCTGGCGGGCATCCGGCGCGTCGTCGCGGCGGTGCAGCGCATCCCGGTCATCGGCAACGGCGACATCACCAGCCCGCAGGCCGCGAAGCTGATGCTCGACTCGACCGGCTGCGCGGGCGTGAGCATCGGCCGCGGCGCGTTTTACAACCCGTGGATTTTCGCCCACACCGATGCATTATCTCGAAACCGGCGAGCTTCTGCCCGAGCCCGATTTCGCCGAGCGCATCCGCGTGATGAACCGCCATTTCGACTTGATGATCGAAGTCTTCGGCGAAAACCTCGGGCTGCACCATGTTCCGCAAGGTCGGCCCGTGGTACGCGAAGCGATTCGGGCCGGCATCGCTCTTCAACAAGGGCATCGTCCGCATTTCCACCCGCGCCGATTATGAGGCGCTGCTGCGAAAAATACGTCGCGTGGCGCGCGCAATTCCTCGACGAGAACGGCCAGCTCCTGCCGCAAATATTCGCCCGCGCCGCATGCGCTCAATTTCCGCGATGAAGCGACGCAGCGAGCCCGCCGTCGCCAACGCGAGGCCATCCCGGTCCCCGCCGGCCCGAACGAGCTGTGGTAGCTCCGAAGATCGAATTTCAGATAATGATTGTAATGATTATTAGGATTGGGTTTATCCAAGAAGCCATCTCTTCAACCAATCTTTCCAATCATTATAATCATTATCTAAAATTGTCTGACGCCGCGCCCGTCGCCCGGAGGTCGACGGCTACCCCGCCTTCAGGAAGAGCTGGGTGAAATAGAGCGCGCCGTCTTTGCCCTGCCAGACACCGATGCCGGAGTAATTGTAATCGCCGCGGATATTTTCGAGATGATGCGGGCTGTGCAGCCACATCTGCACCGCGCGCGGGCGACTTCGGCGAGGTCGGTGGTAAAGAGGATGTTTTCGCCCGCGCCGCGAAAACCGGCATGAGTTGCTTCATCTGGTCGACCCGATCGCCGAAGCCATCGTGCCCGAAATCAACGTCGCCACCGGCCATGTCCCGGCTGTGGGCGCGGGCAATTTTCGCGATGCCGTCGTTCCACTTCAACGGCGTCAGGCCGTCACGGTCGCGCGAATTGGTTGATGAGCCTGAAGGTCTGTTTCTCCACGTCGCGCTGAAAATCGGCGACGCCCGGCGATGCCTCAGGGTCCGCTGCGGCCCAAGCGCCCAACGTCGCGATAAATGAAAAACGCCAGGAGGAAAGCCGCCCGCATCGAAACCGGCGAATGGAAAGTCGAATCAGGATTCGGGCGTTACCAGCCGCTTGGTTGCGATGGGGCCGGTGTTCGGGCGGAACGGACACAGGCAGGTCCCGAGGCACTCGCCGCGGCGTGGGTGAGTTCAGATCGACTTTGGAAGGCGACTTGCGCCTCGTCGCCGCGGTCCAGTTTTTCCAGCGTCACGCCCAGATCGTACCACGCGCGGATGTTGTCGGGCACCCAGTTCACTTCGCGGCGGAAGGCGTTCATCGCCGCCTGCATGATCGCCCTTTTCGGCGCAGACGATGCCGAGATTGTGCCACGCGCCGGGGAAGGATTCCTTCAAGTCAACGGCCTGCTGATAGGCATCGCGCGCGGCATCGAGATCGCCGAGCTTGTGGAAACTCACGCCCAGATTGAACCACGCCTGCGGCTCGCTCCGGCACGATGATCGTCGCCTCGCCATAGGCCGTGGCCGAGCGCGAAAAATTTCCCGCCGCGTACCAGGCCAGGCCCAATTCGTTCCATGCCATCCAGAGCAGCTCGCATTTCGGATCGGCCTTGACCGCGCGCTGCACGGCGGCCTCCGCCTCCTCCGGCTGTTCGAGCCGCGCATGGATCATCGCCTGGAACGCATCGCAATAGGCCGCAGATCGCCGGCAGCAGCGCCGCGCGCTGGAACTCGGCCGCCGCGCGGGTAAAATCATTCCGGCTGAAATAAATCACGCCCATCTTGAAAAACGCCTCGGGATATTCCGGGCGCAATTCGACCGCCCGTTTGCAGGCGATCAGCGCCTCGTCGAGCTTGTCCTGCGCGCCGAGCGCGGCGGCGAGGTTGTCCCACGCGCGCGCATAGTCGGGACTGGCCATGGTGGCGAAGCGCAGCGCCGACTCGGCCTGCGGATACTGGTCGGTTTGAAAATAAAGCACGCCGAGATTGCACCAGACCTTGGGATGCTTCGGATCGATCTTGTTCGCCTTCAGGTAGGTCGCGAGGGCCAGGTCGTACTTGTTGTTGAGCTGATAGCCAAGCGCGGCATTGAACTGCGAGGCCAATTCATCCGGGTCGTACTTCAGCGCCTCGACAAAAGCGCTCTCGACCTCCGGCGGCATGCCCGCCTCGAAACAAGCCTGCCCGAGATCGGTCCAGCCCTGCCACATCTCCGATTTGTCGGCGGGCTTGTCGTTGGCTTTTTTCAGCAGCGCCTCGGCCCGCTTGAAGTCTGCCCTCCTTGATCGCGGCTTAGCTTCAGCGAGACATTCCTGCGTCGTCGCCGGCAACGGCTCGGCGGTCACGGCGTGTCCGGGCATCGGCGGCGTCATCTTTGTCGTCGGCCGCCGGGTTGACGCGCGAAGGCATGAGCATCTTCCCGGTCTTGCGGATGATCTCGGTCGCGACCGGCTTGGCGTGTTGCGCCGCGCGTGATGCCGGAATGTCCCGCCTCCGCCCCGGCGACTTGCGACATCTGCCGTCTGCACCGCCACCGCCGCCGCCTCGCTCAGCGGACGCAATTCCTTCTCCGGACCGCCGAGGCGCATGGACCGCTCGAAATGCTGCAGCGCGATGTTCGGCAGGCCCAGGTCGCGCAGATAAATCAGGCCCACTTCCTTCAGCAGCGTCGGGCTGTTATAGGCCCGCGCCAGCCGCGAAAACATCGACTGGGACAAGCTGCGAAATCTTCAGCGGAGCGGTGTTCTTGTCCTTGCTCGCGGCGTTGACCTCCTCGATCTTCTTCAAGCCGTCGATGATGACCTCAAGGCTTTTGATGCTCAGCGGATCGTTTTGCCCCCGCACCTTGTCCGCCAGCGCTTCCCACGACGCCGGGCTCAGCGGGTCCGATTCAATCGGCTTCAGGTTCTCCGTCGAGCGCCCGGCATGAATGGATGGCTCGGAAATGCATGGAAGGCGCGATGGGTCGATTGAACGGCTGCAGTCTATAGATGCTTACCGAAGCGAGGCAATGATTCGGCAGTAAGGCAAGCCTGCGCAGGCAATACGACTTCTCGGCACGGATGATAGGCCGGGAGCAACTCTCACTCGGCTATCTGTCTGCGGCCTACTCTATGACCTTATCAACTTAACCCAGCGCGCCCGATAAGTCGCCCGCCCCTCGGCATCAAAGGTCTGCTGAAAATCGGTCTTCGGATCGGCGACCAGTCCCATTCGGGCGCAGGTTGCAGCACATCGGCTTCGCGGATGGCCTGTTGCGCGGTCTCGAAATAATGCGCGTGATCGGTCGTGAAGCGGAGTTCGCCGCCCGGCTTGAGCGCCGCCGCCAGGTCGCGCACGAAACGGCGCCTGAATCAACCGGCGCGGCCAATGGCGCCGCTTCGGCCACGGATCGGGAAAGAGAATATGCGCGATGGAAACGCTCTCCGGCGGCAACAGGTAACGCACCGTGTAACCGAACTCCAGCCGCAGCACGCGGAGATTCGCCAGCCCGGCCCGCGCCGCGCGCTTCTCGATTTTGCGCACGCGACCAAGCAGCCGCTCCACCGCAAGGAGATTGATTTCCGGATGCTGCTTCGCATAGGCCAGCGCGAATCCGCCATCGCCCGCGCCGAGATCAAGCTCGACCGGATGGTCATTGCCAAAAGCTCGCGCCAATCCAGGCGCGCGCAAATGTCGTCGATGGACGGATGGTGAAGAAACAACCATGAAGTAAATAGCCGCAAAAGAACACAGAGAATGAGGCAAAAAGGATGCCGGAATAGCGTGTTCCTTCTTTCAAGCCCCTTTGCGCTCTTTGCGTTCTTTTGCGGCTAATTTCGTTACGCGGCCATTGAATCTATTCAACCGGCAATTCGGTCAGCCAGTGGAGAATGCCCTTCTGCGCGTGAAGCCGGTTTTCGCCTGGTCAAAAATTTCCTGCTGGTGTTCCTCGAAGATTTTCTCCGTGATCTCCTGCTCGCGATAGGCGGGCAGGCAATGCTGCACGAGCGCGTGCTTCTTCGCCAGGGCGAGCAAGTCGTGATTGATCTGGTAACCCTGAAACGCCGCCTGGCGCTCGGCTTTTTCCTCTTCGAGGCCCATCGAGACCCAGACATCGGTGTAGAGAACGTCGGCGTCGCGGGCCGCTTCCTTCACGTCGTGCGTCTGCGTGACGAAAGCGGTTGGTGACCTCGCTCAGGTAGCCGTCGGGGCCGGCCAAAGCCAGATGAAATTTCAGCGTTTCCGCCGCGTAGACCCAGGACCGCGCGACGTTGCAGGCGCAGTCGCCGATGAAGGCGATTTTCCGGCCGGCGATCGGCCCGAGCTTTTCCTCGATGGTCAGGATATCGGCCAGATCTGGCACGGATGCTCGTCGTCGGTCAGCGCGTTGATCGTCGGG
>CAVXRP010000012.1:0-32564 GCA_963764105.1 Bryobacterales bacterium
CGCGATGTCAAGCCCTATAGTGGTAACTGCTTGCATGCCGGCCTCCTCAAAATCGTGGTTGCCTCACCGGCAGTGCTGTGACGCTTTCGCGCCGGGAGGAGCCGTCCACAGCATTAAAAGCGGGCGCTGGCAACTTTGGAAAGCATTGCCGCAAAACCTCGATTAGCAGAAATCGGATTCCGCGGCGTCGACGAGAGGCCGCCATATCTTACACGCAGGCTGCCGCAAATCCTCTCACCATCAGTGACCCAAGACATAGTGGGTCGGCATCCGGCAAGACATATTGTCAATCTCATGCTCGACAATTTTGCTAAAATATATGAAATTCATGATTGACGCTCCTGGGAGCTGTTATCGCGCAAAGGTCAGAATCAAGAGATTTGCGGACACATTGAAAGGTTTCGCCGTGCAATTCATTTCGCCCAATTCCTTTTGGACGCCTGACTATATCGTTGACTCGGCGTGGCTTGAGCACGCGCCTTTCGCTTTCTGGCTTATGGATGTCCATCGGCCTCGCATGACGGCAGTACAGAAACACTTTATTTGGACGGCGGCCCCGCAGCGGTCATCAACTCGCTAACGCAAGCATCGAATGGAGCAAATCTCACATACCAGCTCGGCACCGGTTTTACCTCGGGCTGGCCGGCAGGCAACGGCGCTTGGTACACGTTTGCCGGCCTCATCGACGAAGCGTCGGTCTATTCACGTGCCTTGAGTGCCGCGGAGGTGCTCAGCATCGCGCAAGCCGGCAGCTATGGCAAGTGCGATCCGGTAGCTTCTGTGAGTCCGGGCACCCTCGCCTTCCCCAGCGTTACTGACGGCCAAAACGCAACTTTGACATCGCAAGTCTCAAACCCCGGCAACGCGCCGCTCAGCATCACTTCGCTAGCGCTGGATGCCAGCGACACGAACTTTACGGTACTCACCGGCCAAGCCGGCGATTGCGCCGTTGGAACTCCTCTCGCGGCCGGCTCCTCCTGCAACATCCGCGTGCAATTCGCCCCGCCGGCTGTTGCTTCCTTTACTGGTCAAGTCACGCTCACCGATAACTCAGTGCTGGGCGCAGGTATCCAGACTATCGCGTTCACCGGCTCCGGCGGCCTGATCCCCCAGACCATCACCTTTAACTCCATCCCGGCGCAAGCTCCCGGCGGCACGATAACCCTGACCGCCGCCGCGAGTTCCGGCCAACCGGTGACTTACACCTCGAACACGCTTACAGTCTGCACTGTCTCCGGCAGCAGCGCGTCGTTACTCACTGGCGGGACCTGCAGCATCACCGCCTCACAAGGCGGTGGCGGCAACTACGCTCCGTCCACCCCTGTCACGCAGACCTTCGCGGTCAGCAATCAGACAGTAAACTACGCTGGCCTGGACACTTCAACGCAAGGCACGTGGAGCGGAGCCTACGGCGGCGACGGCTACCTCATCGCTACCGAACCCGCCGCCTTGCCGCCTTACGCCACCGTCAGCGTCAACGGCGCTCGCTTATATACCTGGGCCGCGTCTTCGAGCGACCCGCGCGCAACGCAAACCGCTCCAGGTGCTGCTACGCGCATCGCTTCCACCTATTACGCTACCGGCAGCTTCACATTCAACCTCAATTTGACCGATGGCAATCTACACCGCCTGGCGCTCTATCTCATCGATTGGGATTCCACCGCCCGCGCCGAAACCATCACCATTAGCGACGCTGTTACCAACGCCGTGCTCGATACCGAAAGCTACGCCGGTTTCCATAATGGCGTGTACGCCGTCTGGAACATTAAAGGAAATGTGACCATTCAGGTCACTAAGACCGGCGGCAATAACGCTGTGGTCAGCGGCCTGTTCTTCGGCGCCGTCCCCGCCGCGTCTTCGGCTTCCTACGGCGGTGCCGACACCGCCACTCAGGGCACCTGGACGGGCGCTTACGGAGCCGACGGCAATGTCATCGCCAACGAACCCGCAGCCGCTCCGGCCTATGCCGAAGTCAATGTGAGCGGCGCAAAACAGTACATTTGGGCGGCATCAACCAGTGATCCGCGCGCACTGCAAACCGCTAGCGAGGCGGCCACGCAAATCGCTTCCACCTTCTACTCTTCCAGCAGTTTCACCATAAACGTGAACCTGACCGACGGCAACACGCACCGCATCGCGCTTTATCTGCTCGATTGGGATTCCACAACGCGCGCCGAAACCATCACCATCCGCGACGCGCTCTCGAACGCGGTGCTTGATACGGAGACGTACTCGGGCTTCCACAACGGCACGTATGCTGTATGGAATATCAAAGGCAACGTGACCATCCAAGTCACTAAAACCGGTGGCAATAACGCTGTGGTCAGCGGGATCTTCTTCGACAGCCTGACCACACCCGCCACCGCCAGCTATACCGGTCTCGACATCACAACCAAAGGTACCTGGACCGGCGTCTACGGGGCCGACGGCAACTTCATCGCCACCGAAGCCTCGGCCGCTCCCGCATACGCCCAGGTGGGCGTTACCGCCGACCGCCTGTATACGTGGTCCTCGACCACAAGCGACCCGCGCGCCTTGCAAACCGCCGCGAGCGCCTCCACGCGTATCGCGTCCACTTACTACGCCACCGGCAGCTTCACGATTAATCTCGATCTGACCGATGGCAACACGCACCAAGTCTCGCTCTATCTGCTCGACTGGGATTCCACCAGCCGCGCCGAAACCGTTACCATCCGCGATGCGGCAAGCAATGCCGTGCTTGACACCGAAACCTATTCCAGCTTCCACAACGGCGGCTATGCTGTGTGGATCCTCAAAGGACATGTGACCATTCAAGTTACGAAAACCGCTGGCGCGAATGCCGTGGTGAGCGGGGTGTTCTTTAATTAAGCTCCGAATTGGAGTTATGCGGCGAACCGAAAATTGGCAAAGTGAAAGTCAGTCAGGAGGAAGGTGAGTCGAAGCAAAGCAACGAGGGGTCGGTGTACAAGCTGAGTGGCCTTGTTCGGGGAAAACGCGCAAGTCCACTGCGACGATGTGTCGCTCCGGACTTGACTCTCTCGCCAGTTCCTCCGGTCCCGTGCAGCAAGCGCACGACAAAAGGAATGCCGCGGTGCGCGCGGCTTGCTGCCCGGCGCTCCGACCTTCAGCATGGCCACCGAGTAGAACCAGTTCCTCGGCAATTACTTCCGTCGCATGCACCTTCTTGCCGCTTTTGTCCTCGTAGCTGCGCGTTTGAAGCCGGCCTTCCACCTGGACCTGCTTGCCTTTGAGAAGATTACTGGCTGGTTTTCGGCGCGCCAAAGGACCACGTTCGTCCAATTCTTTTCTTATTTCCATCTTCCGACTCCTTATCTTTCCAGCGTCGCGACGTAGCGGCGGAATAGCGCTTCGCGGCCACCCTCGGCGGAGTAAACTTCGTGTCGGCATCGTGGCCTAAATTCCGGCTATCTCCACAGGCATCCGCTTCGGAAGGATTCGGCTTCGACCGCTTCGGCCGCGATGCGGATCCGGCTCGCCACATGGATGCAACGGCGTGACAACACTGCCATGAAAAAAAGGATTGGTGTTTATTTCGCCCCCCATTCCGCCCTGCTCACTACCGGCAACAGCATGAATCCGATGAACGGCGCTGGCTTTCTTAAAGCCCGACACCGGCATGGGCGATTCCATGGTAAACTCGACGGCTAGCGATGGCATCGTTGCTCCAGCAGTAGACTTCGAACATTCACTCCCGGCTGCGAATATCAGAAACTCGCGTTCGACGGAGCATGTGACGTCAACTTCGCTTGACGCTTCTGCAGCGGTGCCCTGTACAGACGCCCGACGAGCTCGACATAGCAAAGCCGGACGTTTCAGGGTATCGCCGTTTTGGGAACTTCGCAGCGAGTCGCGGCTGCAGCAGACCGAGCAAATAAGTGAAAACCTCCCCAGTCGGCCAATACGACAGAGGTAGACGATGAACCTATCGCTATTGGCAAGACCTGCTGAGACACAGCTTGACCGCGACATTATCTGGTGCTTGGCCAGGAAGGGTTTGGATCTGATGAACAGTTTAGGGATTGTGAGCGGATGACGGGCCATCCGGAAACTATCCGTTCTTTCAGCCATGCGCCCAGGAAGTCCGGTTGGGGGACCTGTGAGCGCTTAGGAATCCTCGATGCCAAGATTGTCATTGACGGCATGATGAAATTTCTGCTTGCATCCGAGGTAGCGCTCCGTCGTCTGAACCGATGCGTGGCCGAGCAGAAATTGTATTTGCTCTAATTCTCCACCGGCCAAATGGCACAACCGGGCGCATGTGCGCCTCAAATCGTGAGGGGCAAGATTCTTGATGCCAGCGCGGCGCGCGCCGGCTTTCACAACATGCCAGACGGCTTTGGGTGTGAGTCCATCACCCCAAATTTTCCCGACTCGGTTGATCCCGCGAAAAATGATGCCAGTACTGATTTCGGCCGCCGAAGTCCAGTCATCAAGCGCTTGCTTAACCCAACCGGGAACCGGGACAGTGCGGATGTGCTTCCCCTTCCCGATCAAGTCCGCGATGACGCAGTGTTCCTCCCGAATTTGAAAATCCTCGACTTTCAGTGCGACCAATTCTGCGCGCCGCAGGCCGCACCCAACGAGAATCGCTAGCATCGCTTTGTCACGTCTGTGTCGCAGACCATCTGGTGGCGAACTCTTTAGCAAGGCTTTGGCTTCATTGGCACTTAACCAATTTCCAATCCTGACGCCCAGCCTTTTGGCACCCTTTACGCGACGGATACCAGCCGCCAAGTCTGGGCTCAGCAAGCCGGTGTCCGAAGCTTCGTAAGCGAGCCTCCGAATCGCCGCTAAGCGAACGTTGATCGTAGCAGGAGAGAGCTTCTTTTGCTCCAGAAAAAATCGGTAACGCAGCACTACCGTCCGATTGAAAGCCAGTCGAGGCTCGGAGCAATACCAGCCGGTGAATTCCTCGATTGCGTGACCATAGGATTCTTGTGAGCTTGGCGATGCGAGCGAGTTCATCACCGCAATTTTAGATTGTTCTAAGTCCGGGATTCGAAGGATTGTCTTCGGTCGTTTCGCCGTCTTCTTCTGCTTGCGTGCCATCCAATGCGGCCTCCTGCGCCGCGCGTTCAGTATGAACGCAAATCTGCGGGTACGCTGCCATACAAGTTCGGAAACAGCTGAGTTGCAGGCATGCTGCACGCGACGCACCCGGATTGATACGGCCAAGGATTTTAGCGACGATACAATGGTGCCCGGTAGTGTGGAGGACGACGGACGTGTTGGATAAAAGCAAGATCGACAAAGAACTCGCGCGAAGGCTTTCCGCGGCTTTCATAAGCAACCAGATGGGCGTTAGCATTACCACCCAATACAAGAAGACGCCAGAAGACGTGGGGGATTTGTGGTACTTCTTAGCCGCTCTGGCAGACAAGTTGGCAAGGGAGAGCCAGGAAGGCGTTTACCGAGATTGGGGACGCCTGGCTACGGAGATCATTCAATAAGGGTTCCTCCAATTACGCCAGCATCAGGCCAGTGCACGATGGGCATGCCTCTCGCCGGGCTTCATGAAAGTTTTGCTTGCCGCCGGGCCGTTCGTGCTATGCAAAACGTCACTCATAGCCGTTGTCCGAGCAGCAAAGACAATCGGCAAAGTTCGGTAGACTGGGCGGAATGGCCAGTTTCTCAGACGCCTATCCTAGCGCTGTCCATGTCTTTCCCATACATGCACTCCTGTCGATACTGAACGACGGAGCCCTCCTAGCGAAAGAGAATCTGACGAACTCTGCCCACGCGACAATTCGGCCCAGCACCTCTCAGACGGATTTGGCGCTCGGCTTGCGAAGTCATGTCCACTTTTATCTACGCAGCCCCCGTCACGAGTGGACTGACTTTCCGCTACTCGCTGCCCAACTTCTGGGGCAAGGCAAGGCGCCGTTCCCGCATCTAGCCTTGGAGATACCCACATCTATCCTTCAAGATTCCGAGTGCACTCTTTGTCTCTGGAACTGTGCTGTCAGCCGGCCGAAGGTGGATGGCCATTGCCTCGGTGGTAACTGGACCCGTGGAACCGACGCGTCACGAATCGTTGAAGTCTGGCAAAGGTTTCGTCAAAGTAATCCGGACGCAAGAAGGGCGCGCGGCTATTGGAATCCGCCCGTCGAGCTGCCCACTTTGCAAGGCAATCAGATTAACTCGTCGTTGGCTCTGCTCAGGCGGGCACCACGCGGAATGCCAGAGTTGCTATTGAAGGCCCGGGTTAAGATCACTTCGCCGCCCAGGCTCTGGGCTTTTTCTCCAGAGGACACCGACTTAGTTAGGCGAGTGGCAACAAATGCTCTTCCCGTTCACACTGTGCCGCTTCTGGGATATTCTTCCGGGCTGGACGCAACCGTGCAGGTGCGGACTAGAATTGCTGCCTATTTTTCAGGCGAGCAGGCGTACCCTCAGGATTTGGAATTTGACCGAATACGGTGAAACCCCAAACAAATCACCGGCTCCATCGCCGCCGGCCTGCCGAGAGCTGCGCCCTCTGGCTTGGGTTGCGAGCCATTCATCACTGTTCGGAAATCGGAATGTGCAAGACAGGAACCGTGAGCTACTTCACATTTTACGCGCAAGGTCGTAAGAGACCCCAACGCCGTTTCACTACTTTCAACGTGGCAAGGTTGTTGCCCAGATGTTCCCGGTGAGCTCGCCGAGATTGAATGCAATCTTGTCCCTGGCCACAGAAATTTCCATGACGCCACCGGCTCCAATATTCGACATGGATAAACGACTCCCGTGAAAGTGTGCGACAGACACGGGCGCACCGATCGGCTGCTTGGAATCGTGATTGACTCGCTGAGCCCACAAGCAGAAAAAGCCATCTCGATTGGAGATGAAGTAGATGAAATTGCCATTAGGTGACCAGCGGGGTTTGTCGGCCCAGCCTTCATCACCAGTAATGGGAATCCATTCGCTTTCCGGCGCAGGAGTGACCGAGTTCCGAAGGGCGGCTATGTAGAGCAGTGACCGGCCATGGTGCACGGCTTCGAATGTGATCCAGCGGCCGTCGGGCGAGAATTTGTGCTGATACAACCGATAGCCATCCCTCTCCATAAACAAGCTATCCCGGCGTGAAGCGAGGTTGAAAGCCCGAATGACCTTGCCTTTCCGATATAGTACGACCGTGTTATCGGGAGAAATATCATACGGGGAATCGCAATCGGTACAGAATTTATCTGCCGGCCCCCCTCGCAATGGCACAACCAGACCTGCCCCGCCTCGCACTGGCACAACCAGACCCTTGGCGTTCTCATCACCGCTGTTGTAAACGAAGATCGAACCATCAGGCGAGAGTTGCACCAATCCTTCTGCCCTGCCCGCCACTGGCGTATCGGTACCGCTGTCCAGATTTCTAATCCGGGTTTGAGAGCGGCCATATCTCAAGGAACTGTAAGCCAGCAGTTTTCCATCCATGGAGAGAGACGCACCTCGATGAGGACCGACGCTTTCTGTGACGCGCAGCGGACGCCCGGGAGAGTTGGGGGCGTTGGTGTCCATGGGCAGAGTCCAGACATCCGAGGAATTTGTCAGGCCGGCAAACAAAAGCCGCCTATCGGGAGTGATGGAAGGATATGCATCCAAGCCTGTACCGGAAGTCAATCTTTGAGGATCGCCTTCCACGCCCGAGTCAGAACCTGCAATGTGGATCTTCCACACATTTACGCTGTCGCCAACTCGGCCAAAGAACAGCAACTCGTCTCCAACCCAATTTGCAACGCGAGGCGCGCGCAGGCCCATCATGAAACCCTTCTGCTGTAGCAACGTGAAGGCGCTCGTGGAAGTTGCGGAGCCTCCGTTGACCGGAACCACCCACCAGTCCCAATGCGCATCGGAAGGACTGACGTCATCGTTGTGACCGTAGACAAGCAGCCGCGCACCATCTTCGGACCACACCGGGACACCGGCCTCAACCAAATCGGAAGCCAGGGGACGCGAAGGGCCGCCGGCACTCGGGACGAGATAAACCGTTCCGGCGTTGGCCACGAATGGCGATGCCATCATGACCGCCTCCCAGTAAGCGATCCATCGCCCGTCAGGAGAAAAGCGTGGATCGCGTCCGCCTTTTGCGATCAGCGTTGCCTGGCCTCCGATGGCCGGAATGACATAAATGCCACCTCCGTCCCGCTCCGAACGAAACGCGATCTTGCTTCCATCCGGAGAGAAAGCCGGTTGATGATCGTCAACATCACCGCGAGTCAACTGCACAGCTTGTCCGTCCGGTATGAGTTGCTGTACCCAGATGTGAAGTTGTCCGTCTCCGGACCGGTCGGAGGCGTAAGCCAAGAGTTTTCCATCCGGCGATGCGGCTGGATCGGTAGTCAGTCCGGAGTCGAATGTGAGCCTCGTTATTTCGGGCGCGGCGGTGGTCGTCGACCGCCGTACCAACGTGACCGTGAAGCCAAATGCCACAAGGATAGCCGCAAGAGCGGCTCCCAGAATCCAAAGTTTTTTGCTGTGCTCTCGTGGGGAACGGCTGGTTACTGCCGCATTACCCTCAGCCTCGATTGCTTTGATCGAGGCGATTTGCGGTCCAATACGGGCAGGTGGTTCTAAAGGACCAATTGCCTCGATTGGCGCTATGAACCGATAGCCACGGCGTGCCACGGTTTCAATAAATCGCGGATTCTCAGCTGAGTCTCCGAGCGTCTGCCGCAGCTTTGCGATGGCTGCGTTCAGGCTGCGCTCGAACTCGACGAATGTGTCTGCCGGCCAGAGAGCGGCACAAAGCGTCTCCCGTGTAACTACCTCGCCCGGGCTGTCGAGCAAGAGACAAAGAATACGGTACGGCTGATCTTGAAGTTTGATCCGAATGCCGCGCTTCCGCAGTTCGGCAGCCCCCCGATCCAGCTCGAAGGTGCCGAAACGATATCTCGCGGACGCACTGGCCGACTGTCCCACAGTGACGTCAGTTTAGCACCGATAACCCCGCCATGGACACCTGGTGTTTGAAAATCACTTCTCCCCAAAAGCCTTTTGTTTGCACTAACTTGCCCGATGATATGCATTTGTTGTACTGACCTCCTCCAAACGCTGGAGACAGCGGCGGCCTGGGCTTACTTTGATCTCGCCACTGGAGGTGGCTGCGATGTTCAAGGCAAAGGTCCGATTTGTTTTAGCGGTTGCATTGGCAAATGCATGTGTATCAGTGTTGCTAGGTTCAGAAACCGAGTCGGCGGATCCGAAGTTCGCATCACAGAAGCAACAGGTCCAGATCCGTGTTTTTAACCTTGCCCGCGTTCCGAGGCGCGATTTGTCCCGAGCCGAGGGCGAAGTCAGCAGGATCTTCGCGGAGGCTGATATGGAGGTGCGTTGGGCCGAGGGGGCACCCGACAGTAGCGCGTCTTTAACTACCGATCAGTCCGCTAACAATACATCGGAGGCAGGTTGCCCGATGGCCAGTCACGCGCGCGAGTTGAGTTTCCAGTTGTTGCCGCACGCCCCGCAGGGCGTCGCCACTGGAACTCTCGGATTCTCGTTGCCGTGTGCTGCATTCGGTATCGATTCAACTATCTTCATCGACAAATGTGAAGCCGTAACATACCAGACGTTAGCTTCGTTCAGTAAGGTTCTGGCCTATACAATAGCCCACGAACTCGGGCACCTACTGTTACGGTCCAACGAACACTCCCCGACGGGCCTCATGCGCGCACAATGGGATAAAGCGAGTTGGATTCGCGCTACGGTCGCGGGCATTCCAATTGATCCAGAGCAGGCTCGGAGGATGCGCATTGAACTGTCTAGGAGAGAGTCCCTGGCGGTTACGGAAGGTTCGAGGTGAGCGTTTTTACGCTGGCATAAGTGCCATTTCGCGAATCGCGCTTAGGTCACTCTAGACGGCAATCGCATCCGGATTATTGTCGAATCACGGGCCAGCCGGAAAGTATCTACTTTGGCGTAAAAAGCCTATAGCGTCGATTGAATTATTGACGCTTTCCGTAAGTCCCGTTGTGGGAAGCCTGGAACCGCGCCACGGTGAATCACGCGCTACTCGTAGGAAGGTGCGCGGCGTTCACCACCAGCGGTCGCCACGCATCGCGACAAAATTCCGCCATACATAGTCCCACGGCACCACAAACAGGAAGATCGCGCTCATCAGGCAGGCGAAAGTCGTGTCCCAGGTGCCTGCGTCCATGTTGTGGTTCCGCCAGGCAGGCAGCGCCACCGCGAGAAGCCATGTGATCTTCCAAGCTATTTCCCAGAACAGAAGCGGCAGCATTTTCAAGGGATAGCGTAGCCCCAGGACCGCTAGCAGCACTAGCGCGAGCAGCATGGAATTGACCACGCCCTGCATCAGCTCCCAAGGCCTGTGATGCAGGAAGGCGGGAACCTTCTGCATACCCATGCCGACGGCAATCAAGAGGTATCCGGCCCTCAGAAGATAAACTCGCCACAGCGCGATCTCCCGCGCCGGAGTCTCGTTTCGGTCCCGCGTGCCCAAGGCTAATGCTGGCGGTGAAGCGGTTTTCATTGTCGTATTTCCAATCCGACTCGCATGGGGCCGCGTCCGCCCCCACAGAGCCCCGTATCAAACGGGCATTTCCGGTATCGACGTTCGGCCCGACAAGAAAAACGAAAAAGGCGCGGAAAAAGTTCCACGGGCCGGGTTCGGAGCGGGTCTCGGCGGTTTGTGGCGGACTTTGCGTTGGCCAATTCAGTCTCCGCCCACCTGCTCCCAGTTCACTGCGTGCGGAGGGCAACCAGCGGGTGGATCTTGGAAGCTCTTCGTGCCGGCAGATATCCGGCAAGCAGCGCAACAGCACTCAACAGAATCACCATCCCAGCGAATGCTAACGGATCGGTCGGCTCGGTTCGAAACAACAGCGAAGCGATAAGACGCGTTACTAGAATCGAAGCGAATACTCCCACAGTGATGCCAATGAACGCAAGTCGCAGCGTCTTCAAGATCACGCCAAGCTGCACTCGGCCTTCCGTCGCTCCCAGAGCCATCCGTATGCCTATCTCGTGTGTCTGCCGTGTAACGGTGTAGGAGATAACGCCATAAATTCCCAACGAAGCGAGCAGAATCCCGAGACCCGCAAACGTTCCCACCAGCAGCACGAAAAAGCGCCGCGGCGATGTTGTGTGATCGACCAACGTCTGAACCCGTTTGAGCTCTGTTGCCGGTTGTCCAGGATTGATCTGCCGCAGAGTTCGCATCACAGGCAATGTGAGCGAGCTGGAGGGCAGCTTGGAACGGAGCACCAGGTTGGCGCCTTCCGGCCCGAACTGCTTTGTGCTGGGCAGGTACATCTGTGAGCCCGCATTTTCTTCCGCACTGCTTTCGCGTACGTCCGCAATTACACCAATCACCTCCGCATCCGCGCCGTCCGCCACAGCTGTGCGGCCAATGGGGTCCTGGTTCGGCCACAACCTTCGCGCGACTGTCTGATTAAGGATCACCACGTTTCTGTTGTTATAAAGGTCATCCCATGTGATGTCGCGGCCTTCGATCAGCCGCATTCCCATCGCTTTTAAATAACCGGGCGAGACGATGTAGACGTACACAGGAATAAAGTCGAGGGCCTTACTCTTCGGCTCGCCCTTTACGGCGATTCCCCAACTGCGGTTTCGGCTCATGGGTAGGTTGTCGGATATGCCCACCGCCTCCACGCCCGGAATCATCGAACTCCGGCTCACAAATTCCTGCCACAGTGCGGTACGTTTAGCCTGATTGCTGCCGTCGCCATCGTCGATGCTGATGGTGGCTGCGCCGCTCGCCTGAAAGCCCAAATCAACGTCGAGAACGTGCAGAAAGCTTCGTAGAAGCAAGCCGGCGCCAACCAGCAGCACGCAAGCGAGAGCGATCTCTGCGATGACCAGGGTGGAGCGGACACGATCATGCTTCCGGCCGCTGCTAGTTCCATGCCCGCTGTCTTTGAGCACCTCCTGGAGATTGCCGTCCGACAGGCGCAGACCCGGTACCACCCCGAAGAGAATTGCCGCGCTCACGGCTATGAACACCGTCCATCCCAGCGCGCTGTCATCGATCCGCACTGCGCTGAGCAATGGAAGCGCGATCGACCCTTGGTGCGCCAGATACGAAAGAACAAAATAGCTGAGCCCTAAACCAGCGATCGCTCCGGCGGCAGCCAACACGAAGCTCTCGGTTAATGATTGACGCACCAGCCGGCCGCGCCTGGCCCCCAGAGCAGTGCGCATGGCAAATTCTTTGCTTCGCGCCGCCGCCCGCGCCAAGAGCAGGTTTGACAGATTCACGCAAACGATCAACAAAATCAGCCCAACAGCGCACCAGAGCACGATCAGTGAGCGTCGCAACTTGCCGCTCACATACTCCTTCAATTCGGTAACTTGCCCCGTGTAGCCTTTCCCATATTCAGGGTGTTTGCGTGAAAAATAGAGTTGCGGTATGAGTTGATCGGCCTCGCGTTGTGCTTGCGCCAGCGTCACCCCTTGTTTCAACCGCCCGATCAACGCCAGGTCGTTTCCATCGTCGCGGAAATCGTCCATGATGTATGGCGTGAACAGATCGACCTTCGCTCCTGGTGCAAACACCGAGCCGAAATCGAATGTCTCCGGCAAAACCCCGATCACGGTGACAGAAGTGTTGTTTAAGTCAACCGTTCGCCCAACAATGCTGCGATCGCCGCCGAATTGCCGCTGCCACACCGGATAAGTTAGTAGCGCCACCGGCTGAGCGTGCTTCACGAACTCGTCGGCCTTGAACAACCGCCCTAGCGCTGGCTCAACCGAAAGCGTTTGAAAGAAACCTTCCGCTACTAGGATTCCCGTCAATGGGACCGGCTGTTCATGCCCCGTGAGCTTAAAGTTATCTGGTCCAGTAAACGCAAAATAACCGCTGACAGATCGAAAGGAACGGTTCTGTTGCTGAAAATCCTGGGTGGCGTCAGCCGAATAGGTCTTGCTCGATTCCCCCGCAGCCGGATTCCTCTCCACAATCCGCACCAACTCTTGCGAATTGCGAAATGGGAGCGGCCGGAGCAAGATTGTATTCACCACACTGAAAACAGAGACATTCGCTCCAATGCCGAGAGCGAGAATGAGAACCGCCACAAGCGTGAAGCCAAGGTCTCGTCGCAACGTGCGGAAGGTGAAACTCAAATCCTGCCTCATTACCTCGAGCCAGGGCAATCCGCCTGCAGTGGAACGCGCCTCTTGCCGAAGCCATGTCATGGCCATGTCTTCGCACGAACATAGCCATGAGCCGTGTCCGCTCAAGTGCTTAAATCTAAAAGGACTCCTTGTTCCTCAACGCACAATCCCTGTTCGATTTCATGACACACTGTCGCTGGAACGGACAGAGAGATCTCTGGCGGTAAACCGCCGGATTCGGCGGCATCCAAAAACTGTCCGTTTTTTCACCCGTGCGCCCGCGAAGTCTGATTGGGGGAAGCGTCGGGCCGCGCTCCGGTCGCATCACGCGCGGCCCGTACAAAGCTCCGATCCAGCGTGCCGGCGCGAAGCCCAACTGTAAGAAGATCGCGCCTAACGCGAAGGGTAGAACTTTTTGACATTACGATTGCGGTTGAAAGGAAACGCTAGGAATGCAAAAGCAACAACGCAGAAAGAAGCCGCCGAAGCGCGCATTGGCGCTTCCCGACCTAGAACAGACCCTCATGACCTTAGGAGAACCTGCGCTCGCCTGTGCCATTTGGCAGGCGGCGAACTAGATCTAATTCATGTCCTACTTGGCCACGTCTCGATTCAAACAACGGAACGGTATTTAGGCTGCAAACAGAGGCTACGCCAGTGACGAACTTGGGCTAAGATGCGCAGCAAACCTTTTCACACAGCGGCAGAAATCACGACATCACGTCAGCTTCACAGATGACGGTGGAGCGCTCGGCGTCGGCGTCGAATCGTCAGAAGAACGTCACGCGGGCCGCTTCCCGCTTACCCTGAGCGAAACCGGCACGGGCGGCGGGGATGCGGGTCGCCGGATCCATCTGGTTCGTGCCCATTGCGGCTAGGGAATCGGCGTCCGGTGTGATTACCTCAACGCGGCTGCCCTGCTTGCGCAGACCCTCCACTTGGCTTGCTAGGTCCGCGCCCGGTAGTCTGCGCAAGCCCTCGAACTGACCCGGCGGTAGTGTCCCGCTCCGTCCGCCAAACGGCGAGAGCACCACGACGTTCGCATAGCCTGCGGCGAGGTCGGCGTTTTCAGCGGAGCGCACGCCTCCGTTGATGTAGCGAGTGCCGTTGATGTTGTGCGTGGGCGTCAAACCGGGCAGCGCGGTGCTGGCGGTGACTGCGTCCGCAAGGTCTACGCCGGAATCGCGGTCGAACGCCGCCAACTGCCCGGTATGCGCCTCCACGGCCACCACGATCATGGGCCTCTCCGGCCATTCAGGATGAGGCAACCTGGCAGCGACCATTGCGCGCCGCTCTTCCGCCGCAGGTTCGAGTGTGCGGTCGCTCTCCAACCCGAACGCGCCCATCGCACGTTGCAAATCGGCGGGCGAGGTGGCGGCTGCGCCGATGGCCCTCATCCGCTCGAACACCGCGGCCATCGGCAGGGACGGCGCCTTCTGGTTCTGTCCGACCGGTTGTACTGGCCCGGATAGAATCGAAGCCAACAGTTCGGCCGGCTTTATTCCGCTGCGCACCTGCGCTGCCGAGGTAGACCCGGACGAAGTACCGATCACCAGATCGGCGGCCTCCGTCATATCAAGCCCAGCTTCGGCCAAGCCTGCGATGATACCGATCTGCCACGCATTTCCGGCTGCCCCGCCACCGCCGAGAACCAGCGCAACGTTGCGACCTGGCTGCCCCGAAATAACATCTGCTTTTTTCATGCGAATTCTTCCTGACTCCCTGCATTCTTAAAATTGCCGGCGCGGTACTCAAGCCAAACGGCTGGCGTAGAGTTGACACGTCAACCAGATTATCAGTTTTGGTTGTCATGTCAACTACTTCTTTGATAATCTGAAAACTTACATGGCCGCTCAATCGCTCACCCCACAAGAACTCCGTATTTGGGGCGCCTTTCAAGACATGAGCGAAGAGGTTCGGGGGCGGGTGGGGCGGGACATTTCCGAAGCAACCGGCATTTCTGGGCCTGAGTTCGGTGTTCTCTCCCGCCTCGTCGGATTCGGCTTCGGCGAAATGCGCCAACAGGAACTCGCCAAGGTGATGAAATGGGAAAAAAGCCGTCTCTCTCACCAGCTAACGCGCATGGAGGATCGACGATTAATCAAGCGCAAAACCGCAGACGGCGCCGTTATCGTCAGGCTGACGAAACTGGGCCAACAGAAACTGACCGAGGCGTTACCCGTGCGTGCCGAGTCAGTCAAACGACATTTCCTATTACGGCTCACCCAAGACCAAATCGATACAATTATGCTAATCAGCAGTCTCCTGAGCGAAGGCGGTTAGACCGGTTCTTCGGAGCCGCGAGCGTCAGCGGAGGGTGTAAAAAAGATTGTGTAAACGCAGGTTGAAGAGAAAGGACCTGTGTAGTAAATGGCAATTAGCGAAGAAGTATTAGACAAGCTGTTAGAGAATTATCAAAAGCCAGAGGACGTTTTGGGCGAGAACGGGCTCCTCAAGCAACTCACCAAGGGACTACTGGAAAGGATGTTGGGAGCGGAGCTGACGGCGCATCTCGGGTATGAGAAGCACGATCCGGCCGGCTACCGCAACGGCAACAGCCGGAACGGTAAGAGCAAGAAGAAGGTGAAGGCCGACTTCGGCGAGATCGAACTGGAGGTGCCGCGCGATCGGCAATCGACATTCGAACCGAAGATCGTGCCGAAGGGGCAAACGCGTTTTCCTGGGTTCGACGAAAAGATTTTATCGATGTATGCGCGCGGTATGACGACGCGCGATATCCAAGCGCATTTGGAAGAGCTTTATCAAGTGGAAGTGAGTCCAGCGCTGATTTCGAACGTGACCGACGCGGTGATCGAGGAAGTGCAAGCCTGGCAGAGCCGGCCATTGGAGCAACTCTATCCGATTGTCTACCTGGATGCGTTGCATGTGAAGATGCGCGACAACGGGCATGTAGAGAACCGAGCGGTTTACACCGCCATCGCGATCACGCTGGAAGGGAAGAAGGAAGTGCTGGGTTTATGGACCAGCGCCAATGAAGGAGCAAAGTTCTGGCTGCAAGTGCTGACAGAGCTGCAAACACGCGGTGTCAAAGACATTCTGATTGCCTGCGTGGATGGGCTAAAAGGTTTTCCGGAAGCGATTGAGACGGCCTTCCCCAAGACACAAGTACAGTTGTGCATCGTGCACTTGGTGCGTGCCAGCTTGAACTACGTGAACTGGAAGGAGCGCAAGAAAGTAGCGACGGATTTACGCGAGGTGTACCGTGCTACCACCGCGCTGGAAGCAGAACATCGGCTGACAGCCTTTGCGGCGCAATGGGACGCGAAGTATCCGACCATTGCGGCTTTGTGGCGGCGACATTGGGACCGGGTCATTCCCTTCTTTGCTTTTCCCGCTGAAATCCGTCGAGTGATTTATACAACGAATGCGATCGAGTCGTTGCACATGACACTACGCAAGGTGATCAAGACACGCGGCTCGTTTCCCAACGAAGAGGCGGCGCGCAAACTGCTCTATCTGGCGCTGCGCAATGTCTCCAAGAAGTGGCAGACGATTCAGAACTGGAAGGACGCGCTGAACCGCTTTGCGATCCTCTGGCCCGGGCGGATTCCGCTGCCAGGCGCAGAGTCCGCTTCGCCCTCCTGATCGTAGATACGGCAGGGTCAGGAGCCCTGTCAAGGCAGCCCTGGCGGGCTCGCTCCGCTCGACCTTGACAGAACTCCCAACCCTGCCCCAAGGCGCCTTATAGGAGGGCGAAGCGGAAAACCAAGTGGAATTTATTTGGAGGCGTTTACACAAAAGACTTGACACTACCCGTCAGCGACCTAGTCTGTCCCTCTTCCCCGTTTTTTCAACGGAGCCGTCAACCGCACATCACGCCTAGTATCATTGACTCACAAAGGTAAACCCTCATCTTGACTCAGCGCTTATTATGCTTTTCCTTATTCGCCTTCGCCCTCGCCTCCGCTAACGACACATTTCAACGCGATCCCAAGCAGCCCATCGACGAATCTTACACGCAACGCATCAAAAAATACACCACCGCGCCGGCGTTGAATTCCCCCCTCACCGATTACCTTCCCGCTTCCACCTCAATCCCCACGCCAGACAAAGTGCTCGGTGATGTGGCCGGTGCGCCCGGCATTCTGCCCTATGCCGAAGACGTCTACCGCTATTTCCGAATGCTGGCGGCCGCCACTCCACGCGTTCAGGTCTTTACCATCGGCCATACCGAAGAAGGCCGCGAAATGATTGCCCTGGCCATCGCCGACGAAGCGCTGCTGGCGCAAAGCAAGCAGAACGCCGCGCGCCTAGCGCAGCTCGCCGATCCCAGAACCATCCAGCTTGACGACGCCAAAGCCCAGTCGCTCATCGGCCAAGCATTCCCCGTTTATTACATCACGGGCACCATCCATTCACCCGAAACAGGCGCGCCCACCGCGCTCATGGAAATGGCTTACCGGCTGGCGGTCGACAATGCTCCTTACATTCAATACATTCGCTCGCACATGATCACGCTGATCACGCCAGTGGTGGAGGTGGATGGCCGCGACCGCATGGTCGACATCTATAAATGGCATCTGGCGCATGCGGGCCAGAATTGGCCGCGCCTCCTTTACTGGGGCCACTATGTCGCGCACGACAACAATCGTGACGCCATGGGCATGACCCTCAACCTGACCCAAAGCGTTCTCAATACCTATCTGGAGTGGCACGCCCAAGTGCTGCACGACCTGCATGAATCGGTGCCGTTTCTGTACGACAACACGGTGGGCGATGGGCCATACAATTCCTGGATCGATCCCATTCTGACCGGCGAGTGGTCCATGCTCGCCTACGACAACATGGCGCAAATGCAGAATTTCGGCATGCCCGGCGCCTTCACGCATGGCAACTTCGACACGTGGAGCCCAGGCTATCTGATGTTTCTGGCGGCCATGCATAACGGCATCAGCCGTCTCTACGAAACGTTTGGCAACGGCGGTGCAGACACCGAAAAGCGCATCTTGTCGCCCGATCAGTATTCGCGCACTTGGTACCGGCCGAATCCGCCTTATCCAACGGTGATGTGGTCGCAGCGCGATAACAACAACTACGAAGAAACCGCGCTCCTTTCCACTATTTTCTATTTCGCCAACAACGCCAAGCTGTTCTTGAACAACTTCTATTTGAAGAGCAAGCGCTCGGTGAACAAGCCGGCCGATGCGGGGCCTGCCGCGTACATCTTGACGCGGGACGATCACTACACCAATCGCCAACTGCAGTTGTTGAAAGTCCTCGCGCTCCAACATGTGGAGATACAGCAACTCGCCAAAGCCGTCACCGTGGCGCTGCCTCCGCCGCCGCATAAAGACGAACCGGAGGAAAAACCCACTACGCCACCTCCACCTCCGCCGCCCACCTCCCAAACATTTCCGGCGGGCAGTTTTGCCATTCGCATGGATCAGCCGTTCTCTCGCGTCGCGGATGCTCTGCTCGACCGGCAATTCTGGTCGCCGGATGATCCGCAGAAGCAACCCTATGACGATACCGGCTGGTCGTTCGGGGATCTTTTTAACGCAAAAGCATTCAGGGTCACCGATCGCAGCATTCTATCTGCGCCGATGTCTCCGGTCGCGGATCTAGCTCAACTTTCGGCGACAGAGCTCGGGGATGGACCCTTCTATGTGGTGAATCACTCGGCTCAGGTCACCCTCGCTTCGCTCGTTTATGCGTTGCACGGTGCCGCGGATGTGTCCGTCTGCGAAGAAGGATTTGAGAGTGGCGGCAAGAAGTTTGCGCCAGGGTCGTTGATCATCGGCAGCGTGGATGCCGCCAAACTGAAACCACTGTTACGGCAATTTGATTTGACCGCGGCCAGCATCGCCGGCCAGCCGTCGGTGCGGCTTCATCCCGCGGCGGCTCCGCGTGTCGCCTTCATGCACACCTGGCTTTACACGCAAACGGAAGGCTGGTGGCGCATGGCGTTCGACAAATTGCATGTGCCATTCGCCTATATCAGCACGCAAACCGCAGCGAAGGATGCGGATCTGCGCGCGAAATACGACGTCATCATTTTCGCGCCTGTGGCCGGCCAAACAGCGCAGCGCATTGTCGATGGCCTGCCTATGTGGGGCAATGCGCTGCCTTGGCAGACGAGTGAGTTGACTCCCAATCTGGGCAAATTGGATTCCACCGAAGACATGCGACCGGGATTGGGCGAAGACGGCTTAGCACATCTT
This sequence comes from Bryobacterales bacterium, assembly GCA_963764105.1. GTDB lineage: Bacteria > Acidobacteriota > Terriglobia > Bryobacterales > Bryobacteraceae > Bog-105. The sequence continues at coordinate 19,251 of CAVXRP010000012.1, forward strand.
AAGAAGTTCTTGCAAGAGGGCGGTTTATTGATTACCTCCGAAGACACCGCGGAGTTCGCCATCGATGAAGGGCTGGCTCCGGGAGTGTTTGTGGCGCCGCGCAAAACCCTCAAAGTGGTGGGCAGCGTTTTAGGTTCGGCGGTAGTGGATAGCAAAAATCCGCTCGCGTACGGCTACGAAGGAGCGGTGCCTTTGTATAGCGCCAACGGGCTCGCCTTCACGCTGAGCAACTTAATTGTGAATCGCAACATTCTCACTTTGAAAGAATACAAACGGCCGACCGGCCGCGGAGGTCCGGAGGATGAGGACACCCCCGAGGGCCGGCCGACCGAGAAAGCTCCGCCATTACCCGCACCCAAAGCTTGGCAAGCCACTCCGCTGAATGAAGATCAAGAGCGCAACAATCCATTCTTGATTCCGCTGGAAGACCGGCCGAAGGTGATTCTGCGTTATGCGGCCATGAAAGAACTTCTGCTATCGGGCTTGCTTGAAAATGGCGATCCCGTGGCCGAACATGCCGCAGTCGTGGACGCGCGCTTCGGCAAAGGAGACGTGCTGCTGTTCGCGAACAATCCGGTTTACCGGGGTGAGACGATCGGCTCGTACGCGCTGGTTTTCAATGCGCTCCTCAATTTTGGGCACTTGCGGTAAAAAACCTTTCGAAAACCCAATTTAAACCTACCGAAAACCCCTCAAAAACCCTCCGAAAACCCTCCGAAAACCTACCGAAAACTACTCAAAAAGGGCTCTTGCCTTGGGCTGCCGCTGTCAAGCCGATGGCTAAAGCCGCCGCTGATATGGCGACAATCACCCAGACGAAGACCTTGGTTTCGGACGGTCCTTTTTTCCCGCCCGGCGCGGCGCCCGTGTTCTGAAACGCCACCTTGCTCCCCGCCGCCACGCGCGTTAACATTACTCCGCCATCGGTCACTTTCACCGGACCTCCTAAGGAAGCCACTTCGATGCTGTTGCCTTCCAGTCTGATGATTGCCTGCGAGGCGGGTGCCTCCGATTCAATGAGTAAGTCTCCTGCGCGCACCAGATAGCCTCCGAAATGACTCACGCGCGCTGCGCCCTGTTCAAGCACCGCGTGGTCGGCGTAAATCGTTCCCATCGATCGGGCCTCCAAGCGAAGCGCTACTCCATTCGCCAGCACAACATCGCGCGCGCTGTTCTCTGTTTGAACCGGAGCATCTGCCAGGCAGACGGGAACAATGACCGCCAAAACGAGCAAGTAATGTTTCATATATTAACGGTACCCCGCAGCCTGCAAATCAAACAGCTCGGAATACTTCCCGCCTAACGCTAAGAGTTCGCGATGCGACCCCTCTTCGGCAATGGAACCCCGTTCCAGTACTAGTATTCTATCCGCCATTCGAACTGTGGAAAACCTGTGGGAAATCAGGATCGCCATCTTGCCGGCGGTCAGATCCACGAAGCGCTGGTAGACTTCGAACTCGGCGCGGGCGTCTAAACTGGCGGTCGGTTCGTCCAAAATCAGGATTTGCGCGTCGCGCATATAAGCGCGCGCCAGGGCGATTTTCTGCCATTGGCCGGTGGACAGATCCACACCGCCTTCAAATCGCCGCCCCAGCATTTGGCGGTAGGATTTGGGTAAGTTTTCAATGACCGGCGCGGCCAGACTCTTCTCCGCCGAGCGCTCAATCCGGGCCTCATCGGAGACGTGTTCGATCCGGCCAAAGCCAATGTTTTCAGCGGCTAGCATGTCATAGCGCATGTAATCTTGAAAGATAACGCCAATCTCGTGACGAAGCTCCTCAACGGAATAATCACGCAAATCGATGCCGTCCAGCAGGATGCGGCCCTCGGTAGGATCGTAAAGCCGGGCGAGCAGCTTTACCAGAGTTGTCTTACCCGCGCCGTTTTCGCCCACCAACGCGATTTTTTCGCCCGCCGCAAAGCGGAACGAAACATTATGTAAGACTTTCTTGTCGCTGCCCGCGTAGGAAAACGATACATTTTGGAATTCAAACCCGTCGCGGATCGGGCGGGGTACGGGCCAGGCCTCGGGCTTCGAGACGATCAGCGGCGGGGTATCAAAAAAATCAAACAAGTCTTTGATAAATAAAGACTGTTCGGAGATACCGGCAATGCCGGACACGAGGTTTTCCATGATGCTCCGCGCCCGGGAAAAAGCACCCGTCATGAGTGTGAGATTACCTACCGACAGGCCACCTACCAGCGCCTTGCGGAGAATCAGCGCGTAAGCAATGTAATACGCCCCTGTTGGAGCAAGATTCAACACCGCGCCCTCGGTGGTCCGCTTAATGGCGAGCTTCTTGTTCTCCTGGTAGAAACGCTCGAACAAAGCTCGCGAGCGGTCGGCTAGGTAATTCCCTAATCCAAAGATCTTAATTTCCTTGGCGCTTTCGTTGCTTACGCCTAGATAGCGCAAATAATCGAGTTCCCGGCGCTCCGGGGTGTAACGGTAGAGCATGGAATAGTTTAGAAGCGCAAAGCGGGTTTCGCCGAGGAAAACGGGAACGGTAGCGGCGACCAGCAATAGAAGCAGCCAAGGATAGACGAAAATCACCGCGGACAACATGGATAGCAGGGTAAGGAACTGTTGAGCCATGCTGGCCAAACTGGCGAGCATGCCGAGGCGCGCGGTGGTCTGCCGGCGGGCGCGCTCCATTTTGTCGTAAAACACTGGATCTTCAAAGGAAACTAGGTCGAGCGAGGTGGCGTGACGCATCAGACGCAGGCTGACGTAGTTGGTAAACTGATCCCCGAGCAAACTATCGACCAACGACACGAGGCGCCCCAAAACATCCGCGGCAACGGCAAGCAAAAGCTCCAGAATGAGCAATTTCCACACCAAAGAGCGATCTATTGGTTGAGAACGGATGGCTTTGACCACCAGATCAATGATGAGCTTCGCCACCCATAGGCTGGCGAGCGGAAATAGCGCCCCAATGAAGCGCAATGCGAGCGTGGCGACGCTAAGCGAGGGGCTAGTGGACCAAACCATTCGCAAGAGCGGCGGCACATTACGCAACGCCTGAAGGCGCTGACGCCATGTTTGGGGAGTTTCCGAGCTTTTAGGCGGGGCAGGCCTCAAGCCGGCACATCCAAAAGAAAATGCTCATCCAGATGAATGAGCATTGTTCTTCCTGTTACCAGGCCCCTGGCGGACCAAGGGTTACGTTTGATGGGAGAATCAGATTCGACGGTATCGCAACCGGCAAAACCTGTTTGTGATTGGAGTTTAGGGCTAGCGGATGGTGAAGTCAAGGGCATTTTTTGCGGCGCGCGGCGCAGGCTGTAAGTAGAACCGTACAAACCATTTACGGTTGAACATGTTCTGAGGGCCATGGTGGATAAAAGCTGAAATTGCTGTGAAAAAGCCTGCGGATAATCGGGCTAACTTATTTATTTTCTTTAGTTTAATCCCCGGTGAGGTGGAGCGTAGTCATAGCCTCGTCCGCTTCCAGGTTGCCAAAGCGGCGGCGGTACAGGCGCATACCGGCATAAATCAGGCCCGCAAACAGCGCCAAAGACGAGAGCGCAATGCTCATCCACATGATGTTCAGCAGCAAGCGGTATAGCGGCTTAATCGGGTTCGGTGGAGGCACATCATTCCAGGTGATGCGCGCTTCGTATTCAATGCGGCTCAGCAGCGTGTCGGCCTGCGCATTCGTCGCGCCGCCATACACCATTGCCAACAACACGCCCGAACGTTTGACGTGCACGTTTGCGAGCGCCTTGAATCCAGGCGCATGTAAGCGCGCCATCTCGGGCGTCGGGTAATTGAAAATCGCCAGCTGTGCGCGGGTGCTGTTTCCCAAATTGTATTGGGCCACTTGCGCTTCGGCGCCTTCATTGAACCCTGGTTTGACATGGCTAAGCTCCGGAGCGAAAGCTTCGAAAGATGCGGAGCCCAGAATATAGCGGGATGAATTCGGCACCAAGCCGTTGCGCGGAATAAAGGTAAGAATGGCGGGCAAAGAGGTGTCGCGCAAATTCGGCACCGTCTTCAAGAAAGCGGCGAATTGCGCTTGAGTTGGCGCCGGCCCGTCAATGGCGAAGAGATAGTTGTCTTCCGTGATGAGTGTACGTTTGCCATCTTGCGCGCAAAAGGAGTTGGTGGCGCAAGGACGATCGGCCGGCGTGCGCTGCCATTCCCAGGCGGCTAACGCGCCGGTTAGATCTTTCATGCGATAGGCGGTAATGGTGTGGCCGTCATGCTGAATGGTTTGCGTATCCGCCAAGCCGAATTCACGCCAAAGCGCTTGATCGTCCGCAAAGACGCAAGGGGCGAACAACAGACTGGCAAAGATTAAGCGTTGGCGCCGTGACATTTTTTATATTTCTTTCCGCTACCGCAGGGACACAGATCGTTTCTACCGACCTTCGGACCTTTAGACACCTGGGGTTGCTCCGTTGTTCCCGTCGCCGAGGTGAATTGCAGCTCCGCTAACTCGCGATCTTTCTTGCGCTGGATGTTGCGCGTGAGATCGACCACCGATTTTTGCGCCTCGCGCTTTTGCGCTTCGACCTCGGCAGCGCTCGGATGCGGGCCTTTGCCGTTGGGCGAACCGTTGCGCGCGTGCGCATCGCTATCGTCTTCCTCTTCCGCATCCTCCGGATAAGGCATCGGCGGCGCGCCCGCCTCAATCCGCATGAAGTAAAGGAACTTGATGGTTTCGTCTTCAATACGGTCCATCATGTCCTGGAACATGACGTACGATTCCTTCTTATATTCAATGAGCGGATCTTTTTGGCCGTAACTGCGAAGGTTGATCCCCTCCTTGAGATGGTCCATGGACAAGAGATGATCTTTCCATTGGTTATCCACCACGTTCAGCATGATGATGCGCTCGGCGTGCCGCAGATTTTCGGCGCCGATCATCTGTTCTTTTTCGTCGTAGCGCTGGTCGAGCAATTCATCCAGCTTATTTTCGATCTCGACTGTCCGCAGCCCGGCTACGTCCTCGGTTTCAAACTTGAGGCCGAACTGATTCAGGACGGCAGTCTGCAAGCCGGTCAGATCATACTGTTCCGGGCGAATGGTCTCGGCGCAATATTGATCGACAAAGCTGCGCACAATGCCATGCACGATTTCGACGATGCGTTCTTTCTGATTTTCGCCTTTGAGCAACTGCTTGCGCATGCCATAAACGGCGGTGCGCTGCTTGTTCATCACGTCATCATATTCAAGGACGTGCTTACGCGAAGCAAAATGTTGGGCCTCCACCGCTTTCTGCGCGGACGCAATGCGCGAAGTGATTAACTTCGATTCAATGGGCATGTCCTCTTCCATGCCCAAGCGGAGCATAAGATTCTGCATTCGTTCGCCGCCGAAAATGCGCAACAAGTCGTCCTGCAAAGAGAGATAGAAACGCGAGCTGCCGGGATCGCCTTGCCGTCCGGCGCGGCCGCGCAACTGATTATCGATGCGCCGCGATTCATGCCGTTCAGTACCTAAGATATGTAGGCCGCCGGCGTCGATCACTTCTTTGCGCTCGACCTCGATTTCGCCTCTGACTTCCGCCTTGATTTTCTCCAACTCGTCGGGCGGCAGCATTTCCGGCACCTTGCCGTATTTCTTCAACCGGTCTTCAAGCAAAACATCGGGATTGCCGCCCAGCAGAATATCGGTGCCGCGGCCAGCCATGTTGGTGGATACGGTGACCGCGCCTTTGCGGCCGGCCTGCGCCACGATGTGCGCTTCGCGTTCGTGATTCTTGGCATTCAAAACTTCATGGCGAATGCCCATCTTTTTGAGGATGCCGGAGAGATGCTCCGACTTTTGGACTGAAATCGTGCCCACCAGGACGGGCTGGCCCTTTTCGTGAAGCGCTTTGATTTCCTTAGCCGCGTTGCGAAACTTCTCTTCTTCGGTACGGTAGACGACATCCGGATTCTCCAGGCGGATCATCTTCTTGTTCGTCGGAACCACCGTGACGTCAAGATTGTAAATTTTCTGGAACTCCGCCTCTTCGGTGTCGGCGGTACCCGTCATGCCCGCCAACTTCTTGTACATGCGGAAGAAGTTTTGGAAGGTGACGCTCGCCAACGTTTGGGTTTCGCGCTCAATCTTGACGTTTTCTTTGGCTTCGACGGCTTGATGCAAACCATCGCTCCAACGGCGCCCGGGCATCAGACGCCCGGTGAATTCGTCGACGATGATGACTTGTCCTTCTTGCACCACATAATCGCGGTCGCGTTCATATAGGATGTGCGCGCGCAGACCCTGCTGCACGTGATGATTCATTTCAATATTGGCGGGATCGTACAGATTGCCGGTATTGAGAAGTTTCTCTACTTTGAGGACGCCTTCTTCGGTGAGCGCGACCGAGCGGTGCTTTTCATCCACCGTGAAATCGCCGGTGGTGCGCGACTGGCCTGGCTCCTTGCCTTCAATCACTTCGCCGCGGATCAGGCTGGGGATGATGCGGTTGATGCGGTAATATTTGTCGGTCGATTCTTCGCTAGGACCCGCAATAATCAGCGGCGTGCGCGCTTCATCGATGAGAATGGAATCAACTTCATCGACGATAGCGAAGTTGAAATCGCGCTGGACATAATCTTCCAGGCGAAATTTCATGTTGTCGCGCAAATAATCGAAGCCGAACTCATTGTTGGTGCCGTAAGTGATATCGGAGCCGTAGGCCTGGCGGCGTTGCTCTTCGTCCAGATCGTGCACGATGGTGCCCACGCTGAGGCCGAGATATTTGTGAATGCGGCCCATCCATTCCGAATCGCGGCGCGCCAGATAATCGTTGACGGTAACGATGTGGACGCCTTTACCCTCCAGCGCATTCAAGTAACTAGGCAGGGTGGCGACCAGGGTCTTACCTTCACCGGTCTTCATTTCTGCAATCCGGCCGCGATGCAGCACCATGCCGCCAATCAACTGCACGTCGAAATGGCGCATGTTCAGAATCCGCCGGCTCGCTTCCCGGCAAACCGCAAAGGCCTCTATGAGAACGTCGTCGAGGGTGGCTCCATTGGCCACGCGTTGTTTGAAATCGACCGTCTTCGCCGCCAGTTCCTGATCGGAAAGCTTCTGCATTTGAGGTTCGAGCTCGTTAATCGCCACGACCGTGGGCTGGACGCGTTTGATGTAGCGATCGTGTTTCGTGCCAAAGGCTTTGGCGAGCGCAGTTTCGATCATAAAAAAGGGGTCAGTACTAGTTTAGCTGGAAAGGGAGAGCGGGGGCGTGGATTCCGCGAACAGCGATCCTGCCGACCGAGCGACTCCCCACAGTTGTCAAACGCTGATCGCTGTTTAATCCACGATTGGTGGCAATGTGTCTTTCGCAGCGGGGATCGGTAGCAGTCGCCTGTTCTTTTCGCGATCACCCGAGAAATAAAAGCCAACAACCGGGTCCGATTGGGTGTAAGCTAATCCCAAACGAAAGGGCAGCAGATATGCCCCGCTTTCAAGCTGACGACGCCGTTCTTGACGCTTTTCCATTTCATATCGCCGTTCTTGATTCAGGAGGGCAGATCGTCGCTGTAAATGACGCTTGGCGGCGCTTTGCGATAGCGAACGGGCTGCAAAGTGCCAATTTTGCGCTTGGGCTGAATTACTTGGAAGTTTGCGAAAGTGTCTATGGGCGATCTTCAGCCGAGGCGCGGGTTGCCGCTAGAGGGATTCGGGGCGTGCTGAGCGGAGAGGCTACAGAGTTTGTCCTTGAATATCCCTGCCACTCCCCAACGCAGCACCGTTGGTTCCGGCTGGTATCAACGCCATTTCGCGATGGCTCCCTGGTCATGCATATCGACATCACGGACCAAAAGCAGATTGAGGATCAGTTACGGCGTCATGAAGCGATGTTATCTAGCGCGGTGCGGATCGCACGCATCGGCGGTTGGGATTACGACATTGTCAACGACCGCCTGGAATGGGCCGACGTGACCATGCAGATTTTTGGCACGACAGGTGAGTCGTTTGGAGGCACCAAAGCCGACTTTCTCGTTTTCGTGCATCCCGATGACCTGGGCACCCTAAAAGCAGTGCAAGACAAAGCCAATCCCGATCACAGAACGGTCGAGATGGAGTACCGAATAGTCCGTGCGGATGGAGGTGAGCGGGTGGTTCGCGACCGTGGGGAAGTCACGTTCGATGAACGCGGAAATGCTCTTCGATCCACAGGAGTGGTTGTGGATGTAACCGAGCAGCGCCGTGTGGATATCGCTTTGCAACAAGCTAAGGAATCCGCCGAGGAAGCAAATCAAGCAAAAAGTGTTTTTCTGGCAAACATAAGCCACGAAATAAGGACGCCCATGCACGGGATTGTCGGGTTCTTGAGTTTGTTGCTCGGAACGCAGCTTAGTGAAGAGCAGAGAGATTATGTGGAGGCGGTTGAGAGTTCTTCTTTATTCCTAATGTCGTTACTGAATGACGTTCTGGATTTTTCGAAGATTGAGGCGGGACAAGTGCAGCTCGAAATCATTGAATTCAAGCTGCGCGACATGCTGGAGGGGATTCTCAGGGCCTTCGGCCCGGAAAGCACAAAAAAGAATTTAACCCTCACGTTGGAGATGACGGGTGATGTCCCCGAATCTGTCTTCGGAGATCCCACACGTTTGCGTGAAATCCTGATCAATGTCATTTCAAACGCCATCAAATTCACCGCAATCGGGGGGATCGCAATACGGGTTGAAAGATTGAGCAGGACTAGCGCCGAGGTGGTCTTGCGTTTCTCGGTGAGCGACACTGGGATCGGGATCGCGCCGGAAAAACAATTGACGATTTTTGAGAAGTTCACGCAAGCGGACCCTTCGATGACGCGGAAATATGGTGGAACGGGATTAGGACTAGCTATTGCCAGTCGATTGGTGGAACTGATGGGTGGCCGAATCTGGGTTGAGAGCACCGAAGGTCTTGGAAGTGTTTTCTCGTTCGAGATCCTTTTGCCTGTTCAATAGGCTTGAACATGGCGTTCTGACTAGGAGCAATGCCTCTATGCGGCGCAAAGTAAAGCTAACGTTGGCGGTGATCCGCGATCGCGGGCGGATCAATGGTGCACGTTATAACGTTCCGGTCAGCCACTTACTGTTCCAACTTCGGCGCCTGCACCTTTTGCTGGGTATTCACCGAAAAGAGATGGCACTGTTCTAATTCTTCGCGAAAACGAAAGCGCTGGCGCAGAAAGAGGACCGCGCGCACGTCGCCGCTCCCTTCGGCCACCTTTGTCAACCACACGCCATCGGGTTGCCTTTGTTGCACCAGATGCAATTGGAATCCTTTGTGGAGATTCGCCGCTACACCGCCGGCAATCTTCACATCGCGCTCTGTTTCCACCTTCAGTTCTTTGGGCACACCCGATTCTTCGTCCATCCAAATCCTGCCAGTGAGCGCTTGGGCGAAGCGTTCTTCCAATTTTTGCGGGTGAAAATTCGGATCGCCCGCCAGATCGTAGACGACCGTGCTGCGACTATCGCGCTGTTCGCGATGGCCGTTGCTGAAGCGCAAGGCGCGCAGGAAAATATCGATCTGGCGCTCGTTTTGCTCTTCCTCTTTATCGGCCTTCTTTTTATCGCTGAATTTCTTCACTTCTTTGTCGGTGCGTTCCTGCTCTTTTTTCGCGTCGTGCGCCACCCAGCGTTTTCCGTCACGCGCCAGCACGTGGTCTATCGGCCAACCGTTCACGAAGAAACCGCTCTTCCAGAACAGTTTTCTTCTTTTTCACCGATCCATCGGTATTCAGTTCATAAGTCTCTTCCCGAACCGTGCAGGAATAGTTCTCGCGGTCTTTTCGTAGCTTCTGCGAACTGGCAATGGCGCGTTGGCGTAGGGCTTGCGGATCAGGCAGCGGAGCGTCACCCGCCTTGGCAACCAGGGCGCCGCTCAAAATACAGACGATCGCGATCGCGCGCCTCACGCGGTTCCCAGTGCCGGCCTCGCCTTCTCCCCGGCAGCGTATCTAAAAACGCGCGCGCCACCGGTGTATTCACGTGCACAAATTCGTCGGGCGAGGACCACACACTCCAGTTTCCCATTGGCTAAGACGGCAATGCGGTTAGCCAGAATTAAGGCTTCCGAAACATCATGCGTGACAAACACGACGGCCACGTTATAGCGTTTCGTCAAGGCCAAAAGTTGCTGCTGCATTTCACGGCGGGTGACTGGATCGAGCGCGCCAAAGGGCTCGTCGAACAGTAACAAATCGGGTTCTGCCGCCAGCGCGCGAGCAACCGCCACTCGTTGGCGCTGGCCGCCGGAAAGCTGCCGGGGCCGGCGCTCGGCCAAACCTTCCTCTTCGAGTCCAACCTGTTTCAGCAGCTCGCGCGCCCTGGCACGCTGCTTTTCCAGCGGCCAATCCAGCAGCCGCGGCACTAGTGCCACATTCTGCTCCACCGTCCAATGCGGCAGCAAACCGAGTTCTTGGATCACGTAGCCGGTTTTCCGGCGCAGAGCAATGAGATCGAGATCGGCCGTGTTTTTCCCATCCAGATAGATAGCGCCGCCGCTCGGTTCGAGCAATCGGTTGACCAGACGCAAAGCAGTGGTTTTGCCCGACCCGCTCCGACCCAGCAGGACAAGTATTTCTCCGCGGTCCGCCTCAAGGGTCAATCCGTCGAGAATATTTCGTGCGCTGGCAGAGTAGGAAACGGAGTCGAACGATAAGAATGGCAAGGGTTCTCCTAAATAGCTATTATCCGCCGTGCGAGAATGAATTTTTACGAGTTAAACGTTTCAAATTATTTCGCAAGGAATGAGTAATGAAAGTCTGCATTTCCATTAGAATTGCGACGATCTGCCTCTACCTTACTTAATAGGACTACTTCGTGGTAATTCTATGCCCTATCAAATTCAGCCATTTAAAGAATTCCTTGTTCGTCCGGCGTTGCCCCAAAGTCTGACCCGCTTATCCGAAATTGGCTACAACTTGGTCTGGAGTTGGGATCACCAGTTGCGCTCTCTTTTCCGCCGCCTCGACCCGCAGCTTTGGAAGGAGTGCAACCACAATCCAGTTGAATTACTAGGGCGAATTCCGCAAGAGAAGCTGGATCGTGCCGCTGCCGATCCCCGATTCACGCTTTTGTACCGACGCGCTTGCGAACGCTACGACGCGTACCTGCATTCGAGCGTACCCACCGAAGCCACCCCGCGCATTGCCTACTTTTCGATGGAGTACGGGCTGCTGGATTGCATGCAGATTTATTCCGGTGGTCTGGGCCTCCTGTCTGGGGACCACATGAAGGGCGCTAGCGATAGCGATTTTGCCTTGACGGGAGTTGGTCTGCTCTACCAACGCGGCTATTTTCAACAATATTTGAATCCCGATGGCTGGCAGCAAGAACGCACCCCACTAAACGATTTCTATACTCTGCCCGTGAGCCCTGTGCTTGACGCGAGCGGCCGCGAAATTGTCGTGAGTGTCAATCTGCCCACTGGCGAGTTATTTATAAAAGTCTGGCGGATCGATGTGGGGCGGGTGAAACTGTATCTCCTCGACACCAATATCCCGCAAAACCGTTCGATTGAGCACCGCGAGATTACCGACCAGCTTTACGGCGGCGACATTCTTAAACGCATCCGCCAGGAGATTGTGCTCGGCATTGGAGGCCTGCGAGCGCTCGCCCGGCTCGGCGTTAACCCCACCGTTCACCATATGAATGAAGGCCACTCAGCCTTTCTGGCGATTGAACGCATTCGGGTCTTAATGCACGAGCATGGGCTCTCCTTCGACCAGGCTCTCGAAGCTACGCGTGTCAGCAATGTTTTTACTACTCACACTTCCGTGCCCGCCGGCATCGACCTATTCGATTCCAGCCTTGTCTACGAACATTTCAACGACTATTGCCACAAAGCCGGATTTTCCTTCGAAACGCTGCTATCCCTGGGCCGCACGAACATGCAAGACATGTCGGAGCGTTTCTCGATGGCTGTCCTGGCATTGAAAACGTCGGCGTTCCGCAACGCGGTGAGCGTACTCCATCGCGCCGTTTCGCAGGAAATGTTCCAGCATCTCTGGCCCAAACTGCCGCTCGAGGAAGTGCCGATCACATCGGTAACTAATGGCGTGCATCAGCCCACCTGGATCAACGGCGATTTGGCCAGTCTCTACGACCAATATCTACAGCCGGATTGGCGCGAGCGGCTGGATGAGGTCAAAATGTGGGAGGCCGTGCAGGAAATCCCCACCCAGGAATTGTGGGAAATGCATCGCAAGCGCAAGCGCCGCATGGTGGCGTATGTGCGCGAGCGCGCCGTCAACTCGGCGATCCAGCGTAAAGCCTCGGCTGGGGAAGCGCGGCGTTTGCAGGAGGTTCTCGACCCCGACGTTTTTACCATCGGCTTCGCTCGACGCTTTGCGACTTACAAGCGCGCAACGCTACTTTTTCGCGATGTCACCCGACTGAAGAAAATTCTCAATAACCCGAAGATGCCGGTGCAGATCGTGATTGCGGGTAAGGCGCATCCCAAAGACCATCCCGGCAAAACGCTGATCCGCGAAATCGTGACTCTGTCACGCGATCCGGAAATTTCCAAACGCCTTATCTTCGTCGAAGACTATAGCATTCAAGTGGCGCGCGAACTGGTGCAAGGAGTCGACCTTTGGCTTAACAATCCGCAGCGCGGCGAAGAAGCGTGCGGCACGAGCGGCATGAAAGCCGCCATGAACGGCGTGCTGAATTTAAGCGTGCTGGATGGCTGGTTCGACGAAGCCTACGAAATCTCAGGCGGTTGGGCGATCGGCGACAGGCAATCCTACGCTGTCGATCAGGACGATTTGCACGCCAGCGCTATCTACTCCACACTGGAGAACGAGATCGTCCCGCTTTTTTATCAGAATCAGGATTCCGACGACGAGATTCCCGCCGGTTGGGTGCGGCCTCAAAATTGTATCAGCAGAAATATGACCGTGTCCCGGCGTCACCCGTCGCACTCGTCACGGGAGGAATCTCCCTGACCGTCCCCGAGGATCCTTTCGGTTTTACATTCATCATGAATCCGGACGGAGACGTCAGGGATCAATACGACCTCATCGTTCACTGCGGTCATCCCGCAGTAGGCGGAAGCGTAGGAATGGAGGAATGTAGAGACCGTATCTCTGTTGGAGATACGGTCTTGATGATCCGAAATCTGACGGCACCAATGATCAGGGGATCGGCTGATTATATTGCGTCGCGAAGTTCGGAATGTTTTGACGCGACCAATTGACGACGCCGGTCTCCCAGCGATAGAACTGTGGGTCCGCGGCGGGATTGACTGGTGCGGGGCCGGTCGGATCGCTTTTATCGACATAGTACAGAATGGTATGGATCTGATTGTTCGCCGTGTAGTTTCCTGCAAGGATCGGCTTTGTGGGGGGCGTCGTGGTCTCGGGGGCG
>CAVXRP010000013.1:0-102825 GCA_963764105.1 Bryobacterales bacterium
TCGGCCGAGAGAATGACCCAAGGCCCGTATAGGCAGCCGCCACTTCATCTTGTGCGCCAATCTTTTCGGCAATTTCGACGCGTTGCCATAGGCTTTCCGCGCCTCTCCTGGCTTGCCGGCGATTTGCAGACTGTCAGCCATGGCGATAATGTTCTGCACTTCGGCCATCGGGTGGTTGATCTTATGCGCAAGCTGCGCACCCTCACTTGCGGTCTCAATTGATTTCCCGAACTGACCTTGGATGCGCCGGAGCTCCGCGAGTTTGCTGAGCGTGGCCACTTCACCGGCGGCGTAGCTGATCGCTCGCTTAATGCGGAGGCTCTCCGTATATCCGGCAGACGCCTCGCTGTACTTGCCGGTCTGTTGATACACCTCAGCAATATTGTGAAGCGATTCCGACTCCTCCAGTTTCATGCCTTGCTGAGCGAAGACAGGTATAGTTTGCGCGAACATTTCGAGCGCTTCCCGATAGCGCCCCACTTTGCTGTAGACTTCTGCGACTGTGGCGCGAGACTGCGCCTCTCCAACGGAATTGTGTGACTCGTGTTCCAGCCTAAGAGACTGCTGGAAAGCTGTCAGTGCTTCCCCATATTCACCTAAGTATTGGTGTGCGGTTCCCGCGTTTGATACGGCGTCGGCCTGCGCAGTCCGGTCGTTGATCGCCACCGCTAACGCCAGGTTTTCGTCAAATTTAGCCAGCGCCTGCCGGAGCTTACCGGTCTCGAGCATTACAATTCCAATATTGTCAAGGGTCATGGCCAGACCTTGCCGATCGCCGGTCTCGCGTCGGAAGACCATACTCTTTTACGCCTCCAGCGCCTCCGAGTAACGCGACATGGCGTCCAGCACTGCCCCAGTATCGCCCCAGTCGACTCCCTGTCCGCGTTTGTCGTGCAGGTCCACGTCAAGGGCGATGCATCGCCGGTAGAGATCGAGCGCCTGCTCATTTTGATTTCGTAGTTCCGAGACAACCGCCGTATTAGCCAGTTCGGCAGCCTCACCCATCCTGTCGCCCAACGCCCGGTAGATCGAAAGGCTAATCTCAGCCGACTTAAGGGCGGCGTCCAGTTTTCCTGTGAGGCGAAAGACCTCGCCAATCCCTCCACCCGCTTCCGCCTCTGATGGGGCGGTCGGAAATCGCTTCCGCTAACGTCAGGCTTGCCTGAAATTCGCGCGCCGCCTTGTCAAAGTCAGACCTCCGGGAATATATAGATCCGACAATGCTCCGGGCCGCTGCTTCGCCGCGCCGATCTCTTGTTTCCACAAAGAGTTCGAGGCCGCGCTGGGCGAGGGTCCCAGCAACGGCGTTGTCCGCCCGGTCGCGGAGGATCGCCGCTTTACGAATATAGGCCCAGCCTAGCGCCGCGTGATCGCCGAGCGATGTGGCCGCTTCCATAGCGAGATCGCTGAAATGCAGCGCGTCGTGGGGCCGCCCATTCCTCCCGGCTTCCGCGGCTTGTTCATCCAGAAATCGAACGAAGTCCGCAGTCAACAATTGCTTAGACGCTTCCCTCAAGCGGGCCCGCTCATCTGCACTCTTCGCGGCGATCAGCGCATCCGCCAATTCTGCATCGGCTGGCGCATAACGCAGAATTTTCCAGAACCCGCTTCTTTAACCCAATCGAGCAGCTTATTCTTGCGGCCGAATCCATCTACCCGGTTCCCCGTAGACCTGTCGAAAGCTTCGATGTCCGTACTCACATACGTCCGGCGCGATCGTTTCCCCAAAAGCTTATCCGTTCCAGCCGGCCATCGGCCAAACTGATCCGATTCGGACAGAACAGGCGGCGCAGATCCTCGCGCGCGGCAACGAACTGAGGAGAGTCAGCCTGCCACAAAGCCATGGCGCCCGTCAAATCTTTCTTTGCGATCGCGCCAAAGAAACGCTTCGTCAGCTGCGAAATTTGTTCGGGATTTTTCTCATCTGGCTGACGGCACGCATGCGTAACCGCTAACAAAATGGAAAAGGCAAAACCAAATTTGCGCAACATGGCGACTTTAGGGGCGTTGACGCAGTTGCTTAAGAGAGGCAAGCATCTTGCCGGGTAGCGGCGACGAAGGGTTCAATCAGCGAGCCGCCGGAACTCCTTTTCCGCATCGTCATAGAGTCCGTGGCCCTCATAGAGCGCACCCAATAGCAGCACGGAATCCGCGTACAACTTCTCACCGGCCATCACAGGCTGCAACCCTTCTTCGTCAAGGATCACGAAAGCGTCCCAACGCGAGAGTCTGGTTTCATCGCGCACCAGCGCCTCCACCTGCCAGAGGTACGTTTCTCCACGCACGAGTTCGGGTCCTTGCGCAGGCAATGTGAGAGAGGTTGCTCCTCCCGAGGAACCCTTCCACACCAGCTTTTTGTTGCGGTCAGTGACATACAGCGCGTACTGAGTAGCCCCCGAACAGGTTTCCAGGAAAACGCGGGTCGGGTGGAACGGACGGCGGTATCCACTGGACTCACCGGCACGGGGTCTTCGACGGGCTCTCCCGACGGTCCGCGCTCCACCAGATCCGTTCCCGCCCTCGCCGCGATCAATGGCATGCGGTCAGGTTGCTGAACAACACCATTGGTAAGTAGATCCTTGACGCTTGCCGCCAGTACGCCGGAAGGCAGGCTGCGGTCCGGCAGCAGCACCCTCCCGGATTTCGTGAGAATCACCGGCCCGGCCCCGTCCATTAAAGATGCAACGACAGTCTCGCCCGCAGGCACTTCCGGCGGGCGCTGGTGAGACATCATCCACCGAGCGCCAAGTGCCACAATCAGAATCGCGGCGGCGACGAGTAGCGGGATCAAACGGCGCCCGAACCTGCGTGGCGGCGCACTCCTATGCTCAAGTTCGGGTACGGTCGCCGCACGACAAGCCTCGCATTGATCTCGCTCTATGTGGTTGCGAATGGCTTCGGCAATCGGCAATCGTCCTTCAGAGAAGGCTGTCAGCAGCGCTGGTGATGGGCACTCACTTCGAAACGCGATAGTGAGGGCGCGCACGCAATGGCGGCAATGCCCGGCGTGTTGCGAATTTTCCTCACTCAAACCATTTGCCGGTGCGTCAGCAATCACAGCGAAAGATAGACACTCCGAAGTAACGCCCGTGATCTGGGCCAACTCCTCTTTCGCAAAGAAGTCGCGCAGCAGAGACTCAAGCTGACGAGCCATTCTAGGCCTCCTCCTCTTCGCCATTTGTTTCGCTCGGCGCCAGATCCACCACCGATTCGATCCCTTTCGTCATGAGGCACCGTTTCAGCTTCAGCAGTGCCTTGCGCAGCGTCCGGTTGGCATTTGTAATGGCGGTAAATCGAACCGCCTCGGGCCAAATGACACTGCCGACTTGCTCTAATGTTTTTTCTTCAAAATCTTCGACCGCAAGACTTGCGCCTCAAGCGGATTGAGCTGGCTCAAGCAACTTCGAATGGGGGTGCGAGACTCCTTGCCAATCAAGTATTCCTCGGGTGTCGGGTTATCGCCGACTACGTTAATAAGAATCGCGTCCGGGTTTTGTAAACCGGGTGTCGCCGCATTTCTGCCCTCACTCCGGCACTCGTCGATGAGTTCGTTATTGGCAATAGCGTAAAGCCAAGGACGAAAAGAGCCGCCTTTAACTCGGAACGGCGGCCAGTGGTGGCGCTGTTTCCAAATCTTTAAAAAAGTGGCCTGCGTCAGATCGGCCGAACGCACACGGTTCCGAGTGCGGCCACGGAAATAAAGGAAAAGCGCTCCGCTCCACGTCTCATAAAGCACGTCATAGCCGCACTGGTCGCCTGTCGCCACCAGGCTCATCAAATCATCGCTATTAATTCCTGTGTAACTACGCTGCGCTACGGGCATCACCTGAGCCCTCCGATCGCCGCGCGATCTGGGGGCGACGTTGTGCTGTAGGATATCACTCCTGTAACGACCCAATGACCTTTACCAGTGAAAGGTGGCTCACCCTCTTTTCGGCTGAGCGCGGCTATCGCAATCCAGTTACTAATTTCGGAAGAAACTTGAAAAAAAATAGCGATCGCTACGTTCTGCCAGTTGGAGGTCCTGATGCCCGAGATGAAACAGCCCGTAAATGGCGAGGTCGCCAAAAATAGGCGATCCAATTGCAAGTTGCTCCTGCCGTTGTTGGGAGACAAGGTCCAGCTGAGTGGCCGGCCGATCACGAGCGTAGAGGGCACGTTCGTGCCGCGAAACAACGTTGGAAGGTCGCTGAGCAGAATGCTGCCCTTCTCTTTGTTAGGCCCCGTTCTTGTCGCTTTAGCAGCACAAACGCTCGCCGCACAACAGTTTGAAGTCGTGAGTACGAGCCTCGTCTCATCGAACCCTGTCACCGCAACCCAGGTTGACTCCGCCTATCGCATCTCAATTCATAACACCGGTGCCCCGGCCTTCGGCGTCACGGCAACGGTCACCAGCACATCGGCCGCCAGCGTAATCGTCAGTGGAAATTTGGCTTTCGGCGACATCGCCGAAGATGCCATCGCCAGCAGCACAGGCACACTCACGATTCGCCAGGATCGCTCTGTCGCGTTTGATCCCGCGGCCTTGCTGTTTACCTTCCAAACGGGCTCGGGCAATCAGCCTCCCATCGCCGACGCGGGTGCCGATCAGAGCGCCAAGCCGGGAACGACAGTGCAATTAAATGGCAGTAGATCGCATGCTCCAAATGGGTCCATCGCCCTCTATTCATGGACATATGTGGGCTCGGTGCCAGCCGGTATTTCGCTGAGTCTGCCCGATCCAAATGCGGTTACGCCGCAGGTCTACATCCCGGTCGCCGGCTCGTTCACCTTTCAACTGGTCGTGACCGACAATCGCGGCGCGACCAGCCTTCCGGCGCAGGTCAAGGTAACCAGCGGCCCGATAGCCGATCCGGGCCCGAATCAAACAGTCAAGGCCGGTGAGACGGTGCAGTTAGATGGCAGCGCGTCGCGCGATCCTGAAGGACTTCCATTGACATTCGAGTGGACGCTGGTTTCTCCAGCTGGGAGCAAAGCACAATTGTCCAGCGCCACTTCCGTAAAACCAACTTTTGTCGCGGACGTTCGAGGACTCTACACGGCCACCCTGACGACGAATAACGGGACAACTTCAAGTGAGCCGGCTTCCATGAAGGTAGCGGCGGCAACGGGAGCATTATCCTGCGGCTCTTTGATTTCCGGCGATATAAGCACGGCTGGGCAAGTGGATGAGTACACGTATAACGCGATCGGGGGAGGAATCATTACGCTCACACTGGCTGACACGGGCGGCTTTAATCCATATGGAGGCGTGGTGGCCAGTGCGACCTTGTACGATCCCAACGGCAACTCAGTGCTGAGCTTCAACGCGAACAGCCAACGGCAAGTAACACTAGCGCAGACCGGCACGTATACGATTGAGGTCTATGCGAGCAATCTGGCCAGCACGGGAACGTATAACTTGGGCTTGGTTTGCGAGAATCCACTGCAGCCTGTGAATCCGCTTAGTTGTGGCGGCATAGCCAATGGAACGATCGCTGCCGCCGCCCAGGTAGATCAATACTCATACGCCGGAACGGCGGGAAGAATCGTGACTCTTACGCTGGCCGATACCGGCGGCTTTAATCCATATGGCGGCGTGGTAGCCCGTGCGACCTTGTACGATCCCACCGGCACAGCGATTCTGAGCTTTAATGCCAATAGCCAGCAGCAAGTGACGCTGGCGCGAACCGGCACCTATGTGACCCAGGTGTATTCGGACGATTTCGCCAGTACCGGAACGTATAGTTTCGGGTTGCAGTGCCGGAATCCGGCGCAGACCTCAAACACGCTCAGTTGTGGCGGCATAGCCAATGGAAAGATCGCTGCCGCCCAGGTAGATCAATACTCATACGCCGGAACGGCGGGAAGAATCGTCACCCTCACGCTGGCGGACACCAGCGGCTTTAATCCATATGGCGGCGTGGTAGCTCGTGCAACGTTGTACGATCCAACCGGCAACGCCGTGGTTAGCTTTAATGCCAACAGCCAGCAGCAAGTGACACTGGCGCTAACCGGCACCTATGTGACCCAGGTGTATTCGGACGATTTCGCCAGTACCGGAACGTATAGTTTCGGGTTGCAGTGCCGGAATCCGGCGCAGACCTCAAACACGCTCAGTTGTGGCGGCATAGCCAATGGAACGATCGCTGCCGCCCAGGTAGATCAATACTCATACGCGGGAACGGCGGGAAGAATCGTCACCCTCACGCTGGCCGACACCAGCGGGTTTAATCCATATGGCGGCGTGGTAGCTCGTGCAACGTTGTACGATCCAACCGGCAACGCCGTGGTTAGCTTTAATGCCAACAGCCAGCAGCAAGTGACACTGGCGCTAACCGGCACCTATGTGACCCAGGTGTATTCGGACGATTTCGCCAGCACCGGAACGTATAGCTTCGGGTTGCAATGCCGGAATCCGGCGCAGTCGGCAAACCCGCTCGGTTGCGGCGGGCTGGCGAGTGGAGCGATCAGTGTCTCCGCGCAGGTCGACCAATACTCTTACCCGGGGAACAAGGGCGAAAATGTCACTCTCACCATAGCCGATACAAACGGTTTTAATCCTTATGGCGGGGTGGTAGCCAGAGCGTCGCTGTTCGATCCTTCTGGCAATCTGGTGGCAAGCTTCAATGCCAACAGCCAACAGGAGTTCACACTGGCGCTAAGCGGCATCTACGTGATTCAGGTCGATTCAAGCGATCTAGCAAGCACGGGAACCTATAATCTGGGGGCAACTTGCCTCCCGCCAAACCCCGCGGTCGTCACATACATCGGTTCCGATGCCACAACACAGGGCACCTGGACCGACAAGTACGGAGCCAATGGTCAACTAATCGCAAACGACTCAACCAGTACTCCTCCCGCATACGCCGCAGTCGGTCTGAGCGGAGATTCCCTTTACACATGGGCCGCTTCCACCACCAATGTGCGGGCCTTGCAAACCGCCAGCGGCGCGTCGACCCGAATTGCGTCCACTTACTACTCGCCTACCAATTTCACCATCACCGTGAATCTCACAGACGGAAACGCTCACCGACTCGGTCTTTACTTGCTCGATTGGGATAGCGCGGCGCGAGCCGAGACAATCTCCATCGCCGATGCCACGAGCGGAGTCATTCTCAGCACGCAAACGTTCTCCAGCTTCCACAATGGCATATATGCCGTCTGGGATATACAAGGCAGCGTCAAAATCACCGTGACTAAAACCGCCGGCGCCAATGCGGTTGTAAGCGGTATCTTCTTCGACGCCATACCTTACGCGACATACAGTGGTTTGGACACTACAACCCAAGGAACTTGGACGGGCGCATACGGCTCGAACGGCGACCTGATTGCCAACGACGCGAACACTCCTCCCAGCTTCGCGGCCGTGAATTTCACCGGCGATAACCTCTACACTTGGGAAGCTTCCACCACCGACGTGCGTGCTTTGCAAACGGCCAGCGGCGCCTCGACACGAATCGCCTCCGCTTATTATTCGCCTACCAGCTTCACGATCAACTTGAATCTGACAGACGGAAACAAGCACAAGGTCTCGCTCTATCTACTGGATTGGGACAGCACGGCGCGCACCGAGACCATCTCCATCGTCGATCCCGTCAGCGGCACAATTCTCGATACCGAGGAATACTCAAGCTTCCACGGTGGCCAATATGCAGTCTGGCAAGTGCAAGGGCACGTGCTGATTCAAGTAACCAAGACAGGAGGAGCGAATGCAGTTGTGAGCGGCGCCTTCTTTGATTGAGAAAAGCGCGCGCTCATCAATGAGTGCTTAAAAAGAGGTCCTGCCTGCATAAGTGCGGCAGGGCCTATTTCCGTTGCTTAGTGCTTATCTAACGTAGTTAGCACCAAGTGCGTAAACTTTTATTCATCCCAATCGCCTCAATCGAAAGGCGCAATTCTATGTCCGCATCGTCTCGCTCTTCCTGGCCCGCAGCCGTAGTAGGTCTTTTCATCCTGGCGTTCCCGGCTTCGCTGGTCGCCCAATCCGTGCCGCCCGCGCTCGAATCTCCCCCGGCGCGTCCGCCCCAAACCGGCCCACACGGCGAAAAGCTCGTGGGCATGCCGAAGTTTCACAACCCAGCGCCATACGACTTCGAGGAACACAGCGGCTACAAGCAAATCTTCGACGGCAAGACCTTCACTGGCTGGGATGCCGATCCCACCATCTGGCGCATCGAAAGTGGGCTCATGGTGGGCGAAACCTTCGAGGGCAAGCCCAAGGGCAACAACTACATCGTCTATCGCGGCGACACAACCCGCGACTTCGACCTCAAGCTCCAAATGAAGATCGAAAAGGGTGGCGGCGGTGGCATTCAGTATCGCAGCCTCACCGGCATACCCTGGACTCGCCCCCAGCCCGCCGGTCAGCCGCCATATGACCTCAAATTCATGATGACCGGCCCGCAGGCTGACTTCTGGTTCCCGGTCACCGCTCAAACAGCCTCATACACAGGCCAGTGGTACTCCGAAAACACCATGCAGGGCATCCTCGCATATCGCGGCCAGGTAACCCAAGCTCTGCCAGGCCAGACCAATCGCCTCCTTGCCAATATCGGCGACAAACAGGCGCTAGGAGGCTATGTAAAGGTCAACGAATGGAACGACTATGAAGTCATCGCCCGGGGCGGTGTGATGATGCACATCATGAACGGCCAGCTCATGGCAGTCTTCATTGATGACAATAAAGACTCGGCCAACAACCAACCTGGACTGATCGGCTTCGAAATCGAAAGCCAGCCCTGCAAGATTTCCGTGCGCGACATCTGGCTCCGCCGGTTTGATTAACAGGTTTGATTAGAGCGGCGTGCCGGTGGCGTACCCATCCGTCCTTTCCCGGTCGTCTTGCTTTCATATGGAAGTCAATCTACTGAACCGGCGCGCTTTCGTGGCCGCCATGACCACCATTCCGTCCTTGCGCTTTCTGCCCGGTCAGCAACCCAATTTCTCGGCCGGCGTCAAGGTTGTCAACGTCTTCGCCACCGTCCGCGACAAAAAGGGCGAGATCGTGAAAGGTCTGCAAAAAGAAGATTTCACGGTCCTCGAAGACGGCCGGCCGCAAAAGATCAGCTATTTTGCGCAACAGAGCGATTTGCCCCTCACCTTAGGGCTACTGGTCGATACTAGCGGCAGCGAGCGGCGCATGATTCCCACTGAGCAAACCGCCAGTTACAAATTCCTCGAGCAAGTGCTGCGGCCCGATCGCGATAAAGCCTTCCTCATTCATTTCGATCACGACGTGGAATTATTGCAGGATCTCACCGCTTCCCGCGAACGATTGGAGAAAGGGCTGGATCAACTGCAAGCGGCCCAATCGAACCGCGGATCAGGCGGAAATCAAGGCGGCGGAGGCTATCCTGGCGGCGGTGGTGGTGGCGGTTACGGCGGCGGAGGCATGGGCCGCCATGGCGGTTATGGTGGGGGTGGCGGCCAACGGCACTCGCACGGAGGCACGGCCTTCTACGACGGCATCTATCTCGCCGCGAATGAAATTCTAAGCAAACAAACCGGTCGCAAAGCTATGATCCTGCTCACCGACGGTGAAGACAACGGCAGCAAGGTCCCTCTAGAAGAAGCCGTCACCTCCGCCCAGCGCGCCGATTCTCTCGCCTACGCCGTACGCATCGCCGACGAAGAAATTGGCAGCATGGTCCCGCGCGGCTGGAACGGCCCGCGCGGTGGTGGCGGCATGGAGCGGCCCGACGGCAAAAAGATCCTGAAACAGATAGCCAAGGAAACCGGCGGCGGCTATTTCGAATACGGCAAGAAGAAATCGCTCGAAGATATCTACGCTGAGATCGAAGACGAGCTGCGCAATCAATATAGCCTGGGCTACAGTTCCGATCATCAGGGCGACGACAAAAGTTACCGCAAAATTGAAGTAACGGTCGGTAAAAAGGGGCTGATTGTGCAAGCGCGCGATGGCTACTATGCCTAACTACCCGAGGTGGGGTGCGAAACTGAGAGTGTGATCGGGAAACTTGCGCCCTCGCTAATGCGTCTAATGGATATGAAATACTTGCGCGCGACGTGTTGGGCCGCCGGCATTCTCGCCGTTAGCTTAAGTAAACCGTTGCCAGCGCAGATCGTGCCCGGCCAACTGCCGCCCGCGCCGCCGCCTCAACCCGGGCAACTCGCTGACGATCCGGCTAAGGCAGCCGACCCGAAACCCAGCGAACCCGGCAACGCGGTGCCGGGAGACGCGCCGATTTTTCGAAAGCCTTCTGACAAACCGGATTTTACTTCGATCACCCGGCGCGTTGTCGTGCCGACCACCGTTCTCGATCCCGATGGCCACGGCTATGTCACTGGTCTAAGTGCCAAGGATTTCGAACTTTACGACAACAATCAGGCTCAAAAAGTGGATGCCGAGCTCATCGAGCAGCCCATGTCCGTGGTCCTGGCGATCCAAGCCAATTCCGAAGTCGAAGATTTCCTGCCCAAATTGCGGAAGTCGGCCGGACTGCTGCACGGCCTCGTGACGGGCGTCGACGGGGAAGTCGCCGTTCTGGCCTTCGACCATCGCATGATCCATCTGCAGGATTTCGCCACCGATCCGGACAAACTGGACGATGCCATGCAGCACTTGCGCTCCGGCTCCAGTTCGGCCGCCCTGGTTGATGCTGTCTTAGAAAGCGACCGCATGCTGAAACAGCACGATCCCCAGGGGAAACGCCGCCGCGTCATCGTCTTCATCAGCCGCGACATCAACCATGGCAGCCAGGCCAAAATGCCGGAGACCATCCGCCAACTGCAATTCGACAATGTCACTATTTATTTCGTCGATATTTCCAAGGCCCTCAGCGCATTTCTGAAAAAGCCTGATTACCCGCGCCCCGCCAACGGCGGCATCCCCGCGGAATCAATGCCTGCTCCCATCGCCGGCGGCGGTGGGCCTCCTACCCAAACTTCCGTCGTGCAACAGATGGATGGCAACGCTTTGAACGGCGTCGAACCAATCCTGCGTTCCATCCACGATTTGTTCAAGAAAACGCCCGCCCAGGCGTTCACCTATTTCACCGGTGGCCGCGTCTATAACTTCGCGTCGGAGCGCGGTCTTGAAAAAGCGATAGAAGATATCGGCTTAGATCTCAACAGCCAATATGTCCTCAGCTATACGCCCACCAAGGATACATCTTCCGAGCCTGGCTTCCACAACATCGTTGTGAAAGTAGATCGTCCCGGCCTGCAGATTCGGACCCGCGTCGGCTATTGGTGGGGCGGCGGCCAGATTCAATAGCGCTCTTGACCCGCTCCGCGTAAAGCAGGCCGAACTCGCCAAACGCCAACGCGAGTTGTTGGCGCGCTTCACCGGAAATGATGCTGAGGTGGAGGCTGGCTTGCAAGCGCTCTATGGCGATCAGGTCGATTGGCCCGCCGAGATGAAGGAGCGAATGGCCGGGTACGAAGGAAAGCTCTGATTGCACCGTTCCAACGCCTAATGCGCGTAGCATCGGTCACCCGCCGCTCATCACACGGTTCAAGACAGGGCGTTATACTTGAGAACTTATAACCCGCGCCTGACCTTGGAGTGAATCATTGAAACTTCTCTTTAAAATTAATCTCGTCCTCATACTTGTCTTCGGGATCGGTTTTGCGTTGATTGCTTACAGCGCTTATGGCTTCCTGATGGAGCAGGCTCGCCAACAGGTGCTGTCGCAAGCCCAGCTCATGGGCGCCAGCGCAACCGCCACCAAAGACTACACCGAATCTGAGGTGAGTCCAGTATTGGAGCAGACCGCGCAGCACGCCGCGAACTTTCTTCCACAGACAATTCCGTTTTACGCCGCTACCGAAACCTTCAAAAAGCAGGGCGTCGCCTACACCGATTACACCTTGCGCGAAACAACGCTCAATCCCACCAATTTAGCCGATCGTCCAGCCGACTGGGAGTCCGACCTCATCATGTACTTCCGAAATCATCCGCACGAGCCGAATAAAGTAGGGCAGCGCCCAACCGCCACGGGAGACGCTCTCTACGTGGCATCCCCCATCGTTGCCGAGCAAGGATGTCTCACCTGCCATAGTGAGCCTGGCCTGGCCCCGCGCGGATTGATCAAGCACTATGGACGCGCCAACGGCTTCGGATGGAAACTCAATGAGATCGTCGGGGCCCAGATCATTTCCGTGCCGATGGCTGTGCCCATCAAAATGGCCAACCAGGGATTCCGCGACTTGCTTGTCAGCCTGGGCGGCATTTTTCTGGCAACCATTGCGCTCATCGACGTGGCGCTGTTCCTGATCGTCGTCCGCCCGCTGAGAAAGGTGCGTGAATCGGCCAACCGGATCAGCAAGGGCGAGGTTGATCTGCCTCCCCTCGACGTCAAAGGCAAGGACGAGATTGCGGAAGTGACAGAGTCCTTCAACCGCATGCACACCAGCCTGATTAAGGCCTTTGAAATGTTGAACGGCTGAGCTCACGCGAGCGGCGCGGACACAGCGTTCTCGACGCCTTGACCTTCGACCTATCATGCTGTATGCTGAGTGGTAGAAGGTTGAGGTATCGATGCCAACCCCTCGTTTTCCGATCCCGCAAGGAACGCTCGATATGCTGATTCTGCAGATCCTTGCGCTCGAACCGGCGCACGGCTACGGCATCGCCCAGCGCCTCGAACAGATTTCGCAATCCGTCGTTCAAGTCAACCAAGGCTCTCTTTATCCAGCGCTCCATAGACTCGAACAAAAGCAATGGTTACACGCCGAGTGGAAGCAATCCGAAACCGGGCGCGAGGCCAAGTTCTATTCTTTGACTCGTGCCGGTCGGAAACAACTCGCCGCCGAGAAAGAAAGTTGGGCGCGGCTGACCGGAGCGGTCCAGTTGATTTTTAACGAAGGCAACCGGTAATGAAGCGCCTGTTGAATTGGTTCCGTCGCGGCAATCTGGAGAACGACTTAGACCGCGAACTGCAATACCACATTGACCGCCGTGTGAACGACCTCAGGCACGCCGGCCTGCCTGAAACCGAAGCACGCAGACAAGCCACGCTGGAACTCGGTGGCCTCACACAGCTCCGCGAGGAAGTGCGCGACGCTTGGCTAATCCGCTGGCTGCGCGATCTCGCCTGCGACCTGCGCTTCTCCGCCCGCTCTTTTCTCCACAACCCTTCCTTTACCGCAACCGTGGTGCTATCGCTCGCCCTTGGCATCGGCGCCACCACCGCCATCTATTCGCTCGTCGATCAAGTGCTCCTGCACGCACTTCCCGTCCGCCAACCTGAACGCCTGGTCCTGATCGATTGGAATGGCGATCAAGCAGGCAACGGCTTCGGCAGTTGGAACCTCATGTCGTACCCGATCTGCCGCGACCTTCAACAGCAAGACCGCTTTTTCGCAGATGTTCTGTGCCGCGCCGCCACCACTGTCAACCTCTCCACCGGCGGAGAGCACAAACCCGCTGCCGCAGAAATCGTCTCCGCTAATTATTTTTCCACGCTCGGAGTGGCCCCCGCGCTCGGAAGGGTATTCGGAAGCGACGATGATCGCCCACCCGGCGCCGATCCAGTCGTTGTCCTCTCTTACGATTTTTGGAAGACGCAACTCGCCGGCGCCCCCGACGTCTTGGGCCGCAAGGTCTTGATCAACCAAAACCCCATGACCGTGATCGGCGTCGCCTCCGCGGAATTCCGCGGTATCGATGTGGGCGAAGTGCCATCCCTCTGGATTCCCGCTGCGATGACGGCGCAAGCCATCCCTGGTTTCGAAAGTCTCTTGGATCGCCGCACCTACTGGATGCAAATTCTCGGTCGCCTCAAGCCGGGCGTCACGCTGTCGCAAGCTCAGACCGGATTGCAACCCTGGTTCAAGGCGATGTTGGACGAAGACACACGCCGCGCCGGATTTCCCAGGATAACCATTGAGCGCCGCAAACAATTTCTCGCCTCGACGCTGGAACTCACTCCCGCCCCACACGGTCATTCCGGTTTGCGGCGCAGGCTGTCGCAGCCACTCTGGGTCCTTTTCGCGGCCACAGCCGTGTTGCTGGGTCTGGCGTGTTTGAATGTGGCCGGCCTCTTCCTGGCACGGGGATCGGCTCGCGATCGTGAGATCGCCACCCGCATGGCCTTGGGTGCTTCGCGCGGGCGCATTGGCCGGCAGCTTCTAACCGATAGCATCCTCCTCGCCCTCGCCGGCGGTTCGCTCGGAGTCATACTGGCCCCGCTCGCCATCCGGACTCTCATCGCGTTCCTGCCGCGCGACACGGCGCCGAACGCTCTCGAATCTGCCATTGACTGGCGCCTCTTGCTTTTTGCCTTGCTGGTGAGTGTGGCCGCGGGTGTCCTCAGCGGTCTTGCCCCAGCCTGGCAAGTGGGCGGCGGTTCGCTCATTTCCTCACTGCGCGAGCGAGGTGGTACCGCATGGGGCGCCATCCGCCTTCGCAAAGCCATCGTGACGATTCAGATAGCGTTCACCCTAACACTCGTGATCGCTGCCGCCTTGTTCGTGCGAACTCTGATGGGACTGATGGCGAAAGGGCCCGGCTTTGCCACCTCTAGCCTCATCTCGTTCGGCATCGATCCTCTGCGCAACGGCTACTCTCCGTTGCAAGCCCGCCAACTCATTCTGCGCATCGATGACGCAATCCGCACTTCTCCGAACACCCAGTCGTCAGCCGTCGCGATTTTCCAGTTATTGACCGGGGGAAGCTGGAACAACCAGATGACCATTCAAACCAATGAAAGAATTTCCACCGATCGCGAGGTCAATCTGAACGCCGTCAGTCCTGGCTTCTTCACGACCCTCGGAACGAGAATCGTAACTGGGCGCGACTTCGACAATCGCGATTCCCAGCCCGCGGCTCACGCTGGTTACCGCTCCGCCATCGTCAGCGAGACCTTTGTTAAACGCTACTTTCGCGGACGGAGCCCTCTCGGTGCCCTCGTCTGTCAGGGTTCCGGGCCAGACGCCAAGCCGAACATCGAAATCGTCGGCGTCGCCGCGGACATCAGTTATCGCGGCCTCCGCGAGCAATCCGAGCAAGCCTATTTCCCAATCTTCGAGGGCGAGATCAATGGCGGCAACTTCTATATCAGAATTCGCGGCACACCCGAAGCCGCTTTTCAATCCATCCGGCGGGTTGTTCACGACGCCGATCCCGCGCTCCCGATCACTTACCTGAGGACTGTGCAGGAACAGGTCCGCAGGTCCTTGAATACCGAGCGTATGCTGGCTACTCTGTCAGGTGCCTTTGGCAAGCTCGCGCTGTTGCTGTCGCTTGTCGGTTTATACGGTGTGATGTCGTTTGTAGTCACCCAGCGTACGCGCGAGATCGGCATCCGGCTGGCGATAGGGGCAACCAGGTCCTCTGCAATTTGGCTGGTTCTCCGCGACGCGCTTATGATGATAGTCGCCGGAACCCTTATCGCCTTGCCGTGCGTAGGGGCGCTCGGACGGCTCGTCGAGTCTCAGCTCTTTGGCGTGAGACCCACGGATCCCTCAGCGATTGCCGCCGCAATCCTGCTCTTAACATTAGCCTCTTTCGGCGCGGCCCTCGTTCCGGCTTACCGCGCTGCTACCGTCAACCCGACCGAAGCCTTGCGTTTCGAATAGCGGTTGCTACCGTCTTCGCGATCGCAGAAACTGGTTGCGCGCTTCGGTCGTCGGAATTTCTTTCGCCGCCGCCGCATACAATTGGTCCGCCGAACTGCACTGGACCGAAAGCTTTTTCACCACGAATTTAGCGACCGGCCCGATGTGGACCGCCAGCAGTTTAGTAACTTCTTCCAAGGGCAGCACGCCCTCGCCAGGCGAATTGGTGGAAGCCGGCCCCGTGATCCGCGATGGCTTGGAGGATGAGCCTGGCATGATCAAAGTTTCGTCGAACGCTGCGGGTGAAACCGCCACTTCATTGAGCATTTCCCCTCGGTTGAGAGCAACCCTGAACTCCTCCGCCGATTGAAAGCGTTGCGCCGGATTCTTGGCGAGCGAGCGCTCGATCGCCTGGCACAAAAACACCGGTAGGTTCGGGTTGATTTGATTGGGGGGCACCGGCGTCTTCTCTAAATGCGCCGTCATAATCTCGTAAGTCGTCGAGCCGGTGAAGGGGAGCTGCCGCGTGACCAGTTCATAGAGCGTAATGCCGGTCGAGTAAATGTCGGACAGCGGCGTAACCGGACCGCCCGTGAATTGTTCAGGCGACATATAGTTGAGCGAACCAAAAATATGCCCGGCCTGCGTCAAATGCGGCGATGTCTCGCGGAAAGCGATGCCGAAATCGAGCAACTTCACCACTCCATCTTTCGTAAGCATGATGTTCCCAGGCTTGATGTCGCGGTGGACGATACCGGCCGCGTGCGCCGCGCTCAATGCCGACAAAACCTGCGATATCCAATGGACGGCATCCTTCACAGAAACCGGCGCCCCGCGCGTCAGCGTCGAAAAGGTCACGCCTTCCACGAATTCCATCACCATGACAAGCTGTTTTTCGTGATAAAAGGCGGTATGAAGTCCCGCGATATTGAAGTGATTGAGCGACGCGAGAAGCCGGATTTCGCGATGGAAACGCTCAGCCATCTCCGGCGTGTCCAGCAAACCCGGCAACATGACCTTGAGCGCTTCGGAACGCCCCGATATCGTATGCTTTACTTCGTAGACCGCCCCGAGGCCACCTGCGCCTATGGCACGGACGACTTGGTAGTCGCCAATCCTCTGACCGGCCTCAATGCCCATTCCATCTGCTCAAAAACCAGTGTAGTACGCGTGTGGGGCGGACCTCCCGGTCTGCGGCTGACCTCCTGGTCAGCCCTCGCGGGGGCCTCCTTCGGCCCACCGATGAAGATGAAAGTTACCCGGTTTTTCAACGAGCGCCAAGCGCCATTCCGAACTTCCGCGAGGTTCCGCTTCGCAAACCCATCCCCACGTTACGGCCAGCCGCGTTCAATGCCATCCTGTTACCCTGCCTTAGTAGTAACGTGAAGTTCACTTGGCTCCATATCTCCGACTTCCACATCCGAGGCGGTGACCCTTACGACCGCGACGTCGTCCTGCGCCCTCGTTAAATCAGTCGCCCACTATCGCGACCGAGGGCGCTCGCCCGACGTCATCTTCGCCACCGGCGACATCGCCCATTCCGGCAAGCCAACCGAATACCAAATCGCCGAGACCTTCTTCAATGAACTCGTAGCCGCCGCCCATCTCGACCGCGACCGTCTCTTTCTCATCCCCGGCAATCACGACGTCAATCGCGATCTAGTCATCGGCCTCGCCCGCACCCTCGATACACGCGAACAATCGGACAGCTATTTCCGTCCAGACCTCCCGAAACCGCACCTGACCCAGAAGCTGCAAGCCTATCTCGCCTGGTACGCCAAGTACTTCAGCGGCATTCGCAAGCCGGCGCAGGATTCCACCTGTCGCCCCGGCGCAACACTGCCGCTCAACGGCGGCCAACTCGCCATCCTTCCCATCAACAGCGCCCTGTTCTGTCAGGACGATAATGACCATGGAAAGCTCTGGATCGGCCGCCGCTGCCTGGACAAAGGCCTGAAAGATCTAGCTGACGCCGCAGGCGACCTGAACATGGTTCTCATCCATCATCCGCTCGAGTGGCTCCATCCCATCGAAGCCGGCAATATCGAAGCCTCGCTCGAAGAGTCGGCCGATATCCTCCTCCGGGGACACCTGCACGAAACCCGCGTGGAATCGCTCGTCTCCGCAGAGGGCGAAATCTTGCGTTGCGCAGCCGGCGCTGCCTACCAAACCCGTCAGTGGCCCAATCGCGCGCTGTACGGAACATTTCACGACGGCCAAGTAACACTCCCTCCCATCGCTTATTTCGACAGTCCTACAGAAGTTTGGACCACCGACCCCAGCGTCTTTCCGCACGACACCTCTCACGAAAGAAGCTTTCCCATACGTCGGCAAACGCCCAGCCGGCCGTCTCCTCCACCGAAAGCCCCGCCCTCCGCCCGCTTCCGCAGCAACATCGGTTCACGCGGCAATCGCCCATTCGTCGGCCGTGGAGATCTCATCGAAAAGCTCTATTCTTTGTTGAACGACACCACCCGCGAGTCCGTCGTAATCCTCCACGGACCTCCCGGCGTCGTAAAAAGCGAACTCGCCCGTGAGTTCGCGCGCCGCAATCGCGAGAACTACGCGGGCGGCACGTTTGTGATCGACGCCACCACCAACGCTTTTGCCACGCGTCATTAGGCCAGAACATTCTCGACATCACCTTCCCGCCCGATACGAAATTCGATGACCCGGGTCAGATGACTTTAAGCGCCCTGGGAGCCGCGGCCGCGTTGCTCATCTACGACAATGTAGTGGCGTTCGAGCAGGCTTACCCTTGGCTGCCGTTCAGCGGCGTGCCATGCCACGTGCTGATCACCACGCTGGTAGATGACCCGACCTGTCCTGGCCATGCCTCGAGGTAGAGTCCCTATCCCACGAGCAATCGATCGAATTGGTGGAATAAGTGACGAGCGGCAATTACGCGGCGCAGCCGCGCCGGCCATCGCCGACCACGCCAACGGACTGCCCATCCTGATTCTGCCCGACGCCGCAACCCTAGCGTACGAGCAACGGCACAGACGCCCGATTCCCGCACGCCCCAGCCTGGCGCCGCAAGCCGGTGACAGCTTCCGCGCCGCCTATGGACGTCTCGATCAACCCGCTCGCCTTCTGCTCCGTGCCGCGGCGTTTTTCAACACCCAGCAAATACCCGCTGCCGAACTCTCTCAGCATTTCATGCAAGCCCTACATTGGACCGAAGGAGATGTTCAGCGAACTTTTGACGCTTGTCTCGATCTTCATCTGGTGGAGGATTGGCCCACGCCACTCATGCATCAGTTGTTCGCTGCCTTCGTCCGCGAAACGCCCTTGGGCGCCGAGGACGAGTCAGCATTTGCACGGGTCGGCGGCGTGCAAGCGGCGCTTCGCCGAGTTGGCATTGCGGCTATCATCAAATCCGGCAGACTTGTATACGGCGACGCTTCTTTTAAGCTATCCTCTGACGCCCGGTGCCTGGAGTGCACCCGGACAGAAACCACGCCAATTCCGCCCAACAATAAAGCGGCGCGCATAACACCGAAGCATTCAACCATTTTCCATCTCGTCCAGCAGGTTCCTCGGCAGAATACCCTTCAGATGAGGATAAGCCTCCGCGAGCCGGATCAGATCCAATTCGTCCTTTTTGCGTTTACTGAAACGCCGCCCAGGGTCACCGAAAGCCCACAGTTTTCCCTGCACGACATCCTCAAGGCACGCGATCGTGACGCGCTCTCCGAGCACCTCAGCTTCCACGCTTCTGGGCAGGAATCGTTGATATCGCTCGTCGGTCGTGAACTGAATGCGCAGCGCACTTCCCGCCGCTAGAGCGTTCACCGAGTGCGGATGGATCTCAGCCTTGAAACCACGCTCCTCTAGATGCACGGTAAGATCAGCCAAAACCGAGGAGACCACCACGATATCGGCATCAAGCGTATAGACCGGTTCAACGTAGCAATTGACGGCCAACCCACCGATCAGGCAATAAGACCCGAACGACCCGCAAGCTCGGATGAGGCGGCCAAAATCCGTCGCGCCACCTTGCGTCGTCAATTCGTATACCTCCGCCGCAGTCATAACTTTACTCTACCTTTCCCAAAAGGCCCCCGTCGGCCCGCAACCCACCCAAACTCGAAATTCGAACCCACCAAGTTCGTTCCGCAAAACCGAAGAAATAGCAAAGAACGCACCTCCCGCCATCTTTTTTTTATCTGTATCCATCCGTATTCATCCGTGGCTAAATTTCTTCGGTCATCTATGAGGACGCTCCCTCTGTCAAGGGAAAAATTCAAACCAAAATCGGTGCCAACGGCACCGATCCAAAGCTTTTGGGATACACTTCTCCTGTGCCAGGCGGAGGATAGGGCTCCGCTGGAGAGCGACCCGAGCGCCGGCCTGGAGGCCGGGATGAGGTGGGGAGTTCATAAGTCTCCCTACCTTTCTGGAATCTCTAAGACAAACTCATCCTGGCAATAAAGCGTTAAACTCTTGCCTCTTTGCTGGACAGATCTCTCTCTCCTTTATCTCTGCTTCCCCCGTCCGTGTTGCTCTACTTCATCCGCCAGTCATCTATTCGTCGTAACTTCCGATCAAGAGCGTCTTCGCCGTAGGTTTCGCAATCACAGCTAAAGCCTCACAAGGGCTAGACCGAGAAACGCGCTTACCCAGGCCCGGACGAAGAATTCGCTCACTACGAGCGAGAGCGAAAATCAAAAACAAACTCGTTTCACAAAGGGCGTCCTTCGTTGTGGAAACGCTGGATCATCCCCGGCGTCGGTTGTGGCTCGCGATAATCTTCATTGCGCGTCAAAATGTGCCAAGCCGATTCGGCCAAGTGCCGCGCCACCGCGACCACCGCTTTGCCATGCCGCTCCGGCTTGTTGCTTTTCACCCGCCGGTACAACCGCACCACATGCCGGGAGCTCATCGATTCCTGATGCGCCACAATCACCTCGGCCGCTTCCACAAAAGCCCACTTCAAAAAGTGATTACACTCTTTGCGTGTTTTGCCGAGCCGCGTGTGCCCACCGCTGGAGATGACACGCGGCACCAGACCCGCATAGGCGGCCAAGTTCCCCGCCGTCGCAAACCGACTCACGTCGCCAATCTCCAGATAGAGGGTAGGTCCTAGAATCTCGCCAATGCCGGGCAACGTTTTCAAGCGCCGCACCCAGCCGACCTTACCCACCGATCCAGCAATTTGCTGATTGAGCTGTTCGACATTCTCCTCCAACTCTTGCCACAAATTCCACTCGTGCTCGGTGGCGAACTGTGTCTGCTTTGGCAACTCAGCCAGGCTTTGCTGCCAAGCGCGCTGCGCCGCTTCGCTACGGCCAAACAGATCGCCTCGAAACTCCTTCGGCAAACCATAACGCGCCAGCGCCGCACTGATCCGATTTTTCAGCGCCGTCCCGAATCGCCGCGCCGCCAAGCGACTACGCATCAATCCGCGCACATCGCGCAAGTCTCCGCTCGGCACCCACACTTCCGGCAACGTTCCGTTGCGCAGCAATGTCGCTAGACCTTTGGCATCCAGTTTGTCCGTTTTATTGGGATTGACCATCATGCGTTTGGCCGCCAAGGCATGCGCCAGATGTGGTTCCAGGCCCGCCTTTTCGATCTCATCCAACAGCCAATACCAATGCCCTGTGGTTTCCACCGCCACCGGCGTGCCCGCTGGCAGGTTCTTCAAATAGGCAGACAACTCGCCTTTCTCGTGCGAAACCCGCACCGCGCCGCTCGCCGTGCCTGTCTCATCCACACTCACGAATACGGAGTACTTTTTGTGTACGTCACAACCGATAAACTGTTTCATATAAGTTGTCCTTGCTCCTGACCCGTTCCTTTCACTTCGGGCCCGGCTGATTGCCTTTATATCAGCCGGGGAGCAGGGCGTCCTCATACAATCACAGCGCGACCGAAAAAATTATCCCCTTCCCTCCTCAGCAACTTGCAAGGTTTTTTTCATCAACACCGTACGCCCTCCTTCGACACTCAGATCAGAAAGCAAATGCGCGAATCCGAAAATTTCTCGCCCTTCACCGCCTCCGTGCAGTGGAACGCCGAACCCGAAAAACGCAACTCCGGCCGCACCGGCCCCACGTCCGCCGAAGGCCGCTCCGCCTCCTCTAAGAACGCCACCAAACACGGCGCCTGCGCCCATACCCTCATCCTTCCCGGTGAATCCGAACAAGCCTGGGAACTCCTCCTGAACCGCTGGCTCCACGAATATCAACCCGCCGAAGACTCCCTCGAATTACGATTTCGTCCTCAAAACCGCCCAAGCCGAATGGCAGCGCATCCGCGCCCACCGCAACTTCAACGATTGTTTGAGCGTCATCACCCACGGCCTCTCACCCTACAACTGGGCCCCTGATCAAATCAAAAAGTACGATCTCTCGCTCCGCTATAAAACCGCCGCCGAACGCGCCTTTCAACGCGAATTCCGCCTGCTCGAACAGTATTACAAGACCCACCGTCCCGCCAAAGCCACCTTGCCCGCTCATGATCAAGCGGTCGCCCAAGAATCCGCCCCCGCAAGTTCTGGCGTCACCCAGGAATGCGCGAACCGCCGCAAAATCGTCAACGCTCGGCCCGACCAGCCCCCAACCGGACCTAATCTCACGAGCACCGGAACTCTGGCGCCTGTCATTCCCAACCGACCCGAAATCGCAAAAGGTGAAAGTACTTGACCCTCAAACGGGCATAAGGGCCGTAAGAGTGAAATAATGTTCTTTGTGACGCAGTTCCGCGCCCTTCCCCTCATCTTCGCCATAGCTGCCCTGCCCGCCGCGCGCGCCGGCACTCCAACGCTCAACCAGCAGTTCGAACAAACCGTCCGCCCCTTCGTCACGCAGTATTGCATCGCTTGCCACAGCGGTCAAACGCCCGCCGCGCAATTCAATCTCAAGTCCTACACCACCGTCGATTTAGTCACGGCCGATTACCCCCGCTGGGCCCTCGTCATGCAAAGACTCGCGGCGAAAGAAATGCCGCCCAAGCCCATCCCAGCTCCGCCCGAGGAAGCCACCCGCCAAGTCATCGCCTGGATTCAATCTCTCCGCGCCGAACTCATCAAGGAGTCGGCCGGCGATCCCGGTCTCGTCCTCGCTCGCCGCTTGAGCAACGCCGAATACAACTACACCATTCGCGATCTCACCGGCCAAGACATGCACCTCACCCGCGAGTTCCCCGTCGATCCCGCCAATCCCGCCGGCTTCGACAACTCGGGTGAATCGTTAACCATGTCCCCCGCGCTGCTCAACAAATATCTGCAAGCGGCTCGCGAAGTCGCCAATCATGCCGTTCTCAAACCCGCTTCCATCGACTTCGCACCCTATCCAATGTTGGTCGAAACCGATCGCGAAAAGTACGCCATCCAGCGCATCTTAGCCTTCTACTCCCAACAGCCCACCAATTATGCCGATTACTTCGCAGCCGCTTGGCGCTTCCGCTATCGAGCCGCTTTCGGCAAACCCAACGCCAGCTTGTCCGCCATCGCCACCGAGTCCAAAGTGAGTCCCAAATATCTGCCCCTCGTCTGGCAGATTCTTCATGATAAAAACGCCGTCGGCCCCGTCCTGAAGCTGCAGAAAATGTGGCTCGCTCTTCCCCCGCCCTACGCAAATCAGGCCGATGCCATCGCCGCCCAATGTGCGGAAATGCGCGATTTCGTTATTAGAATCAGGGCTCACACCGCCATGCAGTTCGCCGCGCCCATCGTCAAAGGCTTGCCCGCCCAATCACAGCCCTTGCTGAACTGGAAGCTTCAGGAATTTGCCTCGCATCGTCGCGAAAGCGATCCCAATGACCTCCGAAACGATACCGACCCGCCGCCGGTTGTACCCAGAATTCCCGATTATCCCGGGCTTCATCACGAAGCCGCTCCGCGCTGGGCCGCTCTCTCCGCCAAAGCCCGCGCCTCCGATACCGATCTCGTCGTTCCCGCCGCCCAACGCCATCGCTATGAATCCGCGTTCGCACGCTTCGCTTCCGTTTTTCCAGATACCTTCTACGTCACCGAGCGCGGTCGCTACTTTCCCGACGACTCAGAGGACAAAGGCCGCCTCCTAAGTGCGGGTTATCACAGCGTGGTGGGTTTCTTTCGTGATGACACGCCCCTCGTCGAGCTAATCCTCGACGAAAAAGGCAAGCAGGAATTGGATCGCCTCTGGGACGAATTTGATTTCATCGCCCATTTCACCGAGCGCACCTGGACCCAGTATTTCTTCAATCAGAGCGGCGAAGTGGCAGGCAAAGGCGCCGAGTCCGGCACACCACGCCCGGCCGATCACCAGATCACCGATACGCCCGTCATTATGTCTCTGCGCAGCGCCTACCTCGCCAAGGCTGCCGCCGGCGCCGACAATTTTCCGGTCGCCGCGCGGGCCATCCGCCAGCATTTCGACCGCATGAATAGCACCCTCCGCAGCTTAGAAAAAGAGCACGCCGACGCCGAGCCCAAGCATCTCGAAGCCCTTTTCCAATTTGCCGCACACGCCTATCGCCGCCCGTTGACACAGCCCGAGCGCGACGATTTGCTCGCTTATTACCATCAACTTCGCACCAAAAACGAACTCTCCCACGAAGACGCCATCCGCGATCTCCTCGTCAGCGTCCTCATGTCCCCAGACTTCCTTTACTTGTGGGGCGGACCTCCTGGTCCGCGGCTGACCTCCTGGTCAGCCCTCTCCCCCTACGCCCTCGCCAGCCGCCTAAGCTACTTCCTCTGGGCCAGCATGCCCGACGACGAATTACTCCGCCACGCCTCCTCCGGCGACCTCCTAAAACCCTCCGTTCTTCTCTCCCAAACCCGTCGCATGCTCAAAGATCCCCGCGTCCTCGGTCTCGCCACCGAATTCACCGGCAATTGGCTCAGCTTCCGTCAATTCGAAACCAATAACTCCGTCGATCGCGCACGCTTTCCCACCTTCAACAACGATCTCCGCGAGGCCATGTTCCAGGAACCCATCCGCTTCATGCAAGACCTGGTTTCCAACAACCGCTCCGTGTTGAACCTCATATATGGCGATTACACGTTCGTCAATCCGCCGCTCGCCCAACATTACGGCATTCCCGGCATCGTCGGTGACACCAACACCTGGGTTCGCATAGACGACGCCAACCGTTTCGCCCGCGGAGGTCTCCTGCCCATGGCTGTGTTTCTCACTCAGAACTCACCCGGCCTCCGAACCAGTCCCGTCAAACGGGGAAACTGGGTGGTGCAGCGCGTCCTCGGTATAAGAGTTCCTCCACCGCCGCCCGTCGTCCCCGAACTCCCCAGTGACGAGTCGAAATCCGATCTCCCAGTGCGCAAAATGCTCGCCCAACACCGCGCCAATCCAGTCTGCGCCGCCTGTCACTCGCGCTTCGATTCCTTCGGTCTCGCCTTCGAAGCATACGGACCCGTGGGAGATGCCAGAACCAAAGACCTCGCC
This sequence comes from Bryobacterales bacterium, assembly GCA_963764105.1. GTDB lineage: Bacteria > Acidobacteriota > Terriglobia > Bryobacterales > Bryobacteraceae > Bog-105. The sequence continues at coordinate 24,900 of CAVXRP010000013.1, forward strand.
GGTCGGCCCGTCGATACCGACGTCACTTTTCCCGGCGGCTTCGAAGGCGCCGGATTGCAGGGACTCGAGGCCTTCATCCGCCAATACCGTCAAAAAGAATTTGTCGATAATCTCAGCCGTAAACTGCTCTCGTATTCTCTGAACCGCTCACCGCAGCTCTCCGACGAATCCCTCATCGAACGTATGGAAAATCAATTATTAGCCAACGAGTATCGCTTCGATTCACTCGTTGAAACCATCGTCACCAGCCCACAGTTTCTAAACAAACGAATTTCGATCGCGCCCGAGCCCAGCATGGCCGCACTACAATCCAGGAAGACCAAATAAATGCCCCGATCCAACAGGAAATCCGCTCGCTCCATCTCGCGTCGTACCGTGCTTCGCGGCGTCGGCTGCACCATGGCGCTCCCGTGGCTTGAATCGCTCAACGCATTAGCCGGCACGTCATCCCCATCGCCCTTCCCCAAACGCTTCGGCGTCGTTTTCCTCGGAAATGGCATTAATGAAGACCATTGGAGCGCGCAAGGCCAAGGCGCTGCCATGCGGCTCAGCAAGACGCTCGCCCCACTCGAACCCTTGAAGCAGAAGATCAACGTCATTGATGGTCTCTACGTCAAAGCTCTCACCGGCCAAGGCATTCACCCCGCCCAAACCGGCAGTCTCTTGTCGGGCGCGCACATTTCCAAAGGGGCCATCATTCACTCCGGCATCAGCATCGATCAGATGATCGCCAGCCGCGTCGGCGAAGACACTCCCCAATCGAGCATCGTTCTCGCCTGCGAACAGCCCATGACGGGCTACCACGAGACGAACTTCTCCATGGCCTACAGTTCCCACATCTCCTGGCAAAGTCCCGATTCGCCCGTCCCCGTAGAAGTCTATCCCTCACTCGCCTGGGACAATCTCTTCGATAACCGTGGCAGCCTGCTGAACATCAGCATTCTCGACCGTGTCAAAGACCGCGCCCAGGACCTCGCGAAGGAAGTAAGTGCGACTGATAAAGGCAAGCTCGACGAGTATCTCACCAGTGTTCGCGAAGTGGAGAAACGCGTCGAAGGCATGCGCAAAGGCAAGTCGGATGCCGAGGACGCCGCCAAAGCGAAAAACACCATCGCCGCCACTATGGATCGGCCCGCCAATGGCTTGCCCGAAGATCTGCGCGACCACGCCCGGCTGATGTGCGATATCATCGCCATCGCCTTTCAGACCGATAAAACTCGCGTCGCCTCGCTGATCATCTCGCGCGATCTCTCAGCCATGTATTATCCGTTCCTTGACGTGAAAGACGGCCATCACGCCGCCTCTCACAACAACAATTCCGATGGCTACGAACGCATCTCTCGTTTTCATGTCAGCCAGTACGCGTACCTCGCGTCCAAACTCGACAGCATGAAAGAAGGCGAGGGCACGGTGCTCGATAACACCTGCCTCATTTTCCTTTCCAATCTCTGGATCGGCCGCAAGCACGATAACTTCCGCTTGCCGCTCGTCCTTGCCGGCGGGCTCGGCGGCACTCTTGAGACCGGCCGAACCCTCAACTATCTAAACGACGGCGAAGACAACCGCAAAATGTGCAGCTTGTACCTATCGCTAATGGATCGCTTCGGAGTCAAGCTAGAGCAGTTTGGCGACTCCCAAACTCGCCTCGAAAGACTATAAGCTATGTAGGAAACTTACCGCCACATCGTGTTCGCGTTCGAGCGCCAGCGCCACTCCACGAAACACTTCTCCAGACTTAGCGGAGCGAATCATTTCAACTGATCCAGGAAATACTCAGTCGCTAGAGTCGTGTCCTTAAGTCGGTCAGTCACTTTAACAAGTTGGTCCGGGTCCGCGCCTTGATCCGTTTCCACTCACTGTGGAAGTGCTCAGATGGTAACCGTGCCGTCCCAACTCCGGCGACCCGCGATATTGCCCACGGAAGCCCCTTTCCCGCGTTGATCCCGGTCGGATAGCCGGGAATCGTTTGTGGTACTCCGAGCTTGAGACCCGCTTGTATAGCGTGAGCCAGACTCCACTGTGCAGTGGAATCGTCAAAAATGAGTTTGATTTTTCCGGATCAAATACACTTGTGTATTTATACAAGTGTGTATATTCTAAATCATATGCTTTTGTGGAGCGGGCTCGCCGGTGTACTTCTTTTGCTGACCGTTGGAGCCGTTTATGAAGAGCGCTCCCGACGCCGCGATCTCATCCGCTTCCCTGCCCTGGGCCGGCTCATCGACGTGGGTGGCCATAGGTTGCACCTGCTGTCGAAAGGTGTTGGTCCAACGGTCGTGATCGAACAAGGCGCCGGCGGACCGTCACTGGCTTGGCTCGGCTTGCAAGAGCGATTGGCGGAATTCGCGAACGTTAGCCTGTACGACCGCGCCGGTTATCAGTGGAGCGATCCGGTTCCAGCCCCGCGGAGTCTGGAAGATCGAGTCAGAGATTTGCATACGCTGCTACAGTCGGCCCAGTTGCCTGAGCCCTATATCCTGGTCGGCCATTCCTACGGCGGTTTTCTGATTCGCCTGTTCGCGCGCGAATATCCTGGGAGCGTGGCCGGGTTGGTCTTCGTTGATACGCCGCATGAACTGAGCTATTGCCAGCGCGATGTTCTGTCCCTCTATAAGAAATTCGCCTGGCTAATGAGAGCGATGAAATTCCTTTCCGTATTCGGTTTGCCTCGTTTGCTAACTGCATGGTTTGCGAAGACAGGTTCTGAACAACTGAATGCCTTCATGGTACGCCGCGAATATTTCGCGGCCGCGAGTGACGATATAAGCTCTCTGCAGCGAGCCGCGCCTTGGCTGGTCAAGCCCGAAGCGTTTGCGCCACTTGGCGATTTACCCATCGCCGTGATTACCCATGGTCAACCGTTTCCTGGTCCGTTCGCCGTTTTGGAAAAAACCTGGCGCGAAGGACAAGACCGGTTGGCGGCTCTTTCGACGAACAGCGTCGTATTAGTTGCCGAAAAATCCAATCACATGATTCAGAACGATGAGCCGGAGATTATTGTGGAGGCGATTCGCAGCATGGCGGCGCTTGGCGCCGCCCCACGGAGAATGTCTAGATTAGGGCTCTTTGCCTAGGCGTTCGGCGGCGGCATCGAGTGTTTCGAGCTTCTTGGCAAAGCAAAAGCGAACCAGATGGCTGCCATGCGCAGGATCGGCAAAGAAACTCGATCCAGGCACAGCGCTAACACCAACATTCTCAACCAGATGGCGGCAACATGTCAAGTCATCCGTGAAGTCGAGTTCGGAGATATCGCACATCACATAATATGCCCCTTTGGGAATGTGGCAGCGGAATCCGTTTTTTTCGAGGATGGCAATTAAGTAATCGCGCTTTTGTTGATAGCTGGTGCTGAGCTGGGTGAAATAGCTGTCGGGCAAATTGAGCGCGGTGATGCCCGCATATTGGAGCGGCGTGGCCGCGCCGACGGTTAGGAAATCATGCACTTTGCGGATGGACTTGGTCAGCTCCGGCGGCGCGATCACCCAACCGACACGCCAGCCGGTAACGGAGAACGTTTTGCTCAGACTATTGATTGAAACGGTGCGTTCGCGAAGCGAGCCGAGAGTGATGGGCGGAATGTGTTTTTCGCCATCGAAAATAATGTGCTCGTAAATCTCGTCGCAAACGATGAGGCAATCGTATTCTTCGCACAGTTCGCCTAACGCTTGCAATTCGGCCAGGGAAAAGACTTTGCCAGTTGGGTTGTTCGGCGAATTGATGATGACGGCGCGAGTGCGCGAGTTAAAGGCAGCCTTGAGGTCTTCCGGGTCGAAGCTCCAATCGGGTGGGCGCAGGCGGACATGTTTTACGATGGCGCCGCTAAGTTGAGAATCCGGCCAATAATTTTCGTAAAACGGCTCGAACACCACCACTTCATCGCCTTGGTTCAAGAGAGCGAGCAGGGTCGCGATCATGCCCTCGGTGGCGCCACAGCAAACCGTCACTTCGCGCTCAGGATCTACATCTATGTTGTAGAAGCGCTTAGACGACTGGCAGATGGCTTCGCGAAACGGTTTAATGCCCCAAGTGATTGGGTACTGATTGAAATCGTCGGCGATGGCCTTTTGCGCAGCTTCTTTCAGTTCCGCGGGCGCCGGGAAGTCTGGGAAGCCCTGCGCCAGATTGACAGCGCCATGTTGAATCGCCTGCCGCGTCATCTCGCGAATGACGGATTCACGGAATTCGGCAATGCGCGCGCTTTGGAAGCGTCGGAGCGAAGCAACAGGCGTCATGGTGCAATTCTATCCTTGCGGCTTCTTTTTGCGGCGGTGAATTTTGGCGCGCGTTTTGGGACGCTTTTTGGCGACGGCTTTGGTGGGAGCGGGCTTGGGTTCGTAGGCGGGGATATCGGCGTGGGTGCCCGCGTAGAGTCGGCGGTAGACATCGGCGTTCCGCATGACGATTTGGATATAGCCACGGGTTTGATGGATGGGTACGACTTCGGTAAACTCGGCGGGCTCGTGGAATGGCCCCCAGGTTCGCCATTGTGCGGTGCGGCCGGGGCCGGCATTATAGGAAGCTAAGGCAATCTCGGCTTCGCCGCCGCAAGAATCCAGCAGCTCGCGGAAGAAGTAAGTGCCTAGCTGGATGTTCCGGTCGGGCGTAAAAAGTTGGTCCGAACTGAAGCGCCGTATGCCGAAGTGCCGCGCCAATTGCCTTCCTGTGCTGGGCATCACCTGCATTAAGCCATGCGCGTTCATGGGCGAAAGGGCGTGGGCGTTGAATTCCGATTCCTGACGGATGAGGGCGGCCACGAGATAAGCGTCGAGACCTTGTTCGCGGCTATGAATCTCGATGGAAGAACGATAGGGCATGGGGAAGGCCAAGCGCCAGAACCCTAGCGGCGCCTGATCGAGCGGCATGTATAGATAGCCGGGAGCAAAGGTTTTGATATAGCGAAGAGCCTCATCGGGAGCGCCATGGTTGGCGGCGAACTTGGCCAGTTCATAGGCGTAGACATTGGTCTGGCCTTCTTCGTTACGGGAACCGAACTTGAGTTCGTTTTCCGCCGTATCGTGCATATCGCTAGCCAGCAACAACTGGGCGCGCGTGACGCGCTTTTGGACAAGAGGGCCCGGTGAGAAACTGGGGAACTGGCCGCGCGCGGCCCAGCCGAGCGGCTGAAGAGTGGCGGCTAAAACAGGATCGGCTTGGACGGAGATCATCTCCGGAGTTTTCAGGCGGGCTTGCGCGAGAGTCGAGAAATAGGTATTGGGCAGATGCCCAATCAAAGCGTCGTAGCAGGCACGCGCCTCCGGCAGGCGGTTCTTACTTTCATACAGCCTGCCGAGGAAATAGAGGGCGTCAGAAGCATCGTTCGACGCGGTGTACTGCTTGATGTAGGCGAGAAGCAAGTCTCCGGCATCGGGCTGATCAACATGATAAGCGTCGAAGGCAACGCGCCAAGCGCACCAGGAGGCTTGATCGTTCTTGGCAAAATCGGTGGCGCAAGCTCGATAAAGCGGTTGATAGGTGGCGAGATCGTTATCGCGGCGCGCCTGATCGGCGACACTGATCAAGGCTTCCAAGCGCCATTCGGAGGTGGCGTGGTGCTGCTGCAATTCGTCGAGGTAAGCTTTCACGTCCGACTTCTTATCGAGATGCCGCGCACAGCGGACGAGATAAGCTTCGCGCTCGGCATCGGCGTCGGAATCTTCTACGTTCAGGTTTTTGAAGTATTCGAACGCTTCGGAAATCTTGCCGGCGTGATAATCGGCTTCCCCTAAGCGGACGCGCGCCTGATCGCGGTGGACGCCGCCGAGTTGCGGAATAGCGGCGGAGAGTTCCGCTTTGGCATCGGCGGTGCGATTCGCTTCGAGCAGTTTTTCCGCGCGGCCGAGCATGGCTTCCGCGGTGACGGGCGGATAGCCATCGGCAAGCTTGATCTTCAAATCGGCAAGGGCGGTATTGGCGTCGGCCGCCTCTTTGGAGTTCGGATAGTTGTAATAAACGCGTTGATAATATTCGGCGGCTTGCGGCAGATCGTTATTGGCAGCGAGGCAGCGGGCCAGCAGGAAGGTGGCTTGGGGCTGGGGAATTTTATCGAAGTATTTCTTGACCAGGTCGAAAGCTTGCTTGGGATTGCCGGAGTCAAGATAGGCGGCTACGCCGACGGCGGCGGCCGGACCGGTCATGGGAGAGAGGAGTTTTTGGTCGAAAACCTGAGTGATGGATTTTGTGACTTCCGGGTAGTTCTTGAGCTGGAATTCGGCTTGCGCACGGTAGTATTGCGCGTAATCGTTCAGCACGGGCGCGTTCACGATGGCGGTGTTGGCTTGCTCGAGAGCGGCGGAGGCGTTGCCCAGTTCGAGATATTGGCGGGCCAGCGAGATGTTGGCGGCGGGTCCGATGGCGTGAGGTTTGGGAGGACCGGCGGGTTTTTTCTTTTTGGCTTTGCGGACGACGTGTTTCTTAGCGACGATGGCGGCCTGGAGGGACGCAGTGGTCGCGGTGAAGGTGAGAAAGATGAGTAAGGCGGAGAGGAGGACGCGAGAAGCCGCCAAACTAGGTCGCTTACGGTACAAAGTAGAGGCGGCCAGCCAACTTTGCTCCCGGCTCTGTTTGGGGCGGTGGGCGTATTTGGGCAGCTTACGAGAGTTCACCGGGGTAATCCGCTCCTAATTTCGTGGCATCGCCTCCCAAAACGGAGCCCACCAGTTCTCTATGGAAATAATCGGTCATTGAAGGTATAGTCATGAACTGCTTTTGATAAGTCTCGCGGGCTTTGTCGATTTCTTTGCCCAGGAGCATATAGAGGCCGCCTTTATCGCGCGCAGTGCGACAGGCCGCGGGTTTGAGAAGTTGCAATTCGGCGACGGCGACGCGGGCGTAACGGGTGGCTTGTGAATGAAGGGCGCGCTGGTCATTGGGCATGTCGGCCCAGGCGGGCAGGCGGGGTTTCGGCGGCGCTACGGCAATCTGGGTGTGCAGGCCGCTATTGACATTTCTTTCGAGGGCGCTGGCGGCCATGTTGGCAACCAGTTCCAGTTGGTCCAATTCTGAATTATCGGCGGCGGCGAATAAAATGGCCGCGACGCGCGTGCCGTTGAAGATGGGAAACAGGTGCGCCAGCTTGGCGTGACTCGCCAGCGCTGCACCGACTTCGCCAATGGTGCGCAACGCGGTGACGGCTTCCTTCGAGTGCAGGACGGCGTCGAAGGCCGCAGTATTCTTCGCGTCGAGGCGCAGCGTTTCGGGCAAGTCGAGGTTTTGCGAGCCGCGCAGTTCGATGGCGTCTCCTGAAACAGCGAAGAGCGCCACTTCGCGCGCATACGCGCCCGCACCTTCCATGACCAGCCGCACCCAATCGGCTTCTTTCTCATAGTGGCGGAAGCGGCGGAACAGTTGGTTTAGCTCATGGGCCAGGGTCATTTCTGGGCCACCGCCGCGGGAGCGACTGGCGGCAACGAAGGTGCGAGTAAGCTGACGATATGCAATTGACGGTCGCCATTGCCGAGATCGAAAATCAATTGGCCGTCGCTATTGCTGAGCGCTTCGCCGCTCCAATCGTCGTTGGGTTGCACAGCTTGCACTTTAAAAAGATGCAGCTTCGGCCAGCCAGCGTCAAAGGACAATTCGAAAGCGCCGGAGACCTTATCAAAGTCTTCGTTGAGAGAAAGACTGACAGCAGTTCCGGAAAATGATCCGACGGCATGCAAGCTGCGCAAGGCGTCGATACCCGCGCCTGAACTTTCGACCTGGCCTTGCGCGTCGACTGTGCCGCCACCCCAGCGATAGCCGTTGATACTGCCTTTGAAGCGGGCGTTGGGAGCGCGCGCGGCCAGGTTCACGGTACCGGAGGCGTGTAGCGAGAGATCAGGTGAGAGAATCTCGAAACCGATGAGCTGGAGGTTGACGCCCTGCCAGGCAAAGCGCGTGTGTAAAGGACCGATATCGTTCTCATTCACCATGAAGTGGTTGATGGCAAGGTCGCCTTCCAAGTTGCGCGCAGTCATCCAGGAAGGGACGGAGCGCTTGGTAAAGGGCAGCCGCGCGAGTAAGCCGGGCTCGCGCCAAGCGGGTTCCAGCGACGCAACAATTTGTTCGAGACTAGCGGCTTCCAATTCCAAATGTAGGCGCTCCGAGACGCCTGGGTGATGCGCATCGGCACCCTTGTTGTTTCTGACGGACTGATTGAAGTGATAGTTCCCAGCCATCTTGTTCTGCGCCCAGGTGGCGGTGAAATGCGGCACATCGAGGCTGGTGGGCGTGAAGAGCAGTTTACCTTGCGCTTGGACGAGCGGCGTGGCGACCCCGACGGCCGAAAGCGTGGCGTTACTGAATTCAAACTCGCCGGACCAGCCACCGGCCGTTCCACCGCTATGGTCGTATTGCAATTCGCCGGTGATCACACCCTCGCTGCCATCGCTAAAGGCGGCCAGCGCCGGGCGGTTCGCCAAACCAAGCCTTGGCAGTGTTCTTCAACGTTTGTACGTTCACATGATTCACGGTGATGGCAGCGGCCAAGCGCTGATTATTCCAGTGGTACTCTCCGCCGACCTGCATTGTGCCGCCGCCGGTTGTTTCTAAAGTCGCTCGCTCGAGATGGAGCGCGTCGGGCAAAATTTTGAGCTCCGCACCCGTCGCGCTGATGGGCGGAATGTTAGGCAGAGTAGCGACGGCATCGTGAATGGAAACTTCCCCGGCAAGTCCGGAGGTGTTCGAATAGCCGACGACGCCATCGATGGATCCAGCGAGAGCGACGCCTGCAGGAACGCCGAACCCCATGCGACGGAACAAAGGCAGTAGGGATTCGACGGGAGCTTTGTTGAAGGACGTCATGAGCGTCCAAGCGGGCCTGGTCATGAAATCGTTGACCTTCACTTGGAGAGCGGCGGGCATAGCTTCGCCGGAATGCGGCGGTAATGTGCGCAGGTCGAGGCTATGCGCGAGCATATCGATGCGGCCCTCGTAAGGTACGCGCCAATCGTCGCCACTTGACGGCATAAGATCCCAACGGTGGACGTCTTGCAGGCGCAGGGTGCCGGTGACTTGCAGCGCGGAGAGCGGGCCGGCGATATGCGCGCGTGAGCTGATGGTGCCATGCACGCCGATATCCTGGCCTTGAATCAATGTGGCGAGTTCGCTGAAGTTACTGGGTTCGAGGGTGACATCGGCTTCGACCTGATCGGTAGGGGTGGACTGCGCGGTTACGAGCCAGTTCAGGGTGCCGCGCATGGAGCCGAAGCCGTTGCCGGCGCGATCGGTACGGGCGGGTGAACCTGAGAAATTCATGACAACACGGCCGGAGCGTTCGGGATAGATGGAAATATCGGCATCGGTGACGTAGAACGTGGTCTTGCGGGTGCCGAGTTTGAAATCCAGGCGACCGCTCGAAACCTGAATGGCGGGGATGAGGTTCAACGGAATGGCGCGTGGCGCGCTCATGCGGGAGACAAACTCGACAACGTTCCAGGCGCCATCATCGCGCTTGACCATGTTGAGCTTGGGATCGATCAAGCGCAAGCTGGCGAAACGGATTTGGCCGAGAAGGAGCTTATCGATGCGCAGGCGCGCTTCTAGGCCGTCCATGTACGAAAAGGGCTCCAAGCCCCAGCGCGGATCTTCCGCGATGGTGACGTTTTCGAGAGAAAAGCCGGGGACGGGCAGCAGACGGTAATAGACTTTTTCAAAACTGACGCGGCGACCGAGGGAGGCTTCGAGAGCGCGTTGAATGCTGGCGCTGAAGTGGGCGGCGTTTACGAACGGCGCGACGATGCTGAGCGCGATAAATGCGACGAGCAAAACCAAAGACGCGCGCAGAATGAAATGCGACGAAGTTGGTTTGGGGTTGGTGATTTCTTCTGGGATAACGGCCATCTCCAGGCGCCCGCCCGAGCGTTTGGCTTTGTCACGATTATAACGTTGCGGAGCTGGGGGGTGCGGGGGCGATGAGGGAGTGAAGTTCGAGCATAAGAATGGTTTTCCGGGACGATTGTGGAAAAGGGCCGCTGAATTCGGGGATTAAGGTGTCTGCCCCCCGAACTGCCCTCCCTACTACGGACCGAAACGCTACTATCCATGAAAGGAGTGACTGAATGTCGACGGGAGCCGATCTACTAGGGGAATTTGAGACGCACTCGCCCGCAGGAATTCGAAAGCTGCTTGCTGCGGGAGTCAGCCCAACTGAACCGATTAACGGTAAGCGGCCGATTGATGTGTTAATCGAGATTTACCTTCGATCCACGCGATTCGCGGAGTGCTTACAGGTAATGCTGAATGCGGGGGCAACCCTCGGAGATCCCCTGCTTCAGGCGCTCCTTCTTGATGACGACACCGGACTTCGCGGGCTCCTGTCGACCGAAAATCTCCAGCGAAAACTAAATCCTTTGTGTGCCTTCACATCCTGTCGCGGAGTGACGGCTTTGCACATTTGCGCGGAGTTTAACTCCATGCGCTGCGCGCGCGTCTTGCTCGATGCCGGGGCGGATGTAAACGCCCGCGCCGATCAGGACGGAAGCGGACTTGGAGGACAAACACCCATCTTTCATACAGTGAACAGCATCTTCAACTACTGCCGGCCGATGATGGAACTTCTGGTGAACGCCGGGGCGGATTTGGACACGCGAGTGCGGTCGATTTTGTGGGGAGAAACGATGAGCTGGGAAACAGTTGTTTACGATGTTACCCCGATTTCCTACGTTCAGTGCGGTCTCTACCGGCAGTTTCACCGACGCGAGGAGGACGTGTACAGCAACATCGCGTATCTACATCGCAAGCGGTTCCATAGCGAGCCACCCACCCGGAATGTGCCCAATAAATACCTCGCTGAAGAACATTAACGTGTTCTGACGGAAGTACCGAAACTTAACCCTTGCGCGAAAAAAGAAAACGGCAATGTGGGGCAAGCGCTCTTTGTGAGGCATCGGTTGCCCGCTTTAATGTGGCGTGACTTTTCCTCCTCGTCCATTTTCTGGGGGTTCACCCGGGAGCGGCGGCGCGCAACAGCGCGTTCACGGGCCGCATCAAGAGGCGTTGTTGGAGCTATCCACATTAGCAAAACAGTGCTCACTGGTAATGCTGAGCGCGAGAAGTGCGACGGAGTTGTTTTGGGGTTGGTAATTTCTACTGGGATAACGGTAAACTCCAGGCGCCCGGCCGAGCGTTTGGCTTTGTCACGATTATGACTTTGCGGCGATGGGGAATGGCGTTTTTTGATTGGGAGAACATGAGCGATTTTGCGCTGCGGAATTCGGGGATTGAGGTGTCGGGGATTGAGGTGTCTGACACCGAACTGCCGCCCGACACCGAACTGCCCGAACTGCCCCGAACTGGCCCAAACGGCTGAAGCGATCTTATACCTTGAAGGGGATGTACATGAACGCACGCGCAAGCCGTCGTGACGTGAACCGGTGCATGCTCTCAGCGTCGCTGGGAAGGCTGGTGGCAGTGAAGCTGAGTGCCGGTAAAACAGTCTTCAAAAGTGAAGCGGTCCGCAGTCGAATTCAGCAGGCAATAGCGCGAGGGGACGCGACCGGAGTAGCTGTCGCAGTGGTAAATGGCGGCCGCATCCTTTGGGAGGAGGGTTTTGGTTGGGCGAATCAGGAAGCGGGCCGGAAGGCGACACCGCATACTCCGTTCAGCATGGCCTCCGTCACAAAGCCATTCACGGCTACCACTATCATGACGCTGGTCGCCGAAGGGAGGCTCTCCCTGGCTGACCCCGCCAATCAGTTTCTCGCAGGATGCAAGCTCGTGGGCGCTGCCCGCAACGCGGAAGCGGTGAGTGTCCGGCTACTCGGTGCTCACGTCAGCGGTCTGCCGGGCCTATACGAATCCTATGCAGCGAATGAAGCGAGATTTGTCCCCAGTCCTAACGCCCTTCTTCAAGCGTATGGCAGGCTGGCGTACCCTCCGGCGGCCTGCTACGAGTACAGCAATATTGGATTTGCCGCGCTGAATGCCATCGCTTTTGCTCTTACGCAGATCGAGTTCGGAGCACTTATGCATCGAAGAGTGCTTACCCCTCTTGGTCTGAACGACAGTTTTTTCGGTAGCGATGCTGTTCGAGTGCCAAGCGGCGCAATGCGTTATGACGCGCATGGCCGTCTTATCCCGCACTACATTACATCCACGCCTGCTTCAGGCGAGTTGTACGCGAGCGCTCACGATCTCGCTCTTTTCGCTCTCTTCAACATGCGCCATCGAGCTGAGGGCCAAGCGGCGATTCTCAGCGCGCAGGGCATGGATGAACTGCATCAACCCGTCTTCACTGGTCCGTCCGGCGTGGCGACCACCTTTGGCTGGTTTAAGAGCCAAACCGCTTCGGGGGTCCCCTTCTTCTTCAAAAGCGGCGGTGATCCCGGAGTAGCCAATAGGATGTGCTTTGTGCCGTCCAAAGACTTAGCCTGTGTGGTCGTGACGAATCGCTCCAACACATGGGAGCTAGCTTACAGCGTGTGCGATGAAGTGCTCTCGAATTATCTGCCGGACTGGCGTCGGCCGGAGGAAGACTGCGGCTTTCCAAGCAAACCTTTTGTCGCAACTCCAGCATGGAGAGGCCGATGGCAGGGACTGCTTGAAGGCGGCGGCGCGAACATGCCTGTTGACATCAATATTGAGTCAAGTGAGGTTGCGAATCTGGCTATTGGGAGCAGCCGAGCGGAAAGAATAAGTGAGATGCGATCGGAGGGTGAAGCGTTTACAGGCCTATCCACTGGGAAAATCGCTGCACCTGATGCCGTAAGAACCGGCGCCAAGACGCTTCAAATCAAACTGCTTCTGCGTGACAATCGACTCCTCGGCAGAGTGTTCGCCATTGCCGGTGATCCGAACGTAAAGAATGTGAGATTGCCTTTTGTGTTAACATTGTTGCGAAGCTGAACTGCCGGTAGGTCCTCATTGAACATCGGTCATTGCTGGCGAACTTGACGCGCACATCCCGAAAGACTTCAACCCGGAAGTAGCCATCGGCAGTAAAGATGGCCAGCAGGCGATGCAGCGACCTATTCGCCACTAGATGAGCCGGGAGTTGCATAGCAGTGCGTGCGGTGATGCCAAGCCCTCCTTGAAGCGCAGCCCATAGGCCGTCCAGGCTCGGGCTGGTGGCGGCGATCCGATGCGCGCGACGCCGGCGGTTTCGAGCTGCTGCACTGCGGCCTTGCGGAAGGCGCACTGAGGGCCGAGTACGGCAAGCGGGAGACAACCAGCCTGGGTGCGGAAAGCTCGGCTCGCGATCCAGAGAACAGGAAATTCGCCCAGCAGCACAGCATCCTTGCGGTCTACGAATCCAATGGTCAGCGCGAGATCAAGCTGACTCTTGTCAAGGGCTTCGATGAGAGCGCCGTTCCGCTCAATACGCAGCTCTATCTGAGTTCGTGTATACAGGGCTGCGAACTGCCGCAAAGTATCGGGCAGCAGCGCCGCGAAATCCTGCGGAGCGCCAATGCGAACGGCGCCGGCTACCGTTGCGCCCTGTGTGGTTTCGAGCAGCTGATCGTTCAGGGCAAGCACGCGCCGAGCGTAGCCGAGGGCGGTCTGTCCGGCTTCTGTCAGCTTCAGAATCCGGCCGTGCTTGCGAAAGAGCGGTGTTCCCCGTTCCTCTTGCAGGCGCTCTATCTGCAGACTGATGGCTGACGGAGTACGTCCCAGACGGACCGCAGCTTGGCCATATCCACCTAAATCATGGGCGACAATGAGCGTTCGTAGAGTATCGAGGTCCAGATTCATGAGGTTTTCGGGGCCATTGCAGAACGGAAGCCTCTTTGCTAGGCTGAACTCAGCAGGAATGCGTTTCGGCATCACACGCGCGCTGGTCCTAGTTGCAGTTGCGGCGCTTCTCGCCAGCATTCAGTGTGTAGCCAATTGTGCCGTCACCGCCTGCTCGTCCGGCCAAGCAGCTTCTGAGGGTTGTTCGCACCACAAGCATTCTGACGATAAGCGGAGTGGCTGCCCTCACCGGAACTCCGTGTTCACTTGTATCCCATCGATTAACGCGCAACCGAGCGCCACCAAATCCGTTCAAGTTGAAGCGGTGTTGGCCGATGGCACTGCTGGCGTCTTGATGCGGCCATGGCTTTCCTCGCCACTCGATACCGGCTCTCCTCCGCGCAGCCAACCTGCCGCCGCGCTTTCTGTCCTTCGTATCTAGCTCTTCACTCTCTGGATCCGCGTTATGCCGGCTCCGCGTTTTGCAGAGCTTTTTACTGCCTTGCTCAAAGGCAAGTCATTTTAATTGAATCGAGAGGAAAGTAAATTCAGTATGAAGGCGCGCAGGAGATTTTTACAAAGTATATTGGGATGGAGTGCCGGCGTTGCGGCCCTATCAAAAGGTACGAGCGAGCAGCCGGCGCCCCTATTGACGCCCGACATCGCCGATCTGCCGTTCGCAATCGATAACGGCGTTAAGGTGTTTCATCTGATTGCTGAACCGGTAAAGCAGACGGTTCTACCGGGACGAACCTTCGATCTCTGGGGTTTTAACGGCAGCGCTCCGGGACCAACGATTCAGGCCAACGAAGGCGATCGCATACGCATCCTCTTCGACAATCGCCTACCTGAACCGACCAGCATTCACTGGCACGGCCTCGAACTCCCCATCGAGATGGACGGCGTGCCCGGTATAGGACAGCAGCCCGTTATGCCGGGCGAACGGTTCGTTTACGAATTTCAACTGCATCAGAACGGCACCTTTTTCTATCACTCGCATATGGCCATGCAAGAGATGGTGGGGATGCTCGGGGGGTTCGTCATCCATCCGAAGACAGCGTATTCGCCGCGAGTAGATAGAGATTATCTGCTGTCGCTTCAGGAATACGCGGTACTCCCCAATAGCAATATCCCGAACAGTATGAACATGGAATTCAACTGGCTCACCTTCAACGGGAAAGTGGGTCCGGCATCCACACCGCTCATCATTCGTCTGGGAGAACGAGTACGCGTCCGGCTGGTGAACCTCGGCGTGGATCATCATCCAATCCATCTTCATGGGTTCACTTTTTGGGAGACAGGCCGCGAGGGTGCGAGGCAACCAGAGGCCATCTGGCCGCGCGGCAATACAACCCTGGTGGGCGTCGCCCAAGCGCGCGACATCGAATTCGTGGCGGATCGCGTCGGTGACTGGATGCTCCACTGCCACCTTCCCCACCACATGATGAATCAGATGTCGTCCAACGTAGGCCCAATGACCCGTTCCGGGCGGGGCATGCAAGCGGGCGCGAGCATGGAAGAAGCGATGGGCATGTTACGCGAAGGTGGCGCCACAGCTGAGAACAAGGCGCCGAGCCTCGGCCGGGGACTCGGCGTAGGGTCAACACCGGAAACGGCGCATACGAACGGGCCGCTGCGGCAAGGTGGCGATGACGATGCCATGGCCGGCATGCCGGGAATGGGTCACCAAATGACGCTTCCCAAGAATGCGAGTCAGGTGCCGCTCTTTCCGCAAGACGCCTTTATGGAAGGTCCCATGATGGCGATGGACCAGCAGGTCGATAGTCCGGAGACGTACGGACTACCCGCCGGCTGGAGTGGGTTTATGGGAGGCATGATGACCCTGGTGCGCGTGTTGCCTCCCGAGCAGTTTGAAAAGATCATGGATCTCAAAGCCAAGCGAGCCCGAAAGATCGAACAGGAGGGCGCCCAATGAAACGCGTAAGTGCCTTGGCCGTCCTGTGTCTGCTGCGCTGCCTGGCGGCCGCCGCGCCTCCCAGCGCTATGCGATTGGAAGATCTGGAACAAATGGCGTTGGTGAACAACCCGACGATTGCGCAAACGGAAGCAAATATGCGGGTGGCGAGCGCACTTACTAAGCAGGCGGGTCTTTATCCGAATCCGACGGTGGGATATTACGGTGACGAAATTCGCGGAGGCTCCATCGACGGGGGGAAACAAGGTGGCTTCGTCAGCCAAACGATAGTGTTGGGCGGTAAACTGCACGTCGCGCGCAGGGTGGCGGAAATTGAAGCCGGGGAGGTTGCTACCAGTGCAGCAATACAGCGCCTGCGCATTCAAAACAATGTTAGAGCCTTGTTCTATCAAGTTCTAGCGGCGCAGAGGCTGGTGGAAGTACGCGAAAATCTTGCCAAGCTGACGATGGATGCCACTGAGACTTCTCGTCAACTCGGCAACATTGGTCAAGCGGACCGTCCCGACATTCTACAGGCTGAGGTGGAGGAAGAGCAGGCCAAGGTCAATCTAAGGATTGCTCAACAAAATCTGCAAGCGTGCTGGAGCATGCTGACGGACGTGGTTGGCAGGCCGGATCTGATAGCCGTTCACTTGGAGGGCGACCTGGAGGCAATCCCCAACCTCAATCGCGAAGAGTGGGCAGCGACGACTCTGCGCGACAGTCCTGAAGTGAAATTGGCGCAGCAAGCGCTGGAGCACGCTGAGGCTTCGCTCGCACGCGCCAGGAAAGCGCCCATTCCCGACTTGCAGGTCACTGCCATTCTGGCCCAAAACTATGAGCCTTTAGATCCGCTGCCAAAGCAGACAGGCCTGGAAGGCGGCGCTCAGATCGGAGTTCAATTGCCAATCTTCAACCGTAATCAGGGTAATATTGCCGCAGCCACGGATGAAATCATCAGTGCCAAGCAGGACTTAGCGCGCGTCAAGCTGAAACTGCAGCGGGATTTGGCCGGCCTGTTCCGAGATTATGACGCCGCGCGCACTACAGTCCAGCAATACAAAACAGAGATGCTTCCGCGCGCGGAACAGGCGTATCGCATGTACCAAGAGAATTACCAGAAGATGGCAGCGGCCTATCCGCAGGTTCTCATTTCCCAGCGGACGCTCTTCCAATTACAGGTGGATTACATTCACGCGCTCGAAGAAGCCTGGCAGAGTTCACTCGCCATTCGCGGCTTCGGCTTGATGGATGGGATTGCCGAGCCAATGATCGGCCGCTCCGCCGGCATGGCTGCTTCCACGCCACAGCCGGCAACGATTTATTAACGACGCTGGACTCACGGAGCTTTATGCAGCCGCTTCACCATCTTCAACTCATTCTTTATCCCGGGTTGCATCTCATAGTGGACCTCATCCATAAACGATTTCATGATCCGCATGCCAAGCCCACCGGTCCGCTTGGCCAACGCGAGTTCCTCCAGTTTCAGTTGTTCCACCGCCGCCGGATCGAATCCCTTGCCGCTATCAATCACCACGATCTGAACCGAATCGTCGTCCACTATGGCGCGGATGGAAACCTCCTTGCTGGAATCCGCCTCATACGCATGCTCCATCACATTCGCGCATGCTTCGTCTACCACCAGTTCCAAGCGAGCCACCTCCATATCGCCCATCCCCGATTGCATGCCGATGCTCTTCACAAAATCGCGAATCATAGACAGATTCTCGGTTGATGAAGGAACATGCAAGGAAAACGTCCGTTCCCAAGCCATCGCTAGGTCTCCTTCACCGGCGCTTCTTGAAAGCGCTGAATGGCAGCGGGCAAATCGGGCACAATATCGAAGAGCGCTGAAAATCCCAAGATGTCGAACACTTGAAACACTTTGGGAGCCAAGCCGCAGATTTTGATGTCTCCACCCGCGGCCCGGATCTCTTCAATGAAACTCATGAACACTCCCAAACCTGCGCTGGATATATAACTTAAGCGGGAACACTCCACCACCAATCGGACGCGGCCGGCTTCGAATTCGGCCTGCACGGTTTTTTCGAATTCGGGCGCAGTGTGGGCGTCCAGATATCCTTCCAGCGCCAGAACAGAAAGTCCGTGTTCCGTCGATTTGTGAATTGAAAAAGGGTTAGCCACTTATGATCATCCTCTCACCTACCGACTCGCAGCACTACCAGCGTCATATCGTCTTGTGGATGTACACCGCCCAGAAACGCCCGCACAGCTGTCAGGATGGAATCGCGCGCGGCCGCCGCGTCTAACCGGTCAGCCTGTTCCACCGCTTCCATTAAACGCTGTTCGCCGAATTGCTCCAAGCTGCTATTCATCGCCTCCGTGATGCCATCCGAGTAGAACACAACGGCATCGCCGTCCGCCAACGGCATCTCCACCATCTTTAGTTGGGTGCTGAACACACGGCTGGCTGTGATACCCAGACCAAGCCCTCCCGGTGCCACCAGCGTTGTCACATTCTGCGACGCTTGCCGCCATACCATTGGATTGTGGCCGGCTCGCACGCACTGCAAGACACGCTTCTCCGCATCCAGGAAACCTAGCGCCATGGTGACAAACACCTTCTTGCGAGTCACTCCATGCAGATGGCGATTGACCTCTTCCACCACGCTCGCCAACTCCGAATTATCTTTGCTGACCGACGCGAGCAAGCCCTTGGTGAGGGTCATGTAAAGCGCGGCTGGAACACCTTTGCCGCTCACATCGGCCACGCCAATACCGATACGGCCGTCCGGCAGTTTTAGGAAGTCATAGAGATCGCCTCCCACTTCGAGGGAAGGCGTGCAGGATGCGGCAATGGAATAGCCTGGGATCTCGGGGGGCGCCTGTGGCAACATGCCTTGTTGTGCCCGCCGGGCTAGTGAGAATTCCGCCTGCAATTTTTCGCGTTCCGCGCGGAACCCGGTCAGCGCCGGGTTGCTGGCAAGAGGGTCGCCTTGCGGAATGCTGGCCCCTCGTTTGGCGAACCAGAACGCGATGGCGAGTACCGCGCCCAGAGCCAAAACGAGCCACCAGATGCCAAATCCCTTTTGCGCCAGCATGAAGACGCTCAAGACCACCCCGCTCGCAACCTGCAGGGTCAGCACCGCCAGCAAGTCAAAGCGCGCATATAAGAACCAAAACAGCGCGAGCGTGCAAAAACCCGCCGTCAGAGTCGCAGCCAGCGGGCCATTCACGGCGTGTGCTTCATACGCAAAGAAGGCGCTTCCCAGCGGCAGTGCGATCAGCCACCGCAGCCAGCGAAAACGCATCATGCGCTCCAGCACCGGTACTCCGAAGCCGAAGAACCCCAATAGACACAAGACGGCTGAGAGATCGCCGCTATCCAGCAGCGGAGCCGGACTGTAGAGGACCTCCAAGTTCTGAGTGGACACGGAACTATGGGGAAACAAGCCGCAGCCGGCAATCAGAAAAGGCATAGCTGCCAACAGAGGGCTATACAACACTCCGGCCGCCAGCGAGTCTCCGGTGGCCTTCGCCACCGGCGCAAGCCGGCAAAGTTGTTCGAGCGATAGCCATTTCACTCTCCCGGCATTAGAAATTCCGCGGCCTACTCCGACCAAGCACAGAATCTCCAACGCCGCCCACAGTTCGCTCCAGTTCGAGCCTTCGGCGTTTGCTCCCGACGCCTGGCCAATGCCAATGATGACAGCGGCCAGTATAGCCATCCGTCCCTGAAATCGATGGTCGAGAGTCTTGCGTAAACTCCATAAGACGTAGATGCCAAAAATCGCTATGAGGGCCGATATGGAAAGTGTCCAGAAAATTCCGCCGAGCACGTTCCAATATCTTTCCTTGTCTCCGCTTTCGGAGTCGTCTTCATCGCTCTCCGAAGACACGTAAAGCTTGTGTTCGGCGCGCGCGACACCGCCATTCTGGGTTACTACGCTAATTCGCTCGCGTATGTTGGAGTGAGGCGCAGAAAGCTTCTTCCACACATACTCCTCCTGCGTCGCTTCATCTCCCATCGATTTCACTGGCCCCGAAAACAAGGAGGCTTGCTCTCCCGCCAGAAAGGCAAAAGCTGCGCGCGCGGCTTCATCCTCGGAGGCATACTTCTGGGATGGTTTGAAATCGTCAAAGGGCTTCCAATAAACGGGCAAGCCCGCTGAGTCAAGACCTACCTTGGAAGTTTGGTCTTTCTTTGGACCAACGAAAGTGATCCGCACCGTCAGCGGAGAGACTGCGCGGGCGCTGGCGTCGTTGGGATGTTCTTCCACGTAGCGCGCCAGGGATTTTGCAAGCGACGCAGTCATACCGGCTTTGGAGCCAGCAGGGTTCAACCCAAAGTGTTGTGCGATGGCGCGTGCTTTTACGAACAATGTAGCGCGCGGTATCACCTGCCAGGAAGCCGCTGGCCAACATTTTGGAAACCAAGTGCCGAGGATCGCCAAACCGGCGCAAGCCGCCGCTAGAGCCACCCACCAGGCCCATTTACGCGAGGCAGCGTCACTCAAGCAACCACCTCCTGCTCGACAGTTTGCATCTCCACGACGCGCAGGACAACCGCCGTTAGATCCTCGGACGCCCTGTTCTGAAGTTTGCCCAGAGCGGAGACCAACGATTTCTGCAGTGGCTCATCCGTCCGGCTCAACTCCCGCATGAGTAAATCGAGCCACTGATACTCCCTTTTTCCGAAGCGGCGCGAGCGCAAAGACGTCACGCCATCGGTAAAGAAAATGAGATAGTCACCGGCATGCAGATGCGCCGCGCCTTCGTGGATCTGAGGAGCTCCGGCGGAGCGCCCGGGCAAATTGGCCAGCCGTTCAAACTGCGCGCAGCTGGTGAGACCGGCCCCTTGGCGGTTTACCAACAGGCGTGGAGATGTGCCAATACGGGCATAGTTCAATACGTTGCGGCGCGTATCGACAACTCCGTAAGCGAAACTGATATTGGCTTCGCTACCGCCTTTCAGCAACTCAGCCATGCTGGCTTCCAGTTCGATCACAATTTGCGCCGCCGAGTGAGTCTGTTGGGAGGCGTGCATCAGGACGCCTTTGGCCAAGGCAATGCACAAGGCGGAAGCCAAACCGCGCTCGCCGCCTTGTGCCACGAAAATGCCTACCCGGTTGGAATCCAGCCGGAAGAAGTCGTAAAAATCCCCTCCCACCCCCTTCGCGGGCAGGCAGCAGGCGGCAAATTGCATGCCTGGAATTTCGGGAGCGCTTTGCGGCAAGAGTCGGAGTTGCGCCTCACGCGCCGCCAGTACTTCGGCTTGCATACCCATTCTCTCGGCAAGATTTTTGGCATAGAGTGGTCTTACATCTTCCTCGCGCACGCGCTGGCCATGCAGTGCTAAATAGAGGGCCAGCGCCACGACCGCCGCTACCAACGCGGCTAGCCAGAGCGCGAAACCAACCCACGATGGGAACACCGCACTCAGCCGTGCCAACTCGTTCAGCAGGGCCAAAGCATACAAACTCACCATAGCGGCCAATAGGTCAAAAGCAAAGAACGGCGCCAGCAGCGCACTCACGAAGATCGCCATCGCGAGCAGCGAAGAAGCCACAGTGGGATAACGCGCCGCCTCGCCAAAGATCGAAAAGAGCGCAAACAACAACAACCAGAAGAACCGGCGTTTCTTGGGCGAGGACGTGCGCAACAGAAACGAGGCGGGCAACAGCAATCCGGTAACGGCAACTAATAGCGACTCATATTGCCGGCCCACCAGCAGAGTCAGCCACGGCAGTCGCGCAAACGTATAGCGAAGCCCTTCGCTGCGCGCGCCCGGAATATCAGTGTGCAGAAAATAGCCGAATCCATGCTGGCACAACAGCAGCCACCCCGCCGCGGCAACGCCAAACAAGATCGAAGCGGCCACGTCGCGCGAAAAAATCCGGCCGGCCAGCAAAGCGTCTAAGGAAGTTAGCTTGCCAGGGAAGGCCTCGCGAACTTCGCCCTCGCCGCTGCCGTAGCCCAAACCCACCAACAGACCCATGAGAGCAAAACCTGTCACCGCGCCGATCTCCATCGGAAGCTCGAACGAGGCAAATCGCTGGCCACTGACTCGCGTGGCCACTTGATCTATTCCAATCGAGTAAATGTAGATGGAGTACGACAGGAAAAATAATCCCGCCACCACAACAGTTCGCGCATGCGAGACTTCTTTCTGCAAAGTTCTCTTGGCATAGCGGTAGATCGCATAGAATGCGCTGAAGGTCAGGAATATGCTGTAAATGCCTAAGAGAATCTCAGGAAAGTGCGACTTTTTGCGAACTGCGGTTCGAGTGTAATCTTCATCCACACTGGCGGTAATCTTCTCGGCAATCACTTTTTGATCGCGTAGCGACGCGCTGATGTGGAAAGTGATCTCGTTGTGATTAGCAGGGTGCGCATCCCAGTTGACATCCGTACGCAGTGGGTCGTCGCTATTCGTTGTGATGCCCGCGCGCCCCAGCGTCAGGAAACGCGTAAGCGTCGAATTCGCCTCGAAGTACCGCCGGGCGATGTCTTCCGCGGATTTGTCGGCTGGCGTACCGGCATTGTCTTTCGCTCGATCTTTGCTGGACTCACTGGCAGTGGAGTTCACCGTGACGCCGCCCACTCTGATGTGGGCGTCTAGCCCGGCCGAAACTTGGCCCATGTCAAACCCCGTCACTTGCCCGCTCAAAGAGAGATACGCGCGGAACTCGTGCTTCTGGTCGGGCGACCGGAAAAGTACTGTGACAACACGCGCCGGCGCAAGACTGCGACCCGCCGCCAGATCCGCTCTCTTGGCATCGCCGTAATAAGCGAGTAAGTCGTCGTGTGTCTCGACGATGACATAGCGATGCCATCCGCCAGCGGAGAAACCTTTCGATTCCGCAAATGTTTGCGCAATGCGGATAGAAGAGTCACGATCTTGCGCACCCGCAATGCGCGCCGTGCTTTCTTCTTTCACTTCGAGCCAGACGCCACCTAGGTAAGCCAGCGGGAAGAGAGCGAAAAAGAGCAGCCACCAGACCCTGGTGCGCACCGACACCATCGAATAAGGCAGCAGTTCTTCGAGCCACTCCCCACTGCTCATAGGCGTTTCATAACCATCAACGTGATGTCGTCGAATTGCGGAGCGTCGCCGACAAAGGCATCAATGTCCTGAATCACCGTGTCAACAATTTCGCTGGCGGGCCGGCCGCGGTTCGCCTTGAGGGCCGCGACGAAGCGCTCCAGACTGTATTCCTGTTCGGCGGCATCGTTGGCTTCAGTCACGCCATCGGAATAGATCGCCAGCAAGTCCCCCGAAGCGAGCTCGAACATTTGCGCTTCATACGCCATGCCGGGAAACAAACCAAGCGCGATACCGCAGCAAGGCAGCATCTCCACTTCGCCGGATTTACGCAGAACAATACCGTCATTGTGGCCGCAATTCACCCACTCGCAGCTGCCGCTGACCGGATCGTAGCGATTCAGAAACGCCGTGGCGTAACGATTGGCGGGTGTGGTGGCGTGCAGCAGGTTGTTGGCCTGCTGCGCTACTTCGGAAAGAGACTGGCCATGGCTAAGCAGGGCGCGCAGAGTCGCCTGGATGTTGCTCATCAGCAGCGCGGCGAACATGCCTTTGCCCGAGATATCAACGACACATAGCAGGTGTGGCAAGTCGGCGCCTCTGCCCTGAATGGGCAGGACGTCGTAATAATCGCCGCCTACCAATTTGGCCTGGCGGTTGCGCGCAGCCACGTCGCTGCCGGCC
This sequence comes from Bryobacterales bacterium, assembly GCA_963764105.1. GTDB lineage: Bacteria > Acidobacteriota > Terriglobia > Bryobacterales > Bryobacteraceae > Bog-105. The sequence goes on from CAVXRP010000013.1 coordinate 48,152, forward strand.
AGTTGGGGAAGCACAGAGGGGAACAGGTCGCGTTGGATGCTCGCCGCCAGGGCCACCTCTTTTTCCATTTGTTGGCGCACCAACGTGTCACGGAAATGCCAGGCATTGTCGAAGGAAACCGCAGCTTGCGCGGTGAGACCTGCGCCGAATTCGATATCGGCTTCAGTATAAGGTTGTTTGTTCAAACGAGGGCCGCAGACCACCAGGCCAAACGTTTCCGCAGAACTGCGCAACGGCAAAAGCAAAGAGCCCGCCGGCAAAGGCGTATCTTCAGGGGCCAAGCTTGGCTCCAAAAATTCGCTCCAGCGGTCTTTATCCGCCAAGATGAAGTTCAGATCGACTCCTTTTTGGCGCAATATTTCAGGATGGCCCGGTTTCCAGGTAACCAAGCCATGTTTCGAAACGATCCAGCGGCCAGCCAGGGTCAAGGTCAGCATGTGCGCAATGTCATCGGGTTCGAGGGACGCCGATACGCCGCGGCCGAGGTCGATCAGAGCGCGCAATTCCTGAACTTTTTGCTCCAGTTTTTCATTGCTGCGTAGGGTGGCTTCGTGCGCCTGCGCATTGGCAATGGAACTGGCCGCCAAGCCGAGAAGCGCCGTGACGAAATCTTCTTCCTCGGGTTCCAGAAAGCCGCGCGCAGGATGGCCGATGGCGAGAATGCCAATGGCCCGTCGGGTTTGTTCGATGGGAAAGAATTGTTCCAACTTAGCGGCCCGGCCAATCTCTTCCGTGAAGAGCGCGCCTTGCGGAAGAGACGGCACGCCGCGCGCGAGCGAGATGCGCATGCTGCCATCAAGATCCACGGCGATCACGGCTTTGCTCACCAACAGCCGCCCCATCACCGTGCGGAGCAGGTGGGCCAGCAGATCAGACAGGGCCAGTGAGGAACTGAGTAGCTTGGCGGACTCAAGAAGAGCCTGCAGCCGCGAATCGCCGAGTTTGACCGTGCTTGGCTCCAAGACCTCCAAAATAACAGACGGGATGAGGGATGGCCGCAGTCGGCCACTTTACGATTCTCTGCCCTGCGAAGCGGCGCCGACCTGGCACAGCCTCACTGTATGAAAAGCTCGAAATGGATTATTAGTAGCGGGGTATGACTAACTACGCCGTTTCATAGAATATGTTAACGGATATCGATGCGGCCACTCCTTTGCAGTCGTGGTTCAGTTCCTAGCCGCGCCGGATGGCTGTTTTGGGCGTTTTTGTAGGATGGCGAGGCTGATGTCTATGCCGTAATGGTGCTGGAGGTGGGGGTCGAACCCACATGAGAAGTGAATCCCGCGGGATTTTGAGTCCCGTGCGTCTGCCAGTTCCGCCACTCCAGCGAGAAAAACTGAACCGTCCAATTATAACAACAGTACTGTTTCTGCACCTTACTGCGGTGAACCTTAGATTTGGGTATATTGGGTTGAGGTTATGAGCCGCATTACCACGCAGAGCCTTTTCGAAACGTCGCTACATAAGTCTTCCTGGCGTAGTTATGCCGTAAGCATGGCCGTTCATTCCGGCGTGGCCGCCTTGGCGTTTGCGCTGATACTGCCCGTGGCTGTGGAGGTGGAACGCCCTGGCGCCCTGCGACACTTCACGCTGCTTGCTCCCGTGCCCGAGGCGAAATTTTTGCCCGAAGTGCAACACTTGGTGGCCCCGCCTAAGCTCGTCAAGCACGCCCTTGTTCCGCCGCCCAAAACCTTTGTGCCGCCGCCCATGGTTGTCCCGCCGGTCAAACATTCTGAAATCGTGGAAGCCCCAGAGATTAAACCCGTTCAACCGCCGCAATCGAACGTGGAGCTGCCTCCTCCCCCGAAAGTTTTGACGCAGGCTGGAGTTTTTCAACCAACCACCGAATTGGCCAAGACCGCTCCCACTCAGAAAGTGCAGGTGGGCGGATTTGGCGATCCGAACGGCGCACGTTCGTCCGACAATTCCCGCCAATCGCCGGTGATGCTCGCCAAGGTGGGCGCCTTTGATTTGCCTGAGAACAGCGGGCGCAACGGCGGTGGGGGCAAAGTGCCAAACGGCAACACTATTCGCCAAACGGGATTCGGGAGTACGGGCGATCCGGGACGGCCAAAGATGACGAATAACGGACCCATTCGCGCCACGGCATTTGGCGACGCGACGCTAACGCCGCCCTCCGCTAAAAAGGCCGAATCGGCCGCCGATGGTTTCACGCCAGTGGAGATTCTATTTAAGCCCAAGCCGGCGTACACCGTGGAAGCGCGCGAAATGCGCCTGGAGGGCGAAGTTTCATTACAAGTGATATTTCAAGCGAGCGGAACGATACGCGTGGTGCGGGTGGTGCAAGGGCTTGGTCACGGGTTAGACGAAGCAGCCCAGCAAGCGGCACTGCGCGTTCGCTTCAAGCCCGCTAAGCGCGGCGGTGTGCCGGTAGACACCAACGCGACCATTAAAATCAGTTTCGAACTTACATAAAGGAAAGTCCGCGCAATGATGCAGCAAACAGCACTTATAACAACGGTCAGGTTGATCTTGACAGGGGCGCTCATCGCGCTTTGGCCGGCGCTTGCTCAGAATGAAGTAAAGGGAATTCCAACGACCGTCGATCCCGGCAAGGAATTGGACCACATCATCGACCACCCGTCCGCCGAGCAAGCGAAGTCGTTTGAAGAAGTGATCGATCGCGCCGTCAACAGCGAACGTATGTTGATGCGGCGCTTGCGCGATAAATCGCCCGTCATTGAAACCTATATACAGGAGACCAAGGGCGATCCGGATCTGGGCTTCGTGCCGAAAGACGACTTCTACTTTCTAGGGCAGCTCAATATGCGCGACGGCGTGATTGACATGTCGTATTTGCCGCCTCGCTCGAAGGTAAAGGCTGTCGCTCACACGCTCGCCGCATTGTTTACAACCCAATACAGCTCGCATGGTTTTTCCGATCAACTGTTTATTGATGTGAATGATTTCGATCGCGCGCACTATTCCTTTGAATACATCCGGCGGGAGTTTCTGGGCGACGTACGCTGTTTCGTGGTAGACGTGGCGCCGGCCGAAGGCGCCGGCAAACGGCGCTTTAAGGGGCGCATCTGGATCGAAGACCGGGATTACAACATCGTGCGCTTCCAGGGTCAGTATCTACCCTCCAATTATCACGAGCATATCCATTTCGAATGCTGGCGCGTGAACAGCGGCGGCATGTGGCTGCCCGCCTACATCTATTCGCAGGAAGAAGAATACCGGTCGGCGCTGGTCAAGACCGCCGCCATGCGCGCCCAGACCCGCTTGTGGGCCTATGAGCGGGCCCGCGAAAAGACCGATGAGGCCTTCACCAGCATCACGGTGGACGCGCCGCAGGGCGTCAAGGATGACAGCGATGCGGCGGCCGATTATTCGCCGCTGCAGTCCTATCGAATGTGGGAAGAGGAAGCGGCGCAGAATGTCATTGATCGTTTGCTGCGCGCCGGACTCATTGCACCGCCCGGCGAAGTGGATCAGGTGCTGGAAACGGTGCTGAATAATCTGCTTGTGAGCGCGAATATCAATTTGGATTTTAAAGTCAAGGCGCGTATTCTGCTCACCACCCCGCTCGAATCCATGTCTTTGAACCACACGATTCTATTGAGTCGCGGCTTAATAGACGTGTTGCCGGACGAAGCCAGCCTGGCGGCGGTACTGGCGCATGAATTGGCTCACATCGTGCTCGGGCATTCGATGAATACTAAGTATGCGTTCGAAGATCGACTGCTCTTTGACGATCCGGCTATTCTGAGGCGCGTGCAAGTGGGAAGAGACCGCCAGGAAGAAGCAGCGGCGGATGAGAAGGCGATCGAGATATTGAAGAAGTCGCCGTATAAAGACAGCTTGCCCAAAGTAGGTTTGTTTCTGCGCATGCTATCGGAGCGCAGCGAGCAGGTTCCGCACCTAATTAAACCGCTGCTCGGGAACAGAATGTCCGATTCGAAGAAGGATCTGCGCCTGGCCGGTCTGATGGATCAAGCGCCTACCTTGGAGTTGCGCGACAAGGATCAAATTTCAGCCCTGCCTCTGGGTTCGCACATCAAAATGGACCCCTGGTCAGATCAACTCCATTTGATTAAGACCACGGCGACTCAGCGCTACGCCGCCCGCGACAAGATGCCCTTTCAAATCACGCCGTTTATGCTGCATCTGACGCGCGAAGATAAATCGGGCGGCGGCAGCGCAACGCCGGCAACGGATACACCCACAGCCGCGCCCGTGCCATCGCCCGCGACTAACAGCAGTGTCGCGCCGAACGCAAACCCAGTTGGTCAGCCGTAACCTTAGAGATGAAATTCCTGGCCGATGGAGCGAACGCAAATTCGCTCCGCTGCCGAACCGACCGCGGCCACGGCCCGTTCAATCGGTTCAAAAGTGGGCTCTCGGCTCAGTTGAAACGTCTGGTGATGAACCGGCAATACAAATTCGGCGCCCGCATCGCCCGCCATCCTCACCGCTTCTTCGGGATTGCAGTGTACGCGGATCCAGGGATCGTAAGCACCAATCGGCATGATGGCTAAATCTACAGCCTGCGAGCTGCGCACACTCTTAAAGCTTTGCGTGTACGCAGTGTCGCCGCCGAAGACGATGCGGCGCGTGCCGATCTCGAGCAAATATCCGTTGAACCCCCGGTAAGTATCGCCACGCATGCGCGCGCCCCAATGCGCCACCTCAAAAGCTCGAATGTTAGCCGGGCCTACCCGTACCGATTCATTCCAGCGCAATTCATTAACATGCGCATAACGGCGAGCGCGCAAGAGGTCTGAAGTGTGAGCGGCGGTCACCACGCGCGTTTGTTGGTTTTCCAAACGCCGTAGCGTCGGCAGATCGAAATGATCCATGTGGGCGTGCGATAGAAGGATGAGATCAATCGGCGGCAGATCCTTTTGCGGCAAAGCGACATCGACCAATCGTTTGATCCCGACCGTGAGCGGTCCCAGGCTGATGCCAACCCGCGCGCTAAAAACAGGATCGGTGAGAATGGTGAACCCGTCGATCTTGAGCAGAACAGTGCTGTGACCTAACCACGCGGCATGCAGACCTTCCGCGCGCCATAGCTTGGGTTGGGGAATGAAGCCCGCCGGCAGCGTCTCGCGCGAATACTCTTTTGAGAACTCACGGAAAAAAGCGGGCGCAGCTTGCCGCAAGAAACGGGCTGTCGCTGGCACACGACCGCCGAAATCGCTACTCCCATGGCGGTTGGCCGGCCGGGGGTGGCGGCGAATTTTGGGATGATCCACCAAGAGATTTAGTCGGTCCGAACCCGCGAATGACTCACTTATAATCAATAGTCGCAGATCGAGATGAAGACGAATGCAGTGCGCGCGCTGGACGAGCTCAAAATTCCCTACGAATTGCGCGAATATAGTGTAAATTTGGAAGATTTGAGTGCAGATAGCGTAGCCCGGAAAATCGGCCTCGACCCACAGCAGGTCTTCAAGACATTGGTAGTAAGGGGTGAGCGTACGGGCGTATCTCTGGCGGTAGTTCCTGCACATCTTGAGCTGGACCTAAAAGCTCTGGCAAAGCTGGCCGCCGACCGCAAAATGGAGCTGGTTCCGTTGAAGGAACTGCAACCCTTGACAGGCTATGTACGCGGTGGCGTCACCGCGCTGGCGTGTAAGAAAGAGTATCCGGTCTACATAGATGAGACCGCCATTCTGTTTGACCGCATTTCCGTTTCAGCCGGCGTGCGCGGAACGCAGATTCTATTGAACCCGGACGATTACAGCAAAGCGGTGCACGCAGTGGCCGGCCCGATCGCGAAAAGTATGTAACACGCTAGCCTTTCAGCCGCGCCCTTGTGGGGCGGACCTCCTGGTCTGCGGCTGACCTCCCGGTCAGCCTCGGGCGCGCATTCACGCCGCACTCGCCTCGTTCAGTTGTTCAATTGCTCCGGGAGACAATTTGAGATGAACCGCCTCCGTGAGGTCTTTGAGCTGTTGAAGGTTCGTCGCGCTGGCGATGGGCGCCGTGACGCTGGGACGCGCCATCAGCCAGGCCAAGGCAACACGAGCCGGATTCGCGTGGTAATCTTTGGCAACGCTATCAAGCCCCGCCAGGATGCGGAAACCGCGCGCGTTCAAGAAATTCTTAACCCCTTGACCGCGCTTGGCACCCACAGTATCTTGTTCGGAACGGTACTTGCCGGTGAGAAAGCCGCGGGCCAACGAATAGTACGGAATCACTCCCACATCGGAATTAAGACACAACGGTTCGAGGTTCGTTTCAAAATCTTCGCGGTCATAGAGGTTGTAGTTCGGCTGCAAACTCTCATAGCGCGGCCAGGCGTTTTCTTCGCTCAGCCGCAACGCCTCCGCCAGCCGGTCGCGCGTGAAGTTCGATGCGCCAATCACCCGAACCTTTCCTTCCTTGACGAGTTGACTATACGCCTCAAGCGTTTCCTCAAGCGGCGTCTCCAGATCGTCTTTGTGCGATTGATAGAGATCGATGTAGTCCGTCTGCAGCCGCTTCAGAGACGCTTCCACCTCGCGCAGTATGTATGGCTTGGATAGACCTTTATCCTGGGGACCCATCTCCATCCCTACCTTGGTGGCTATGATGACTTTGGAACGCTTCCCCGTCTGCTTGAGCCAGTGGCCGATGATGGTTTCCGATTCGCCGCCCTTGTTGCCCGGCGCCCAACTGGAATAAATATCGGCGGTGTCGATAAATGTGAAACCGGCATCCACGAAGCCGTCCAAAATTTTAAAAGAAGTAGGTTGGTCGATGGTCCATCCGAACACGTTCCCGCCAAGGGCGAGCGGAGCGATTTCGATAGGCGAATTGCCAAGTTTACGTTTAGTCATTGTGCGGTCACCATGAATAGTGTGCCACGAAAAGCCGGCCGCGCCGTTTTCCTCCGGATGCTTCTCGCCCGCTTCAAGCCCCGACCTGTTGGAGCGCCGTATCGCTCAACACGTAGTTCCCGGCGTACACGTTATCGATATCAACGCACCACACCGTGAACGCCGCCTTTTTGATCGGCCCGCGGGCTAACCGTGCGTCTTTATCTCCGCTGAATCGGACCTGCGCGGTGCCCGCCGTCTCACCTTGCACGGTTGTTTGCTTCTCCGTCGACGAATGCACGGTCACCGCCGCATTCGGGTTCTGCTTCAAGCTTACGTAGGAGGATACAACCAGTTGCACATGCACTTTTCCTGACGTGCCCACCGTGCTGTCAAAGACGCCCAGCGCGTGGTCCATACAGATCTCGATAGCGTAAAGCACGTTCCCCACCTTAAATCGGCCGACGATGCTCCCCGGAACGAACATAAGATCGTCGGTCTCCCCCTCCACTTCCTTGTAATTGCCCACTTTCTGATACTTGAGGATGCGCCCATTAAGGCACAGATAGGCCACGTTCTGCGCCAGCTTCCGATCTTGCGTAGCGAAATCGCGCGAGTGGCTCCAGTCCTTCGCGTTCGTCTCCGTTCCAAACTGCCCAACGCCCTGAATACGCGCCACAGCCTTTCTGAGCCTCTCCTGGTTGAGGGTCTTCTTAACCGTGCTGTGCCCGCGCCCTAGCATGACAAGTCTTGAGTCGTAAAGCTCCTTCGTCCACAGCACGGTTCCCGGAACGATCAGCATTTTGGGGTACTTTAAACTGAGTGCTCTGAGACGGTTGATGGTTTCCCGTTTCACGTCGTGCAAGAAGAAACGGTCGTTCGCCTCCCGCCTGTTCGAAAAGAAGTATTCCGGCGCCAGAAAGACGCACTGGTAACCCGACGCGACCGGACGTGCCTGGTTCTCCATCTCCATGGCGCTCCATGCATCCGCCACCATCGTCTCCAAGCGCTCCATTTGTTTGAGCGCTCTCCCTAAGCCGTACAATGTCCGCAACTCAGGTTGATCCGTCTCCTCACTCACTAACGCGGCATAGAGTCTCATAACTGTATTCCTCTGATGTAAGCCGGGGAGGGATTTAACTTCGGATTGTGAACGGCAATCACGTGCCTCCGTCCGCCGCTCTTTCTACTTTTTTACTCTCGCAGTATACAGCATTAAACAGAGCGTAATAGATGCTTGCGTATCCGTTGTGGTCTGCTACTAAGTCATGCGCACGCGCCAGCGGTTTCAGCGTGACAATCCAACGTACAGTAGCATGTGTCATATGAAATCGGCTCTCCTCATCGTCCTGGCATTCACCCTCACCGAGCCTTCCCCGGCGCAAAGCCCCGCCAAACACTGGTACGACAACGCCGTCATTTACGAGATCTATCCCCGGAGCTTTCAAGACTCAAACGGCGACGGCATCGGCGACTTGAATGGCATCACCGCCCGACTGGACTATTTGAAGCAGCTAGGCCTCGACGCGATTTGGGTGACCCCGTTCTTCCCTTCCCCGAACGTCGATTTCGGCTACGACGTATCCGATTATGTGAACGTCGCCCCGGAATACGGAACGCTCCAAGATTGGGACAGACTCGTAGCAGAGGCGAAGAAGCGAGACATTCGCATTCTTATCGATTTTGTGCTGAACCACACCTCCGACCAGCATCCCTGGTTCAAAGAGTCGCGTTCTTCACGCACCAACCCAAAGCGCGACTGGTACGTGTGGCGGAGCGGTGAGGCGCTACGCAACCTCCCACCCATTGGACCTCCATCTTCGGCGGCTACACCTGGACGTGGGACGCCCCCACGCAACAGTGGTATTACCACATTTTTCTCCCCCAACAGCCCGACGTGAATTGGGCGAACCCTGCATTGCGCAACGAGATGTTTGATGCTGTTCGATTTTGGCTGAAGCGCGGCGCCAGTGGCTTTCGACTCGATGCCACGCCATACCTATTCGAAGACCCCGCATTCCCGGAGGATCCTCATCCGCCTCAGCCAGGCGCAGCCGCCGCGCTAGAACCCTACAACTCTGGCCGGCCCGAGAATCATGAAGTGTTGCGTCAAATGCGTAACATTCTCAACGGCTACCCAAGCGATCCCGTGCTGCTCGGCGAGTCAGCAACCGCCACCATCGAAGATCTTGCTAAGGTGTACGGGAGGAACCATGATGAGATTCAGCTCCCCATGGATTTCCTCTTCGGCAATCTCACTACCTTGGACGCGGCTGCTTTCAAGAAACAGGTAGATGCCGCGCAGACCCAACTGGGCGGCCAGACGCCCGTGTTCTTTTTCAGCAGTCACGATCACCCACGGCAATGGAGCACTTTCGGAGATGGCGTTCACAACGACCAGATTGCCAAACTGACCGCCGCGCTCACCCTCACTCAGCGTGGTTGCGTGCTGTTGTATTACGGAGAAGAACTCGGCATGGCCACCATGCCGCCGAGTGAGTTGCAGGCCGTGCCGACCGGCCCCAAGCGCCCCCGTGCCGACGACCGCGATGGCGAACGAACACCCATGCAGTGGGACACCTCAGAAAACGCGGGGTTTAGCAAAGGCTCACCCTGGCTGCCTGTGGAAACCTCTTACCAACGCTATAACGCTCAAAGTGAAAAGGAGGATTCCACCTCAAGCTACTCCTGGTACGCCAAATTGCTGCAGTTGCGCCATGAAAATGCCGCTTTTCGCGATGGAAGTTATGTTCCGCTCGACTCTGGGAATCCAAATGTGTTTGTGTTTGCGAGAAGCGCGGGAGCAAACGAAATCGCTATTGTTGTTTTGAATACCAGTCCTCAGGCGCAGCAAGTTCGCGTGAAGGGAACGCCCAAGGAATGGCCACGTTTCCGAAACGTGCTGATGGCGAGTCCACCTGCGAGCGCCCCTCCCTCGCAGAACTTTACAATTCTTCCGTATGGAGTGTTGATCGCCGGTTCTTAGCGCGAGCCTCCCTGCGACGCCGCCCGCAAATTCGCTCCCCGGATCCAATCGAGAATCGTCTTATACTGCCAGCTCGATTCGTTTCCCGGCCATCTCTGACCGCCATTGTGCGTCGCCAGATAGTCTGCAACATTTCCCGCCGAATCCGTAGGCCGGGTCGGCTTGATAAGAATCAAGCTATGCCCGGGATCGCCGATATCCACCACCCGCATCGCATATTTGTAATTCTCTTCGCTATCCTGCGGCGAGAACTGCCCCTCGGCATTCGGCGGCTGCAGCTTAAAGATGACATGCGAGGCATGGCACATCACACACGCTTTGCCATCCGCTCCGGTGTTCGCTAGGATCGGTTCCACCTTCGCCACAAAGTAATTAAAGTCGAGAACCGAACCCGGCTTCACATCCTGCAGCGCCTCAGCCAGCTTCTTCCCCGACAAAACATTCTTCGCGATCAGCTTGAGCCGCGAATTCGGATCGTTCTGCATACGTTCAAGCGCCGCCCGAAATCCCGCATTCTCCTCAATACCAGGCGATTTCCTGAGTAGATCAAGCGCGGCCGCGCGCACATTTGCCTCGGGGTCGTTCAGACTGGCCAGCACCGCATCAAAGACAATCGGCTCCGCCAGCAAAGCCATCGAAGGATTGACTCTCTTTTTCGCGGCAATGTAAGCCGCATCCTGCGAGACTGCTCCGCCGGCAACGCCGCCGTGGCGCCGGATGAACTTTGGGTCGTTCACCTCCTCAATCAGAACCGTTCGTTGCGAACTGCCCAGATGCCCGAAGATCTCGCTCGAAAGCGCGGATTCCTTCCGGTCTTGCAGCCGGTCAAGCGCGATCTGGATCGCCGCCCGCTCGACATCATGATCGGGGTCGTCAATGGCCGCGAGCATCTGCTTTCGGATGGCCGGATTGCTCATCAGATCAGGGAACGCCACCGAGGCGGTCAACACACGCGCATAGTTTTTAGCGCGCGGTTCCTGTGTGAGTAGCCTTTCTAGAGCTGCCACAACGTCCCTTTGATGCGTCCACGGCGACCCTTCGGGTAAAACCGCCAGCAGCGGCAAAACGACATTCTGCGCGCTCTCATCGCCCCTCGCCAAGATCGTAGTGATGGTGTGGATCAAGGCCGGATCGGGTTTCGTTTCCGCATCGATGTTCAGGCTTCCACGCTGCCCATTTTCGTATACATACCCAACCGCTTCCCGCACTTGTTTATCCGGATCAAGCGCCAGTTGGAGCGCTACCTCTGCAAACCGCGCATCTCCCGCCGCGCTCAGCGTGCTGCCCGCCTTCAAAACATCTATTTTTAAATCGCTATCGGCGCCTTTGAGACAGTCGATCAAGGCGTCTTCGAGTTCCGGCCCCGAACTCTTATAGAAGTGGATCAAATCGCTGTCATTGCCCACCCTCGTCTGGTAAAACCCGTTATGAATATCGTAGTGAAAATCGGCCGTATCGCGATATGGCTGATATTCATAGCCGGGAACATGCAGGTCGGGCACCCCGGAAACATATTTTGTAAACACCGCCGGCAAGGCAACGGAGACTTGGCCCGCTTTAAGCTGCGGCAAAGAATAGTGTCGAATGTGAAAGTCCCACAGTGAATCGAGAATACCCTGCCGCCCCAGCGAAGTCGCCGAACGCAGCACCTTAGCGAGCACCTGTGCCTGGTCGTGCACCACCGCTTCATATCCATCCCGGATGCGCGTTTGATCTTGGCTGGTACCAGCCGCGCTGATCCACGCTTCCAAATAGCCGGTATTTTCGTCAAGCGTGGCATAAATCGCTTCGTGCACCGCGCGTCTCACCGTCGCATCGTTCTCCGTGTTCATCCGGGTCGCCAGCGCCTCTAGGATGTTGTTACGCGCCACCGCATCATCCGCACTCCAGTAAGACCACTGCCAAAGACCGCGCGCGGCATTCAAACGCACTCCCGGCGCTGCATCGTTCAAATCCTCGATGAGCGCCTGCCGCAAGCGCGCGTCCTGAGCCACATACTTAAAATGCTGATTGAAGAATTGCGTCGCTCCCCAGCGCGTGCGCGCATTAGACGATTGAAGCGCCTCCGTCAATTGCGCCCGTCCCTCAGCGGTAACCTCGGGCCGCCTTTCCAGGATCATGCGCAAAGCCCAGCCGGCCGTTCTCTGCACCATCTTGTCTGAATCTCCCAAAGCGCCAACCAGCACCCTAATTGATTGCCCATCGGCCATGTGCCCTAGCGCCCGCGCCGCCGCCTCACGCGCCAACGGTTGATCGCTTTTCTCCAGTACCTCCCGAATCTGTTTGAGAGTCGCCTCAGGCGCGAGGTCCCAGAACTGATCAAGCTGAGACAGTAGCTGCGGCAGATCTCTTGTGTTCAGATGCGAAGGAGGTTTCGGAAAGGCGTCATCCCAGCCCTTCGCTGCGGCTGGTTTCTCGTCCGGTCCCGGGTAAAGAGTCGACAAAGCCATCACCGCAAACTGAGTCGCCCGGAACGGCGTGTTGAAGCCCTGATAAACTGGATCGCCCTCCCAACTGCCTTCCGGCCGTTGCGCCTTCAACATAGCTGCCACCGCGCGCTTGAGATTCGCGTCGCTTTCAGGCCGTCGTCCCGCCAGCGCTAACGCCAGAACCGCATGATAAGAGATGAAGTCCGCCGGTTTGGCATTCTTATCGAATGGATAAGGCCACATCCCACTCGGTTGCTCGTAACTATAAAGTTGCTGGATCAGTTCATCTAATTGCGAAGCATACTGCTGTCGATCCACCGTTGCTAGAAAATGAATTTTCCAATTGAGGTCGATCATGTTCTTCGGCTGGTACGGAAGCGCCAGGCGCATCACCATGTCGCGCTGCTCCAGCCACTGCCGGTCGTGCGTTTGTTCGTACAACAGATTGAACGTGTCCCAGCTTTGTGAAGCGATTTCAAACGGACTCACATCGGGTTCGCAGCCATCTGGCTCGTCGCCGGGCATCAGCGTGCGGTCCTTGTAGTGAATCTTCAAGTAGTTCGCATACGGAATCTCGAAACTGGCCACCCGCGGTGTGTCGTGCGTGACATTTGCTTCATACAAGTGTTCAATCACCGGCAGCCGGCTGGCTACCGTGCGCGCGGTATAAATGACGCGCACCCAATCCGATCCCGGTTCGCCATAAAGCGGTCGTTCGTTGTTGTAAATGCGATCCGTGATGAACTCAAGCGCGGGCCGCTGCGTCGGCGCGTACCCATGCTGGACAGCGGTCAGATAGCCGCGCGTCGTGAACTGCGCCGGATGACAGGCAATGCACTGCTGCGTATCGCCATGGTTCATGGTGGTCCGCAAAGCAATCGCGCCCCGCCGCGGCGTATTCGATAACCAGGAATCGCCCATGTTAATCAGAAAGTCCATCCCTGTCCGCACAGCCTGCCGCGGGTCATCATAGGGCGGCACCGGATAAGAAACCATGTGCAACTGGTAAGAAGGATGATTGGCATCTACGCGCAGATAGTAAGTCTCTCCCGGCTGTAAGATGCGCGTGCGGAATTTATACAGTCCCGGGTAGTTCTGCGTCGCTTCAATTTGATAGACAAACGCCCCTGCCCCATAAGGCACGGCGTCAGGATTGCCGGCGCTGTCTTTCCCCGGCCGGAAAACATCGACATCCAAAGGCACGTCACGATCGGTAATGTCGAGCACAAAATAAACTAACCGCGGTTGAGTGCCGTGGTAAGTAAACTTGAACCACTGAAACCCCTTAAGCAAAGCGGCGTAGCGATCTTCAGTAGGCGCCGGGGCATACGGCCTCTCGTCCGCCGCTCCGAAAACCGTTTGCCCGAATTCAATGGGCTGTGCCGTCTGCCAGGTATTGTTCGGCTGCGCCGCGATAACGGCCGAGGTGGAATACGACTGCGGGATGCGATGGAACGCCACCGTCACCGGCGGAGCAGTTTGACCCGCTGCGGCATGCATCGTCGCCGTCACACTCCCGCGCGCACGAGGCTCCAGCGTCACATACAAATCGAGATCTTGCGCGTGCAGCCATTTCTCTGCCACAACCCCTTCGGAGTCGGCTATCGAAACCTGGAATGCCGCGCTACGATCGAGTGTTGCTGGATCTTTGACGGTAACTGTCACCGCGTACATTGAACCCGCCTCGCCCTCGCCTAACACAATCTTGCTATCAGCGGAGTTCGACGTCGCACGAACCCCTCTCGCCAGCAATAGTGCGATAGCGAAAGTACCTAAGGCGAACAGCCCAATGGAAAGAATACGGGAAGGTCGTTGGAATAAGTGATATTGCATGGTCGCGCCCGCTTTGAATTATATGTCGGTTCGTTTAAAGAAAGACAACGCAACGTGCCCGGCGGATCGTCTCGCCAGATCATCCCCCCTTCCTACCGAACCGCGCGCGTGCGCAAGCGACGCGCTTTTCTCAGTTCCCCACGCCGAAGCAATAAAGTTCGTTCTGGTTTTTGCGGATGAACGCGTACTCCCCGGCGGCCAGATCGTTTGCCGGTGTCAGACCATACGAAGACACCCCAAACTTGGTTACGTTAACAGCCAGCGCCTCGGGAGTGAACTTCACACGCCGCACGCCTTTGTTCGTCTCCAAAGCCGCTAATGTGAAACCGCTCGGATCGATTCCGTTGGCTAGACTGACGACAAACGTCGTCTTGTCTCCGACTTTGACCCGCACCGGCGATGCGCCGTTCTCGACCTCCCAATGCAGCCGCTTCAACTGCGCCTTCGCTCGCTCCAACGGTATGAGCTTTCCCGCCGCGTCTTGCAGGTAAACGACTCCGATCAACTCCGGCTCGACTACTCCCGCGACAGGGCTATTCGGCTTCGCCGCGTCCGTCTCTCGCGCCTCCGGTCCAAACGTCACCGATAAGACATCGGACCGCGTATAAGTTTGCAGTTGACCTTTAACCAAAAAGCTCACTTGCCCGGCGTCGACGCCGGCCCAACTCCCGCCCACACTCGTGCCGTTGCGCAGCACAAGTGTGTCAGCATGCGCCAGCAGCGCCGCGAAGATCAGTACCGTTGCACGGCAAATCAATAACCGCACTCCTCTGGACCTAGCGTTCATTCGCCCCCCTCTCCTCACCAATGCCGAAGCAATAAAACTCTCCCGAGTTGCGGGAACTCTACAGCTAAACGTATCCAATCGTTTCGGGTTCAACCACCGCGCGGGCTTGCGCCCTCGGCGCGCTTCCGCCGGTCGTGGGCGCAGCGGGTTTCTCATCCATCAAATGAATGTCACTTACTTTCCCGTCCGTGAACGTGACCTTCATGTCCTTGAAGAAATAAATTTTTCCCGTTCCCACCTCCGCGATTTTGCTTGGCTGTCCCAGGGCCGCCGTAACCTCCGCAACACTCTGCCCAATGGAAATTTGCACTGGTACCGGCGTTTGCACTGGCGGTTGTGGTTGAGACGGCATTACCTTCGCCGCTGTCTGGTAATTGATCACCATCGGCTGCGTCAGTTTGTAGGTAAATCGTGTTTCGGGCGCGATTTCTACACCCCGTCCCGTTGCCGCACCCACAATCGCTCCGGTGGCCGCGCCTGCGCCGGCCCCAATAGCGGCGCCCACAGGACCGGCTGCAGATCCAATCGCAGCGCCCGCTCCGCCTCCTATCCCGGCCCCAGCCAGCGTCCTTTTCACCTTCGAGCCACTCTGCGAATCGAGACTGCCGGTTTCGACAGTGACTCTCTGCTCTGAGACAGTCACCGCGATTAGAGTAAGCGAGAGCGAGGAATGCTTCAGCTTCCTTTGCTGCAGATCGCTCACCCGCAAAACCGCCTTGGAATTCACCGGTATCACCGTCACCCCGTCAACCACCACGGGATCGTCCAGGCTCGCGGCATATTCCTTATAGAGATCGGCCCTCTTCGAATCGATGCGCTCAATCGTCCGAACCGCAATCTCCGTCCCAACCGGCAGCGTCACCGTCTGCGGCGTCACTGCACTGACTCCCGCAGTCGCGGGGGAATCGAACTGGATACTCTGAAGCTGATCGACCGCAATCGCTTGTGAATGGTCGCCTACCCTGATCTGAATCTCACGCGTCGCTCCTGATTCGATCCGTCTGGTGATCTGACGGCCGTCCTTGAGAGTGACCACATCCGCGAAAACACTAGCGGCGTAAAGCAAGAGCAGTGCTGCTTTCATTCGCTTCCCCTAACGTCTATGGAATCGCCGTCCAATGCACCACGCACTTTTTCTGCGGGCCGTTACCAATGTTCTTGAGAATCAACCTTTGCGTCTCTCCATTGCCGTGCTCCAACTTCGCCTCCCAAATTTTTTTGTTGTACTCGAGCTGTAAGTGAACCGGTGGCAAATCGCGGAAGACGTATTCGCCGTTCTGTGGGATCGGCCCCCCGCTGCAAGCCAGCGTGCCAGAG
Organism: Bryobacterales bacterium; assembly: GCA_963764105.1. Lineage (GTDB taxonomy): Bacteria > Acidobacteriota > Terriglobia > Bryobacterales > Bryobacteraceae > Bog-105. The sequence goes on from CAVXRP010000013.1 coordinate 64,274, forward strand.
CGTGGACCACTGTAAGCTCGTGCCTGCCAGGCGGCCATTTGGATTCCCGCCGCAAGAGCCAACACCGCGCCCCCCAACCTGAGAATTAGCACGCGCAACGCCCCATTCATAAGTGAAGTCTACCTCGTATCCGGCAAACCGGCTACTCTGATCGACGACGTTGAGCTATTTTGCAAAGGCTTCGCGCTTACCACCGTAGCCGGAGGCGTAAGCCCTGCCCGCGCGCGAGCGCGTCATCGAAAAACACCCCAAACACACCGCCCTGAATCTTTGGCTTGTAGGGCAGGATGGCATCCTGCGCGACGATTGGCAATCGGCGCTACCCAACCACAGAAAACGTGCTTTGCTGCATCTCATTCTCCACCAGTGCCACTTTTGCATTCGCCGCAAAATCCAGGGTTGATTTTGCCAGACTGGCGACTTGTGTGCTGATATCCACGCTGTCGCCGATCGTGGAACCGGCCGTCAGTGGATTGCCGGAGTTTTGAACGGCTTTCGAGATACCATTGGCCGCCGATTCGAAAGCGGCGTCGGCGCTCTGCATTCCTGCCGCGGGGATAGAGAAATTCATAGCTTTTACACCCTTATCGCTCGCCGCAGCAGAAAGTAGAATAATTGATCTTTGACCCGCTAACGCCTGGGCTTTCGAATGGTAGCCCAGAAACCAAAACCCACTAGCGCCAGAAATCCCAAGCCCCATACTTCAAAACCAAAATCGCTGGCGGCAACCACCCACGAATCGGGCCAGAGCGCCTTGGCGAGTACCGAGACCAAACCTCCGCCCAACCCGAGGACGAACCAACCTCCCAACAACGCCAACAAAGGAGCGCGTTGCCAAAGAGCTTCCAGGCCGCGCGGCAAATTCTCGCGCAGCTTTTCAAAAGAGTAGTAGCCGAGTGCCAGAGCTGCCGAGCCTGCGCGTCGCCGCCCGAGAGGGGTATCTTCTTTCTTCAACGCGTCGGGCCCGTTGATCAGCGGCGGCTGCATCAAAGTGGCGCCCCAATACGCCGATTGCAGGGTAGTCGCCAGTTCGGCCGTCTTGATGTAGTTGGCGTAGCCGCCCGCTTCGAGCAAGCGGTGGCCAATCTGAAGCAGCGCTTGTGGGGCCGTTTCCCAATGGGGCAGCTTCTGCCAGCCGGCGTCTTCAATCACCCGTTCGGCGGCCATCAGTTTTGTTTCGGCGTCCATTTTGGCTACGTTCGTCAGGCGAACCAGCAGTTGGTCAACCGTGTTGCGAATCGGCTGGATGTCAGGATTGGAGCGCAGTTCCTCCGCTCGGGAAGGATCGGTCGTGACCGCTTCAACAAAGCGGCCAACCGCCCATTCCCTGCGGCCTTCATGGATGGCGCTGACCGTTGCCTGGATCAAGCCCTCCACCCGCGCCACGATCTCAGGCGGGCTGGGCGGTTGCAAAATCTGCGTGAGTTTCAGCAGATCCGCTACCGCCAGTTCGCGAATGACCGCCGAGTCTGCGCCCACCGCCTGTGGAATCGAAGTTGCAAAGGAAGCTCCGCCCGTTCCGGCGACTGGCCCTGCCTGGCCAGCGTTGGGCGTGAGCTTCGCTTCGGAAACCCCTACGCCTGCCGCGCCTCCTATTGGCGCTATGTGCATGCTAGTTTGATTGAACCATACTGGGCTTTGCTGGGGCAGGCGTTCCACCTGGTGGTTCCGGCCGCCTTCCCACAGACCTTCCGTTCTATTGCTTGGTGTCTGCAGGCTGCGAGGATTCTTCAAAAAATTCGCGCCGTAGCGATAAACTTCGTTCGTCCGATTTGACAGCGGCCATTGTGTTGACGATCGCGGCCGACGAGCCCTTCATATCGTATTCGCCCAGTTCACCGGTCGCGGCGGCGCCGTCACCGGCGGAATCGATTGGGGAATTTCGCGCACCACCAAATTTCGGTATAGACGCCGCCGGGCAGGTCTAAGCGTTTTAGATCGACGCCCGATTCCCTCCCTGTGCGATCCAAGTGGATCAAGTCCGGTCGCGCAACCATCACATGAGCCGTCTCCGATTCTCCGGCGTGCGCATCAACTTTGGTCGTCAACGCCGCCTTTCCCGACAGAGAGTGCGTTCTAGCGTAGATGTAGATGACGTAATCGTGCGTTGCTGCGTTGGCGTATGGAGGAAAAACAATAGCATATTCTTTTGTGAACGGGAAACGGATGGCGCCGCCCGCAGCGGCGTCACACGACTGTTAAGATAACCCGGAGGTTTTGCCGCACATGAAAACTGGCTTGATTCGGCTGCTGCTGCTCCTTCCCGGCTTGTTACTGCAAGCTGCCGACGCTCCGCTGGAAAAGATTTCCCTCTCAGGGCTGAACCAAGCGGTGGAGATTCTGCGCGATAAGTGGGGCATTTCCCATATTTATGCGGCCAATGAGCACGATCTCTTTTTCGCGCAAGGCTACAATGTGGCGCGCGATAGGCTCTTCCAACTCGAACTGTGGCGACGCCAAGCAACGGGCACGATGGCCGAGATTGCCGGCGCGAAAGAGGTGAAACGCGATACTGGCAACCGGCTCTTCTTGTATCGCGGCGATTTGCAGCAGGAGCTCAATTGGTATCACCCACATGGGGCGGCCATCATTGAAGCCTTCGTGGCCGGCATTAACGCGTATATTGCGGAAACTCGCGGCCATCCCGCTTTGCTCACTCCTGAATTCAAGATGCTCGGCATCCAACCGGGTGAGTGGACCTCCGCAATTGTCATCAGCCGCTTCAATGGGCTGGCAGGCAATCTCGATGAAGAACTCGCGACCGCGTTGGCGGTTCGGGAGTTGGGAGCTGACAAGGTTAAAGATCTGAGGTATTTTCAACCCGCCAACCCAGACCTGACGATGGATCCGGCCATCGACTCTTCGCTACTGAGCCGGCAAATCCTGGAGCTCTATACTGCCTTTCGCACGCCGTTCCGCTTCCGTTCCGACGAGCTATCGCCGCTGGCGGAGGCGGGCACGCCCGCGTGGAACCGCGCAGACATTGGGAGTAATAACTGGGTGGTTGGGCCGAAGCTCACAGCGAGCGGTTATCCGCTTTTGATGAACGATCCACATCGCAGCCAGCAAGCGCCTTCGCTACGTTATTGGGTGCACCTAGTGGCGCCGGGCTGGGACGTGATCGGCGGAGGTGAACCCTCCCTCCCGGGAGTCTCGATAGGTCACAATGAGTTCGGCGCATGGGGATTGACCATCTTCGGCACTGACAGTGAAGACCTTTACGTATACGACACCAACCCTGAAAACACGCTGCAATACAAATATCAGCGTGGGTGGGAGGCGATGAAGGTGATTCGAGAGTCAATCCCTGTGAAAGGTGAGCATCCGAGGGAGGTTGAGCTAATGTATACACGCCATGGGCCAGTGGTGTATGAAGACAAGGCTCACCATAAAGCATACGCCGTGCGCGCTGCGTGGCTCCAAACCGGCGGCGCTCCCTACCTAGCCAGTCTGCGCATGGATCAGTCACACAGTTGGGAAGAATTTCGAGACGCCTGCAGCTATAGTCGCATGCCTGCGGAGAACATGATTTGGGCGGACCGCGAAGGGAACATCGGTTATCAGGCTGTCGGCATCGCACCGCAGCGGCCGAATTGGAGCGGGTTGGTTCCGGTTCCAGGCGATGGCCGCTATGAATGGGATGGTTACCTCGCACCCAAAGCTTTGCCGCATGTATTTAATCCGGAAAAGGGATTCTATAACACTTCGAATGAATACCAGATTCCCCGCGGCTGGCCTTATGGCGACGCCCTTCACTATAGCTGGGCCGATCCCTTTCGCGCCGAGTCAGTGGCGGAGTTTCTGGGTTCGGGTCGGCGGTTCACGGTGGCGGATATGGCCGAACTGCAGAACGACAATCTCTCGATTCCGGCGCGTCGGATTGTGCCCTTGTTGCGCGGCTTAAGACTCACGGAAGCGGCAACGGCCGCGCAGGCGAGGGTGGCTCACTGGAATTTCATGCTCGACCAGGATTCAGTGGAAGCGGGGATCTATGAGATGTTTCAACGGCGGCTGCTGATGAATATGCGGGAACTGGTGGTTCCTAAGAGTGCGCAGGAGCTGATCGGGGTATCAATGAGCCGGATCATTCAGTGGCTCCACGCGCCCGACGGGCGCTTTGGCGGCGATCCCATCGCGGGGCGCGATGCGCTGCTGGCGAAGAGTTTCGAAGAAGGAGTAGGCGAGTTGAACAAACGCTTTGGAGGCGACATGGAGAAATGGAAGCTGGGGGCGTATCATCACGCCACGATCATTCATCCGATTTCCTCCGCGCTCAAGCCGCAAGATCGGGCGCGCTTCGACGTGGGCGATCTCCCGCGCGGCGGGGACGGCTACACAATTGATGCGACCGGCGGCAGCGATAACCAAACCGCCGGCGGATCATTGAAGATGATTGTGGATACTGAGGATTGGGATGACTCGATTGCACAGAATAATCCCGGCCAGTCGGGCGATGTCAACGATCGTCACTACCGCGATCTCTACGAACTGTGGGCGCGTGGGAGGTACTTCCCGATTCTGTTTTCGCGACCTCGCATTGAGTCAGTGACGGAGAAGAAAATAGTACTCAGTGTGGCCAACTCCGGCCAGTGAAGCATTACTGTGCGTGCTTCCTGATCTTCTTGAAGATGAGTACCCCGTTTGCGCCAGCGATCTATCAGTTGGCGAATTCGTCACCACGTCACGGCGAGACGCCTTTCTGCCGTTTTCTCCATTAAGGCGCATCATTTGCAGAATTGTCATCGCTATTTTCTGCGCATCTCTTACCGCCATGGATTTGGCAAATCTGTTGAAAGTCTCAAAGGCCATCACGCGCTCCGCATTGCTGCGCACTGAGAGCAGGGTTGCGCAGTTTCGCAAGCTTTTCCAACAAGGACGTTGAATGGGGCAAGCACAATATTGTCGTCAAGCGCGGCGCGCATGGCGAAATGCAAGCGGAACGAAGCCCACTTGAGCACCTGCCCACCGAGTTGAAGGCCGTGATCGAGGAGATGAAATAAATGGTGACGCAAGCGATCGCATCCAGGCTCAACGCCCCCCTATTTGGCCGTGCGCTGGAATTGCAAGACCGGTAAGTGCGGCTCTTGATCCGCTGAGATCAACGGAACGCCGAAGCTCCTGCGCATGACTCGGCTCAGCAATCTCAACTGACCCGATTCGCGACACATCCAACCTGGGATCTTGGACAAACAGTTTTGCCAATATCCAATCCTATGACGCGCTAAGGGTGAAAGCGCTGCTCAACCAAATCGCCGGCAAGCCCCATTCAGGCGCGCCCGCGCAAGTTCCGGCAGTCTTCTGAATGAATTTCCAGTCTGCCTATGTTGGACAGAGTGTCTTGGAGCCCTCGGTCGCGGCAGGTGGCTATCAGAATGCCGCCGCCTTGCCAAGTGCGCAATTGCTGAAACGAGATAGAGTTTGTTGACACCTCCATCGGCGATATGGTGAACGCCCTCAAACAAGCAGGCATCTATAACCGGCGATTCACCCATCGATCCGACTCGCTATGTGGCGGACGGCACGAACACGCCGGCAACTCTGCGGGGCGATGCCATCCCCTATCCGGAGTTACCTTTGAACCCGACCCGGATCGGCGCGACCGAAGATGATGTGTCGCTGTTGTGGCTCAAGAAAAGGCGAGCGTGAGCGCGGCCGTGAAGCTGCTCGCAGACAATTCAACTGCGCTTGGGCTCGGCGAAATCTATAATGGGCCGACGTTGGCTCTTAACTACAATGTGGGCGGTCTCGAGGGGGGCCAAGATCCGCGCTCTCCCGACATTATTGTGACTCCGAACATAGGCGTCACCTACTCAGGCAGCACTACGATGATAGGAAACCACGGTGGGTTCAGCCACGACGACACCAATGTCATGCTCCTCGTGTCCTATCCGCACTTCAGAGCGCAGACCGTGTCGGCGACAACGCGAACGGCGCAGGTAGCTCCGACGATCCTTCAGGCGCTGGGGCTCGACCCGAGCAAGTTTGGATGCCGTCAAAGCGGAAGGCACGCAAGTCTTGCCCGAAGTGGCCGCGCAACTTCTTAAGTAGCTCCGAAGTGAAATGAATCACCGCTACTCCGACCGTGCGAAGCGCATTTTTCCACTCGTCTCTCCTTCTGTGACCTCGGCCAGAGTACCAAAAGCGCATCGCGGAAATGGAAATCGGCAGAGCCTCGATTCGCAGTCGGGCCGCCACGAGCTCCTCAACATGCCGCCTGCGGCCCAGCCATAGTGGTTGATCTGACCGCCAGTCAACCCTTCGGCCTACCCGAAATAATCAAGCAGTCTCTTCGGAAGTCCACACTGATTGAGCCTCCCGCGAGCCAATAAGTGACGATAGTTCGACAATCGGCACAAAAATCACTAATGCGCCGCCAATGCTCTCCCCGACGAAAAGAAACCCATCCCGGCTTCTTTTCCAGAAACCCATCTGCTTTCAGTAAGTTATAAGCGGATACCTCCACTGTTCCCCCAATGCTGTTTGCCATCTGATTCACTCCTCCCAAGTACCCAGCAAGCGGGCTGCCAAAAACTACCACTCCATGCCCTTGGCCGAAGCGGCATGCGTACTCAGACCAGGAAATAAATCTTGTAATCCCGCCTCATCCGCAATAGACTGTCCTTACTACGGAGTTGACAATCATGTCCCTCTTCGCTCCACGTCGAACGATTGATAAGAGCCAATTCCTCGCCTCATTCTTTCTTGTGTTAGCCAGCTTACAGACTTTCGCCTCTGCTGCGGAGAATAGGCAGGCGTCCGATGCCACCGGATTGAAGTCTGGAGTTAGGCCGCAAATCTACCCACAGCCCGAAACTGGATCGCAGGCCTTCTGGGGTCTTGACTTCAGCCCCTACGAAGCGGGACAAGATCCCAATGTAAATCCCCAGGTCGCGGCGAGCCAGATCCAATCGCGCTTGGAGATTATCGCGCCCTATACAACCTGGGTTCGGTCTTTCTCTGTCACAACAGGGCTCGAAAACATTCCACCTATCGCCAAGGCGCTTGGGTTGAAAGTGGCCGCCGGCGCATGGATTAGTACGAACACTACGCAGAATGCGCAAGAAGTCGCGAATCTGATTTCGGCCGCGAACGCCGGCAACGTAGATATCGCAATTGTCGGAAGCGAAGTACTGCTGCGTGGGGATCAGACAGAAGCACAGCTGATTGCTTACATGAATCAAGTGCGCGCAGCCATTCCCGCCGGTATTCCCGTTACAACAGCCGACACGTACAACACGCTGCTAGCTCACCCGAACGTGATTGCCGCGAGCGATGTGATCGCCGCAAACTTCTATGCATATTGGGAGGACGACGCGATCGACAATGCTCTTTGCGATCTGGCTTCGGAATACGCTCAAGTCGTCTCTGCAGCGGGCGGCAAACAGGTGACTGTTTCTGAGACAGGCTGGCCGTCAGGCGGGGTGGCGCAAGGGGCCGCCGTGCCCACACCCGCCAATGCGGCTCAATTTGCATTGCAGTTCGTGTCTTGGGCGCGTGCGGCCAATGTGGCTTACTTCTATTTTGAAGCCTTCGATGAGGCGTGGAAAGCGAAATATGAGGGTCCGCAGGGAGCTTATTGGGGCGTTTGGGACCAAACCGGTGCGGTTAAGCCCGAAATGGAAACCGTCGTAGCCGGCGGGATCACGCAAGTAAACTGCAATGCGATTCCGGGAGGAGCCGGCACCCCGCAGCTTTCCCTGACCTATGTCCCACCCTATGGTTCCTCCGATGAATTGGAAGGTCAGGCGTTGCACGTTCCAACCGCGGGTTACGGCATTGCGGTGTACATAGATGTGAGTGGCGGCTGGTGGACCAAGCCGACCTTCGCACAGCCTGTTACAACGCTACAGCCCGATGGCACCTGGCTGACGCCTATCGTGACCGGTGGTTCCGATCAACTGGCAACCGAAATTGCCGCTTTCCTGATTCCGACTTCGTACAGTCCTCCGGCATTGGCGGGCTCTCCCACTTTGCCGGCCGCGCTCTATAGCAACTCGGTTGCCAATGTACAAACCTCCCGTTCGGCACAATCGATCAGCGGAACAATTAGCGATTCGAACGGGTTCCCTTTGCCCGGCGTATTGGTAACGCTCACAGGCGCTACAAACGCCCAGATAACCACAACTCCCGATGGCAAGTATTCCTTTGCCGACCTTACCAGCGTGGGCCCTTTCACCGTCACTCCGACCGGAGACCAGCGGGCTTATTCGCCTGCGAGCCAGATCTTTCAAAGCATCAGTGCAAATCAACCCGCGAACTTCACCACTGCCGGAGCGATTGCCACCTATGGCAGTCAAGACGCCACAACCCAAGGAACTTGGACCGGTAAATACGGGGCGGACGGGTATCTGATCGCGAATGACACAAGCAGCGCTCCTGCCTATGCGACGATCAGCTTCACAGGAGCAGCCACCTATACCTGGGCCGCCTCCACCTCCGATGTGCGCGCCTTGCAGGCTTCGAAGGGCGCCACGAGCCGCATTGCTTCAACCTATTATGCGGGCAGTAACTTCACAATGGATGTGAATCTCACAGACGGAAATACGCACCGGATTGCGCTCTATTTGCTGGATTGGGATTCAACCGCGCGCAGCGAGACCATTTCGATTGTGGATGCGGCCAGCAATACCGTTCTCGATACCGAGACATTTTCCGGTTTCCACAACGGCGAATATGCCGCTTGGAATGTGCAGGGGCATGTGTTGATTGAGGTCGCAAAGACCGGCGGAACAAACGCGGTGGTGAGCGGGATTTTCTTTGATCCTCCGGCATTGCCTACCGCTGCGGCGTACGGTGGTTTAGACAGTGCGACGCAAGGGACCTGGACGGGTCAATACGGTGGCAACGGACTATTGATTGCCAACGACCTAAGTAGTCCTCCTGCTTATGCGACAGTCAGTCTAACCGGAGGGCTGACATATAACTGGGCTGCAACAACGACAGATGCGCGGGCTTTGCAAGCAGCTAGCGGATCTTCGGCCCGCATCGCGTCCACCTTTTACTCCGCAAATACGTTTACGATCAATGTAAATCTGGCAGATGGAAACACGCATAAGATTGCCCTCTATTTGCTCGATTGGGATAGCACTTCTCGGAGCGAGACGATCTCAGTCTTAGACGCGGCGAGTAATGCAGTGCTCGATACCGAGACGTTTTCCGGCTTCCACACTGGCCAGTACGCTTCTTGGTTCGTACAGGGCCATGTGCTGATCCAGGTGACTCGCACCGGTGGAGCGAACGCGGTGGTGAGTGGCATCTTCTTCGATCCGATTGTCATTACCTCAGCGCAATACGTGGGGCCTGACAGCACGACTCAAGGCACTTGGACAGGGAAATACGGCGTGAGCGGTGAGCTGATTGCGAACGATATCTCAAACCTTCCCGGCTTCGCGATTGTCAGTTTGACGGGAGATAAGCCGTACACTTGGGTGGCTTCGACCTCGGACGTGCGAGCTTTGCAAACTTCGAGCGGTTCCTCGACGCGCATTGCTTCCACATTTTATTCGGCGAGCAGCTTCACCATTAACGTGAATCTGACCGACGGAAATATGCACAAAATCTCGCTGTATTTGTTGGATTGGGATAGTAACGCGCGGAGTGAGACGGTTTCGATTGTGGATGCGGAGAGTAATACGTTGCTTGATGTGGAGACGTATTCGAGCTTCAACAGCGGGGTATGGGCGGTTTGGAATGTGACTGGGCGGGTGGTCATTCAGGTGATGAGAACGGGCGGCGCGAATGCAGTAGTAAGCGGGATTTTTGTTGATTGAGGGAAAGCAATGGTCTGCCATGTATTGAACCTAAACTCGTTTTCGCGCTGGCTGCGCCGCGCGGTAGTTTTCGCAGCCATGGTAGCCACCCTATCCTTAGCCGCACACGCTCAGACTGTAACCGCCAACGTGGGGGTGGGCTCGGGCCCCGATTCGGTGGCGGTGAACCCGGTGACGAACAAGATCTATGTCGCCAACGAGGACAGTAACAACGTGACAGTAATTGACGGGGCGACTAACAGCACGATTACTTTAGCCGCGGGAACAGATCCCGTTTCAGTTGCCGTTAACCCGGCGACCAACAAGATCTACGTTGCCAATTATGGCAGCAACAACGTGACAATGATTGACGGGGCGACCAACAGCACGACGACCTTGGCCGCCGGAACAAATCCCGACTCAGTCGCCGTGAACCCGGCGACCAACAAGATCTACGTCGCGAACGATGTTGGCGGCACCGTCACCGTGATCGACGGCGCCAATAACAGCACGAAGACCGTGGCTGTCGGCAATGGCCCGGTGTCGGTGGTGGTGAATCCTGTGACGAATAAAATATACGCGGCCAACTTTTACGGCAATAATGTAACAGTCATTGATGGGGCTACCAATAGCACCTCGACGGTAGCAGTGGGCACCCGCCCCACGCTGCTCGCCGTGAATCCGGTGACGAACAAGATCTACGTCGCCAATGCAGACAGCAACAACGTGACCGTGATTGATGGCGCCAGCAACACCACGACAAGTGTGGCGGCGGGGGCGAACTCGTCCGCGATAGCGGTAGATCCAGTAACGAATCAGATCTACGTCGCCAACTCCAGCCAAGTTGGCACGGTTACCGTGATCGACGGAGCTACGAACGCCACCACTACCGTCGCAACTGAAGACGGGCCGGTCTCGCTGGCCGTGAACGCGGCGACAAACCAGATCTACGTCGCCAATCTCGTTAGCGGCAGCGTGACCGTGATCGACGGCCCGACGAATGCCACAACCACCCTCTTAGTCGGAACATACCCGCGCTCAGTCGCGGTCAACCCGGCAACAAATAAAATATACACTGCCAACGACAATCCGAACGACGGTAGCGTAACGGTGATTGACGGCGCTAGCTACGACACTATAACTACAGCGGTAGGCTCAGAGCCCGATTCGGTCGCCGTCAACCCCGTAACGAACAGGATTTATGTCGCCAATTTCTTTAGCCTCAGTGTGACGGTAATCGACGGCGAGTTTAGTACGGCAACGATAACATTTGACGGCGATCCCGTTTCGGTAGCTGTGAACCCGGCGACCAACAAGGTCTATGTCGCAAACCTCGGCAACAATGTGACCGTAATCGACGGTGCCAGCAACAGCACTACAACCGTACCCGCAGGAACAACGCCGCGTGAGGTGGCGGTCAATACGGTAACGAACAAGATCTATGTCGCTAACGCAGACAGCAACAACGTGACCGTAATAGACGGCCCTACTAACAGCACCACAACTGTGGCCGTTGGGACTTACCCGATTTCATTGGCCGTAAACGAAGCGATGAATCGGATCTACGTTGCTAACGCTGACAGCAACAACGTCACGGTGATCAACGGCAGCAACAATAGCACAACAACTCTGGCCACGGGACGGCAACCCCATGCGGTGGCGGTGAACCCGGTGACGAACAAGGTCTACGTCACGAACTATCTCAGCGACAGCGTGACGGTCATCGATGGAGCCGGCAATACTGCAATAACTGTGTCGACGGGCAAAAACCCAAATTCAGTAGCGGTGAACCCGGCTACTAACAAGATCTATGTCGCCAACCCTGGCAGCAATACTATAACGGTAATCGACGGCGCCACCAACCGCACGACAACCGTCGCGACAGGCTCAAACCCCGACGGCTCAATAGCCGTCAACTCGGTGACGAATAAGATCTACGTCGCCAACCAGGGCAGCAACGATGTCACCGTCATTGACGGCGCCACCAACGCCGCGACAACCGTGGCTGCCGGGACAGAGCCCTTTTCAATCGCGGTGAACACCGCAACTAACATGGTCTACGTGGCAAACGGGGGCAACGGCGCCAACCCCGAGGCACCCGGTAACGTAACTATCATAAGCGAACAGAGAGCGAACCAAGTTCCTCTGACGACCAGCGTTACACCATTGACGGGTAACCAAACCGCCAACCCGACTCCCGCCTTCACCTTCAGCGCCCAGAGCACCATGGGGACCATGCCACAGAATGTATTCTTCCAAGTCGACACCTGGCAAAATGCCTGGACTACGGCCGCCGGCAGCAATCCGACGTTCACCGGCACGCTTGGCTCATTGCAGCCCGGCTTCCACATTCTCTACGCCTACGCCGGCGACGGCCAGGAGGCGACATCGACGCAAGTGGGCTCTCCCCTGACCGGGGCGATTCAGGCTTATGGATTCCTCGTAACGCCGCCCACCTCTGCGAAATACTTCGGTCTGAACACGACAACGCAAGGCACTTGGACAAGCAAATACGGGGCGGACGGCTACGCGATCGCCAATGACACGAACAATCCTCCTGCCTACGCGACCGTCAGCCTCTCGGGCGACAGCCTCTACACCTGGGCTGCCTCGACATCCGACATCCGCGCGTTGCAAACCTCCAGCGGATCGTCTACCCGCATCGCGTCCACCTATTATTCCTCCAGCAGCTTCACGATCAACGTAAATCTCGCAGACGGGAACGTCCATCGCATCGCGCTCTACTTGCTTGATTGGGACAGCACCGCGCGAACTGAGACGATTTCCATTCTGGATGCCACCACCAACGCCGTTCTTGATACCGAAACGTTTTCCGGCTTCCACAATGGCCAATATGCGTATTGGGACGTGCAGGGCAACGTGCTGATCCAGGTCACAAAAACGGGCGGAGCGAACGCGGTGGTCAGCGGGATATTCTTCGATCCGATTGTGATGGCATCCGCCACCTATAGCGGATTGGATACGACCACAGAGGGCACATGGACCGGCGCATATGGCGCCGGCGGCGAACTGATCGCGAACGATGTGACCAATCCGCCGGCGTTCGCGACTGTGAGTTTGATTGGAGATGCCACGTATACATGGGCCGCTTCAACCGCTGACGTTCGCGCATTGCAAACCGCCAGCGAAGCATCGACGCGTATCGCCTCCGCCTACTACTCACCCACCGGTTTCACCATAAACGTGAATCTGACGGACGGCAATGCGCACAAGATATCGCTCTATCTGCTGGATTGGGATTCGACCGCGCGCGATGAGACGATCTCAATTTTGGACGCCAATAGCAACACGGTTCTAAATACGCAGACGTTCTCCAGCTTTCACGACGGTGAATACGCCGAATGGGAAGTGCAAGGACACGTGCTCATTCAAGTGACTAAGACAGCCGGCGCCAATGCCGTAGTCAGCGGTATCTTCGTTGACTAAACCCAGCCCGGCCTTCGCCTCGCCTTTCTGGCGTGACAGGCAGCACAGACAGCCAGCCTAATCCCTCCTATACTGCGGCTGTCGATGGATGACTGAAGGAGTTCCAGCGACAGACAGCGGAGGTGAAAATGAGCTGTCACTGGTTTAGAAGTTGCCTGTGTTCGCGCAGGCTTTGCTGTGCGGCAGTTCTCGCCGCTTTGCCAGCAGTCGCGCACTCACAAACCGTGACCGCTACGGTCACTGCGGGAACAAGCCCCTTTTCCGCGGCTGTAAATCCTGTCACGAACAAGATCTACGTCGCCAACACTGGCAGCAACACAGTTACCGTGATCGACGGCGCATCCAACAGCAGCACAACTGTCACGTCGGGAACAAACCCTTATTCGGTGGCGGTGAACCCTGTTACAAACAAAATCTACATCGCCAACGCAGACAGCAATAACGTGACAGTGGTCGATGGCGGGTCCAACGGTACGGCAACCGTGGCTGCGGGCTCATACCCATCCTCCGTGGCGGTGAACCCCGTTACCAATAAAATCTATGTAGTCAATCGCTACAGTTCCAGTGTGACAGTAATTGACGGCGCCACCAATAGCACGATAACCGTGGCGGCAGGAGTTGTGCCCTGGTCGGTGGCGGTAAACCCGGTGACCAACAAAATCTACGTCGCTAACTCTAACAGCAATAGCGTCACTGTTATTGATGGTGATTCCAATAACACAATAACTGTCCCAACCGGTTCATACCCATGGAGGGTCGCGGTAACCCGGTAACGAATAAGATCTACGTCGCCCTATATGGAGGAACGACCGTCACGGTCATTGACGGCGCATCTAACAGCACAACGACCGTCGCAGTGGGCTCATACCCTTGGTCGGTAGCAGTTAATCCGGTGACGAACAAGATCTATGTCGCCAATGAAAGCAGCAGCACGGTGACGATCATTGACGGAGCCACCAGCGGCACGGCCACCGTCGCAGTGGGATTGGGCCCCATTTCGGTGGCTGTGAACCCGATAACGAATGAGATCTACCTCACCAACGGCGGCAGCCCAGGTAGCGTGACTGTGATCAACGGCGTGACCCAAGGCGCCACGACCCTACCGGCGGGATCATACCCTTCGTCCGTTACAGTGAACCCCGTAACCAACAAGATCTACACTGCCAACAATGGCAGTAACAATATAACTGTCATCGACGGCGCGACCAACGGCACCACGACCGTGGCGACAGGCTCCACCCCGCGAGCGGCGGCGGTGAACGCAGTCACGAACAAAATCTACCTGGCCAACTTTAACAGCAGCAACGTTACGGTGATTGACGGCGCAAGCAGGAACACAACAACAGTGGCATTGGCCGCGGGTTCATATCCTCTAGCCCTTGCGGTGAACCCAGTGACAGACAAGGTCTACGTCGCTAGCGGCGGTAGCAACGTCGTGACGGTGATTGACGGAGTTACGGGTGGAACGACTACGGCGGCAGTTGGGATTAACCCCTCCTCGGTGGCGGTGAACCCAGTGACAGACAGGACATATATAGCCAATCCTCAGAGCAACAGCGTGACAGTGATCGACGGTGTCACGAACAGCGCCACGACTCTCGCGGCGGGGAGCAACCCGTTTTCGCTAGCGGTCAATCCAGTCACAGACAAGGTTTATGTCGCCAATATTCAGGGCAACGTAACGGTGATCGACGGTGCCACCAATGGCATGACCAGCGTGCCGGCAGGCGCGAACCCATTCTCGGTCGCGGTGAATCCAGTGACGAACAAGATTTACGTAGCTAACGGAGGCAGCAATAATGTGACGGTGATCGACGGTTCGACAAACTCTACCGCAACTGTCGCAGCCGGATCTGAACCGTCATCGGTAGCGGTGAACCCGGTGACAAACAAAATCTACGTTTCGAACGATGGTGGTACCACTGTGACCGTAATCGACGGCGTCACCAACGTCACAACGACCGTAGAGGTTGGGTTGCAACCCTATTGCGTGGCGGTGGACTCGGTGACGAACAAGATCTACGCCGCGAATTTCGCCAGCAACAATGTCACCGTTATAGACGGCGCCACCAACAGCACGACCACCCTGGCGGTGGGAACAAACCCCAATTCGGTAGTGGTGAATTCTGTGACAAATGAGATCTACGTCGCCAACGGAGCCAGCAATACGGTAACGGTTATAGACGAAGAACAGGTGCAGCCCATACCTTTGACAACCAGCATTACTCCGCTTCCGAACAACGAAACAAATAACCCGACGCCCAGTTTCGTTCTCGATGCCGAGAGCAACCTGGGAACTACGCCCGACAATGTGTACTTTCAGGTGGATACTTGGCAAGATGCATGGAGCACGGCGACGGGTAGCAATCCGACGTTCGCGTCCACCCTCACATCGTTGCAGCCGGGATTCCACATTCTTTACGCGTATGCCACTGATGGGCAAGAGGCTACATCGACTCAGCCGGTTTCGGCGCTTACGGGAGCGATTCAGGCTTACGGGTTCTTGGTGAGACCGCCGAATTCTGCAATATACAGCGGTCTGGATTCGGCAACTCAAGGCACCTGGACGGGCTATTACGGGACTAACGGCGAAGTGGTTGCCAATGATACGACCAATACTCCTGCCTACGCAACGGTCAGCTTCACGGGCGCTTCAACCTACACTTGGGCCGCCTTCACGTCGGACATCCGCGCCTTGCAAAGATCCAGCGGCTCAACCACTCGCATCGCCTCCACTTACTATTCCTCTAGCAGCTTCACCATCAACGTGAATCTGACAGACGGAAACACTCATCGCATCGCGCTTTATTTGCTCGATTGGGACTCCAGTTCCCGTAGCGAAACCATCAGCATCCTGAATGCCAATAGCGATACGGTTCTGGATGAAGAGACATTCTCCGGCTTTCACAACGGCCAATATGCGTCTTGGGACGTGCAGGGCTCCGTCATCATTCAGGTGACAAAGACGGGCGGATCGAACGCTGTCGTGAGCGGCGTCTTCTTCGATCCGATCATCACTTCTTCCGCAACCTACAGCGGCTTAGATACGGCAACGGAGGGTACGTGGACAGGCAAGTACGGCGCCAGTGGCGAATTACTCGCTAACGACATAACCAACCCCCCAGCGTTCGCCTCCGTCAGCTTGATGGGAGACGAGCCGTATACCTGGGCCGCCTCCACGTCCGATGTGCGCGCTTTGGAGACGGCCAGCGACGCATCGACGCGGATTGCCTCCGCTTATTATTCGCCCATCAGTTTCACCATTAATTTGAATCTGTCGGACGGTAACACGCACAAAATCTCGCTCTATCTACTCGATTGGGATAGCAGCCTACGGACAGAGACCATCTCCATCCTCGATGCCAACAGCAATACGCTTCTCAGCACGGGGCCGTTTTCCAACTTCCACAATGGCGAGTACGCTGCTTGGGAAGTCCAAGGGCACGTGCTGATTCAGGTGACAAAGACCGGTGGAGCTAACGCCGTCGTCAGCGGCATCTTCTTCGATTGAGAGGGAAAAATGGGACGCTATTTACCAAAATTTAAACTTCATCCCAGCCGCTTGGGCCTTGTGCTACTTTTCGCAGCACTGGCAATCGATGCGCACGCTCAATCCGTTACCGCCACCATTCCAGTGGGAACAACTCCTTGGGGGGTGGCGGTGAACCCGGTGACGAACAAGAGCTACGTCACAAACTTCAACAGCAACACTGTGACCGTTGTCGACGGTGCCACGTACAACACAACGACTGTGGGAACGGGAACAAACCCGATTTCGGCGGCAGTCAATCCGGCTACCAACAAGATCTACGTGGCCAACTATGGCAGCGCTAACGTCACTGTGATCGACGGCGCCACCAACACCACAACGACAGTGGCAGCGGGAACAAACCCCAGTTCAATTGCAGTGAACCCGGTGACCAACAAGATCTACGTGACCAACTATGGCAGCGCAAACGTAACCGTGATCGACGGCGCCACGAATGGCGTGGCCACTGTCGCCACGGGCGCAGAACCACGTTCAATAGCGGTGAACCCGGTTACGAACAGGATCTACGTCGCCAACTTGGCCAGCGGCATCGTAACCGTGATTGACGGCGCCACGAACGGCACAACGCCTGTGGCCGCTGGCACAGACCCTTGGGCAGTGGCGGTGAATCCGGTGACGAACAGTATCTATGTTACCAACGAAGGCAGCGCAAACGTGACAGTGATCAACGGTGCCGGCAATAGCACAGCCACCATAGCGGTTGGGATCGGACCCTACGCGGTGGGGGTGAACCCCGTAACGAACAAGATCTATGTCGCCAACCATGACAGCAACAATGTTACGGTGATCGACGGCGTCACCTACAGCACGGCGACCGTGGCAACGGGAACACTACCCTTTGCAATCGCGGTGAACCCGGCGACAAATAAAATCTACCTCGCGAACGTTGACAGCAACAACGTTACGCTAATAGACGGCGCCACCAACGGTACAACAACATTGGCAGTGGGCATAAACCCCTTTTCCGTGGCGGTAAACCCAGTGACAAACAAGATCTGGGTCTCCAACCAAGGGAGCAATGATGCCACGGTGATCGACGGCGCGACGAACGGTACGACAACCTTGACAATGAACGCAAACCCCCTTTCCGTGGCAGTGAATCCGGTGACGAACAAGATCTACGTTGCCAACGGATTCAGCGCCGAGGTGACGGTGATAGACGGCGCCACCAACAGCACGACTTCAGTGGCAGCGGGTTCATACCCCTGGCAGGTTGCGGTAAACCCGGTAACGAACAAGGTCTACATCGCCAACGAACAGAGCAACAATGTGACGGTGATTGACGGCGCCAACAATATCACGAAAACAGTGGCAGCATTAGCCTATCCCTCTTCTGTTGCGGTGAATCCCGTAACGAACAGAATCTACGTTCCCAACGGCGGTAGCAACGCCGTGACCGTGATCGACGGCGCCAGCGACAGCGTCACAGCCACTATAAGCGTCGGAGAGCTCCCCGGTTCGGCGGCGGTGAACCCGGTAACGAACAAGATCTATGTTATAGGCGATGATACGGTAACGGTGATCGACGGCGCTACCAACACCACGACGACCGTACAAGTGGGCTCACTCCCTCAATCGCTAGCTGTGAACTCGGTGACAAACAAGATCTACGTCGCCAACTATGGTAATGGTATCCCGCCCGGCACCGTGACAGTAATTGACGGCGCCACCAACGCCACGACGCCTGTCGCGGCAGGAATATATCCCTTCTCGGTCGCGGTTAACCCGGCCACGAACAAGGTTTACGTCGCCAACCGCGGCAGCGCCAACGTGACAGTAATCGACGGCGCCACCAACGCCACGACGACCGTGGCCGCTGGAACAAACCCGCAGTCGGTCGCGGTTAACCCAGCGACGAACAAAATTTACGTCGTAAACGACGGCAGTAGTCCCTCTTACAGCGGGACGGTGACCGTGATCGACGGGAGCACCAACACAACCTCAACCGTTACAGTTGGAACGGATCCCTTTTCGCTGGCGGTGAATCCGGTGACGAATCAGATCTACGTCTCGAATAATGGTGGCAACAGCGTAACAGTAATCGACGAACAACAGGTGCAGCCGATTCCCTTAGTAACCGGCATCACACCCCTAGCGAACAACCAAACCGTCAACCCAAATCCCAGCTTCACTTTTAGCGCCCAGAGCACCACGGTAACCGTGCCCGACGGAATGTACTTCCAGGCTGACGCGAGGCAAAATGCATGGAATGTGGCAACAGGCAGCAATCCATACGCCGGCACGCTCTCGTCTTTGCAGCCGGGCTTCCATATTCTCTACGCCTACGCCAGCGACGGCCAGGAGGCCACTTCAACCCAAGCAGCCTCTCCGTTAACAGGCGCCATCCAAGCTTACGGATTCCTGGTAGCCCCGCCAAATTCGGCAATCTACAGCGGTCTTGATACCACAACCCAAGGCACTTGGACGGGATATTACGGGACAAATGGCGAATTGATTGCCAACGATGCGAGCAATCCGCCGACCTATGCGGCCGTCAGCCTAACAGGAAATAGCCTCTGGACTTGGGCTGCATCGACGACTGACCCGCGCGCCTTACAGACTTCGAGCGGCGCGTCCAGCCGTATTGCTTCGACGTACTACTCCTCGAGCAGTTTCATCATCAATGTGAATCTAACAGATGGAAACATCCACCGCGTAGCACTTTATTTACTGGACTGGGATTCGACCACACGGAGCGAAACCATCTCCATCCTCGATGCGGCTAGTAACGAGGTGCTCGACACGGAGACGTTCTCCGGCTTCCATAACGGCCAATATGCCGAGTGGTCCGTGCAGGGCCACGTACTCATTAAGGTGATAAAGACCGGGGGAGCAAATGCCGTAGTCAGTGGCATCTTCTTTGATCCGATCATCGTCGCCTCCGCTACCTACAGTGGATTGGACACAACAACGGAGGGCACTTGGACCGGCGCATACGGAGCCAGCGGTGAATTGATCGCGAACGACGTGACCAATCCGCCCTCCTTCGCGACCGTCAGATTGATCGGAGACGCCACATATACTTGGGCTCCCTCAACCGCTGACGTTCGCGCATTGCAAACCGCCAGCGGCGCATCGACCCGTATCGCCTCCACTTACTACTCGCCCACCACTTTCACCATTAATCTGAATCTTACAGACGGCAATGCACACAAGATCTCGCTCTATCTACTGGACTGGGATTCGAACGCTCGCGATGAGACGATCTCAATTTTGGACGCCAACAGCAACACTGTCCTGAATACTCAAACATTCTCGAGTTTTCACGATGGCGAATACGCGCAATGGGAAGTGCAGGGACACGTGTTCATCCAAGTAACAAAGACGGGCGGCGCAAATGCGGTCGTAAGCGGCATTTTCTTTGATTGAGCGTGGCTGGTAATTGATCATCGCGCATCACATCCCGCAAGTTCTACGAGCAGCGCCCATTTTGCGTTAATCTAGGAGCATGTTCAAACGCGCTGCTCTCGGAAGCGCTGCGCTGGCGTTGATTGCCCCTTATCAAGCTGCTGCGGAGACATTCCACCTTATCAAGTCTCTGTCCGGGCCGTCGGGCAAAACGAAAGTAGAAACCAAAAACAGCCGACCTGAACGCTTACTGGGAGTTCATCATCACACCAAACGCGCCCTCCGGCATTGACCGGCCGCCGGCGCCGGCCGAACCGGAGCACCCATCCATAGATCAGATTTACGCGAAGGTGACGCCCTCCCTGGTATGGGTCTACGCAATGGACGCCGCCGGCACGCGCCTGGATAGTTCCGACGGCTTCGTTTACGCACCGAATCTCGTAGCGACTTCTTTCGAAGCGATTGATTCGGCCGCGCACTTGGAGATCGAGTTTGCTAACGGACGGCGCGTGAAGAACGATGCTGTGACCGCTTGCTCTCGATTGCAGGATTGGGCGCTCCTGCGCGTAGACACGGCGGGTGTCCTTCCCCTGCCGCGGGGCAATCCCGCCGATGTTAAGATCGGCGAGCGCTTGCCGGTCTACGACGTTTACGCAAACCGGGTGCATGAATTTGGCGGAGTGGACGTCTCGGGTCGGCAAACGGTTCGGGGCGCCGGCCCGCGCATTTAATTGTCACCCAACCTGTCGCTCGAGTCCTCAGGAGGGCCGCTGCTCGCAGATCACTGTGCAGATGAACTGGCAGAAGCGCGACAAAAACGGCAAAGGCTTCTTGTCTGCCGAACATCCATCCGGCAGCATGAGAAGATTAATAAATAAAGAGGTTAGCCGTCCGTGATTGTGACCCGAAGTGCCACGCTTGCCATTGGGAGCATCCTGCTGAGCGCTCTCGTGTGCGCCGGCCAAACCTACGACGACAAAATACGCGCAACGTACGATTTCCCTTTTGGTCCGGGTAAAATTTCAATGCCGGGCAACGCTGCCACCGAGAGCAACGGTTTCATTCCCGCCAACGCTTTCCTCACTGCCGACTACTGCGGGCGCTGTCACGCGGAAGCCTACCACCAGTGGCGTCAATCGCTTCATTCCAATTCGTTCCGCACGCCGTTTTACCGCACCAGCGTCAACATCCTGCGTGATACCAAAGGCATTGAATTCACCCGCCATTGCGACAGTTGCCATAACCCGATCGCCGTAGTTAGCGGCGCGCTAACCAAGAACTCGCAAGTCGATCGCAGCTTCGATCAGGACGGTCTCACCTGCACCACCTGCCACTCCATTCACAGCGTGCAGCCCACTTTAGGCAATGGTAGTTATGTGATGGCTGTCCCGGCCGTGATGGTGGATGAAAACGGCAAACGTATTCCCGGCGAAGTTCCCGATTCCGAAATCAGGGCGCACCCCGAACGCCATGCCAAAGCCGTGATGCAGGATTTTTACCGTACCTCCGAATTCTGTTCCGCTTGCCACAAGGCCAACCTGCCGAATCCTTTGAATGGCTACAAATGGATTCGCGCCTTCACCGCTTACGATGAGTGGCAAAACTCCAAATTTTCCAAGCGCAATCCCTTGACCTTCTATTCAGCCGATATTGCAGGTTTGTCAGAACTGCCATATGCGCCGGGTCGTTCCGACGCTGCAGGAAGACGGTGCCAAGAAAGGTACATTTGTCTCTCACCGCTGGCTTGCGGGCAACACGGCCGTTCCTTTCTATTACGGTTTCGATGAGCAATTAGCCGAGACGGAAGAATTTTTGAAATCCGGCATGTATCTCAACGTCGATCTGTTCGCCATCCGCAAGCCGCAGTCCGATGAGGTATTTGCTCCCTTAGGCTCAGCTCCATTTGAGATTTCTCCCAACGAAACCATTGAGACCATGGTTGTGATTCAGAACAAGAACATCGGCCACTCTCTCATTCCCGAAGTTCGCGATCTATACGAAGCCTGGGTCGAGTTTGTCGTCGCTGACTCGTCCGGCAAACAGATCTATCACAGTGGATTTCTCAATCCGGACGGCGCCATCGACGAGCGCGCCCACAGTTTCACGAACCGTCCCGTCGATGCTAAGGGCGAATTTGTCGATAATCACAAAGTCTTTAACATACATTCGGTCGCTTACGACAACACCATTCAACCCGGCCGCTCGGCTCTGGTGCGCTATCGTTTCCGCATTCCCGCCGATGCCAAAGGTCCACTCACCTTCAGCGCACGGGTGAATTACCGGCACCTCCGCCAGAGTTACTTGAACAATATTTTTGGCGCTGATCACCCTGCTTACCCAATCGTGGAACTCGGCGCGCGCACGCGCAAGTTCAATCTCGGAAAGAATCTAGCAGGCGTGCAAGACCCGCAAGACAACCCCGATTGGATGCGCTGGAATAATCTTGGCATCGCTTATCTCGATCAGCTCCAATACTCTGACGCACTGGCAGCGTTCAACCAGGTTGTCCAGTTGCGTCCCGAATATGCCGATGGTTACATCAACCTCGCCTTGACTGACATTCAATGGGAAAAGTACGCCCAGGCCCGGCCCTATTTGCAGAAGGCCCTCACCCTGAGCGCAAACAATGTGCGCGCCCTTTATTACCTGGGACTGGTCGAGCGGCGCGCTGGCAATTGCGACGCCGAAATCGCCAATTTCAAGAAAGTCGTCGAACAATATCCCATGTCCATCGACGCACGGCGCGAACTCGGAATCTCCTATTACCAAAACCATCGCTATGACGAAGCCCGCGCGCAATTCGAAGCTTTACAAGCCATCGAACCCGACGATCTGGCCGCACATTACAATCTCGCCGTCATCTACCGGCGCATGGGGATGAAAGAGCGATCCTCCCAAGAAGCAGCTATGTTCGCCACCCAGCAGGTCGATCCCGGCGCGCCTACCTATTCGCTCGATTTTCTACGTAAGCACCCTGAGATTTCAATTGAGAGCTCACCCTGGCATGTCCATGAACAATAGGAACGTCGTGACTTTCCACCGCCGCCGTCTTCTCCGTTCTCTCAGCCGCACTGCCCTCGTCCTCCCATTTGCCGACGTCGCAGCAATCGCTCAACAGGTCCAGCTTCCGGGCCCTATCGAACGAAGCTACGATGCGAAGCCGATGCCGCCGCCGAAAGGCCCGAAATCTCCCATCGAAGGAACTCCCCTCGGTGTCAGTTTTGTCGATGTTGTCAAAGAGGCGGGCTTGGCCGTAAAAACCACTTACGGCGGCGAAGGCAAAAACAAATATCTGCTCGAAACCACCGGCTGTGGCCTGGCGTTTTACGACTACGATAACGATGGCTGGCTTGACATCTTTCTCGTGAACGGCTGGCGCTTGGAAGGCTTCCCCGCCGGCCAGGAACCGCGCTGTCATCTCTTCAAAAATAATCGGGACGGCACCTTTACCGATGTGACTAAGGGTTCAGGCCTGGAGCACCGCACCGGATGGGGACAAGCCTGTTGTGTTGGGGATTACGACAACGACGGTCATGACGATTTATTCGTCACTTACTACGGCCAAAATGTTCTCTATCGCAACAACGGCGATGGCACCTTTAGCGACGTTACTGAGAAAGCCGGCTTGCTGCAACCTGGGCCCAAAACGCGTTGGAATACCGGCTGCACCTTCGTCGACTACGACAAAGACGGCCATCTCGATTTGTTCGTGGCCAACTATGTCGATTTCGACTTGAAAACAGCTCCGCCGCCTGAGGCTGGCCCCTGCACCTATAAGGGGTTGCTCGTCGCCTGCGGACCCCCTGGGTTACCCGGCGGCAAGAACATCCTCTATCACAACAATGGCGATGGCACCTTCAGCGACGTCAGTCAAAAAGCGGGCATCTGGAATACCACCGGTACCTACGGATTGAGTGTGGCCGCCTCCGACCTTGACAACGACGGCTGGCCCGATATCTACGTTGCCAACGATTCGAGCGTCGCCACTCTGTATCAGAATCAGAAAGACGGCACTTTCAAAGACATCGCCATTGAGTCGGGCGCCGCTCTATCTCCCGAAGGAAAACCACAGGCCGGCATGGGAGTTTCCATTGGCGACTATAATCGAGACGGCAATCTTGATGTCGTCAAGACGAACTTCGCGGGCGATACCGATTCCCTCTACACCAACCTGGGAGATGCCACTTTCGAAGACCGCACTTATCCGAGCGGTATCGGCGTCAACACTCGCCTCTTAGGTTGGGGCGTCGGCTTCTTCGATATGGATAACGATGGCTGGCTCGACCTCCTGATGTCCAATGGCCACGTCTATCCCGAGGTCGATAAGTCCAAAGCCGATCTGAAATACGCCGAACACAAGTATCTCTATCGAAACCTGCAAAATGGCCGCTTCGAAGAAGTCACCGAAAAAGGCGGCCCAGGGATCATGGAAAACGCTCCGGCCCGCGGCTGCGCCTTCGGCGATTACGATAACGACGGCAGCCTCGATATCGCGGTAAACTGCGTCAATGCCATTCCCCAGTTATTGCATTGTGATTCCACTTTAAATCGTAAGTGGATCAAGATCAAACTGGTTGGCGTAAAGTCAAACCGGACCGGCATCGGCACGCGTGTCATTGTCACCGCCAAAACAAAAGCGGACGCCCCGAAATCGTTGGTCCAGATGGATGAACTCCGTAGCGGCGGCAGCTACTTCTCGCAAAACGATCTGCGCATGCATTTCGGCTTGCAGGATGCCACCAAGGTAGAGCTGGTCGAGATCCGCTGGCTGAGCGGGCAAATCGATCGGCTCAAGGATCTGGAAGTCAATCGGCTCTATGTCATTCAGGAAGGCGGCAAAATTCTGAAAATGGAAGAACTCAAACCCGCCAAAAAGCTGAACGCATAATGTTGTTACTGTTGGCCGCCGCGCTCACTTGCCCCGTGCTGAATCTCGCTACAGCGCGCGGTGTTCTCGGCGAAGTCCAATTGAGCGTCAGCCACAACACTTGCCGCTTCACCTCAACCGATTCGGAACTCACCATCGAAATCGGCAGTCTCACCGCGCCGTCCGAATTTGCCCATTTTGCAGAAACCGCATGCCAGGGCGGCCGCGACATTACGCCGCTCAAAGCGATCGGCAATGAAGCAGTCGCTTGCGGCGTTGCGACCGTCGCGGGCCGAGTACGAAATCAGACGTTCATAATCCGCTTGACTGGCCCCAACACCAAGTCCCTCCGTACTAAGACCGTTGCGATAGCCGAACAAGTCGCCGGCAACTTGTTCTAAGGATTCTCTCTCCCCGAATCTCCGCCGCCCCTTGCCGCAGCTTCTTCTGCTTCTCCTCCGATTCAGACTGCCGCAAGGCCGCCGCCCGCGCGAACGCCTCTTTCGCTCCGCTTTCGTCTCCTTTGCGCTTCAACAGCAGTCCTAACGTATTAAACGCCCCCGCATCCTGATCGTCCAGCGCTACCGAATGGCGCAGCGCCTCAATCGCCCCGTCCACATCGCCTTGCTGCTTGAGTACCGTGCCTAGTTCGAACCACGCGTCAGTGTAGGTGGGCCGCTGGGCCACCGCCGCGCGTAGTTGCTCAATTCCCTTGTCTGTCTCACCCGCTCCCAGATAAGTGACACCCAATAAGTAATGGGCCTCCACCAGGGCTGGGTCCAATTCCAAAGTCCTCTCAAGTTCTGCCTTGGCCTTCGCCAAATCATCGCTTTGTTTATAAGCTACTCCCAAATCGTAGTGGGCGGAGGCATCGTTCGGGTGCGCCCGCGTCACTTGCAATAGCGTCTCAATCGCCGCCTGGTAGTTGCCCGCCCCGATGTACGCGTAGCCCAAGTTCACCTGAACATGCACGTTGTTGGGCTCCTGCGCCAGAATTTTGCGGTACTCCCGCAAGCCGCCCGCTGTGTCGCCCGAATTCACCAGCGCATATCCATAACTATTGCGAATGGCCGTGTCCTTCGGATTCAACTCCACTGCCTGGCGGTACGCATCGCGTCCCTCGGCGAAACGTCGTTGCTTATTCAAGGCAAGGCCCAACGCCGCCCAGACCTGCCAGTTCCGTGGTTGCGACCGGGAGGCTTTCTGCAACTCCGGCGTCGCCTCCACAAACCGTCCGGCTTCGTTTAGCGCGGACCCCAGTCGAAATCGGTAATCTCCATTGCCGGGTGTAAGCGCCACCGCTTTGTGCAAACTAGCGATGCAGGCGCCGGTCCTTTGCGTCAGGCATTGCGCCACGCCCAGGTGATACCAGGCCACCGCCAGCATTCCATCCAACTCGGTCGCCCGTTGGAGATGCGCGAGCGCCTCCACCGGCCGGTTCGTCGCCGCCAGCAAAAATCCGATTTCATCTTCATACACTGCCGACTTGGGATTCAAAGCCGCCAGCTTCAGATAATCGGCCAGCGCGGCATTGGCATCGCGGGCGCCCAAATGAGCCCGCGCGGCCGCCTCCAGTTGCTGGATGCCATCTCCCGTCTGCGCTGCTAAGCAGCCCGCGGCGGCCAGACAGCACACCCTTACGAAAATGGCCCACGCCATTTGTCTCGCTCTTCTACCAGTTCTAGCAAGCACTAGATCCACATCCCAGCCTAACTCCGTATTATCCATTTGAGGAGGCTCATGAAAGTCCTAATTCCACTGATAGTTACCTCAAGCCTCGCCATCGTCCCGGCAGTAAGTGCCCCGGGAGCGGATGCAAACGTTCAATTCATCACCCTCACACATTCGCTCCAGGTTCCTGGCGAAGTTCTGAAACCCGGCGCCTACACATTCACTCTCGAAGATCGACTCAGCGGCCGCGCCATCGTTCGCATTGCAAATTCTACCAACAGCGACCATCGTCTTCTGCTGGCCGTTCCCAGCGCGAACATCAATGCCCACCCAACAAACGGCCTCGTCCTGTTCCACTCGCAGGATTCCGACCAACAAGTTCTCCGTGCATGGCAATGTCCCGGCTGCGCGAAACCGCTGGAATTGGTTTATCCCAAAGCGGAGGCCGCGCGAATCACCGCTGACACCGGCGAAACTGTGCTGGCGGCCGACCCCTCCTACGACAAGCTTCCCTCCGACCTTTCGCCCGATGACATGAGAGTGGTCACGCTTTGGCTGCTCTCGCCGGAGCGCGTAGCCAACAATCGTGGCGTGGGCCTGAAGGCGGCCCAGTATGTTCCTGGGGGGCCCAATTTGCCGCAAACCGCATCGAACACGTATTCATTCTTCGTTGCGAGTTTAATTCTACTCCTGGGCTTTCTCGCTTTGCGGGTGAGTCGTATGCGGAGGTTGCCATGCGCGCACTAATCGTCGGCTTGGTATCGCTCGCCGGCGTTGGCCTTGGTTGGGATACCGCGGCGGCAACGCACCCCACAAAAACGCACGTCGCCCCGCCGCTTACACCGATTGAGATCGTCTCCCTGCGCCACGATTCTCGGTTGGTATCCGTTCCCATGGCTCAGTCTGCAGCCCTGGAACAACGCCAAGCCAGAGAGTTAGCGCGCCTCGAGACACGCAATCGCCGCTTGGAAGCTTTAGTGTGCGTTTTGCGGAACCGTCAACGGGAAAGCCAACATTGACTCCTTTTCTGCTCCTCCACAGCCGGCGATGGCTAGAATACCTCCTGCTCGTCGCCGGCCTTTTTTGTCTCACGAGCGGGCTCTGGCAGTTCTCTCGTTACCAACTTTTTGAACATACTCCCGGCACCTTGAGCGCTTTGCCGAAATCTGTTTTACCTTGCCCGCTCAAGATACTGGGTCGGCTCGAAGTTCCCAGGCTCGCGCTTTCGGTAGCAATTCTTGAGGGCGAGACCGACGATAATCTCGCCTTAGGCGCCGCCCACCTCAGTGGCACCGCACCGTTGGGTGGCAACGGAAATTCAGCCATCGCCGGTCATCGCGATCTCGCCTTTCGTTCTCTCCGCAATATCCAACCGGGAGACGAAATCATCATCAAGTCAGCAACTGATCTGAGCTACCGCGTGAGTTGTACTCGCATTGTGAATCCAGCCGACACCTCTGTACTTGGGAGCGACGGCCGCCCCCGCCTTACTCTCATTACCTGCTACCCGTTCTACTTTGTAGGTCCCGCGCCGCGCCGCTTTATCGTGGAAGCCGAATTGCAAAAACGGCCCAGCGGTTCACTCTAACCGCAACACATCCACGGGATCGATGCGCGCCGCCTGCCTCGCAGGCAAATAGCTCGCGGCGAGCGCAATCGCGACCATTGCGGCCGCCACCAACACAAACGTATACGGATCCGTCTCACTCACCCCGAAAATCAAGCTCTGCAGGAAGCGCGTGAGCCCTAGCGCCGCCACTGTGCCCGCGCCCACACCCAGCAGAGCCAGCTTCAAGCCATGACTTACCACAAAGCGGGCCACCTGTCTCGGCTGCGCCCCTAGCGCCACGCGAATCCCAATCTCCCGCGTCCGCAAGCTCACTGAGTAAGCCAACACGCTGTACAATCCAACCGTTGCCAGCAGCAAAGCCGAGCCCGCGAAATAGAGCAGAACAGTCATATTGAAGCGCCGCGGCGCCGCCCATTCATGCAGCACTTCCTCCATACTGTAGACCGATGTAATGGGCTCCTCCGCATCCATCTGCCAGACCTGCTGCTTGATCGTGGCTGCCATAGCAAGCGGATCTCCCACCGTGCGCGCAATTAAAACGGCTCCTCCAATTGCTTCCCCGGCAAGTAAAACTCGGCATGGCCGCCCGCATCCGGACCCATCTGATGCTCATCCCCAACAACGCCAATCACCGAGTAGCGCAATTCGTTGCCGTCTTCCCCGCCGGCGATTAAAACCTTGCCCAGCGGATCTTGTCCCGGCCAATTTGTGCGCGCGAACGCCTCGCTCACCAACGCGACGGCCTGCGCTGTTACTACTTCGCTGCGTTGAAACGTCCGTCCCTGGATCAACCGCGAACGCATTGCTTCGAAATAACCGTCAGTCACGCGCGCGCAGTTCGCTGTCAACAACGGCCCATTCTTCGTAGGCTTGCCTTCCAATTTATAGGAAGATACTTGCACGCTGCGCATGGGCAGCGCACTGGTGAGCCCGACCGCGCGCACGCCTGGTAACTGCCGTACTCGGGTTAATAACTGATCGTTAAAAGCCGCGATCTGTGCCGCCGTTTTGTACTTCGCCGGCGGCAGTGTCACTTGAAGCGTAAACAGATGATCTATTTGGAAACCCAAATCGGTGGCCATTAGCGCGCTCAAGCTGCGAATCATCAACCCCGCGCCAATCAGCAGAACTAGCGTCAATGCTACTTCGCACACCACTAACGCGCCGCGCAGCCGGTTGGAAGTTCCACCCACCGCTCGCGCTCCGCGTCCCAACGCCGCATTCACATTCTGCCCGAAAGCATGGAACGAAGGCGCCAATCCAAACAGCAAACCCGCCGCGCCGGTTACGCCAATCGTAAATAACAAAACCGCCAAGTCGATTCGCAATTCATGGAAACCGTGCGTATCTTCCGGCGCGAAGTAAGAGATCGCGCGCAGCGTCCCATACGCCAGCACCAGTCCTGCCGCGCCTCCCAAGGCACTTAGCAAAAGGCTCTCGCTCAGTAACTGCCGCAGCAGCCGCAAGCGTCCCGCGCCCAGCGCCAATCGCACGGCAATTTCCTTTTCCCGCCGGATCGCTCTGGTTAGCAGCAGGTTGCCCACATTAGCGCACGCAATCAGCAGCACAAACCCTACCGCCCCTTGCAGCACAATCAAGGTATGGCGCAAATTCGGCCCAACATCCTCCTGCGCCAGCGAATAAACAACGGAGCCAAACCCGTTGTACTCTTTCTCATCCGCCTGTTCCAGCCGCTTCGAAATCACCTTCATTTCCGCCCGCGCGCGATCAAGCGTCACTCCCGGCCGCAGACGGCCAAAAACTGCGTAGTTCATTTGTCCTTCGGCATCGCCGCCGGGACTGATGTTCACCGGCACCAACATCTTCGGTTTCGCTTGATCGAACCCCTCAGCCGCTGCCGGCATCTCAAACCTCACGGGCAAAACTCCGATAATCGTGTATGCCTGCCCATCCGCGTACAAAATCCTCCCCAGAACCCTCGAGTCTCCTCCGAATCGACTCACAAATAGTTCGTGAGTGAGAATGGTCACATGCCCTTTGCCCGGCTCCATTTCGGTCGGGCTGAAATTCCTGCCAAGCTGGGGCCGGATGCCGAGCAGCGGCAGAAACCCCGCCGTCACCACCCCGGCTTCCACGTGTTCCGGCTTTCGACCCTGCGCATCGGCCTGCTCAGTCAAGTTAAAGGTGGCGTCGTTATAGAGCGCCAACCCTTCAAACGACCGGCTCTGCTCTTGCCACGCGCGGTAGCTCTTCAGCCGCACAGGCAGCCGCCCTCCTGCAAACAGATTCAACGAAGGATTCTGCTCCCAGAGCATTACCATCCGCTCCGGCTCACGCATTTTTTTGAATGGCAATGGATCCAACAACGTCGCATTTACAACGCTGAAAATAGCCGTGTTCGCTGCAATCCCCAGCGCCAACGCACCCACCGCCGCCAGAGTGAACCCCGGACTCTTGCCAAAACTCCGCACCGCGAATCGCAGATCCTGCAGCGCACCCTCAACCCAGAGATTCAATGTGTTCTCCCGCTCAGATTTTATCCAAGCACAGACGCTTCTGGGATTTTGCAAGAAGAGGACGGAACTCGGCGGCTCGAGCGGCGGAATGGACGGGAAAAAAGGCGCGTTGGGAAGCGTTTCTTTCCCGCGTATAAAGAATAGTGCCGGGCGACGGGAAATGATCGGTTTTTTGGAGGTCAGAGGGGGGAGTTTTTCCCGCCAAGGTGGGAGAGCGATTTTGTGGCGGGCAAGGGTGATTGTTTGGTGAGTGAGGCGTGTTGGCATGAGCGTGCTTTCTTTAAACGAGGCGGACGAGGTCCACACAGGCTCAGGTTAGGGGATGCGGCGTTCGGGCAGGGGTCGAATCAACATGAGGTATTGGCGGGAAATCATTGAGGGATTGAAGGTTAGAGGTTTTTTAAAAAGTTTTGAAAAGTTGTGAACGCGGAAAAATGGAGAAGCTGGCGTCCAAAATCGGCGCGTCCATGCAAGCGCCGCCGGCTTAGCGTTAGGATTAGGATGTTCGGATCGCTCTCCAGTTCACGGACGGTTTCCACGGCCCTGCGACGCAACCGGAGACCTAACGCCGAAAAGCGTGAGGAACTCATTGAGGACCTGGTTCGTCGTGACCATGGGCCTACCGGCTAACGAGCGAAAACTACCGTCATCTTTTCGGTAAGCCGTAAACGCGATGGTCAATTTGAAATGCGCCGCCTTGGGGATATTCGGCGCGCTCCTCAGCGGGCATGTCGGACCAGAGTTCGCGAATTCTGGCCGAAAGCGGGCGGGATTGCAGAGGGCCGGAGGCCGGGGTTTGCTCTTTCAGCGGCGGCGGATTCGGGTCAAGTACCTGTTCAAGAACCTTCTCGACAAACCGGCTTCCGAAGTTCCCGCCGCCAGGGCTTGCGCTTTAAGTGCCGCGTCCAGCTTTTCTGAAATATTGATGGTCAGAGTCATCGGGAAAGTTCCTTGTGTCCTGCTCCCAGCGTAACCGACGGTATGCCGAATTGCTACCGATTGCAAGGAAAGCGGACCGGCTGGCAATGTTCGCGTAAATCCACTGAATGCGTTGGTAACTGCTGCCTAGCCGGCGCGACTATCGCCGAAAATTCTCAACCAAATGCTCACTCGAGCGCAACGAAAACGCCAGGATTGAGATAGTCGTCGTCTTATCCGTGCAGTTAGGAAAGACGCTGGCGTCGCAGATGTAGAGATTGGGTACGTCATGCGTGCGGCCAAAACGATCGGTGACAAACTTCTGGGGATCGTTGCCCATGCGGAGAGTGCCAGTCTCATGCAAGCTGGTACCCGGAATATCGATTTCGCCGGCGCCGAGATATTCGCCGCCGCTCGCGCGGATGAGTTGTTCGGTGGCGTGTTTGGCGTGCTCCCACATCAAGAGAGTGTTCTGGTCCCAGGCAAAGTGGAGGCGCGCCGCGGGGATGCCGTAGATGTCTTTGACAGTGGGGTCGATATCGACATAGTTATTGTCACTACGCTGCGTGGGAGCTTGCACATAGAAACTCACTGGAGTTGGATAGCGCCGTTTGATTTCGCGTTTGAAGTCACGGCCGAAGCCAGGGATGGAATGGTAATAACCGGGAAATCCGGCGCAGCCGCCGTCGGGGTAAATGGAATAGCCGCGAATGAATTTCTCTTGGTGCGGATTATTTAGATTTTGCCAGCGTGGCAGCCAGGCGATGGTGCTGGCGGAAACATTGTCGGGAAAACTGGGTTGGCCGAGTAACTGCGGTAAGTAGCCGCGCGCGGTTGTGCCGTATAAGTGATCGCACAAGTTTCGGCCCACCTGTCCGCTCGAGTTGGCGATACCGGTCGGCCAGTGTCGCGATTTAGAATTAAGCAAGATACGGGCAGACTCAACGCACGAAGCCGCCACGACGACGGCTCGCGCACGCACTTCGATTTCTTGTTTTGTATCTCGGTCGATATAAGCAACACCCGCGGCGCGGCCGTCGCCATCAACCAGAATATTTTTCGCTAAGGCGTTGGTGCGAATCTCCAGACGTCCCGATTTTTCGGCCTCGGGCAGCAGGCACCAAGGTGTGGAGAAGAACGAGCCGGTATCGCAGCCTTCGGTACAATTGCCGCAATAATGGCAGGCCGGGTGGCCGTTATAATTGCGCGTGAGTTGGGCAATGCGGTCGGGCAGATAAGGGATGCCGATTTTGTGAGCGCCGCTTTCGAGGATGCGGTCAATACAACGAAAGTTCATGGGCGGCAGATATTCGCCGTCGGGATTGCTGGGGCGATGCTGGATGGTGCTGGCCACGCCGATCAGGCGTTCGACGCGGCTATAGTAAGGAGCGATCTCTTCGTAGGTGATGGGCCAATCGGTATCGTAGCCATCGCGCGAGGCCGCCTGGAAATCGATATCGCTGAAGCGCGCCGAAGAGCGTCCCCAGAAATTCGTTTTGCCGCCGACAGCGAAACAGCGCCGCCAGGTCCACTCAGTGCCGGGGGCGGTGGTGAAGGCGATATCATGCTCCCAAATGCCTTCGGTGTATTCGTTGTCCATGTAGCCGATATAGTTCTTGCTCTTTTGTGGATCGCCAAATCCGCGAAAGGGCATATCATACGGCTGCTTGTGGTTGCGAAAGTCTTTCTTAGGATCGAGGCGGCGGCTCCCATTCAAAGCACAGACACTGAGCCCAGCTTTGCAGAGAGTGTGAAGGGCCATGCCACCACCCGCGCCGGTGCCGATCACGATGACGTCATAGGTTTTCGTAGCCATATCGTTAGTACCTGGGAGGTGGGAGATGAAGGTGCTCCGGATCGTCTTTATGCGGACATTCAGGCGACGCAGAATAGAGCCGAAGCCCAGGATCGTCAAGGGCTTCGAGGCCGATGCGAGTCGTGTAATAACCCATGACTGTGTAGCTGCGGAGGAGGTTGAAAAACGCCGGACCTTCGATCTCCGTTTGGTTCGGAGTGGCGATGGTGCGCAGCAGATCTGTCTGTTTTTCTGGAGGGAGGCTCATGAACTCCCGACTCTCCGTTTCGAAGGCCAGTGTATTCACAAGCCCAAGGCCACGGCGGAATGGGAACTGAATCGCGGGATCGTGGGCCACCATGTGATCTATGAATTCGCCTACGCCGGCATCGTGCGCGCCGGGCGTTTCATCGCGGGGAATGATGAGTTCAGTGAGCTGATCGAGCAATGCGTATTCGGAAGGTGTAAAGAACTGCGCTTGATAGGCGGCAGCTTTGGGAGCGGCTGAGTGCTCGTGTTCGGAGGCGAAACTCCACCGGCTGAAGCCCGGAAACTGACTCACGACTGCGACTTTAGCGAGCATCTCAAGGACAGCGCGACGGTCCGGACTTTGGTTCGCCATCGCCTATTTGCTCTTCCTGCTCAGCCATTCGTCAATTGGCTTGCTAGTTTTTGGCTGATAGGGCATTTGCACTTTTTGTCCGAGGCCAGCGGAAGCATAGCCCGCATAAAGCGCCTGCATGACAACCCGGCCATCTTCGCCCGTGGCCTGCAGCGCCTCTTTGCCACGTACAGCCCGCGCGAAATGGCGCATCTCTTGAGGTATGCCATAGTTCCAGTGCTCTTCAAAGACGGGATAACTCCAGCCCTGGGTGCTGGGAGCCTTTTCGACAGCGTAGCCGAAACCGTATTCGCTATAAGTGGGTAGCGCGTTGCCCATGTGGAGGTCGGCATAAGTGACGCCTCCTTCGCCATAGATTTCGCTGCGGTCTGACATGCCGCCGCGGCGGGCCCAACTGTTTTCAATCATGCCGATGGCGCCGCCTGCGAATTCGAGGATGCAAATGGCTTCGTCGTCACCTTTCGTTTTCGCGGAGTGGACGTTGGTCGCGAGTTGTGTATAGACCGACTTGATGGCAGGACGGCCTAAGAACCAATAGCAGAAGGCGATGCCATGGCAACCAAGATCCATAAATGCCCCGCCGCCGGCTTTGTCCATATCCCAGAACCAGGCGCTGTGTGGGCCGAAGTGTTTTTCGCTTTGCTTAACGAGATAAACGCGCCCGAAGGCGCCCTGGTCGGCCATCTCTTTAGCCTTGACGTATTTGGGAGTGAAGAAGAGTTCTTCGGCATAAGCCAAGAGGACACCCTGGCGTTTACAGGTGTCGATCATCTCGTCGGCTTCAGCGAGTGTCATGCAGAGAGGCTTTTCGCAGACGACATGCTTGCCGGCCTTGGCGATATCGATGGTCATCTGCGCGTGAAAAGAGTTAGGCGCGGTGATGGTGACCATCTCGATATCCGGCTCTTTGAGCATCTCGCGATAGTCGAGGAAGACGCGCGGAATGCCGTAGCGTTTGGCGAGCTTTTCGGCATTGCCGGGGGTCGGCGATGCGATGGCGACGACTTCGGCTTCTTCGGGCATGAGTTGGAAGGACGCGGCATGGATATCGGCTTCGAATTGCGAGCCGATGATGCCGACTTTTACTTTTCCAGTTGCAGGCATTCAGGAGGGATGGTATCACCTGCGCAAGAAGGCGAAATCGATTACCGCCCCGGCGACTGTCGCCGCGTCGTCCACCGCCGACGCTCATCTCACGCAGGCGTTACGCGCTCCGCATCCCAGCCACAACCCGAGAAAGCCCAGTATCAGCAGCATTGATGAAGGCTCAGGTGAAACCGTAACCGCGCTCAATCCATACATATCCGGCGCGTCGGAATTCAACAGAGTCACCTTTCCAGTTAGGGGATCGATGCTGTAAATGTCGCTCGTTGCCAGTCCCGGGAGTATTGTCCCCGAGGTACCAATCAGGCGACCGCTATCAGGATCGTACGCCAGGCCCGTGATGACGGGTCCCGTGTAGGTGAGTGTGGGTAAATCGGTCACAGCCCCGGTCGTCTCATTGATCAGGTAGGCTGAGTGTCCGTCGGTACCATATAAACCTAACCCTTGAATGTACTCGATGAGCGTCATCGCCGGGAACGAACCGGAGGGAATACCGAGGCCAGGGTAGCGGGCCTGTAAGATCTGCGAATAGGGTCTATTAGGGAAGCTGGCTCCGGTATTCGTCACCTGAAGAATGCCCTCGGGAAATTGGTTATAGCCAGATGTGAGCGCAAAGAGCTTCCCATTCGACGAATCGTAAGCCAAGTCGTTCAAAGCCGCCGGGCAGGTCGGGGGGTAGTTCTCCGAACAGTCCCAAAGGGCGAACCCCGGTGAGTCGAAAGCCCCAGCTTGCGGATAACTCAGCAGATAGTGATTAACCGGCGAGAGCGCGAAGTAACTGCCGATCACTGGTGACGGGCTGATTGGGTAGTAGGCTGCCGATGTTCCGGACGGCCCCAGCGCTGTTACCGCTCCCGTGATCGGATTCACCGAGTAGAGGATGCCGGGCTTTGCTAGATTTCCGCTGTTGCCAATCCCCACAATGGGTTCGCCATTCACGCCACTCGAAAAATAAGCCAGAGTCGATGTTACTAAAAGTAATTGGAACTTTCTCATTGAGTTAGCCGCCTGTGCCTCCCTTTCAGCAAGGGAGCGGCCAAACCCTTCTATCCCGCCGCTGTATGATTGCCCACCTTGGCCGAGCTTGCACAGATATCAAAAGGGACGGTTCTGGCTGCCTCGCGCTCGCTCGTGACGCGCAAGGCTGCGCCATTTCACTCAGCTCAGCCTAGCCTATGGGTTCAATGACTCATCGAATCGATCCGGCAGCAGGAAAACCTCTCGTGCCAGCCCACACGCCAGCGTTTCCGGCCGATAGTACTTTGCCAGAATCGAATTCTTCCAATCGAACAAATCGCCGTTAGCAGCCACGAACTGTTCCCAAGTCGCCCCGGATTGCGCTCTGTGCATTCGCTCGTTGATTAGAAGCAGATAGGCCCAGGTGATGGTTTCGTGATAGCGGTCCGATCTGCCCAGAGATGTCGCGTAGGAGCGCAAGACGTCTGAAAACCTCGCGATTGCTTCCGTCGCGCGAAAGCGCTTAAAGTAGAGCCAAGCCGCATGTAAGTGATCGGCGTGATGAAACCTCTCCTCCTTGAGGGTGCACGCCTCCAGTTGGTCGATAAAATTGTCATCGGTCATACAAGCCTCCGGTTAGCAACCACTGCGAGTGCCGCCGCGCCATAAACCGCCAAAAAACCCACACTGTTATAGTCGCCATGCAGCACGTGAAAGAGCGAGGCAGCGGCGAATACCGCGATGAGCGTAAACCCACCCAGCCGCAGTGTTCGGGGAATGAGGAACAGAATGGCTCCTGCCAGCTCCGCCAGTGCCAGTATCAGCAGCAGGTGGTGAGGGTGGCCGCGAAGTTGAGTCACGATCAACTCGAAGCTATAAGCGCCCACCACGATCCCTAGCACAAACCGCAAAATCGTAAGACCCGCCTGCCCACTCATCATCGCTTCTTCCTCTGCACCTTGCGCTCGATGAGCTTGTGGCTGGCGCCGGCGTCCAGGTCGAGATGATAGATACTTTTCAATTCGGCAATGAGCTTTAAGCTTTCGCTTCCGAACGGCGACTTGCCCTCGAAGGCATGCAGGACAATCCCTTCGATCAAGTCGCCCAGCGTCATGTCGTGATACTCGGCCAGCGCTTTCATCACCTTTAGAATCCTCTTCTCAATCCGTACGCCGGTCTGGACGCGTTCAACTGTGTGCGCCGCACCTTCAGTATCTTGGTACATAAATACCAATGTATCATAAGCGTTCATCGCCCTGCAACGAAACGGTGATATTGTTGTCAATCGTGAATAGGAAGAACGTTTATTGTGCGCGGCTTGCGCTGACTCTATTTGTATGTCTTTTCCTCCCTTCGTTGCGTGCGCAGACTGCGGTTGATTTTTCCGGTGTATGGCAGCAGGATCTGTTGCGGAGCGTACCTATACGCAAAGCGAAGCTTGTGCGAAAACTGAGCATCCAGCAGAGCGGCAGCACATTAACGGTGCGGATAACGAACAGAACCGCCCAAGGTGTACGCACGTTGGATCTTAAATACGAAATTGGCGGACCGGAGCTTGTTTATAAAGGTCTGGATGGGGATGAGTTTCATACCAAGGTGACACGGGATGGCGATTCCCTTATTTTCGATACCATCGAACACGAGCGAGGGAAAGAAATACCATCGAAGCAGACCTGGACGTTGGCAGAGGGCGGCAGGATTCTGCGTGAAGTGAAACAGCCGAGTGGACGCGGCGAAGCGGCTGAGTCAGTCGCCATATTCGAGAAAGAAGCCGCGCCCGGAAAAAGTAGCCGTACCCGGTAACTCGGTCAGCCGTCTAGCCTGCGGCCTAGTAACATCCGCGGAATAGCCATCAGGAAGCCGTAAATCAGCGCTGGAAATCGTTTGATATCCGACCAGAATGGTTTGGCCTCAGTGCCCGTCAGCATGGTTCCCTGCCGCATCGCATACCAATTGAACAGTGATGCGATGGCCGTCATTAACGTCGATACTAGAATCCCCGCCTTTAAATTGGGTGTTCGGCTGACCAGATGAACGCCGAGTTCGAGAACCTGCACGGCGGCTGGGGCGATCAACAGCACAATCAGAATCGCTAACCAGGTGGGCTCCCATTTGCGAATCGCCTGGGTGGCGGCGCCGTACAAACCCGAAGTCACCACGCGAAACATGGTTTCGGCGAACATCGCGGAGATCGCCAACCGCCAGCCGGCGCGCAGGCTTGTCAAGAAGAAGATGGGCGCTCGATATAAAGCGCTCATAAACGCAGCTTTCCAATTCCAGATTGTCATTGCCCACTACCTTTAGAGCACAGATCCTTTGCGCTTACGAGTAACTGACCGAGACTCGCTACAGTGTTCCTCCTTTCGGGATGTGTTTCGTGGCGCATGGGAAGGTCTGCTCTGGCTGAAGCGGAGTTCGAACTGGCGCGGCGCGCGTGCTACGCTGCTCTGGGACAGTCATGAAAGCAGCCGTTTACC